>NZ_BAAILM010000025.1:147971-258651 GCF_054589175.1 Pseudomonas sp. 3A(2025) | reverse complement strand
AATAAAGCCTGGTGGCCGGTTCAGTCAGCTGAACCGGCCACCAGGCTATCTATCGTGACTGGCGTTTGTGGTGGTTCGCCTCATTCAGGCTGGCACATTAGAGGTTTTCTGGACTGCGCTCGACGTTTCAACCGGTTTGACGGCACTGACGGCAGCGGGCGAAATGTTGACTGCATGCAAGCCCTTGGGCCCCTGAATAATCTCAAAATTCACCGGCTGACCAGCCTTGAGTGTTTTGTAACCTTCCATGTTGATGGCTGAATAATGGGCGAACAGATCTTCATCCCTACCGTCGGCAAGGATAAATCCATAGCCTTTTGCATTATTGAACCACTTGACTTTACCACTGAGCATAGCCATATCCCTCTGCAAAGGACTCCGTCTGGAGTATCATCCACCTCAATCCGCCTGACCGAGAAAAAATTTTGGTTGACTGCGCGGACCCTTTTTACCCAATGTGGGCTCTATTGTTTGTAACACCGTTTAGCTGATAGTCAAGGTCATGCGGCAGTCCATGTCATGAAAAACCGGTTGGACGACGGCCAGTTGCTATCAGCTCAATCCGACCTTCTCGAAATGAACGTTCTTTTCCCATGCATGCAATCAGCAAGATTCGACTAACCTTCAGTCAGGATGGTCCTCGGTCAAACGAGGATGCACACGAGGACGATGCGTCGGGCGTAGCGGTACAGGACGCAAAACCGACTCTGCAGGCGCCACCGATGTATAAGGTGGTTTTGTTTAACGATGATTACACTCCGATGGATTTCGTTGTCGAAGTACTGGAGGTGTTTTTCAACCTGAATCGTGAGCTGGCCACCAAGATCATGCTGGCCGTCCATACAGAGGGACGGGCAGTCTGCGGATTGTTTACCCGCGACATTGCCGAGACCAAGGCGACGCAGGTCAACCAATACGCCCGGGAGAGCCAGCATCCGCTACTCTGTGAGATCGAGAAGGACGGTTAAACGCCGACCACTTGGGTATGAGGTGAAGCTATGTTAAACCGTGAGCTCGAAGTCACCCTCAATCTGGCCTTCAAGGAAGCGCGTTCGAAGCGTCATGAGTTCATGACCGTCGAACACCTTCTGCTGGCTTTATTGGACAACGAGGCTGCAGCCACTGTCTTGCGTGCCTGCGGCGCAAACCTCGATAAGCTCAAGCGTGATCTGCAGGAGTTCATCGACTCCACCACCCCGTTGATCCCGGTTCATGACGAGGATCGCGAGACCCAGCCAACGCTCGGGTTCCAGCGCGTGCTGCAACGCGCCGTATTCCATGTGCAAAGCTCCGGCAAGCGTGAAGTCACCGGCGCCAATGTGCTGGTAGCAATCTTCAGCGAACAGGAAAGCCAGGCCGTGTTTCTGCTCAAGCAGCAGAGCGTGGCCAGGATCGATGTCGTCAACTACATTGCCCACGGAATCTCCAAGGTTCCAGGGCACGGCGAACACTCTTCCGAAGGTGAGCAAGATATGCAGGACGACGAGGGCGGTGAGGCTTCTTCCTCAGGCAATCCTCTGGATGCCTATGCCAGCAACCTGAACGAGCAGGCGCGTCAGGGGCGTATCGACCCCCTGGTGGGTCGCGAGCCCGAGGTCGAGCGCGTCGCGCAGATCCTCGCCCGTCGTCGCAAGAACAACCCGCTGCTGGTCGGTGAGGCCGGTGTCGGCAAGACCGCCATCGCCGAAGGCCTGGCCAAGCGTATCGTCGACAACCAGGTGCCGGACCTGCTGGCGAGCAGCGTCGTCTATTCCCTCGATCTGGGGGCATTGCTGGCGGGCACCAAGTACCGTGGCGATTTCGAGAAGCGCTTCAAGGCGCTGCTCAACGAACTGCGCAAGCGTCCCCATGCCATCCTGTTCATCGATGAAATTCACACCATCATTGGTGCCGGTGCGGCGTCCGGTGGCGTCATGGATGCCTCCAACCTGCTCAAGCCGCTGTTGTCGTCGGGTGATATCCGTTGCATCGGCTCGACCACGTTCCAGGAATTTCGCGGCATCTTCGAAAAAGACCGTGCCCTGGCGCGTCGCTTCCAGAAGGTCGATGTCTCCGAGCCGTCGGTCGAAGACACCATCGGTATTCTGCGCGGGCTCAAGGGCCGTTTCGAGCAGCACCACAACATCGAGTACAGCGATGAGGCGCTGCGTGCAGCCGCCGAGCTGGCCTCGCGTTACATCAACGATCGCCACATGCCCGACAAGGCCATCGATGTGATCGACGAGGCGGGCGCCTATCAGCGTCTGCAGCCGGTCGAGAAACGTGTCAAACGCATCGAGGTCCTGCACGTCGAAGATATCGTGGCCAAGATCGCGCGGATCCCGCCTAAACACGTCAACAGCTCCGACAAGGAACTGCTGCGTAATCTGGAACGTGACCTGAAACTGACTGTATTCGGTCAGGATGCAGCCATCGACTCGCTGTCCACCGCCATCAAGCTGTCGCGTGCGGGCCTCAAGTCGCCCGACAAACCGGTCGGTTCGTTCCTGTTCGCAGGTCCTACCGGTGTCGGCAAGACCGAAGCGGCGCGTCAACTGGCCAAGGCGCTGGGTGTCGAGCTGGTGCGTTTCGACATGTCCGAGTACATGGAGCGTCACACCGTATCGCGACTGATCGGTGCGCCTCCGGGCTATGTCGGTTTCGATCAGGGCGGTCTGCTCACCGAGGCCATCACCAAACAGCCGCATTGCGTGCTGCTGCTCGACGAGATCGAGAAGGCGCATCCCGAGGTCTTCAACCTGCTGCTGCAGGTCATGGACCACGGGACGCTGACCGACAACAACGGTCGCAAGGCGGACTTCCGCAATGTCATCCTGATCATGACCACCAACGCCGGTGCCGAGACCGCTTCACGGGCCTCGATTGGCTTCACTCACCAGGATCACTCTTCCGATGCCATGGAAGTGATCAAGAAAAGCTTCACGCCCGAGTTCCGCAACCGTCTGGACACCATCATCCAGTTCGGCCGCCTCAGTCATGAAGTCATCAAGAGTGTGGTGGACAAGTTCCTCACCGAGCTGCAGGCGCAACTGGAAGACAAGCGGGTTCTGCTCGAAGTCTCCGATGCGGCGCGCAGCTGGCTGGCGCAGGGCGGTTACGACGCGGCCATGGGGGCAAGGCCGATGGCGCGCCTGATCCAGGACCGCATCAAGCGCCCGCTGGCAGAAGAAATCCTGTTCGGCGAACTGTCCGATCACGGTGGTGTGGTGCATATCGACATCAAGGATGGCGAGATCACTTTTGACTACGAAACCACCGCAGAAATGGCCTGATGCTGCATGGCCCGCCTCGCAAGAGGTGGGTCGCAGGCCTGCGTAAAGGCAATCTACAGAAACGACAAAGCCCGGCAATGCCGGGCTTTGTTGTCTAAAGCGTGCGTACTTAACGAGCGCGGTAGGTAATGCGCCCTTTGCTCAGGTCGTAAGGCGTCAATTCAACGCGCACCTTGTCGCCGGTCAGAATGCGGATGTAGTTTTTGCGCATCTTGCCGGAGATGTGCGCAGTTACGACGTGCCCATTTTCCAACTCCACACGAAACATGGTGTTGGGCAGGGTGTCGACGACAGTGCCTTCCATTTCGAAGCTGTCTTCTTTCGACATGCAGTAAAGCCCTCGGGTATCAAATGAGTGGCCCGGTGCAAGTGGCGCCAGGCAAAAGCGGCGTGCATTGTGCCCGAAAAATGCCTGTTACGCCAAGGACTTCAATACAGAGTGACCCATCTTTGATTGGTGAGCAGCTCGATGGGGCGATATTGCGTCTTGTAATTCATCTTTTTGCAGTTTTTTATCCAGTAACCCAGGTACACCGCATGCAGATTCAGGCGAGCGGTTTCGGCGATTTGCCAAAGAATGGCATAGCGGCCCAAGCTGCGGCGCTCTTCGTTGGGCTCGTAGAAGGTGTACACCGCCGAAAGTCCGGTGGGTAGCATGTCGGTGGCGGCGATCGCCAGCAGGCGGCCTTCGGCACGAAACTCGTAAAAGCGTGAAAATGGCAGGTCGCGGACCAGAAAAGTAATGAACTGGTCGCGACTGGGCGGAAACATGTCGCCATCGGCATGGCGCTGCTCGATGTAGCGCTGGTAGAGGTCGAAGTATTCCTGCGTGAACGTCGGCTTGACGCTGCGCACCTGCAAATCGGCATTGCGCTTGATGATGCGCTTTTGCTGGCGATCCGGCACGAACAGCTCTACCGGTATGCGCGCCGGTATGCACGCGCTGCAATTCTGGCAGTGCGGCCGGTATAAATGATCGCCACTGCGGCGAAAACCCATGTCCGACAAGTCGGCATACACTTGCACATCCATTGGCTGACTGGGGTCCAGAAACAAGGTTGTGGCTTGTTCGTCAGGCAGGTAGCTGCAAGCGTGGGGTTGAGTGGCATAAAACTTGAGCCGGGCCAGCTCTGTCATGATCGCCCCCCATTCAATTAACCGTTCATCAAGAGTGTAAGCCAGCCTGTCAAACTCGCCTAGGCAACCAGTCGGCGTTATTTTCGACATCCAGGTGTTTGTGCAGGTAATCGGCAAAGGCCTGGCGAGAAATCGAGCGCGCACCCAGGCTTTGCAGGTGCTGGGTCGGCATCTGACAGTCGATCAGTACAAAACCCCAGGCAGTGAGGCGTTCGACCAGGGTGGCAAAGCCGACCTTGGAGGCGTTATCGGCGCGGCTGAACATCGACTCGCCGAAAAACAGCTGCCCCATGGCCAGGCCGTACAGGCCACCGACCAGCGCATCGCCGTCCCAGACCTCGACGCTGTGGGCATGACCTTGCTCATGTAAAAGTCGGTAAGCGTCCTGCATCTGCCGGGTAATCCAGGTTTCCTGCGCATAGCTGCGTGGCTCGGCGCAGGCCTGAATGACCGCAGCGAAATCCTGGTCGAATGTCACCCGGTAACGCTGCTGGCGCAGCAGCTTGCCAAGGCTGCGTGAGACATGCAGCTCCGCGGGAAGCAGTACGGTGCGCGGGTCGGGCGACCACCACAGAATTGGCTGGCCATCCTGAAACCATGGAAAGCAACCATGCCGATAGGCCCGGACCAGACGCTCTGCCGACAGGTCGCCGCCAGCGGCCAGCAGGCCGTCAGGCTCGCGCAGGGCCTTGTTCAGGGGTGGAAAATCCAGGCTGTTGCGTTGTAACCAGGTCAACATGGTGTCAGGGTTTCTCGCAAGGGAAGGGGAGGGCGGCGTCGCCTGTGCAACTCTGTACCGCAAAGACGGTCACAAGCAGGCCATTCTGGATGGGTTGTACGTCATAAGCCTTTGTCACGAAAGAGAATGCATGCTCAAATTAGGCCTTCTTGGCGGTGCCTGACGATGCCTGACAGACCCGCAAGCAGGCAAAGCCGTACAATGCCCACTTTGCGCGTTATCATTCAAGTCTCTGTTCGTGGTCGTTCAATCAGAGTTGTTCGCGCGTTTGCGCAGGAAATAAAGCGTTTTGAAGAAATCCACTCCAGCACCCGCAGCTGTACCCCTCTGGCGGCAGCAGTTGCATTATCGGCTCAAGGAAGGGGCATTGATCGCCTTCGGCTTCCTGTGCCTGTACCTGATGATGTCGTTGCTGACCTACGATCAGAGCGACCCCGGCTGGAGCCATACCAGCAGCAATAGCAGCGAAGTGCAGAATGCAGCAGGTCGCGCAGGCGCCTTCAGTGCCGACATCCTGTTCATGGTTCTGGGCTATTTCGCCTACATATTTCCTTTGCTGCTGGCCATCAAGACCTGGCAGGTGTTCCGTCATCGGCACCAACCCTGGCAGTGGAGTGGCTGGCTGCTTTCCTGGCGGACCATTGGCCTGGTGTTCCTGGTACTGGCGGGGGCTGCTCTGGCGCATCTGCACTTTCATTTTGCCGCAGGCTTTCCGGGGTCCGCCGGTGGCGTGCTGGGCGAGGTTCTGGGTGACCTGGCCAAGCGTGCGCTGAACATTCAGGGCAGCACCCTGTTGTTCATTGCCCTGTTCCTGTTTGGCCTGACCGTGTTTACCGACCTGTCGTGGTTCAAGGTCATGGACATGACCGGCAAGATCACTCTGGACCTGTTCGAACTGCTGCAAGGCGCGGTCAGTCGCTGGTGGGCCGCGCGCGTCGAGCGCAAGCAAATGGTCGCCAAACTGCGTGAGGCCGACCTGCGCGACGCAGTACGTGCCCCGGTGGTGGCCGAGCGCCGTGAACCGCAAGTCAAGGCGCGCGACAAGGTCTTCGAGCGCGAACAGCCGGTCAGCCGTCCTGTGCCGCCCATCTCGATGCCCGCAACCGCTGCTGCGGCCCCTGTCGTTGCGCCTCCAGTGATGGCGCCTGTGGCCGCCCAGTCACTGGCCAAGCCTGCGCCTGTCGCGCAAGAGCTGCCTGTAGAACGCGCCAAGCCTGCACCGGCAATCATTCCGCCGGCACCGCCCAAGCCGCTGGAGCCTGCACCGCGTCCAGCGCCTGCGCCGTCGTTCATCGACAGCGCTGTGGCCGGCACGCTGCCGCCGCTGTCGATTCTCGACCCGGTAGAAAAGAAGCCGCTCAACTACTCGCCGGAATCGCTGGACGCGGTGGGCAAGCTGCTGGAAATCAAGCTCAAGGAGTTCGGCGTCGAGGTCTCGGTGGACTCGATCCATCCCGGCCCGGTGATCACCCGTTACGAAATCCAGCCGGCCGCAGGCGTCAAGGTCAGCCGCATCGCCAACCTGGCCAAGGACGTTGCCCGTTCACTGGCGGTAACTAGCGTGCGGGTGGTCGAAGTGATTCCCGGCAAGACCACTGTGGGTATCGAGATTCCCAACGACGACCGGCAGATGGTGCGCTTCTCCGAAGTGCTGTCGTCGCCCGAGTTCGAAGCGGCCAAGTCACCGGTGCCGCTGGCACTGGGGCATGACATCGGTGGGCGTCCGGTCATCACCGACCTGGCCAAGATGCCGCACTTGCTGGTCGCCGGTACCACCGGTTCCGGTAAGTCGGTGGGCGTCAACGCGATGATCCTGTCGATCCTGTTCAAGTCCGGTCCCGAAGACGCCCGCCTGATCATGATCGACCCGAAAATGCTTGAGCTGTCGATCTACGAAGGCATTCCGCACCTGCTGTGCCCGGTGGTGACCGACATGAAGGACGCCGCCAACGCCTTGCGCTGGAGCGTCGCCGAGATGGAGCGGCGTTACAAACTGATGGCAGCCATGGGCGTGCGTAACCTGGCCGGCTTCAACCGCAAGATCAAGGACGCCGAGGAGGCCGGCACGCCAATCGGCGACCCGCTGTATCGCCGTGAAAGCATTCACGACGAAGCGCCGCTGCTCAGTACCCTGCCGACCATCGTGGTGGTGGTCGACGAGTTCGCCGACATGATGATGATCGTCGGCAAGAAGGTCGAAGAACTGATTGCCCGTATCGCCCAGAAAGCCCGGGCCGCCGGCATTCACTTGATTCTCGCCACCCAGCGACCATCGGTGGATGTGATCACCGGTCTGATCAAGGCCAACATTCCGACGCGCATGGCCTTCCAGGTGTCGAGCAAGATCGACTCGCGGACCATCATCGACCAGGGCGGTGCCGAGCAATTGCTTGGTCACGGTGACATGCTCTACATGCCACCGGGCACCAGCCTGCCGATTCGCGTACACGGTGCCTTCGTGTCCGACGAAGAAGTGCACCGCGTCGTCGAAGCCTGGAAAATGCGTGGCACGCCGGACTACAACGAAGATATTCTGGCCGGCGTCGAAGAGGCCGGCAGCGGCTTCGAGAACGGCGGCGGTGGTGGTGATAGCGACGACAGCGAAAGCGATGCGCTGTACGACGAAGCGGTCAAGTTCGTGCTCGAAAGCCGCCGGGCCTCGATTTCGGCGGTCCAGCGCAAGCTCAAGATCGGTTACAACCGCGCCGCACGGATGATCGAGTCGATGGAAAACGCCGGCGTCGTCACGCCGATGAACACCAACGGTTCACGTGAGGTCATCGCACCAGCGCCTATGCGCGACTGATCCGAGATCTTGCAAGCAGGCTTTACAACGCCGACAGCGTGCTGGCCACGCTGTCGCCATTTCAGCGAATCCAACGAGGAATCCCATGCGTCTTATCCGCATGTTACTGGCCACTGCTCTGACCTTCTCCACCGTGGCGGCGCATGCCGACAGCAAGGACGTGGCACGCCTGACCCAATTGCTGGAAAAATCCCAGACCCTGACCGGGCGTTTCTCGCAAATGACCCTGGACGGCAGCGGTACCCAATTGCAGGAAACCACCGGCGAAATGACCCTGCAGCGTCCTGGTCTGTTCAACTGGCACACTGACGCACCGCAGGAGCAACTGATGGTCTCCGATGGCAAGAAAGTCTCGCTGTGGGACCCGGACCTGCAACAAGTCACCATCAAGACCCTCGACCAGCGCCTGACCCAGACCCCGGCCTTGCTGCTGTCCGGTGACGTCTCGAAAATCAGTGAAAGCTTCGACATCACCGCCAGGGAAGCCGGTGGCGTGCTGGACTTCACGCTCAAGCCCAAGAGCAAGGACACGCTGTTCGACAACCTGCGCCTGTCGTTTCGCAACGGTCTGATCAACGACATGCAACTGGTCGATAACGTTGGCCAGCGCACTAATATCCTGTTTACCGGAGTCAAGGCCAATGAGCCGGTGCCGGCCAGCAAGTTCCAGTTCCAGGTGCCTAAAGGCGCAGACGTCATTCAGGAATAAGAGGCTTTAACCCAGGACCATGGACCTGTTCAGTCGTGAACCCATCGCCCAGCCCCTGGCCGCCCGTTTGCGGGCGACCAATCTGGACGAATATGTCGGTCAGGAGCATGTGCTGGCCCACGGCAAGCCCCTGCGCGAAGCACTGGAGCAGGGCGCGCTGCATTCGATGATCTTCTGGGGGCCGCCGGGCGTGGGCAAGACCACCCTGGCACGGTTGCTGGCCAAAGTTTCCGATGCGCATTTCGAAACCGTCTCGGCGGTATTGGCCGGCGTCAAAGAGATTCGTCAGGCCGTCGAAGTCGCCAAACAGCAAGCGGCGCAATACGGTCGGCGCACCATCCTGTTCGTCGACGAAGTGCATCGCTTCAACAAGTCGCAGCAAGACGCCTTTTTGCCCTATGTCGAAGACGGCACGCTGATTTTTATCGGCGCGACCACCGAAAACCCCTCGTTCGAACTTAACAACGCCTTGCTCTCCAGGGCGCGCGTCTATGTGCTCAAAAGCCTGGACGAAGCCGCCCTGCGCAAGCTGGTACAGCGTGCACTCAGCGAGGACCGTGGCCTGGGCCAGCGGCACCTGCGCCTGAGCGACGAAGGTTTTGCCACCTTGATGGCCGCTGCCGATGGCGACGGCCGGCGCATGCTTAATCTGCTGGAAAATGCCTCCGACCTCGCCGAAGACGGCAGCGAGATCGACAACGAATTGCTGCAAAGCCTGCTGGGCGACAGTCGGCGGCGTTTCGACAAGGGGGGCGAGGCGTTCTACGACCAGATCTCGGCGTTGCACAAATCGATTCGTGGCTCCAGTCCCGATGCCGCGCTGTACTGGTTTGCACGCATGATCGACGGCGGGTGCGACCCGTTGTACCTGGCGCGTCGCGTGGTGCGCATGGCCAGCGAAGACATCGGCAACGCCGACCCGCGCGCCTTGCCGTTGTGCATGTCGGCCTGGGACGTACAAGAGCGCCTGGGCAGCCCGGAAGGCGAGCTGGCCGTGGCCCAGGCCATCGTCTACCTGGCCTGCGCGCCGAAAAGCAACGCGGTGTACATGGCCTTCAAGGCGGCGATGAGCGATGTCGTCGAAAACGGCTCGATGGAAGTGCCGCTGCACCTGCGCAATGCGCCGACCAAGCTGATGAAGCAACTGGGCTACGGTGAAGAATACCGCTATGCCCATGACGAACCCGACGCCTACGCCGCTGGCGAAGACTACTTTCCCGATGAGCTGGAGCCACGCCAGTACTACCAGCCAGTGCCTCGTGGCCTGGAACTGAAAATCGGCGAAAAGCTGCGTCATCTGCATGCTTTGGACGCCTCCAGCCCCCGGCAGCGGAGAAAGTCATGATTCAGACCATTCTTGCGGTGTCGATTGCCGGCATCGCTGGTACATTATTGCGCTTCGCAACCGGCAACTGGGTCAGCGCCCACTGGCCACGGCACTTTTATACAGCCACTCTGGCCGTCAATCTGGTCGGGTGCCTGATTATCGGCGTGCTGTATGGCCTTTTTCTGATTCGTCCGGAAGTGCCGATCGAGATTCGCGCCGGCCTGATCGTCGGTTTTGTAGGGGGTCTGACGACCTTTTCATCCTTTTCACTGGATACGCTGCGCCTGCTTGAAAGCGGGCAGGTACCGCTAGCCTTCGGCTATGCCGGTATCAGCGTATTTGGCGGCCTGCTCGCCACCTGGGTGGGCCTGACTTTGACCCGACTTTGATAGACGAGAGAACGATATGCTCGATTCCAAACTGCTGCGTACCCACCTTCAGGACGTAGCGGATCGCCTGGCGTCCCGTGGTTTCACCCTGGATGTAGCCCGTATTGAAGCGCTCGAAGCGCAGCGCAAGGTCGTCCAGACCCGCACCGAACAGCTGCAGGCCGAGCGTAACGCCCGTTCCAAGTCAATCGGCCAGGCCAAACAGCGTGGCGAAGATATCGCGCCGCTGATGGCCGATGTCGAGCGCATGGGCACCGAGCTCAACGACGGCAAGGTCGAACTGGACAACATCCAGGCCGAGCTGGACGGCTTGCTGCTGACCATCCCCAACCTGCCCGACGCGTCGGTGCCGGTGGGTGAGGACGAAGACGGCAACGTTGAAGTGCGCCGTTGGGGCACGCCTGCCAGCTTCGATTTCCCGATTCAGGACCACGTCGCGCTGGGCGAGAAGTTCGGCTGGCTGGATTTCGAAACCGCCGCCAAGCTGTCCGGTGCCCGTTTCGCCTTGCTGCGCGGGCCTATTGCCCGTCTGCACCGCGCCCTGGCGCAGTTCATGATCAACCTGCACATCAACGAGCACGGCTACGAGGAAACCTACACCCCGTACCTGGTACAGGCCCCTGCATTGCAAGGCACCGGCCAGTTGCCGAAGTTCGAAGAAGACCTGTTCAAGATCAGCCGCGACGGCGAAGCCGACCTGTACCTGATCCCGACAGCCGAGGTGTCGCTGACCAACATCGTTTCGGGTCAGATCCTCGACAGCAAGCAACTGCCACTCAAGTTTGTCGCCCACACGCCATGCTTTCGTAGCGAAGCCGGCGCTTCTGGCCGTGACACCCGCGGCATGATCCGCCAGCACCAGTTCGACAAGGTCGAGATGGTCAAGGTGGTAGCGCCCGAGCAGTCGATGGACGAGCTCGAATCGCTGACTGCCAACGCCGAGCGCGTTCTGCAACTGCTCGAACTGCCGTATCGCGTTCTGGCGCTGTGCACCGGCGACATGGGCTTCAGTGCGGTCAAGACCTATGACCTTGAAGTCTGGGTGCCGAGCCAGGACAAATACCGTGAAATCTCCTCGTGCTCCAACTGTGGCGACTTCCAGGCGCGCCGCATGCAGGCCCGCTGGCGCAACCCTGAAACCGGCAAACCTGAGCTGGTCCACACCCTGAACGGTTCGGGTCTGGCCGTCGGTCGTACCCTGGTTGCCGTGCTGGAAAACTACCAGCAGGCTGACGGTTCGATCCGTGTACCAGAAGTGCTGAGGCCGTACATGGGCGGCCTTGAGGTCATCGGCTAAATGGAATTTCTGCCACTGTTTCACAACCTGCGTGGCAGTTGGGTGCTCGTCGTCGGCGGCGGTGAGATTGCCTTGCGCAAATCTCGCCTGCTGGCCGATGCCGGCGCGTTGCTGCGGGTGGTTGCGCCTGAGATCGAGCCCCAGTTGCGCGAACTGGTTGAACGCGGTGGTGCCGATATTCGTCTGCGCGGCTATCAGCCGGACGATCTCGACGGCTGTGTACTGGTCATCGCCGCCACCGACGACGAACCGCTCAACGCGCAAGTCTCACGGGACGCCCGCCAGCGTGGCATGCCGGTCAACGTGGTCGACGCGCCCGCGTTGTGCAGCGTGATCTTCCCGGCCATCGTCGACCGTTCACCCTTGGTGATAGCGGTGTCCAGCGGCGGCGATGCACCGGTGCTGGCGCGGCTGATTCGCGCCAAGCTGGAAACCTGGATTCCGTCGACCTACGGGCAACTCGCAGGTCTGGCGGCGCGTTTTCGTCATCAGGTCAAGCAGCTCTACCCGGATGTCCAGCAACGCCGGGCGTTCTGGGAAGAGGTGTTTCAAGGCCCGATCGCTGACCGGCAACTGGCCGGGCAGGGTGCCGAGGCCGAGCGCTTGCTGCGCGCCAAGGTCGACGGCGCACCGCCGCATGCGCCGGGTGAGGTGTATCTGGTCGGCGCCGGCCCCGGTGATCCCGACCTGCTGACCTTTCGCGCCCTGCGCCTGATGCAGCAAGCCGACGTGGTGCTTTACGACCGATTGGTCGCCCCGGCGATCCTTGAGCTGTGCCGGCGCGATGCCGAGCGCATCTATGTCGGCAAGCGCCGCAGCGAGCATGCACTGCCGCAAGAGCAGATCAACAAGCAACTGGTGGACCTGGCCAAACAAGGCAAGCGGGTGGTACGCCTCAAGGGCGGCGATCCGTTTATCTTTGGTCGCGGTGGCGAAGAGATCGAAGAACTGGCCGCCCACGGCATTCCGTTCCAGGTGGTACCCGGCATCACCGCCGCCAGCGGCTGCGCCGCCTACGCGGGCATTCCGCTGACCCACCGCGACTACGCGCAATCGGTGCGCTTCATCACCGGGCACCTGAAAGACGGCACTACCGATCTGCCCTGGCAAGACCTCGTCGCGCCGGCGCAGACCCTGGTGTTCTACATGGGGCTGGTGGGGCTGCCGACCATTTGCGAGCAACTGATCGCGCATGGCCGCGCTGCCGATACCCCGGCGGCACTGGTTCAGCAAGGCACCACGGTCAACCAGCGAGTCTTCACCGGCACGCTGGCCGACCTGCCGAAACTGGTCGCCGATCACGAGGTGCATGCACCGACGCTGGTGATCGTCGGTGAAGTGGTGGTGTTGCGTGAAAAACTGGCGTGGTTCGAAGGCGCGCAGGGTTCACTCTAACGATCAAGCGCCCTGCCAGATGCCGTTACCCGGCAACCGCGCCCGGTCATGCCCGACATTGAAATCCTGCTTCGGCCCCTTGGGGACGATGCCGGTCGGGTTGATCGTGCGGTGGCTGGCGTAGTAGTGATGTTTGATGTGCTCGAAATCCACGGTCTGTGCCACGCCCGGCCACTGGTACAACTCGCGCAGCCAGTTGCTCAGGTTCAGGTATTCGTTCAGGCGCCGCAGGTTGCACTTGAAGTGTCCGTGGTACACCGCATCGAAGCGCACCAGCGTGGTGAACAAGCGCACATCGGACTCAGTCAGGTACTCGCCCGCCAGATAGCGTTTCTCGCCCAGCAGAATTTCCAGCTCATCGAGCTTGGCAAACACCGCATCGAAGGCTTTTTCATAAGCGCCTTGTGACGTCGCAAAGCCTGCCAGGTACACGCCATTGTTGACGGCCGGGTAGATCTGCTCGTTAAGCGCATCAATGTCGCTGCGTAAAAACTGCGGATACAGGTCCAGGTGATTGCCGGTCAGCTCATTGAACGCCGAGTTGAACATGCGGATGATCTCTGCCGACTCATTGCTGACAATCCGCTTGAGCTGCTTGTCCCACAACACCGGCACCGTCACGCGCCCGGTGTATTCGGGATCGTCCTCGGTATAACGCTGGTGCATGAACTCCAGGTCATCCAGCGCATCGCCGCTTGAGCCGGTGGCTTTATCGAAGGTCCAGCCGTTTTCCAGCATCAGCCAACTGACGACCGAAACATCGATAAGCGTTTCCAGGCCCTTGAGCTGACGCACGATCAAGGTGCGATGCGCCCACGGGCAGGCCAGCGAGACATACAAGTGATAGCGACCGGCCTCGGCCTTGAAGCCACCTTCACCGCTGGGGCCAGGCGCGCCGTCCGCTGTGACCCAGTTGCGACGCTGGGCGTTCTCGCGCTGGAACGCGCCTTCCTTACTGCTTTGATACCACTGGTCATGCCAGTGTCCGTCGATGAGCAGGCCCATGCTGGACTCCAAAGTTTGTCGGTAAACGTTGGAGCCCAGTCTATCGAGCAGGGTTCGAACTAAAAGCGCAAATAACCACCCCTAATCATCGAACAAGGCGATAGATCAAAGAGAGCGGTCGCGGTTCTCCCAGAATTGCCGGGCCTGCACGAAGGCCGCTTCACGCTCGACACCCAGCCCGCGCAGGGCCAGCGCCATGGTCGACAGCAGCGCCAGCTCGCCATAACTGTCTTCGACCTCGCCGCGCCAGAACGCGACCAAGTGCGCAGGCTCAAGGCTGGCAGGCTTGACATGCCGACGCTCGGACAGCGCTGGCCACTCCTCATCCCATTCCGCGCCGGCAGTGGTGCCGTACAGGTGGCTGATGTTGTCGGGATTGACCTCGATTTCTCCGCCGTCGCCCTTGACCACGATGGCATGGTCGCCCAGCAGGCGGCTGGCTTCGCGGTGCACGCTTTGATAGCCAGGGTGAAAAATGCTCTGCAAGCCGCAACGCGCCTTGAGCGGGTTGAGCACACGGGCCAGCGAATGGATCGGCGAACGCAGCCCCAGAGTGTTGCGCAAATCGATCATGCGCTGCAATTGCGGCGCCCAGTCGACCAGCGGAATAAATGCCAGGTGACGCTGCTGCAGGGCGTTATCCACGGCGTTCCAGTCGCGGCACAGCGGAATGTTCAGCAGCCCGAGCAACTGCTCGGTGTAGAGCCGGCCGGCAGTGTGCGCGCCGCCGCCATGCAGCAGCACGCGCACACCGTTATTGGCCAGGCACTTGGCGGCCAGCAGGAACCACGGCAGGTGGCGCTTCTTGCCGGCATAGCTGGGCCAGTCGATATCGACCTCGATGGCTGGCGCGTTCAGGCGCTCACGCAGGGCTTCGGTAAAGCCCGCCAGCTCTTCCGGGCTTTCTTCCTTGTGGCGCAGCAGCATCAGGAATGCACCCAATTGGGTGTCCTCGACTTTCTCGTCGAGCAACAGACCCATCGCTTCGCGGGCCTCTTCGCGGCTCAGGCCACGGGCGCCGCGCTTGCCTTTGCCGAGGATGCGCACAAACTGGGCGAACGGGTGTTCGGCGGGTGTTTCGGTGACAAGGGGGCTGTAGTCGGTCATATGCAATTCGTCGGTTTGGGCAGGCCCGCCAGCCGGGCCGCCAGTTTGGCGGGCCGGCCATTGAACAGGCGATTGAGGTGCATGCTGTTGCCCTTGTCCGGGCCCAGCTTGAGTGCCGTGTACTTGATCAGCGGCCGGGTGGCCGGCGACAACTGGAATTCGGCATAGAACTGGCGCAGCACCAGCAGCACTTCTTCATGCTCGGCACTGAAGTCGATACCTTCTTCGGCCGCCAGCGCCTTGGCGACCTCCAGCGACCAGTCGGCAAGATCCTGAAGAAAACCGTCCTGATCCAGCGCAATGGCGCGGTTTGCAACGTTCAGATGGGTCATAGCCAGGTATTGACCTTGTCGAAGCGGATGGACAAATCGACAAAGCCCGGATAATCCACCGCGCGTGCATCGGCCAGCAGCGTCAGGCCCCGGGCCTGCAGGTCTTCCTGCAACACGAACAAGCGCTCGCCGAGCGCCGCCAGCGCCGGGTCATCACGGCGCAGGGCGTACGTGCCATCGCCGCACAGCAGCACGCCATCGTGCTCGCCCAGCACCCGCAGGCAACTGTCCAGGCGCGTATCGGTTAAGGGGGAATGGGAAACAACGTGCAAGGTCGCCATCAGATCGTGATCACCTGGTCGTAACGGTCGAAAAGGGCAGCAATGTCGGCGCCGCTGGCCAGTGTGCGGATATCGTCATCCAGCTCGCTGGCGTCGATGCCGCGCTGTTGCAGGCTATGGCCGCAGGCATACAGCTCATTGACGCCGAACATCGGCAGCGCCTTGAGGTTGGCGGTGACATCCTTTTGCTGCACGGCCGCCGCGTGCTGTCCGGCCTGCAACTGGAACACGCCATCGTCGAGAAACAGCAGGCCCACCGGCAGATCGAACGCCCCACCGGCCAGCACAATGTCCAGCGCCTCACGTGCGCCCGGCCCCGACCAGGGCGCCTGACGGCTGACGATCAACATCGATTTGCTCATGTCATGGCCCTCCAAAGCAGATCACCCTATCCGCTGTCTGCGCCGCATCGTGCAACTGACCCAGGCCCGACAATTCCCACGGTGCTTGCAGATTGGCCGCATCGCGCTGATAACGCGTTGCCTCCTCGGCATTCAATATGCCACGGCGCAAGGCCGCAGCAATGCACACCACGCCATCGAGGCCGTGCCCGGTAATGAACGCGCTCCACTGCCGCGGCAGGTCCTGCTCGTCTTGCGGGGTGACCACCGTGGTCGAGGCGCTGTGCACGCCATCCTGATAGAAGAACAGGCGCACAATCTCATGCCCGCTGGCCAGTACCGCCTGGGCGAATTGCAAGGCACGCCGGGAAGAGGGCGCATGGGGTGCGCTAAACAGACAAATAGCGAATTTCATCGTCGGCTCGATCAGCAAAACAGGCTCAATGATAAAGAATTCAGGCGTCAGGGTGTGAATTGACGCTGCGTTCATCCTTGCCGGCCAACAATCCGCGCAACAGCACATCCAGCGCTGCCAGGGCGTGCTCGAGCCGGGTCGGGCCTTCATCACTCTCGGCGATCCAGAACGCAGCTTCGGTCATGCTTCCGTAAATCAGCAACGCCAGGGCTTGCGGGTCTGCTTGAGTGACAAGGCCTTGCTCGATCAACCGCCCGATCAAATCCTGCAACGAGCGCACGCAATGGCGCTGTGCTTGCGGCGATGCAGCACCGAGTACGGCGCGAGCATCACGCAGCACGATGCGCTGAATCTCAGGCTCCAGGGCCATCTGCAGATTGCTGCGGCAGCGCTGGCGCAAACCGTGCCAAGCCTCTTCGTGGGTATCGGAAATGGCCTGCAGGCGCGCGTCCATTTCGGCATCGATCTGCTCGACGACCGCCGCCAACAAGCCTTTCTTGTCGACGAAATGATGATACAGCGCCCCTCGGGTCAGGCCGGCCTGTGCCGTCAGGTCGTCCATCGAGGTGTCGGCATAGCCACGCTCGCTGAACATGTTGCGGGCGGTGTCCAGCAAGGTGATGCGGGTCTGTTCCATGTCGGCGCGGGTGCGGCGAACCATTGAATGCTCCTTACATACACTGCGTATGAATATTTACATACGGCTCGTATGAATGTAGGTTTTATACATACGAGATGTATGTATTGTTCGCGCCCTGCGCCATTCTGGCAAGTGGGGCATGTTCTGGAGAGCACCATGACCCACCCTTACCGCGCACTATTCGACGTCCCGGGCGCCTCAGCGTTTGTGCTCGCGGGGCTGATTGCCCGGCTGGCCTTGCCGATGATGGGCATCGGCATCATCACCATGCTCGCTCAATTGCGCGGCAGTTATGCGCTGGCAGGCGCGGTATCGGGCACGTTCGTGCTGACCTATGCGCTGTTGTCGCCACAGATTTCGCGTCATGTGGACCGGCTGGGGCAAGGCCGGGTATTACCGGTCGCAACCCTGATCAGCGTCGTCGGCGTGTCGATCCTGTTACTGGCCACCTGGTGGCCGGCGCCAGACTGGACGCTGTTTGTGGGCGCCTGCCTGACCGGGTTCATGCCCAGCCTGCCGGCCATGGTTCGTGCCCGCTGGACGGCGATTTTTCGCGGGCAGCCGCGTTTGCAGACCGCCTATGCGCTGGAAACGGTACTCGACGAACTGAGCTTTATCGCCGGGCCGCCGCTGGCGGTCGGCCTGAGCGTGATGACGTTTGCTCAGGCAGGCCCATTGGCCGCTGCTGTGCTATTGGCCATCGGTACCGGCTGGCTGGTCCGCCAGCGCGCCACGCAACCGGCGATTATCGAAGCGATGGTTGGCGTACGGTCTGTCTTGCACCTGGCCAGCGTGCGTCTGCTGGCGCTGTTGATGGTCGCCATGGGCATGATTGTCGGCACCGTGGACATCGTCAGCGTGGCCTTTGCCGAGCAACTGCGGCAACCGGCGGGCGCCTCACTGGTGTTGTCGGCCTATGCGCTGGGAGCGTGTCTGGCCGGGCTGCTGTTCGGCACCTTGAAGCTGCAGATGCCGTTGCACCGGTTGCTGGTACTGGGCGGGCTGGCCACCGCTGCCACCACCCTGCCGTTGCTGTGGGTGACCGACCTGTGGATGCTGGCAGCGGCGGTATTCGTGGCGGGGTTGTTCTTCGCGCCAACCATGATCGTGGCAATGTCACTGATCGAGCGCGAAGTGCCTGAACAACAACTCACCGAAGGCATGACCTGGCTGCTGGCAGGCTTGAACGCCGGCGTCGCGCTGGGCGCGGTGTTATCCGGGCAAATGGTCGATGCCGCCGGTGCCACGGCCGGTTTCAAGGTGGCATTGACCGCCTCGGTGGCCGTGCTGGTATTGAGTTTCTGGGTGAGCCGGCATCTGGCGTGTCACAGCACCATCGCCACCCCCAGCACCGGCCAGCCGATCCCCGGCAACCACACCGACCAACGCGGTGCATAAGGCAGCAATAACACCAGCCCCAAGCCCGCCAACGCCAGCAGGCCGAACCAGCCAGGCCCTGCCATCGCCCAGCCCCAGGCCTGCACGCAGCAGGCAAAGCTGGCGGCCAGCAACGTCCAGCCGCTCCCGCGCAGCAGGCGTTGCAAGCCTGGGCCGGGGGCGCGTTGGTAAAGCTGTTTGTAGTGCCGTTCCAGGCCCAGGCACAAACTCAAGAAACCGCTGTAGGCCAGCAGCCCGCCGGCGATGATCCACAGGTTCATTTCAGTTGGTCTCCAGGGCGGTGTCGGGCGCCCGGCGTGGCGCCCTGGCCTTGATCGGTTGCCCCAGTTTCCAGCGCGTCCATGCCAGCAGCACGCCGATGATCACCACCACCGCTTCCAGCCAGAACGTGTCGGCGCGGGTGCCGCTGATCAGGTTCAGCAGCGGCAGGCCAATGCACAGCGCGGCGGTCAGCCCCAGTTGCTCGCGCCACGCACTCATCCAGGGGCGCACGATGGCGTGGCCCAGGCTGGCCAGCCAGACCAGCAGGAACACGTGCACCTCCCAGTCGCCGCGCCCCGACAAGCCGACCGGCAGCAGGCGGTTGGCCCACAGGTAAGCGACGCAGGCCAGGCTCAATCCGGCAATCACCGCTACGTTGAGGCGTTCGGCGCTGTGATAGAGCAGGGCCGCCACACGACCTTCGGCATCGTGGCGTCGGCGGCGCTTGACCGTGAACAGCACCACACCGGTGGCCAGCATCGCGCAACTGGCCAGCCCGCAGAGAAAGTACAGCCAGCGCATCCAGTAGCCGCCGAACTGGGCAAAGTGCAGGCCCGACATGACCTTCTGGGTCAGCAGCGTCGCCCGGCTGTCGCTGGGCAGGCGCAGCACCTGGCCGCTGACGCCGTCGAACTGCAGGCTCATGCCTTTGGTCAGTTCGATGCGATTACCCAGCAGCGGACGCACCTCGATGCGTGCATCGCTGCGCCCCGGATTCTGAATGCTCAGGCTGGCGACCGGCCCCAGCAGCCGTTCGGCTTCACTGAGGACCGGCGCAAGCGCCGTAAGGTCAGCCGGTTGAACGGGCGTTTTAGCTGGCCCACGTTGCCCGCGCTGCTCGGCCACCGGGCCTTCGCGCAGCGCCCGGTTCATGCTTTCGCGGTCGCCGTCGAACAGTGCATCCATCGCCGCGGGCATATAGATCAGGTAGAAAATCACCAGCCCGGTGTAGGTGATCATCAGGTGAAACGGCAGCACCAGCACCGCCGTGGCGTTGTGTGCATCCAGCCAGGAACGTTGGCCCTTGGCCGGGCGAAAGGTGAAGAGTTCCTTGAAAAACTTCTTGTGAATCACGATCCCGCTGATCAACGCCACCAGCATTGCTATCGCCGCCAGGCCTACTGCCCAGATGCCGATGTTGCGTGGCAGGTTGAGGGTGAAGTGAAAGCGAAAGAAAAACCCGCCGCCAGCGGTTTCGCGCACTTCCAGTGGCTCGCCGGTGTGCGGGTCGAGCAGCGTGCCGCCGCCACGGCGTTGTTCGCCGGCCGACACGCTCAGGTTCGGCGAGCGTTCGGTGGGCAGGCCGATGTTCCAGGCGCTGGCATCCGGGTGGCGGGCCTGCAGATAGTCCAGCGCCACCTGCGTGGCCTGCGCCTGATCGAGGCTGTGCGTCGGAATTTCCGGGCGCATCCAGTTATCGATTTCCTTGTCGAACACCGCCAGCGTTCCGGTCAGGAAAATGCTGAACAGCACCCAGCCGAAAATCAGCCCGCTCCAGGTGTGCAGCCACGACAGCGACTGGGTAAGCGTTTTGGCTTTCATGCGGCGCGCTCCAGCAGTTGCGGCCAGAAGCCGATACCGGCCAACGGTACGGCGGTGGCCAGGCCCGCCCAGGCGCGCCAGGGGTTATGGCAGGTAAACACCCAGAGAATCACCAGCGTGTACACCACAAAAGACAGCAAGGTGGCGCTGACCATCGCGTCGGCCTTGTTCAACGGCAGCACGCGGGCCAGGGCGGCAGTAAAGGCATAGGTAAACAGATAGCCGCCCGGCACGGCGGCCAGAACGCGGGAAACGGTAGGCCAGGGAGAGGATCCGCTGTTCATGCAAAGGTGCTCATCAGACACGCTGGACAAGCAAAAACCCGGACTTGACCGGGTTTTTGCAAACGAGGGTTGAATCAGAACGAAGTAGTTACCGACGCATAGAACGCACGGCCCGGCTCGTTGTAAGTGCTGGCACCGGCGCTGGTGCCCGCGCCTTCGCGGTACACGCGCTTGTCGAACAGGTTGCTGATGCCGGCACCGAACGACAGGTTGTCGTTCACTTCATAAGTGCTGCCGAGGCTCCACAGGTGGTACGGGTCCAGCGTCTGCAACTGGTTGCTGGCGGTGACTGCCGTTTCCTGCAGCGGGTTGGTGGTACGCGGTTCCTGCTTGCCGTACCAGGTACCAGTCAGGTTGAGCGACAGTGCCGGCGTCACCTGCCAGTCGAGCATGCTGTTGACCGTGTACTTGGGCACCACCGACAGCGGGTTGCCGTCGCTGTCTTCGTTGGACTCCATGTAGGTGAGGTTGGTGTTCCAGCTCAACACATCGCCCGCATTGCCGAGCAAGGGCACGCCGACATAGCCTTCCCAGCCCTTGACCACCGCATCGCTGGCGTTGTCCCAGCGCAGAATGGCTTCGTTGGCCGAGGTGCGCCCGGTCAGGTCGTTGGATGAGACGATCTTGTTGTCGTAGTCGTTGCGAAAGTAGGTCAGGCCGGCGCTCCAGCCGTCGCGGGCAAAACTGATGCCCAGTTCCTTGTTGATGCTGATTTCCGGGTCCAGGTCGGCGTTGCCCAGTACATAGCAGCCGTTGGCGCTCAGGCTGGCGGCGCAACCGTTGCCGTTGCTGCGGTACAGGTAGTTGGGGTTGGACTGGTACAGGTTCGGCGCCTTGAACGCACGGGCGATGCCGCCCTTGAGGGTGATGTCGTCGGTGATCTTGTACGAGCTGTTCAGGCTCGGGCTCCAGTTGGCGCCGAACTGGTCATGGTGGTCCAGGCGCAGGCCCGGCGTCAGGTACCACTTGGGCGTCAGCTCGATGTTGTCTTCCAGAAACACCGCCATGATGGTCGCGTCCATGTCGGTGGCGCGGGCACCGGCGGCCGAGTTGGGCAGCGTGGTGCCGATGGCGCGGTCCATGGTGCTCGGGTCGTCGAGTTCCTGGCGGTTCCACTCGGCGCCAACGGTCAGCGTTTGCTGGAACACCAGCTCCAGCGGGATATCCAGCTGGCCCTGGACCAGGTAGCTGTCGTAGGTGCTGGTGCTCTTGTCGCTACCGCTGATATCGCCATCCACCGAGCCGGTCTGGCCTTCGGGCAAGCGGTTATTGCGGGTTTTTTCGTATTGCGCCAGCAACTTGGAAGTGCCGAACGCCCAGTCGCCGCGATGGGTGACCGAGAAGTTCTGCCGGTACATCGTGTTGGTCTCGCGGCCCAGCCAGGTGTTGATGGTGCTGCCGGGTACCAGCGAATCGGTGCCGCCAGTACCGACGTCGCCAGTGTAGATATTGCCCTGACGGCTGTAGCCGGCTTCGAAATCAAGAGTCTGTTGCGGGTCCAGCGCCCAGCTCAACAGGCCGTTGACGTCCTTGTTGCGCACGCCTTCGCGGCCGGCGGCCAGGGAAGCTCCCGAGGCGGTGTCGGTGTGCGCCAGGTTGATGTCGGCGTCGTCGGCGTCGGTCTTGTTCAGGTTGCCGTAGACGCGGAAGGTCAGCGCGTCGGTCAGCGGTCCGGCAAGGCTGAACGAGGTGCGCTTGGTCATGCCTTCGGCGTCGTCTTCCGGCAGGTTGGTGAACGCGGTGATCGAGCCGGTGAGCTTATCGCTCGGGCGCTTGGTGATGATATTGACCACGCCGCCCATGGAACCCGAGCCGTAACGGGCCGCCGCCGGGCCGCGCAGCACTTCGATGCTCTCGACCTGATCGGCCGGCACCCAGTTGCTATCGCCACGGGTATCACGCTCGCCGGAACGGGTGTAGCGCACCGAGTTGCGCGAGGTCACCGGCTTGCCGTCGATCAGGATCAGGGTGTTTTCCGGCCCCATGCCGCGCAGGTCGATCTGGCGGTTGTTGCCGCGCGTGCCGCTGGCGCTGTTGCCGGTCAGATTGACGCCCGGCATCTTGCGCACGATGTCCGACAGGTCATTGACCGGCGGACGCTTCTTGATGTCTTCGGCGGTGATCAGCGACACACCGGACGCTTGCTTGAGTGCTTCTTCAGCGGTAGCGACTACATGCGTGTCGGTGAGGTGCAGCGCATCCGCGGGTTGCGCCGAGTCAGCGGTGTCGCCCAGCGCCAGCGCCGGGCTGGCAGCCATGAGGGCCATGAAAAGGTGACTGAATCTGAATCGCGGATGCATCTGCCTGCTCCTGTTGACGTGTGGACGCAGATGCTACGCATTCTCAAATAAGATTAAATATATTTTACCTTTTATACACTTGGCAGCCGCAGGTGCACGCGCAGCCCTGGCCCGGCATTCTCCGCCCAGATCTCGCCGTTTTGCGAGACCACCACGCTCTGCGCAATCGACAGGCCGAGGCCAAAACCATCGCCACCGGGGCGCTCGGCATTCAGGCGAATGAACGGCTGGAAAATCTGCTGCAGTTGGTCGGGCGGCACGCCCGGACCCTGATCCTCGATCCACAGGTGCCAGTGCCGTTCCTCGCGTTCGCCGTTGAGCTTGACCACGCCGCCCTCGGGGGAGTGGCGCACGGCGTTGCGCAAAATGTTTTCCAGCGCCTGGGCCAGGCCATTGAGATTGCCCAGCACCTTGCAGTCGGCAGGCAGCCCGCACGGCAGTCGCTCGGCGGGCCAGCCGGTCTCGAAGCTGCTGTCCTCACAAAGCATGTCCCACAGATGGGCGATTTCCACCGGCTCGACGGGTAGTTGCGGGCGCTCGGTGTCTAGCCATACCAGTTCCAGCGTGTCGTCGATCAGCCGCTCCATGATCTGCACCTCGTGCTCCTGACGCTGGCGCATGGCATTGATATCCAGCTCGCGTTCACCGGCCACCCGCAGGCGGCTCAGCGGCGTGCGCAGTTCGTGCGACAAGGCGCGTAGCAGCCGGCGCTGGAACGCCACCGTGGTTTCCAGGCGCCCGGCCATCTGATTGAACGAGCGTGCCAGATCGCCCAGCTCATCGCGGCGCCTGGCCACTTTCGGCTCGACCCGTGCCGACAGGTCACCTGTGCTCAGCGCATTGGCCTGGCGGCGCAGGGCGGTCATCGGTGCAATCAGCCAGCGGTAAAGCAGCACGCCTAACAGCAGTGCCAAGGCGGTCGGCAGCACTTGTTGCAAGGCAACTTCCCAAAGCTTGTTGTGCCGCCGCGGGTCCAGGTGCAGCGGTAATTCCATCACCAGCCGGGCGTCGATTCCCGGCAATGGCGCGTAGAAATTCGGCCGTCCGCCCGGACGCCCGACGGGGCTGTCCAGGGCACGGATAAAGTTGAGCCGGGCATGCTCGTCGGGCAGTATCGGCTGTGACGACAAGGACTCATTGTGAGCATCGACTACCACCGCCCAGACCTGCTCGCGCTGGCGTAAATCGCGCAAAAACACATCCAGCCCCACCCGGCCCTGCTCGCGCCAGGTGCTGGCTGCCTGGGCGGCGTAGTCGGTGAACACCTGCTTGGTCGATGCCGGTAAAAGGGCGCTGGCGTCATACATGCGTTTGCCCAGATCCACCTGCAGACTGACCAGCCACAGGCACAACAGCGCCAGCAATACGATCAGTTTCCACAGCAGTGAATGGCGATTGGGCAGGCTCATGACGCCAGCGGGCTCAGCACATAACCGGAACCGCGCACGGTCTGGATATTGCGGCCGTTGTAGCCGATCAGTTGCAGCTTGCGACGGATGCGGCTGACGTGCATGTCGAGGCTGCGATCATAGGGTGACCACGCCCGGTGCATGGCCTGCTGATACAGAAACGCCTTGCTCAAGACCTCGCCGACCTGCGCGAGCATCACTTCGAAAATGCGAAACTCGGTGCCACTCAGGTCGGCCCAGACACCGTTATGGCTGACATCGCAGCGCTCGGTGTCCAGGATCAGTTGCAACTCTTCGTGGCGGGTGTTTTTCGCCTCATGCTCGTAGGCCACCCGGCGCAGCACTGCATCGATGCGCACATCCATCTCGCGCATGCTGAACGGCTTGGGCAGGTAGTCGTCGGCGCCCTGGCTGAAACCGACAATGCGGTCCTGCTCGGCGCCCAGCGCCGACATCAGAATCACCGGCAAGCGCTGATGCTGACGCAACTGGCCAAGAATCTCCAGGCCGCTGCCGTCGGGCAGCATGATGTCCATCAGAATCAGATCGAAACCTTCGCTGTCGACCAGTGGCAACACCTCTTGCGCGGTATGCCGCAGGGTTACCGCAAAGCCACGCTGCTGAAGATGACTTTGCAGGTGGGCGGCGAGCAACGGATCATCCTCGATCGCCAGAATCCGCGCAGGCGAGCGCAGGGAAGGGTGGGAAAGCATGTGGGTACCTGAGCTGAGAATGATTCTTTGTCGCGCATTCTGACGAATGTCAGGAAAGATTCCTACACGCGATATGGCGGCAATCACCCCCGGCTGATCCCGTGCTGGCGCAATTTTCGATACAACGTATTTCGGCTGATCCCCAAACGCACCGCCACCCGGCTCATGTTCCATTGCTCGGCCTGCACCTGCGCCAGCAACGTCTGGCGCTCGGACTGGCGCAATGGGTCCTGCGCCTCAAGCAACGATTGAGCGCTTTGGGGCAGCAATTGCTGCACATCGATCAGGTGAATATGACCATCGTCGGACAGCGCCAGCAGCGTGCGCAGCACGGTGCGCAACTGCCGGACATTGCCCGGCCAGGCATACGCCAGCAACGCTTCGCGCGCCTGCGATGCAAGGCGGACCGGCCTTTGCCCGGCTTCTTCACGCAGCAGCCCATCGAGCAACGCGCCCTTGTCTGTACGCTCGCGCAGTGCCGGCAACTGCACGCTGAACCCTGCCAGGCGATAAAACAGGTCCTCACGAAACAGCCCTTGGGCCACCCGAGCCGTCAGGTCCTGATGCGTGGCGCTGATCACCTGCACATCCAGCGGCCGTGGTGTCGCGCCACCCAGCGGCACCACTTCGCGCTCTTCCAGCACCCGTAGCAAGCGGGTTTGCAAGGCCAGGGGCATGTCACCGATCTCATCGAGAAACAGTAGGCCGCCGTGCGCCTGTTCCAGTTTGCCGACCATGCCATCGCGGCGCGCCCCGGTGAAGCTGCCGCCGCGATAACCGAACAGCTCGCTCTCGATCAGCGTCTCGGGAATCGCCGCGCAATTGATCGCCACGAATGGCCGGGTGCGACGCGAGCCCGCCCGATGCAAGGCGCTGGCGAACGCCTCTTTGCCGGTACCGGTTTCACCACGCAGCAGCACCGGCACATCGCGCTCCAGCACCTGCGCAGCGCGCTCGAAACTGCGCCGCAGCGCCGGGTCTTGCAGGCAGATCCGTTCATCGGGCGATCCAGGCAACGGCGGCGCAACCGCAGGCGCCATGGGCTGTGGCGCGCGCAATTGCGCATGCAGCAGGCGCCCGTCCGCCAGGCGCAACGGCCAGCACAGCCCAGGTTGCGGGCTGGCACGGTCAAGTACCTGTTCAAGCGGCACTTGCACCAGCGTCGTCAGCGACCGCTGCGCCAGTTGCTGGCGTGTCAGGCCCAGCAGGTCGAGGGCCATCTGGTTGGCCGAGGTGATCGTGCCGCGTTCGTCAAAGCCCAGCAAGCCTTCGCCCAGCAGGCCGGTAAACCCCGGCTCCGGGTGAAAACGCAGCAAGAAGTGCTGCGGCTGGTGCTGGAGGAAATAGCAGCTCTCGATCAACCGCGCCGACAGGCTGGTCAGCGACATGGCCTGAAAGCGCTCCTGCAAGGTGCGCTCTTCATGCGCCGATGACACATTGAGCACGGCCAGCAATTGGCCGTGCGGATCGAAAATCGGGCTGGCCGAGCAGGTCAGGCCGGCATGCCGGCCGCGAAAATGCTCATCGCGTCGAATCGTCACGTGCTGGCGCTCCACCAGGCACGTGCCCACGCCGTTGGTGCCTTCGCAGTCCTCGCTCCACATGGCGCCCAGCCACAACCCGGCGCGCTGAAACTCCACCCGCTCGGCTTCGTCGAGCACGCTGTCGATCACCACGCCTTGAGCATCGGTGAGCAGCACCACATGGCCGCTGCGGCCCAGTTGCTGGTGCAGGCTGTTCATCTGCCAGCGCGCCATGCCGATGATGTGTTCCAGCGGCGCGCGATGATCCTGCAGTCGAGGCTGTTCGACGACGCAGGGCGCCTGCCGGCTGGCCGGGTCGAGGTGGTGCTGGTTGAGGCAGCGATGCCAGGAACGGGTGATGGCCAGGCCCGCACCGGCGTGCTGGCTGGCGGGCAGACCGTGTACGGCCTGCAAAACCTGTTGCGCGTGGGCGCTGATCAGGGTCGAGGTCATTATTGTTGTTCTCCGCAGTCACGCTGGGTCTGTCGGCAGCTTAGTTGAAAACGCCCGTGCTGGAAAAATCACCCGCTGGCACACAGTGACACTCTGTCACGGCGCACTGTCCCGAAGGTGGCACACAGGCAAGCACCGAAACCGCTATTGAGCTGCACGGCAACGCTCTGCGCCGCAGCTTTCAGAAAGCTGGCCCGAGCCTTGCGATAGACCGGCTGCAAACAAGAACAACAAAGGAAAGCCCGCAATGACTATCGCTATCCAAACCCCGACCGAACAACTCGCCGCCTGGGTCGAGCACGTTGCCGAGCACCTGGCCCGGCGCGACCTCGATGCGGCGCTGGCGCTGTTCAACGAGGAATGCTACTGGCGCGACCTGGTGCTGTTCAGCTGGAACCTGGTAACCCTGGAAGGCAAGCCGGCCATCCGTGACATGCTTGAACAACGCCTTGAGCAGACCCGCCCCGAACACTGGCAGCTCGAAGGCGAAGCCACGCTGGGCGACGGCGTGATCGAAGGCTGGATCAGCCTGGAAACCGCCACGGCGCGGGGCAAAGGTTATGTGCGCCTCAGGGACGGCAAGTGCTGGACGCTGCTGACCAGCATGCGCGAACTCAAGGGCTTCGAAGAGCCCGCCGGCCGTCGCCGCCCACAAGGTGCGCAACACGGTCACGGGCATGCCGACAAGCGCAACTGGCTGGAACGGCGCCAGGATGAACACGCCGCCCTCGGCACGACCACCCAGCCTTTTTGCCTGATCGTCGGTGGCGGGCAGGGTGGTCTGGGCCTGGCCGCGCGGCTCAAGCGGCTCAACGTACCAACGTTGATCATCGACAAGGCCGAGCGTCCCGGCGACCAGTGGCGCGGGCGTTACAAATCGCTGTGCCTGCACGACCCGGTCTGGTACGACCACATGCCGTACCTGCCGTTTCCCGACCACTGGCCGGTGTTCACGCCCAAGGACCAGATGGGCGACTGGCTGGAAATGTACACGCGCATCATGCAGCTCGATTACTGGCCGCGCACCGAGTGCGTACAGGCCAGCTTCGACGAACAGACCGGGCAGTGGAACGTCGAGGTACTGCGTGACGGCAAACCCCATATCTTGCGCCCCACCCAGTTGATCCTGGCCACTGGCATGTCCGGGGTGCCGAATGTGCCGGTCTATCCGGGCAGCGAGAATTTTAATGGCCAACAGCACCATTCCAGCCGTCATCCGGGTGGCGATGCCTGGCGCGGCAAGCGTGCGGTGGTGATCGGCGCGAATAACTCGGCCCACGACATCTGTGCCGATCTGGTGGAGAACGGCGCTGAGGTGACCATGGTCCAGCGCTCCAGTACGCACATCGTGCGCTCCGAGAGCCTGATGGAATATCTGTTTGCCGGGCTGTATTCCGAGGACGCGCTGGACAGCGGCTTGAGCACCGACAAGGCCGACATGCTGTTCGCCTCGATTCCGTACCGGATCATGGGCGACTTCCACCGCCCGGTGTTCGATGCGATTCGCGCGCGCGACCAGGACTTTTATGCGGGCCTGGAAAAAGCCGGCTTCATGCTCGATTTTGGCGACGATGATTCCGGGCTGTTTCTCAAGTACGTACGCCGGGGCTCGGGCTATTACATCGATGTCGGCGCCTCGCAACTGATCGCCGACGGCACGATACAACTCAAGAGCGGCGCAGGGCTGGGCGTCGAGCACATCGAGGCCGATGCCGTGGTGCTCAACGACGGCACCCGGCTGCCCGCCGACCTGATCGTCTACGCCACCGGCTATGGCTCGATGAACGGCTGGGCCGCCCGGCTGATTTCCCCGGAAGTCGCCGACAAGGTCGGGCCGTGCTGGGGACTGGGCTCAGGCACCACCAAGGATCCCGGCCCGTTCGAAGGCGAACTGCGCAACATGTGGAAGCCTACCGCGCAAACCAACCTCTGGTTCCACGGCGGCAACCTGCACCAGTCCCGGCATTACTCGCTGTACCTGGCGCTGCAACTCAAGGCGCGCTTCGAGGGCCTGGACACGCCGGTATACGCCCCTAAACCCCGGTAGGAGATCACCCGCCGCCACGGCGCCGCGCTGTCGCGCAGCAAACATGGGACCTGTAGGAGGGAGCTCTGCCGGAATGCCGGACCATCGCGATCGGCTGCGCAGCAGTCGTAAAATGTCAGCGTTTCAGAAATTTCTGTGAGCGCTTCGCGCTCAATCGCCAGCAGAGCTCGCTCCTACAAGGTTCAACCCCGGCGTTAGCGTTTACCCAGTTCAATGTCGTTAAACAGGGCAATTCCCTCTGCCGTCCAGTGGAAATTGCCCACCTGCGAGGCCGTTGCCGCCTGGATCAGCCGCTCGGCCACCGGAAAGGTCGACGCTTCATCGATCAGCAAGTCCTGTAAATCGCCATAGGCCTGCCCGCGTTGTTCGGGGCGGGTCGCATTCATCCCCGCATCGAAGAGCGCCTGCGCCTTGATCAGGGTTTCAGGCTCGTAGGTGTTGGTGGCCATCGTGGTGCTGTACGCCACCCGCGGGTCAAGAATGGTTTGCAGGATGATCGGGTCGGCGCGGGTCATGTAGCTGGAGGTCAGGTCGTATTTACCCGACGCCATCGCCTCGGACCATTCGCCACGGGTCACGACATTGAGCTTCAGCTCGATGCCGACCTTGCGCAACTGGTCCTGGATCAGCACATCGCCCGGCGCTTCACTGCCCGCCAGGTTAAAGCCCAGGCTCAAGCGTTTGCCGTCCCTGTAGCGGTAACCGTCGGCGCCTTTGGCCCAGCCGGCGGCATCCAGCAGTTGTTCGGCGCCTTGCGGGTCGTAGGTCAGTTTGTCGCTCTGTTTCTTGTAGAACGGTGTGGTCACGTCATACACGCCACTGACCACCGGAAAGTCCGGGGTGTAGACAGTGCGCGCATAAGTGCCGCGGTCGATGGACTTCTGCAAGGCCAGGCGCAGTTGCTTGTCGCCCAGCAAGCGCCCGTCGCGGGTGTTAGGGTACAGGTTGATCGCCGGTCCCGGCAGCGAGCGGCTCTGGATCGTGGCGCCTTTGGACTGGAAGTGCTTCTGGTCGACCTCGGAGAAGGGCAGGCGCGGCCAGAGGATATCGAGCTTGCCCTGCACGAACAGACCGTTGCGTACGCTTTCTTCGGGCACATAGCTGATGTCCACGCTATCGACGTGCGCATCGCCCTTGTTCTTCACATTGCTCGAGGCCCAGGCGTAGCCGCTGCGCTTGACCAGGCGTGCGCCGACTTCCGGGGTGTAATGTTCAAGCACAAAAGGTCCGGTGCCGATGATCTTGCCCAGCGAGCGCTCTTGCGCGCTGAGTGCGTACGACGCGGGCGCCAGGATCGCCAGGTTGGTGGTGGAGGTGGCCTGCAGAAAACCGGCATTGGGCCGTGACAGCACCAGCTTGATCGTAAAGTCATCGACCACTTCGGCATGGTCATAACCGGCCAGGTAGGTCGCGCCAAAGGTCGCCGGCAGTTGCGTGGCGAACGCCTTGTTGCTGTCGAACGACGCCTTGACCGCCTTGGCATCGAATCGCTCGCCATTGCTGAACGTCACGTCCTGGCGCAAATGAAAGGTGTAGGTCAGCGCATCGTCGCTCACTGTCCAGCTCTTTGCCAGCCAGGGAATGATCGCGCCGCTGTCGGGGTCCTGGTCGGTCAGCGACTCGACCACATTGCGCAACAGCACGCGGTGCTCCAGCCAGTAGACCTGAAAGGGGTCGACACTGACGAGCATGGTGTTGTCGCTGAAAAAGGCGATGCGCAGATTTTTGCCAGAGCCGGTTTCGCCTTCGGTAGGCGAACAGGCCGTGACGCTCAGGGCCAAGGCGCAAGCGGCAAACAGGGGTGTGGCGATTTTGCGCATGAAGTCCTCTCGATTCCAGCCGGCTCGCGCGGTGTGCGCAAGCCATGTGAGAGCGATGAGGTGGTGGTGGGTTCGCTCGGGTAATGATTACCTTGCGACCGTAGTCATATAACCAGCATCCGTAAAAGGCTTTTTGGCTATATGCTAATTATGAAAAATATTGATTTTTGATTTTATTATTTATGTTTAAAAAATATTTAAATGCCGAGCGATTCAGGAATCGCCAAGCAGCGCCAGAATATCTGCCAGGCAGGTATCGATAATCTCGTCTGCCAACGGCGAATCGTCCGGGCAGGCTCTGGACAGCGTGATTGCCCCCACAGCCTGAGCAATCAGGCTGATCATTCTGGCGCGGCGCTCCGGTGCATGTTTGCCCAGCATGCCTTCGATACCGTCGGCAAAAATCGCCTTGATTTCGTCGGGCTGACGCGCCGCATCGCCGCCCAGCGCGGCCATGGTGCAACCCAGGTCCGGCGAGTCGCGGTGGTCACGCGAGAGGTAGTGGCTGAAGCGTTCGGCGGTGCTCATGCCGTCGCTGTTTTGCTGCGCTTTGGAAATCCCGCAGGCCGCCGCTTCCGCGATCAGATCGGCCTTGGACGCAAAATGCTTGTAGAACCCGCCATGGGTAAAGCCGGCCGCCGCCATCAGGTCGGCGACACTCACGCCGTCATAGCCACGTTCACGAAACAGTGCCGAAGCCGTCTCGACGATGTGCGCTCGATTGGCTTGTACCTGGGCTTTGCTGACCCGCATGTTTGAATCCTCTGCTGCCATCCACTGAATCAGGTGCTGAGCATACATTGATGTCGAGCGTCATCAAAGCGGGTTGACAATAAAGATGATGATCGTCATCTTTATTGCCGACTGTTTCCTCGACTTCCCACGGAGAGTTCCATGTCCAGCGACATCCTGTTTACGCCCTTCAAGCTCAAAAGCCTCGACCTGCCCAACCGTATCGTCATGGCACCCATGACCCGTGGTCTTGCGCCAGAAGGTATTCCCGGCACGGCGCACGCCGAGTATTACCGCCGCCGTGCCGAAGGCGGGGTGGGACTGATCCTGACCGAAGGCACGGTGATCGACCGGCCGGCCTCGCGCAATATGCCAGGCATTCCGTTTTTTCACAGTGAGCCTGCACTCAATGGCTGGGCTGGCGTCGCCGATGCCGTGCACAAGGCGGGCGGTCGAATTGGTCCACAGATCTGGCACACCGGCTCGACCCGCGCCCGTGGCGAATGGGTACCCGATGCACCGGTCGAAAGCCCGTCCGGGCTGGTCGGCCCCAATGACCCGCGCGGCGTCGAAATGACCCTGGAAGACATCGCCGACACCGTTGCGGCGTTTGCCCGTGCTGCCGCCGATGCCAAGCGCCTGGGCTTCGACACCGTCGAACTGCACGGCGCCCACGGTTACCTGATCGATCAGTTCTTCTGGGCCGGCACCAATTCCCGCACCGATGCCTTTGGTGGCGCAACGATCGCCGAGCGTGCACGCTTTGCCGCCGAAGCGGTGAAGGCCGTACGTGCCGCCGTGGGCCCGGATTTCCCGTTGATCCTGCGGGTCAGCCAATGGAAGCAACAGGACTACGCCGCGCGCCTGGCCACCACGCCACAGGGCCTGACCGAATGGCTGGCGCCACTGGTCGACGCCGGAGTCGATATCTTGCACTGCTCGCAACGGCGCTTCTGGGAGCCGGAATTTCCGGAAATCGACGGCGAAGACGGCCTCAACTTTGCCGGCTGGGCGAAGAAGGTTACCGGTGCGGCGACCATCAGCGTCGGTTCGGTGGGGCTGGACGGCGATTTCTTTGGCGCCTTCGGCGGCCAGGGCTCGGGCGCAGCCGCGCTGGACAACCTGCATGCGCGGCTGGAGCGTGAAGAGTTCGACCTGATCGCCGTCGGCCGTGTACTGATCTCGGACGCCGAATGGGCCAACAAGGTCCGCACCGGGCAGACCGAGTCGTTGCAAGGCTTCAATGCAGCCGATCTGGCGACATTGGCCTGACGCTATCAGCCGCGCTCAAGCAGCAACGCAACCCCCTGGCCACCGCCGATACACAGCGTGGCCAGGCCTTTGTTGGCGTCGCGCTTGAGCATCTCGTGCACCAGGCTGACCACCACGCGGCAGCCTGACGCGCCGATCGGGTGGCCCAGAGCGATAGCGCCGCCATTGACGTTGACCTTGTCGCTGTCCCATTGCAGTTCCTTGCCCACCGCCAGGGCTTGTGCGGCAAACGCTTCGTTGGCTTCGATCAGGTCCAGTTCATCCAGGGTCCAGCCGGCTTTGGCCAGGCACGCACGGGTCGCCGAAACCGGCGCGATGCCCATGATTGCAGGATCCACGCCGGAGCTGGCATAAGCCTTGATACGCGCCAGCACCGGCAAACCCAATGCCTCGGCTTTTGCCGCACTCATCAGCAGCACCGCCGCCGCACCGTCATTGACGCTGGAGGCGTTGCCGGCGGTGACGCTGCCGTCGCTCTTGAATGCCGGCTTCAGCTTGGCCAGCGATTCTGCTGTGGTGCCGGCGCGCGGTTGTTCATCGGTGGCAAAGGCAACCGGGTCGCCTTTGCGCTGGGGAATCAGGATCGGGGTGATTTCATCGTTGAAGCGTCCGGACTCGATGGCGCTCAGGGCTTTTTCCTGTGACCGCGCCGCGAAGGCATCCTGCGCCTGACGCGAGATATCGAATTTATTCACCAGATTTTCGGCGGTGATGCCCATGTGGTAATCGTTGAAACTGTCCCACAGGCCGTCGCTGATCATGCTGTCGAGCATCTGCGCATGGCCCATGCGCAAACCGGTGCGCGCTTTGGGCAGCACATAGGGCGCCAGACTCATGTTTTCCATGCCGCCGGCAACGATGACTTCGGCATCGCCGCAACGAATGCTCTGCACGGCCAGGTGCAGCGCCTTCATGCCCGAGCCACAGACCTTGTTGAGGGTCAGCGCCGGCACGGTGTGCGGCAAGCCGGCATGAATCGCCGCTTGCCGTGCGGTGTTCTGCCCGGCGCCTGCGGTCAGCACATGGCCCAGAATCACCTCATCGACCTGCTCGCCACCCAGCCCGGTCTGCTCCAGCAAACGGCGGATGACGGCAGCGCCCAGTTCGACGGCGGGCGTATTGGCCAGTGAGCCCTGAAAACTGCCGATGGCAGTGCGGGTGGCGGCGACGATAACGACGTCTTGCATGAAGATGCTCCTTGTTTTTATGTACCGAGCGAACTCCTGTAGGAGCTGCTTTAGCTGCGATCGAGCGCTTAGCGCTCGCAGAAATTGTCGAAACGCTGAAATTTTACGACTGCTGCGCAGCCGTTCCCGGCTAAAGCCGGTCCTACGAGGCCGTTCCGCAGTATTGTCTGTAGCCAGCTTCTGCTTAATCCTGACGTTTGTTAAGTTTGTTTTTCCGTGTCATTGATTTGTAAAGCAAATCAATCCTCACACTGAATGCAATAAAAACTGCTGCACCGCCCTGGCTTCGGCGCTCACCAGGGTTTTCTCGTTCCAGATCAACCCCAGTTCCATGTCCGGCACCGGGTCACTGAGTGTGCGGGTTTCCAGCCGGCGGCCTTCCAGCGACCAATGGCGAAAGACCATTTTCGACAGCACCGTCACACCAAAGCCGTTCGCCACCAACCCGCGCAAGGCTTCCATCGAACTGGTCCTGAACGCCACACGCGGGCTGACGCCACATTGCTGCCAGTAGCGGTTGGTCGAGGCTTCGCCTTCGTCGACGGTAAACATCAGGTACGGCAGCGGCTCGATGTCCTTGAGGCTGATTTTCTCCGCGCGCAATAACGGATGATCCACCGGCAGCCAGATTTCGCGTTTGGACTGCATCAATACCGCCTTGCTCAAGGCCAGGTCCGGCGCCGAGTTGGAGACGATGATCAGCCCCAGATCCAGCGAGCCATCGGAAACCGCCTGTTCGATGGCCACCCGGTCCATGTCCTGCAAATCGAACTCCACATCGGGATAGCTGCGCCGAAAGCGCATCAGCACCGTGGGCAGGTAATAACCCAGCACCGTATAGCTGGCGCCGATGCGTACCGTGCCGCTGATCGCCGCGCCGGTGCTGAGCGGTTCGCTGACCGCATCCTGCACGGCATTCAGAATCGAGCGGGTGCGCTCCAGAAAACGGTGGCCTTCCAGGGTCAGCCGCACGCCATAAGGCAGGCGCTCGAACAGGCTGACATTCAGCGCTTGCTCCAGTTGCGCGATGGCGGCGGTGATCGCCGATTGCGAAATATGTTCGCTGGTGGCCGCCAGCGAGAACTGGCCCGTTTCGGCAGCGGCACGAAAGTAGCGCAGTTGGCGAAGAGAAATATCACGGGAATGAGCCATCTGTTTTTTTTATACCCGATGTCTGTTTTTAGAAATTTACGATAGCGCAAGCGGCGGATAACGTAATTGAAAACCGAGCAACTATAAAAATAACAGCCTGAGGATCCGCCGCATGAGCAGCAAAGCTCCGACTATCGACAGGGCACCGACCCTCGACGACAAGTACCTGCAAGCCTCAGGCACGGTCCTGATGACCGGCGTCCAGGCCCTTGTCAGGCTGCCGATGATGCAGCGCCAGCGCGACCAGGCCGCCGGTCTCAACACCGCAGGTTTCATCTCTGGCTACCGCGGCTCGCCCTTGGGCGGCTTCGATCAGGCGTTGTGGAAAGCCCGCGACCACCTCGATACCCAGCACATCAAATTTCACCCCGGTCTCAACGAAGACCTGGCGGCGACCTCATTGTGGGGCACCCAGCAGGTCAACCTGTTCGAGGGCGCCGAGTACGACGGTGTGTTCGGCATGTGGTACGGCAAGGGGCCGGGCGTCGACCGCTGTGGCGATGTGCTGCGTCACGCCAATGCTGCTGGCACTTCGCAGTTTGGCGGCGTGCTGGCGATTGCCGGCGACGACCACGGCGCGCGGTCGTCGTCGCTGCCGCACCAGACCGAGCACATTTTCAAGGCGGTAATGATCCCGGTGCTGGCGCCCTCCGGCGTGCAGGAATACCTCGACTACGGCTTGCACGGCTTTGCGATGTCGCGCTATTCCGGCTGCTGGGTGGCGATGAAAGCGGTCGCCGACACCGTCGAAAGCGGTGCGGTGGTCGACATCAGCCTGGACCGGGTCAACCCGGTGATCCCCGATTTCGAGCTGCCGGCCGGTGGCCTGAACATTCGCTGGCCGGACCCGCCGCTGGCCCAGGAACAGCGGCTGATGGAGCACAAGCTCTACGCGGTGGCGGCCTATGCGAGGGCCAACGGCCTGGACCGCATCGTGCTGGACGCACCGAAGGCGCGGATCGGCATCGTCACCTCCGGCAAGTCGTACCTTGACGTCTGTCAGGCGCTGAAAATCCTCGGTGTCGACCAAGCGCGCGCCGCACAACTGGGCCTGCGTGTGTACAAGGTCGGCATGGTCTGGCCGCTGGATGCCGAAGGCGTGCGGCACTTCGCCGATGGCCTGGAAGAGATCATCGTGGTCGAAGAAAAGCGCCAGATGATCGAGTACCAGCTCAAGGAAGAACTCTACAACTGGCGCGAAGACGTGCGCCCACGCATCGTCGGCAAGTTCGATGACAAGGGCGAGTGGACCCGGCCGCACACCGACTGGCTGCTGCCGGCAACCAGCGACCTGACCCCGTCGCAAATCGCCCGCGCGCTGGCCAAGCGCATTCTGCGTTACCACCAGAGCGGCGAGTTGCAGGTGTCGCTGGCGGTACTCGAAGCCGGGCTGGCGGCCAATCGGCGCTTCAATACGCTGATGGACCGTCTGCCGCATTACTGCTCCGGCTGCCCGCACAACAGCTCGACCAAGGTTCCCGAAGGGAGCCGCGCGCTGGCCGGCATCGGTTGCCACTACATGGCGGCGTGGATCTACCCGCAGACCAAGACCTTCAGCCAGATGGGCGGCGAGGGCGCGGCGTGGATTGGCCAGGCGCCGTTCACCCGCACCCCGCATGTGTTCGTCAACCTGGGCGACGGCACCTATTTCCACTCAGGCCTGCTGGCGATTCGCGCCGCCGTGGCCGCGAAGGTCAATATCACCTACAAGATTCTCTACAACGACGCGGTGGCGATGACCGGCGGCCAACCGGTCGACGGCTCGCTGAGCGTGGCGCAGATTTCCCGGCAACTGGCGGCCGAAGGCGTGCAGCGCATCGTGGTGGTCACCGACGACACCGAGCGCTACAAAACCATCACCGACCTGGCGCCGGACGTGCCGGTGCTGCGCCGCGACCGCATGGACGACGTACAGAAATCGCTGCGCGAGTATCAAGGCGTGTCGGCACTGATCTACGACCAGACCTGCGCCGCCGAAAAACGTCGCCGGCGTAAACGCGGCAAGTTTGCCGACCCGGCGCGTCGGGTGATGATCAACGAGGCGGTGTGTGAAGGCTGTGGCGATTGCAGCAGCAAATCCAACTGCATGTCGGTGACCACCGTAGAAACCGAATTCGGCAGCAAGCGCGAGATCGATCAGTCGTCGTGCAACAAGGACTTCACTTGCCTTGAAGGCTTTTGCCCCAGCTTCGTCACCATCGAAGGCGGCGCGCTGCGCAAACCCAAGGCACTGGCCGATGCCGACCATTGGGAACTGCCGGCCGCGCAAACGGCCTCGCTGGCGCACCCGTTCAGCATCCTCATCACGGGGGTGGGCGGCACCGGCGTGGTGACTATCGGTGCGTTACTGGGCATGGCCGCGTTCATTGAAGGCAAAGGCACACTGAGCCTGGACATGGCCGGCATGGCGCAGAAGGGCGGTGCGGTCTGGTCGCACATTCGCATTGCCGCGCACCAGCACCAGTTACATGCCCCGCGGATTGCCGAAGGTGAAGCCAACCTGCTGCTGGGTTGCGACCTGGTGGTGAGTGCCAACACCGAAACCCTGCTGAAAATGCGTCAGGGCGTGACCTTTGCCGTGATCAACAGCGAAGAAAGCATCACCGGCACGTTCGTGCGCACCTTTGCTCGCCAGGCTGAAAGCGGCGATGTGCAAGCGCACCCGGACCCGGTGTTCCGCACCGCCGACATGGCCCGGCAGATCACTGAGGCCGTCGGCGAAAAACAGGCGCAGTTTCTCAACGCCAGCCGCATCGCCACCGCCTTGATGGGCGACTCGATTGCCACCAACACCTTCATGCTCGGCTTCGCCTGCCAGAAGGGCTGGCTGCCGGTCAGCGAAGAATCGCTGCTGCACGCCATCGAACTCAACGGCACAGCGGTGGCTTTCAACAAGGCGGCGTTTGTCTGGGGACGTCGCGCCGCCCATGACCTGCCGCGCGTCGAAGCCAGGATCAATGCCGCTCAGGTCAAAAGCGCTGACCGGGTGCTGTCGCTGACCCTGCCAGAGCAGATCGCCCGCCGCATCGAGTTCCTGACCCGGTACCAGAACGCCGCCTTCGCCAAGCGTTACAGCACAACCGTCGACGCCTTTATGGCTGCTGAAACCCGCCTGACCGGCAGCCCCGGCGCGCTGAGCGAAGCGGTGGCCCGCTATTGGTTCAAGGTACTGGCGATCAAGGATGAATACGAAGTGGCGCGGCTGTATACCGACGGCGAATTCCTGAAAAAGATCGAGGCCGGGTTTGAAGGTGACTACCGCCTGCGCTTTCATCTGGCGCCGCCGTTGCTGAACAAGGCGGCGGCCGGCGAGAAGGCGAAAAAGTCCACTTACGGCCCGTGGATGCTCAAGGCCCTGCGCCTGCTGAGCCACTGCAAATCAGTACGCAACACCTGGCTCGACCCGTTCGCCCGTACGCATGAGCGCCAGGCTGAACTGGCCTGGCAGCGTGATTACGAGGCGGTTCTCGATGAGTTGCTCAAGGGTCTGAACGCGGAAAACCTTGGGCTGGCCGTTGAACTGGCCTCGTTGCCGGATGCGGTGCGTGGCTACGGCGCGGTCAAGGATCGCTACCTGCAACATGCGCTACAGCGCAAAGACACGTTGCTGGGGCAGTGGCGCAATCCGGCGCAGTTTCATGATGCGGCCAGTCCGACTGTGCGTATCCCGACGGCTCAGGTGTAGGGCTCATGCGGCGATGCCATTGCCGGTTTTGCGGTCAATCAGGAATACGGCGGCTCGGGCCAGCGGAAAGAATACCTCTGGTAGCACCTTGCCTGCACCAGAGCAAACACTGCACTCACCCAATCCGAAAGTCAGGATGCAACTGCTTCCAGTGAGTGCGTAAGACAGCTTTCTGACTTTCTGCCATCACGCTGTTATCGAGCGCCTTGGGCCATAGGGTGCGAGCCTTTTCCAGCACGACTTTCATATTGTTGAACACCAGACGCCACGGAATATCCCCATACTCGGCCCATCGTTTGAAATGCTCAAAAGACGCCCCATACCAGTTCTTGGCCTGACTCATGTTCAAGGCGTACTGGGTCTCATCTCGCATGTAAACGCGGGTCACAACAATGTCGTAGGCAGGGGAGAGCTGCGCGTTTCGACCGTCCGGGTAGATAATGCTCCAGTTTTTAAGATGGGCATCCCCATTTGCCAACAGAATATTGACCAGCAAACGCACGGCCATCTGTGCCGCGTCCTGTTGGCCCCTTGCAGAGTTCTGGTAAATCAGCTTGCCTATTTGCTCGTAGCTGGCGGCGCGGTATTTCTGATGGGCATAAGCAAAAAGTATCTGGGCAAAATCTTCTGAATGGACACGCTGGTTGCCAGGCAGTCGATCATAGCGGCGTATGCCGTAGGCGAACTTTTCGTTAGGCAGGTTGATGTTTGGCAACGTCTCGATGTCGCCCATGGCAATCAGTTTTATTTCAGGAATCTCGACGCCTGCGAGCGCGGCCAGCGTCATTGCCGTGTATTCATTGAGAGGAACAAAAGGATGAAGGGTCGAGGGGGTCTTGATTATCCAGTCTCCTGGAGCGCCAGGGTCGCCGGTGATATAGCGACCGTCCTGATGACGCATGGAAAACTTCATCTGCACACCGGCCAGGGAAAAGTGGGCTCGGTTGTCGGGGATTTCAATAACCGACGGTTCGATTTTTCCATGGTGCAGGAGGGCCAGTGGCGGGATTTCCGAAACCTCCATCGGCTCGGCGATCAGCGCCCCCGGAAGATCCCGGCCAAGCCAGCCAAGCAATGGGTATTCGTTGTCTTGATGGATTTTCATGGCCTGTGACAGAAAATCGCGCAGCGCACCTTCAGGCAGAAGATTGCTGAGCACGGGATGCAGCTTATGGCTTCGGATATAAGGATGCTTTGTGGCTAATTGCCGGGCAAAGGTCGTTGGATTGGTATGCGACAAGGTCAACGGGTGCCTGGATTCGTTTTGCAAGTACTCAGGCGCCAAGGTAAATACGTTTTTCCCGCTGGAGTAGCCGGCGACATAACCCACCCGTTCGCCCTTGAGCGTCAGCTTCAATGCCGACACGGTTTCCGTGCTCATCAGAGATCCTCCCAAGGATTCTCATTGTCCTCGGCGGTGAAGTAGGGCGGTTGTTCACCGCTGCTGATCTGCGGATAAGCATGGTCTCCCTCCGGTGAGGTATTGCTGGCGAGTAGCCTTTCGACGTCCTTGAGCCTGGATTTGGGCACCAGCACCAGCGCCGCGTCAAGGCCCTCGGCGATCTGGTCGAGGGAATTAAGCCGAGGGTTACCTCCGGCCTCGATCTTCCCGTACTGCTGCCGCGTCAGGCCCGCCAGCAGGGGCATGTCCTGTATTTTTACGCCGAGTGCCAGGCGACGTTTACGGATCTGATCGAGCAGAGTGGTTTTCATGGTTCAGTCCTCTTTGCACGACCTTATGTAATCTATATGGCTCGCGTCAATCTGAATGAGTTATATGGATTACATTTTTTGGATAGTGAGCCATATAGGTTTCATTTCAGGTCTTCCAGCGCCCCCGCAAGTCTGATCGCCCCCGACAAATCCATCTGACTGGAAGCAAACGACTTGATCAACAATGACTCCGGCAGTGCCCAGTCCCATTTCTCCCGATACAGATTTTTCACCTCATGCAATAGCGTCTCGACATCGCTGGCATCCAGCTGTGCCACTTCGCGCAGGGCAATCAGAAGCCGTTCTTTCGACGCGCCGATTTCCAGTACCAGCCCGGAATTCGTACACGCCACCCCAGCACGATTGAGCATCAGGCTCAGTGCATCATTGATGTAGTCGCCGTGCCACGTCAGTAAATAGCTTTTGGAGCCCGAGCCAATGATCGTGCGATCTGCCAGACCCAGTGCCTTAAATGCTTTCCGTGCTTCAGCCAAAAGGTTTTGCGCAGGTATATCAAGAAAGGGGCAGGGCTGCGTCTCCATCAATACAGCACGCATTTCCTCCCTGACTCGGTCGTGGACCATTGCGCCAAGACCGTCAAATTGCGGTGGCGCGCCGCCGCGTGCGGCGTTCACAACAATGACTTTCTTCTCAAGATCCACGTCCAGCACTTGCCAGCGTCGGCCGCCAAAGATAATGCGTTGGCCGACGATTAGCGGACGGCTGACAGGCAAAGAGCCAAGCGGCTTGCCGTCCCGAATCAGGCGGAATTCTTCATCGCTGGTGAAAGCGCTGTAGAACTCGTAATGGTTGACCAGGCGTTCGCCAATCTCGCCCGGCAGCAATAAGCCGGAGCTGTCCTGGACGATGAGTTTCTTTTCACCCAAGGCTTTCAGCAGGGCCAGAAAGTCGGTTTGGGTTACGGCCGCAAAAGTGCCGCTGGCGACCAGCGTATTCCAGAGTTGCGCAGCGCTGGCGCCTCCTTGCTGGGCAATCACTGACAAGCACTGTTGCACCAGTGTGGAGGCGTGCAGCCCGTGGGCTCTGGGCGGCTCGAACCAGTGTTCGATCAACAGACGGATCATGGCGATGGTCTGCACCAGGCCTTGCCTCAGTTGATCGGAGAGATCGGAATCAGGTGTCAACGGGCATTCCTGACAGTAAGCGCGCAGGGTGGCCGGTTCACCTTCACGGCGCCCTGAGCGGCCCAACCGTTGGCGCAGGCTGGCAACTGACGGCGGTGACTGGATCTGGGCGACGGCCTTTATGTTGCCAATGTCGATGCCCAACTCAAGGGTTGTGGTGCAGATGGCGGAGGCGGGCGGGGTGCCGGCTTTCAGCGCACGTTCGGTGTCTTCACGCAGGTCTTTGGACAGGCTGCCGTGATGAGGCAGAAACTCGTTGGGCACACCGTCGTTCTCGCAGAGCTGGCGCAGCCGGTCGGCGTACCACTCCACATTCTTACGGCTGTTGGGGAAAATCAGGTTATTGCTGCCGCGCAGTACCTTGTACAGGTGGGCTGCGATGGCCTGCTTCGTCCCGTCGCCGTTTTGCTCTTCGTCGTTCTCATCCTCTTGCGTATATGCCAGTTTGTTCATGGGCTGCGTGAGGTAACCCCGCACTTGCACCTGGAGGGTATTGCCCGAAGAGTCTGATTTAACGACGGTCACCCGCTGTGCCTGCCCTGGGCGTAGAAACTCCTGCGCCAGGGACATCTCGCCTAACGTAGCCGACAGGCCTACCCGTGGCAGTTGCTTGTCTGCCACCCGTTCGACACGGTGCATCAGCGATTGCAACTGCTTGCCACGCTCACTGCCGATGAAGGCATGCAACTCATCGATCACGATGTAGCGCAAGTTCTGAAACAGACCGGCCAGCGCTGTACCCCGATTGACAAACAAGGCTTCGAGCGACTCCGGGGTGATCAGCAGTATGCCGTTGGGCGATTTGAGGAAACGGTGTTTTTTGCTCGACGATACATCGCCATGCCAGCCGATAACGGGGATTTCCAGACGCTCGCACAAGCGACTCAGCCGGTCCCACTGGTCATTGATCAATGCTTTGAGCGGGCTGATATAAAGCACGGCGCCTGCCGGTTCATCATGGTTGAGCAGATGGGTCAGGATCGGCAAAAAAGCCGCTTCGGTTTTACCCGCTGCGGTTGAGGCCGCAATGATCACATCGCGGTCAGCATTTATCAGAGCTGGTATCGCCCATTCCTGCGCATCCCTGAGCGAGGTCCAGCCTTGTGACCAGACCCACTGTTGCACCTCGGGGTGCAGGCGCTCAAAGCCTGCTGAGTCAGAGCTTGAAGCTGGTGAGTTCATCGTCGGCCTCTACGGCGAAATCCTGTTGTGCGCCGTCATCCCTGGCAATTTCGACGGCGCCCAACAATGTGCGCCAGTCGGACCCCGGGTTCTGCTCCAGCACCGCCAACAGGTTGATGAAGGCGGTGATGGTGGTGCGTGGCGTGCGGAAGTACGCCTCACCGAGTCGTTGGCCGCAATGGTCAATGAAGATGGGCAATGCCTCGTCCGGGAGCAGGTATTTTGCCGGGTCGCCGTAGGCGTAAACGTTGCGCAGATTTTGCAACAGCACGTAGAAGTCTTCCGGTGTCAGGCTGCTCAGGCGAATCACCGGGCCGGAAAGGTCGACATAGCCGGTCTTGGCAAACGTATTTTCAGCCAGCCGCGATTGCAGCGCCGGGTAGCTGTACAGGCCGCGACGGGTGTCCATCAGAAACTCCGGCGTGCCGCCCAGTATGAAGCCCAGACCGTCTGTGGAGCTTTGCAGGGAATCATTGAGAATGCGCAGGATTTGTTCATAGTTGGCGTTGCGGGCCTGGGTGTTGGCCAGCTTATACAGATTGACCAACTCATCGAGGCACACCATCAGCCCGCTAAAACCTGCAAGCCGCACGAAGCGCGAAAGCAGTTTGAGCTGGTCATACACCGAGGCGTCGTCGATGCAGGTGCGTACCCCCAGGGCGGCGCGCGCATCAGTCTTTGTGGTGAATTCGCCTCTGAGCCAGCGAATGGCGTCAGCCTTGAGTTGTTCGTTGCCCTCGTCGAAACCACGACAGTAGGCGGCGATCACTTCGGCAAAATCGTAGCCATTGACCATCTCGGTGAGTTCGGCCAGGTACTGGCGGATCACAGTGTCGCTGTCGATGCCCCGGCTTTTCGCCTCGGTTCTGGCCTGGGCAATAAACTTCTCGACAATGCCTTGCAGCGCACCGCCATCGGGCTTGGTGCGGGTCGACATGTTCTTGGCAAGTTCGGTGTACAGAGAGCGCGCCTGGCCTCCCGACGCATGCAGGCGCCGGTCGGGGTTGAGGTCGGCATGCATTGTCACCAGCTTGCGCTCCATCGCAATGCCGCGAACCAGATTGAGGAAGAAGGTCTTGCCCGCCCCGTATTCGCCGATCACCACCCGAAACGCCGAGCCGCCCTCGGCCAGGCGCTCAATGTCCTTGATCAGTGCGCCCAGCTCGCCCGCTCGCCCGACCTGAATCAAGTGTTGTCCCACGCGTGGGACGACACCGGCGCGCAGTGACTGAATTACCGCGTCGCGATCCTTGGCTCGTATCGTACTCATAGAATTAGCTCACTCAGGATGTCCGGGTTGATTTCGATCGGGTCGTCGCCTTCGGAAATCGGCATGTTAAACGTCTCGAAGCCCATGTCATTGACCTGCTCCAGAGCGCCATCGAGCATCAGTTCCATGTCTGAAGCCGCATCTTCCAGTTCCTGACGGCTCCACTCGCTGCGAGAGACCAGCAGGCGCAGAAATGCGCTGTGCTCGGCATCGAGTCCGTAGAGCTGTGTACCTGCTTCAGAAAGGCTGGATTCAGTGGCCGGTTGCATGACCGGCTCATCGGCATGTTCATCCTGGAATACCTGGGCTAGCAGAGCTGAGACTTGTGCGGTCTCGCGTTGCAGTTGTGCAATTTTGTTCATATCCAGAACGATGCCAGAACCTGACGTGTTGGGCTGAGGAGGGGAAGATGGTTGATGAGCCGGTGTGGCTGCTGCACCGTGCAGATCGCTGTAAAGCGATTGCGGATCGAGTTGCAGCGCCTTGTAGACGCGCTCAAGCAGCCTGACTTCCTCGGGACTGACGATGCCGTCAGCCTGTGCCAGGTGCGCCAGAAAACGCGCAATGGTACGTTTTTCCTCTGGGCTCAGCGGGTCAAGCTTCTTCTTCAGGCTGGCCAGCGTCGGTGGCTGCTGCAACTGAATAAGCAGGTGGGCCTTTAGGCGTTTGCGGTGTGCCACGCACAGGTGATCCCAAGAGTCGATGTGCTGGCCTAGCAACGCTACCTCGGCCTGACAGGTATCGCCATCGGCCGCGGCGACGGCGCTGGCCAGATCGAGGGTGACAACGGCTGCGTGGTAGGCCGCTGTGGTTCGCAAAGTGCCTTCATCAGGCTCTGTAGCAAACAATGCGATTACGTCATCGATTTTGGGAGTACGGCTGCCGGACAATACGTCGGGCTCCATACCAATGCCTAGCGTCTCCAGAGTTTTTGCCAAGGCAGTGACCTGATCACGAGCCAAGCCTCCAGTTGCCTTGAAGTGCTCTGCCAGTTCGCCAAGGCTCATTGAGATCGCTTCATGTCCGACGCGTGATTGCAAGGCGTGCAGCAAACGTCGGGCATGTTCGGGCCATAGTCGCACTGGCAAGTGCAGCAGTCCCTCCAGTGCATCATGACGGTCTGGATTGCGACCAATGTATCTGCTGAAGGAATCAAGCACCGTGGTGCACTCATCAACGAGCAGTTGAAGCTTTTTGCGTGTACCGGACACGGCCGTTACATCTGGAATATCGCCTACGGCAATTTCGGGCACAGTAAGCCGCGATGAAGCTGGCCGGTAAGCAATCCGCAGGCGGGTCTTGTTGTTGGCAAGCATCAGTCCATCGGGAAAGCGTTTGTCATATTCATCCTGAAACAGACGCTCAAACAGATCGGCACATCTGAACACCGGCGTACGCCGCGAGATATTAGGGTCCGAGCGCGCCCAGGCTGAAGCCCAGGGGGCGTTCATGGGGTATTTATCAGCGGCCATCTGACCCAGGGCAACACGTACTGGTATTGGGATTTCATAGCCATCTTCAACGATTGCTGGCAGCGGCTGCGCATACATCCGGGGGCCAATGCTGGCCAGATTCAAGTGTTCAAGCAGTCTGGCGGTATCGTTCTGGAAGTAGGCGTACCCGGCGTAAAGCTTTTGCAGGCGTTGAACCTCGGCGACGATGATTGCCCTCTCGGCGCGCCCTGCATCGTCGTTCGCCATGTCTACCAATGCACGGCGTTCCAGACCGTAGAAGAACATGAATACGTAGCCCGGATCCGCATGCGGCGCGCATCGGCCACCGGCCAGCCATTGAAGATAACCTCGGCGCGCTTCCGGGGTCAGGGTGTCATAGGTAGGCCAGTTGGGCGTCAGTTTGTCTGTTGGGTCGACGGGGGATTTGTGGACTTTCAGGGAGCTGTCTATAAACGACGGCTCGGCAAACCTGAACGCCGAATCATTATTGCCCACGTAAATCATGCCGTGTGGCAGCAGAATGTCGCCCACCGTGATGGGTTCGTCTGCCGCAAGCCATCGGGTTTTAGTCGGGCGATCAGGTGAGCGGGGGATCGTGAACGTGGTGCTACCGGATGAATCCAGGTGCACGGTAAAGAATTCTGGTTTCTCGGGTGTGGTATTCGTTGGGGCAGGCTGTGCAGCGTGTTGGTAGTCATCCGGTGAAGGCACGGTGCCGCCGACCAGATTGGATGACGGACGACTAAAACGAGATTCTCGGGACTCGTTAGTGACTGCATCGACAAGCGTTGCCGCGCGCCGATAGTCATCCGGGTAAGGCACTGTGCCGCCAATCAGGTTGCAGGACGGGCGGCTGTAGCGCTCTCCATGCGCACGCAGATGTTGCGAAGTTTCTATGGGGGTTCGCGCCATTTCTGTCTTCCGTGAGCAAAGGGCTGGCCAAACGGCAGTATCCATAATTTGTCCGGATGGGCCAAGTGCTGGCGCTCGGTGGTCGCAGTACAGATTTATAGGCAGGCACAGGTGATAGCACCCACTCTGCCTGAGGGGCCAGCCAGCGTATGCAGTCCTTTTCCTTGAATGGGCAGGGATTTTTCTGTCAGGCGCAGGACGCGTAATGGGCTGGGTGCTGAAAACCCAAACCCCGGAAACGACAAAGCCCTGAACGATCAGGGCTTTGTGCTATCAAATATGGCGGAGGCATAGAGATTCGAACTCTAGGACCTGTTACAGTCGGCAGTTTTCAAGACTGCTGCCTTAAACCACTCGGCCATACCTCCACTATTGCTGCGGGCGCCATAATACCCGAATGTAACAAGCTGTCAAACTCTCCGGGTGGTGAGTGATGACGCCTCTGTTATGATCTTTGCAACTTGTCATTTCACAGCAAGCTTATCCACAGTAAGGAGCTCGCCATGCGCGAACAGGATTACGTTCTCAAAACCGGTACGCAGGAGGCCGACCAGCTCGAGGTCAGTCGTGTCCTGCGCAATACTTACGGCCTTCTGGCCATCACCCTGGCCTTCAGCGGCGTCATGGCGTTCATGTCCCAGCAGATGGGCGTGCGCTACCCGAACATCTTCGTCGTGCTGATCGGCTTCTATGGTCTGTTCTTCCTCACCGCCAAGCTGCGTGACTCGGTGTGGGGCATCGTTTCGACCTTCGCCCTGACCGGTTTCATGGGTTTCATCCTCGGCCCGATCCTCAACCGTTACCTGGGCATGAGCGGCGGCGCTGAAGTGGTGGGTTCGGCTTTCGCCATGACCGCACTGGTGTTCGGTGGCCTGTCGGCCTACGTGCTGATGACCCGCAAGGACATGAGTTTCCTGGGCGGCTTCATCACTGCCGGCTTCTTCGTGCTGCTGGCGGCCGTACTGGCCAGCCTGTTCTTCGAGATCAGCGGCCTGCAACTGGCGATCAGCGCAGGTTTCGTGCTGTTCTCTTCGGCATGCATCCTGTTCCAGACCAGCGCGATCATCCATGGTGGCGAGCGTAACTACATCATGGCGACCATCAGCCTGTATGTATCGATCTACAACCTGTTCATCAGCCTGTTGCAGATCTTCGGCATCATGAGCCGCGACGACTGATTGCAGTCCTTGCCTCACAAAAAGCCCGCGAAAGCGGGCTTTTTGCTGTCTGGCTCAAGCGCTCAAACGGCAAAGCGATGCAGTGAAAAGGCCGACAGGTCAATCTCGCTGCTGCCCTTCATGCAGCGCTGCGCCAGCGCTTCGCCCAGCGCGGCCGAATGCTTGAAGCCGTGCCCGGAACACGCCGAGACCACGGTGACGTTTTGCAGGCGCGGGTGCTCGTCGACGATGAAGTGGTAATCCGGCGTCACGGTGTAGGCGCACACCGAGGACTTGACCGCGTTGGACCTTAATCCCGCAATCTTGTCCTGAACCTGGGTGCGGTACAGGGCTTCGATCTGTTCGGCATCGATCGTGCGATCCAGCGTCTCGGGGTTGCTGTCGAGGTGGTACTGCTCGGTGGCGATCTTCATGCTGCCCTCGCCAGGCAGGGGCGGGAAGCCGTAATTGACATCGGTAAAGCCCGGCCCGTGAGTGAGGATAAAACTGGGCGAGTCGGGCGCGAACACAGCAGGGTCTTCAATCTCGAACCAGTACAGCGCTTGTCGGCAGACCCGCAGCAGCGAGTCGAACGGTGCGCCGAGCAAACCGGCCGACCACATGCCGGCGCTGACAATCACCTTGTCGGCCACAATCACGCCCTGGTCGGTGCTGATTTTTACCCGTGAACCTTCATTCTCAAGTGTCGTGACCGTTTCGTTGAGGCGTAAGGTCGCACCATGCTGCGCGGCCAGTTGCAACTGCACCGCTATACAGCGCTCCGGCCGCAGGTAGCCGCCATCGGGCTCGAAATAGCCAATGGCGCTGTCCAGCACTGGGGAAAACTGTACAAAACGCCGGCGAATCTCGTCTGCCGTCAGCACTTCATGTTCAATGCCATAAGCCTGTGCCAGGGCGATGGTCCTGTGGGTAAAGTCCTCGGTGTCCTGCGGGTCATAGGTCTTGCTGGAGGTCATCACCAGCACGCCGCACTGCTCAAACAACGACTCCCCAGACAACGCCTCAAGCTCACGCCATAGCTGTTGCGAGCGACGCACCAGCGGCAGGTATTGCGGGCCTTCGCCATTCGACAGGCGGGTGATCCGCGTGTCGCCATGGCTGGAGCCTTGGGTGTGAGGCGGTGCAAAGCGGTCTATACCGACGACTTTCACCCCGGCTCTGGCCAGTTGATACACCGTGGCGGCGCCCATCGCGCCCAGGCCGAGCACGGCCACGTCATAGTGCTGCTGCATGGTCTGTCTGCCTTGAAAAATCAGTCATTTCAGCGGCAGGGCGGCGAAAAATCAACCTTTTATCGGGCCTCAAGATCGATTTGCAGCGGCCTTTTCCATAGTCGATGTGACCATCGGTCGCTTGCTTTTATTTGTCATTTAGGGTTCGAAAAAGCTTCAAAAGTTGTCCACGAAAATCGTGGGTATGTCTGTGGGTAACTTTGCCAAAGCCTTTAAATACGTGGCTTATAGGTGTGTGGTTAATTATTGATCAGTGCTTGCTGGTGCTTATAAAGCAAGGGGGCAATGGAACGTTTTCAACTGCGAAATGGCGCACAGAAATGGATTTTTTGGCATTGGCTGGCATGCGGCCACCTGCTGCGCTGGCGTGCCTGTAAAACAGGCGCCCACAAAAAAGGCGCGACCCTCATCGGGCCGCGCCTTTCGGATTACCCGCCGTCAGATCATGCGATCGGCTGGTCGCTCCACTCACCATTCACCAGGCGACGCAGGCCCAGCGGGTTGGCGTTTTGCAGGGCCGGTGGCAGCAGGCTGTCGGCGTGGTTCTGGTAGCAGACCGGACGCAGGAAGCGGTCGATGGCCAAGGTGCCCACCGAGGTGCCGCGCGAGTCGGAGGTGGCCGGGTACGGTCCACCGTGGACCATGGCGTCGGACACTTCGACACCGGTCGGGTAACCGTTGACCAGAATACGACCGACCTTGTCTTCCAGCAGCGGCAGCAGCCACTGGTAGCCAGTCAGGTCCGCAGGCTCGCCGATCAGGGTGGCAGTCAGCTGACCACGCAGGGCCAGCAGGGCGCTTTTCAGCTCGGCATCATCGGCCACTTCGATGGCGATGGTGGTCGGGCCGAAGACTTCTTCCTGCAGCAGTTCATCGCCGTTCAGCAGCAGGCTGACGTCAGCCTTGAACAGCTGCGACTGGGCTTGCTTGCCTTCCTGGACCTTGCCGGCCAGGTGGGTGACGCCTGGATGCGCCAGCAGGTGCTCGACGCCCTTGCTGTAGCTGCGCAGGCCGCCGGCGTTGAGCATGGTCTGTGCGCCCTGGGCACCGATGTGCTCGCCCAGTTGCTCCAGAAATGCCGTGAAGGCTGGCGAACGCAGGCCGATAACCACACCCGGGTTGGTGCAGAACTGACCAGCGCCCATGGCCACGGAGGCGGCCAGTTCCTTGGCAACGGTTTCGCCACGGGCGTTCAGCGCCTCAGGCAGCACGATGACCGGGTTGATGCTCGACATTTCGGCGAATACCGGGATCGGCTGCGCGCGCTCGGCGGCCATTTTGCTCAGGGCATTACCGCCGTTCAGCGAGCCGGTGAAGCCGACCGCCTGAATGGCCGGGTGCTTGACCAGGCCTTCGCCCACACCGTTGCCGAAGATCATGTTGAACACGCCTTTAGGCATGCCGGTGCGCTCGGCGGCACGGATGATCGCCTGGCCGACCAAGTCGGCGGTGGCCATGTGGCCGCTGTGCGCCTTGAACACCACCGGGCAGCCGGCAGCCAGCGCGGCTGCGGTGTCGCCGCCGGCAGTGGAGAAGGCCAGCGGGAAGTTGCTGGCGCCGAACACGGCCACCGGGCCCACGCCGATGCGGTATTGACGCAGGTCGACGCGTGGCAGTGGCTTGCGGTCCGGCAGCGGCAGGTCGATGCGCGCGCCCAGGTAGTCGCCACGGCGCAGGATTTGTGCAAACAGACGCATCTGGCCGCTGGTGCGACCGCGCTCGCCCTGGATGCGGGCTTGCGGCAGGGCAGTTTCCTGGCAGACAACGGCAACGAAATCGTCGCCCAGTTGGTCCAGTTCATCGGCGATGGCATCGAGGAACTCGGCGCGACGTGCAGGGCTCAGTTGACGGAATTCATGAAACGCGCCTTGAGCGGCTTTGGCAGCGGCGTCGATTTCGCCGTCGGTGGCTTGGGCAAAGGTGTAAGGCAGGGCTTCGCCGGTGGTCGCGTCCAGGCTTTGATGCTGGGTCTGACCAAGGGCGCTGCGGGCGCCGCCGATGAAGTTATGGCCGAGAAGGGTGGACATCGGTATCTCCTGTTGTTTTGACATGGGCGCCGGGATCTTCAACGAACCTGCGTTCCCTTTGGGTTGCCGAATCGCGGATGGAGTGAGGGTGGAACGAGCAAGCTGCACACAGGCCGCTCCGGTGCATCGATAGGTCAGCAGTCATCGTACAACCTCGGTATCGGGTGCGCAACTGCCACTCAGTGTTAAGCTGCGGCCGTCATCTGCTCTGGAGTATGGATATGATCTATGTGTGGCTGGTCGTTGCTGCAATCATGGCGGTGTACGGATTGATCAGGCTGAACCGCTCCTTGACACGTGGCAGACGCTTGCGCCGCGAACAGGTCATTCGCCATTACGTTTTGCCCGCAGGATTGTTCGAAACCCTGCGCCATCGGCATCCGCACCTGACGATCAAGGATTGCCAACTGGTCGCCCAGGGTCTGCGCCAGTTCTTCCTCGCCTATCACCATAGCGGCTATCGCTATATCTCGATGCCCTCGCAGGTGGTCGACGACCTGTGGCACGAATTCATCCTGCATACCCGCTCTTACGAGGATTTCTGCAAGCAGGCGTTCGGGCACTTTCTCCACCATACCCCTGCCGCTGCGCTGGGTGAGCAGGCCGACAAGAAAGGCAACGCTGGCCTGCGCCGCACATGGTGGCATGCCTGCCGCGACGAAAACCTCAACCCGCGCTCGGCCCTGCGCCTGCCGCTGCTGTTTGCCCTGGACGCGAAACTGCTGATCGCCAGCGGCTTCATATACGTGCTCGACTGCCAGGGCATGCGCCGCGCCAGCAGCGACAATGGCAGCAACAGTGGGGTGATTTATTGCGGCGGCGACCTGGTGGGGTCGTTTGGCGACACTGGTTCCGGCACCGGTTCCGGCGATTCCGGTTGTGGCGGCGGTCACGATAGCGACTCCGGCTCGGGCAGTGGAAGCAGCAGTGACAGCAGCGGATGTGGCGGTGGAGGCTGTGGCGGTGGCGGCGGTGATTAGGTCGTACGCAGCGTATTGCTGATAAACGCCAGCAACGCCAACGCCGGCAAGACCGTGCCGGCAATCATGATCCAGCCCCAGCCACCGTGATTGAACAACACACTGGCCATCGCCGAACCCGCCGCGCCGCCAATGAAAATGCTGGTCATGTACAGCGCATTCAGGCGGCTACGGCTGTTGGCGTCCAGGGCGTAGACCGCCCGCTGGCCCAGCACCATGTTCACCTGCACGCAAAAATCCAGGACGATGCCGGTGACCGCCAGGCCGATGACACTGGCGCCCAGTGGACTCAGCGCCGGCAAAAAGCACAGCGCGGCCAGCAGCAACACTGCCAGGCTGGTTTGCCGGGTGTAACCGGCGTCGGCCAGCCGCCCGCTGATGGGCGCGGCCACCGCACCGATGGCGCCCGCCAGGGCAAACAGGGCGATCTGGCTTTGCGACAGGCCATGATTACGCGCCAGTTCCAGTGGCACGGCGGTCCAGAACAGGCTGAAGGTGGCAAACATACAGGCCTGATAAAACGCCCTCTGGCGCAGCACCGGTTGATCGCGCAGCAAGTGCCACAGCGAGGCCAGCAGTTGCGGATACGTCGCGCTGTGCTGTGGCTTGCGTTGCGGCATGGTGGTCGCCAGCACGATGCAGATGCCGATCATCACCAGCGCTGCCATGGCAAACACCGCCCGCCAGCCAAAGTGATCGGCGACCAGACTGGCAAGCGGCCGGGCCAGCAGAATACCCAGCAGCAAGCCGCCCATGATGCCGCCGACGACACGGCCACGCGATTCTTCCGGCGCCAGATGCGCGGCCAGTGGAATCAGGATCTGCACCGACACCGAACTGAAACCCACCAGCAACGACAGCAGCAGAAACAGGTTCGGTTGTTCGACCATGGCTGCGCCGGCCAGGCTCAGCACCGCCAGCAAGGCGGTGGCGATCATCAGCCGGCGGTTTTCCAGCAGGTCACCCAGCGGCACCAGAAAAAACAGGCCCACCGCATAGCCGATCTGGGTCAACGACACGATCAGCCCGGCCAGGGTCGGCGACAGGCCAAGGTCCGGGGCGATCAAGGCAATGATCGGTTGCGCGTAGTAGATATTGGCGACGATGGCGCCGCAGCAGAACGCGAACAGCAGCACCAGGGCGCGGGTCATGGGAGTGGCGGGGGAGGTAGAAGACAGGCTCATGATCGAGAAGGGCTCTGGAACGTTCGTAGGACCGACCGGGCGGTGACAAGGACCGACTTTAGTCGGGAACCGCAGCGCCACCGTTCCCGACTAAAGTCGGTCCTACTAGCTGTGTACACATTCACGCCAGCGGCGTACCCGGCCCGCACGCCAGGATCAGATTGGCTCCACCGTACGGGCTGTTGTCGATTCGCAATCCAAACCCGTGCAGTTCGACGATGGCGGCCACCAGCGACAATCCCAGCCCGAAGCCTTGCTCGTTGTCCTGCTCGCTGCGGTGAAAGCGCTGGAATACTATCTGGCGTTCCGCTTCGGGAATACCGGGGCCGGAATCCTGCACTTCAATGCATGGCGTGCCTTGCCAGGCGTTGGCGCTCAAGGCCACCGTGCCGCCGGCCGGGGTGAATTTGATCGCGTTGTCCAGCAGGTTGGCCAGCGCCTCGAACAACAGCGCGCGGTCACCGACTACCGCCGGCAGTGGCTCGTCCAGGTTCAGCAGCAGGGTCATTTCGCCTTCTTCGGCCAGCGGCAGGTAGAAGTCATGCACCTCACGCAGCAAGGCGCCAAGGTCGAGCGCCACAAAGGCCGAGCGGCGGCGCTGGTCCTGCAGTTCGGAGATGCGCAGCAGGCCGCGAAAGCGTGCCATCAGCGAGTCGGCTTCGGCGATGACCTGGCTGATTTCCGGGCTGTGCGGCGAGTCCGGCGCCTCTTGCTGAATGCGATACAGGCGGGCGCGCAGGCGGGTCAGCGGGGTGCGCAGGTCGTGGGCGATGTTGTCGCACACACCCTTGACCTCGTTCATCAGCCGCTCGATTTGCCCCAGCATGTTGTTGACGATCAGCGCCAGCATGTCGACTTCGTCACGGCGGGCCGAGACCGGCAGGCGCTTGCTCATGTCGCCGCTGACAATCGCCTCGGCACTGGCCTGCAACGCATGAATACGCCGCAAGGGCCGGCGTCGCAGCAAGTACCAGCCGGCCACACCGGGCAATATCGTCAGCGACAGCCCCCAGAGCAGGGCGTGCAGGATCAGGGTCGACACCGCAAACAACGAACCGTTGTCGCGCACCAGAATCAGCCAGTTACCGGCGCGGGTACGGGTAGCCACCGCCGCACAGCTGCTGCGCGGCACATTGGGATCGGTGGAGGCGATGCAACTGCCCAGTTCGTGAATCTGTCCGTCCAGCGGCAGGTTGGCCGGGATCTGCCGGATCGGCCCGAATAGCGGCCGCAGGCGTGCATCGAACAGGCCAAAGGCGTCCACGGCGGGTTTATCGAAGGCCATGCTGGCCACCAGCGCCTCGACCAGGTCCTGGCCTTCGAAGCGGGCGAACAGTTGCTGGCGCTGGATCAGCGAGTGGCGGGCCATCTGGTCCAGATAGCCTTTGACTTCCCAGTACAAAACCCCGAGCAGAATGCTGCTCCAGGCCACGAACAACGTGCTGTACAGCGCCAGCAGGCGGCTGCTGGACGAGCGCCAGCCTTTAGGCAGATTCGCTAATGACATACCCGGTCCCGCGCACAGTACGAATCAACGGCGTACTGCCGGGGGCATCGATTTTCTTGCGCAGGCGGCCGATGTGTACATCGATCAGGTTGGTGCCCGGATCGAAGTGATAGCCCCAGACTTCCTGGAAAATCATCATGCGGGTCACGACCTGGCCGTGGTTGCGCATCAGAAATTCCAGCAGTTTGTATTCGGTCGGCAGCAGGTTCAGCGCCCGCTCGCCACGCCTGGCCTCGCGACTGAGCAGGTCCAGCTCCAGGTCGGCGACCTGCAACTGGCTTTTCTGCTCGCTGGCCGGGCTGTGGCGGCGCAGCAGCACTTCGACCCGTGCGGCCATTTCGTCGGAGGCAAACGGCTTGGAGAGGTAATCGTCGCCGCCGGCACGCAGGCCACGCACGCGCTCGTCGACATCCGACAAGGCGCTGATCATCAGGATCGGCGTGCTGATGCCCTGGGCGCGCAAACGGGTAACGATGGTCAAGCCATCGACCTGCGGCAACATGCGGTCCAGAGTGATCAGGTCGTAATCGCCACTGACGGCCTTGGCCAGCCCGTCCTGGCCGTTGTCGACCCAGTCGACATCCAGCCCGTGGCTGCTGAGCTCAGCAACGATTTCTTTTGCGGTAACAGCGTCGTCTTCGATTGCCAGGATTCGGGTCATGCTGTACGCCTGAAAGATTCGGACAAAGCGGTATCTTGCCTGTCACAACCTGAAAATTTCCTGAAAGACACCTCTAAAAACTACCTGCGTTGCCATCGCTGCGTTAAAAACAGGCTCAGAATGCTCATTTACAACCCGTAAACTCCGCTTCTTCGCCTGTTTTTGCCTTGCGCTGACTGCCTCGCCTACGTTTTTAGAGGCGCTTTGAAGAAAGCGTGATGCTGACCTTATGGCCGCATGCAGGTATTAAAACCGGCGGGTGCTGATCAGCTCATCCAGCACCTGTGTGGTAACCCGAAACGGCACCGAGGAATGATCCTCACCGGCTTCGAGCTGAAAATCGCTGCGCAGCCCGTATTGCGACAGGTTCTCCAGCCGCCGTTGCAGCGAGCGGGTGTCCTGAATCGCCTGGGGCATTTCGCGGTCGCCGATCAACAGCTTCAGGCTGCTGTGGGTCAGGTCCAGTTTTCCGGCATGGGCTTGCTGGGTAAAGGCTCGCTCGTAGGCCAGCAGGTAGCGATCACTCCACCACAGGCTCGGGCTGATGGCGACGATGTGCTGGAACAGGGTAGGGCGGGTGAACAAGGTATAGACCCCGAGCATGCCGCCGAACGAGTGGCCCACCAGGCTGCGTTGATCCTGATCGACCTTGAAGCGCTCGTTCACTTTGGGCATCAGGCGTTGTTCGATGAAATTCAGGAACTCATCCTGGCCACCTTGCGGCGGAGTATTACGTGACTCGGGCGCCGGCGGCGACAGATCGTACGCGCGGCGGACAAAGTCCAGCGGCGTGTCGCTCGGGTAACCGATGCCGACCACAATCGAGCCCTTGAGGCGCTTCTGCGCGCGCTTGGCGGCATGAAAGGCCGGAAAGTAGGCATTGGCATCGAGCAGATAAATCACCGGATAGCCGCCGGTAAACGGCACATCGCCCTCCGGAAGGCTGATCATGATCCGGTAGTCGCGGCCCTCGGCGCTGGTCATCGTCCATTGCTCGGTGCCTGCCAGGCTCACCGGTTCCGCGTGCGCTGCTGCTGCCAGGCCTGCCAGCAGAAGCGCCGCGAATACGTTGAGCATTTTCGATAACGACATGGCACACCTTGGGCGTCGGGCAGAAAGGCCGACACACTAATGGCGAACCCTGGCGGTATCAACCGTGGCAGCGCTTTATTCCTGGCGGCTGCGGCGCACCTCTTCAAGCAGCTTGCGTTTGTCGCGCTCGCGCTTGGCGGTCACGTCGTTCTCGCTGCGGATCTGCGCATGGCTGAGCAGGCCGAAGATAAAACTGCCGCCGATGATATTGCCGGCCAGCGTAGGACCTGCGAACACCAGCCAGAAGTCGGACCAGCTCGCTTCGCCGGCGAACACCAGGTACGACACTTCCGCCGTGCCGACCACGATGTGGGTGAAGTCGCCCAGCGCCATCAGGTAGGTGATCATCACGATGATCGCGATCTTGGCGTTTTCCATCGAGGCGATCATCCACACCATGGTGGCGATCATCCAGCCGGAGACGATGCCCTTGGCGAACATCTTGCCGACATCGTTTTCCATGACCTTGCGGCCGATTTCGAGAAAGGCCGTGTCGGTCTGGGTGTCGAAAATCGGCAGGCGCAGCATCACCCAGGCCACCAATATAGTACCGGCCAGGTTACCGATCAGCACCACGCCCCACAGGCGCAGCAAGCGACCGATATTATTCAGGGTCAGCTTGCTCATGACCGGTAGCACGGCGGTCAGGGTGTTTTCGGTAAACAGTTGCTGGCGCGCCAGAATCACCGCCAGAAAACCTGCCGAATAGCCAAAGCTGGCGATCACATGGCTGCTGTCGCTGTCGCCCAGGTGCGAGCGCAACAGCCCCATGGCCATCAACGACAAGCCCATGGTCAGGCCGGCGGCCAGTGCCGACCACCACAAGGCGGCCACCGTGCGCTCCAGTTCATGGTCGCCCTGGATGCGTATGGTTTCGTGCAGCACCGCCGCGCGTGGCGGCAGCTTTTCATCGATCTCGCGCTCTTCTTCGGCTGACAGGCCGGGGGTCTTGCCGTCTGCTTGTTCGTCCATTACCACTTCCTGCACGCGAGAAATTAACGGGGACCATCTGTTATCCGATCAGACAGATGGCCCGCTGCGTCGTTCGCCCGCGTTCACGGGTGTTATCGGTCGATCAGGGCATCACTTTGAAGACGTTGCACACCCAGCTCGCTCATGGCCTGCCAGGCGCTGGCCAGTGAGCCATTGAGGTCGATGGCGCGGCAGGCATCCTCGACCACATAGGTGTTGAAACCGGCCTTGCAGGCGTCCTGCGCCGACCACGCTACACAGAAGTCCAGCGCCAGGCCGACCACGTACAACGTGTCGATGCCGTGCTCGCGCAAATAGCCGGTCAGGCCGGTCGGTGTCGTGCGGTCTGCTTCCAGAAACGCCGAATAGCTGTCGATGTGCGGGTTACAGCCCTTGCGCAAGATCAACTGCGCGTGTGGCAGATCAAGGTCGTCATGCAGCTGCGCGCCATGGCTGCCCTGCACGCAATGCACCGGCCACAGGGTTTGCGGGCCGTAGGGCAGAGGGATGCTCTGAAATGGCTCATGGCCTGGATGACTGGAGGCAAACGAGATATGCCCGGCCGGGTGCCAGTCCTGAGTAATGATCACGCGGGAAAACTGCTGGCCCAAGCGATTGATCAGCGGCACCAATGCATCGCCATCGGTGACCGCCAGCGCACCTCCGGGCATGAAGTCGTATTGCATGTCGATGACCAACAGGGCGCAGCGGCGGTCGCTGGGTGAGTGAATGGACATCGTCGGGCTCCGGTTATGGCCAGGAAAAAGAGAAGTGTGCCTGTTAATCGCGCTGATTGAGAAGAAATGCACAGATTCGTATTTGGCAATACGTATCAATAACAAATACAACTCTGTAACATTTGTCACAAAAAACGATCAGGGCCGAACACGGCTCGATTCTCTCTAAAAAGAAAAGACATCAGGAGCACGCTTGTCGATGCGTCGTATTGTTGTTTCATTCTGTGCCTTGCAGGCACTCGCTTTACCTGCCTTGGCGGATCAGACCCAGGTCATCCAGCCTTCCATAGAATTGCAGGCCACCGATGTCAACGCGGCGACCGACACCGAACGCGCCACCGGCCCGGTGCAGGGCTACAAGGCCACCCGTTCGGCCAGTGCTACGCGCACCGACACCTCGATTCATGAAACCCCGCAGTCGATCAGCGTCGTCACCCGCGAAGCGGTCGAAGACCTGGGTGCCACGCGCTTGCAGGACGCGCTGGACTACGCCGGTGGCGTCGGCCGCGCCAACAATTTTGGTGGCCAGGGCCTGACCACCATCACCGTGCGCGGCTTCACCACCGGCGAGTTCTACCGCAATGGTTTCCCGATCAACCGTGGCTACCCGAACATGCCCGACGCCAACACCATCGAGCGTCTGGAAGTGCTGCGCGGTCCTGCTGCCACTCTTTATGGGCGCGGCGATCCCGGCGGCACCTTCAACGTGGTGTCCAAACAGCCGTCGAGCGAGCGTTCGGTCACCCTGGGCAGCCAGCTCAACGACCAGGGCATGTACCGCGGCACGCTGGACGCCACCGGCCCGCTGGACGAAGAGGGCCGGCTGTCGTACCGCCTGAACGTACTGGGCGAGGGCGGCGAGACCTTCCGCGACCATGTCGAGACCGAACGCTATGCCGTGACTCCGGTACTCAGCTGGCAGGTCAACGACGCCACGCGCATCACCTTCGAAGGTGACTTCATGCGCAACAACCATCCGCTGGACCGTGGCCTGACCCGCTACCCGGCGCAGACCGGCACCGCCTCGCGCGATACCTTCTGGGGCGAGAAAGACGCCGGCAAGTTGCACAACGACAACAACATGGCACAGCTGCGTTTCGAGCATGACCTCAACGACAACTGGACCCTGGGCGGTGGCGTGCAGGTGCTTGATGGCAGCCTGCAAGGCAATGCCATCGAAGCCAACAGCCTGGGCGCCGACGGCCGCACCCTGAGCCGCAACTTCAACTGGCGCAAGCTGGAGTGGACTGATCGCGATGTGCAACTGAACATCACCGGGCACTTCAATGCCGGCGGTTTCGAGCATCTTCTGCTGGCCGGTGTCGAGTACGAAGACTACGACTACAAGTCGATCATCATGCGCTCCAGCGGGGCTGCCGGAACCTATGCCATCGACATCTATGATCCGGTGTATGGCCAGGCGCGCCCGGCGCTGACCCGCACGCCCACCCATGACAAGGAAAACCTCAAGACCTGGGCGGCCTTCGTGCAGGATCAGGTCAGCCTGACCGAGCGTCTCAAATTGCTGGTCGGGGCGCGTTTCGAGCGTTTCGAGCATGACTACGAGTCGTATGTCACCGGCGTCAGGCCGTGGGAAAAAAGCGAGAATGCCGTCACTCCACGCCTGGGCCTGACCTATGACCTGACCGAAGACCTGGCGTTGTACGCCAGCGCTTCACGCTCGTTCAAGCCCAATACCGGCGCTGCACGTGTCGGTGGCGGCTTCGATCCGGAGGAAGGCAAGGCCTATGAACTGGGCGCCAAATGGCAAGTGCTGGACAAACAGCTGAGCGTGGAAGCGGCGATCTACCAGATCGACAAGAAAAACGTACTGACCACCGACCCGCTGGATTCGACGTTCAGCATCGCGGCTGGCGAAGTGCGCAGCCGTGGTTTCGACCTCAACGTGGTGGGCAATATCACCCCGGCCTGGAAGGTCATCGGCGGTTACGCCTATGTCGATGCGCAAGTGACCAAGGACAACACCCTGCGTAATGGCACCCGACTGGTGAACATCCCGAAACAGAGCGTCAGCCTGCTGAGCATGTACGAAATCCAGGACGGCCCGCTGCGCGGACTGGGCCTGGGCGGCGGCGCGCGCTATGTCGATGATCGCGCCGGCCAGACGGCCAATACACCGAACTTCAGCATGGACAGCTACACCGTGGTCGACCTGCTCTCGTACTACAAGGTCAACGACAACGTGCGCCTGAACCTGGACGTGAAAAACGTCTTCGATGAAGACTATGAAGAAGGCGCCTTCGGCAACATCTACGCCTACCCCGGCGCCCCGCGCACGTTACAGGTGGGGATTTCGTACAAGCTATAAGCAGCCCTGCATTTCCTGGCGGCCGCGAAGCGCTTGCCCCGCCAGGATTGCCATCCTTACACGCCACAAGCGCCCAGCTGGATATCAAACGCGCTCGCCAGGCGCTTGCGGCCTTTGGCAGTGACTGTCAATGCACGCGAATCCAGGGCATGCATGAGCCATTTGTCGCGCACCATATGGCCCAGCAATGCCGCGCCGAGTGTGCCGCCTACATGGGCGCAGCGCTGGCTCCAGTCCAGGCAGGGAAAGGCAAACCGTCGCCGCGTCCGGGTGTCGGGAGTGAGGTCCATGCCCAGTCGGGTCAGGTGCTCAATGCCCTTGGGGGTCAGTCCATAATCGCCCTGCTCCTGGCACATCCACTCGCCCACCAGCAAGGCATCGTGCAGCATGACCCCCACTTCCCCGGCCAAATGGTCGTAGCAGGTGCGTGCATGGCGCAGATGGCCAGGCGTGGAGGGCTTGAACGCCGGCACCTCGAATGAGGAGATCGACAACAGTCCTTCCAATGCCCTGGCGACCTCGGCGCTTGCCAGTTGGAAGTAGCGATGCTTGCCTTGGCAAACCAGCGTCACCAGCTCTTGCTCCAACAGTTTCTGAAAATGGCTGGACGCCGTGGAAGGACTCTTTTGCGCCACCACAGCCAGTTCGGTGGCCGTACGGGCTCGGCCATCCAGCAAGCAGCACAACATGCGCGCCCTGGCGGGATCGGCAATCGCCGAGGCAACATTGGCCAAGCGTATTTCGGATGGCTCAACATCCATTGTTCGATGCTCCTCGAATTGAAACATACACCGCGAGCATAACCTATGCGCCAACATGGAGGCGCTGGCGATGAAGACCCCCCGTTTTTTTGGACAAACCGTACTAGTGTGTACGTTCATCCTGGCCGTGGTCGGATGGGGCACAGGTTTTTACGGGCCGCCTGTTTATATGCAGGCCGTGATTGAGCGTACTGGCTGGCCAATCGCACAGGTATCGGCAGCCGTCACCTTGCACTTCCTGAGCGGCACCGTGGTCATTGCCAACTTGCCGCGCATTTATGCCCGCTTCGGAGTACCTGCCATCACGTTGCTGGGCAGCATCGTGCTGGGCGTCGGGGTGAATATCTGGGCTCAGGCCAACCAGCTATGGGTGCTGTATGCCGGCGCCATCTGCTCGGGTATCGGCTGGGTCACACTCGGCGCCGCCGCCGTCAATACATTGATTGCCCCTTGGTATGTCAAGGAGCGACCCCAGGCGCTGGGCAAGGCATACAACGGTGCCAGCATGGGCGGGGTCATCTTCTCGCCCTTATGGGTGTTTTTGATCGAGCGCTTTGGCTTTGGCACGGCGGCGCTGATGATCACCATCACCGCAGTGGTGCTGATGGGCAGCTTTGCCTTTCTGGTGTTCAACAAAAGCCCGCAAAGCCTGGGCCAGCATCCCGACAACGCCGCACTGCCGGATCCCATCGCAACCAGCGCCAGCGTCGCGCCCTGGACTGCCGTACAGACCCTCCGGTCAGCGAGGTTTCGGACCCTGGCCGCCGGTATGTCGCTGGGACTGTTCGCGCAGATTGGCCTGATCGCGCACTTGTATTCGATCCTGGCAGGACGCATGAGCGCCCGTGACGCCTCGTTCGCCATGGGCCTTGCCACCGCCAGCGCACTGGGTGGTCGTTACCTTGCCGCACGCCTGATGACTCGGGGCACCGACCGTCGTCAACTGGCCTGCCTGGGCTACGCCATCCAGATGCTCGGGACGCTAATGCTGCTTGGCCTGAACAGTCACCCGACCGTGGCCTGGCTGGCGGTGCTGCTGATCGGTTCGGGCATCGGCAACGCCACCTCCCTGCCACCGCTGATCGCACAAACCGAGTTCAGCCGCGAACAAACCGCCAGGGTGATCGCCTTGATGGTGGCGATCAGTCAAGCCACCTATGCTTTTGCTCCGGCGTCCTTCGGCCTCATACGCTCGAATTTTCCGGATCCGGGCGAGGCAATCATCGCCCTTGTAATCGCCGCAGCGGCGGCACAACTACTTGCGATCCTGGCATTTTCTCGCGGTTGTACCGCGCGCCCATTCGGCAAAATGTTCAGGCAAATACCCTGATCGGCGCGCCCGCGTGCCAGGCCTGGATATCCTCGATCATCTGGCCGAAAAACGTGCGGTAGTTGTGTTCGGTCACATACCCGACATGGGGTGTGGCCAGCACGTTGTCCAGCGTGCGAAACGGATGGTCGGCCGGCAGCGGCTCCTGATCGAACACATCCAGCGCCGCGCCGGCAATGCGGCGCTGGCGCAGGGTGTCGATCAGCGCTGCTTCATCGACGATCGGCCCGCGTGAGGTGTTGATCAGGTACGCGCCCGGTTTCATCCAGCCCAGCGCCTGGGTGTCCACCAGCCCGCGGCTGCGGTCGCCGAGCACCAGATGCACCGACAACACGTCGGCCTGCTCGAACAGTGCCTGCTTGCTGACACGGGTAACGCCCACCTCGCTGGCAGCCTCTTCGGTGAGGTTCTCGCTCCAGGCGATCACCCGCATGCCAAATGCCTGGCCGTAGCGGGCAATCCACTTGCCGATGCTGCCCAACCCCAATAACCCCAAGGTCTTGCCGTGCAGGTCACTGCCCAGGCCGACCTGCCAGCCACCGGCGCGCAACGCGTTGGCTTCGCTGACCAGATTGCGGGTAATGCCCATGATCAGCGCCCAGGTCAGCTCGGGTGCGGCATGTTTGTAACTGTCGGTGCCGCAGACCTCGATGCCCAGTTCCCGCGCCGCTTTGACGTCGAGGGCGGCATTGCGCATACCGCCGGTGACCAGCAGTTTCAGATTGGGCAGGCGCTCCAGCAGTGTCCGATCGAACAACGTGCGCTCGCGCATCACGCAGATCACCTGGTAAGCACCCAATCGCTCGGCCAGGGTTTCAGTGTCGGCGGGGTAGTCGTGCAGAAAACTCACCTGGCCAATCGATTCAAGCACCGACCAGTCCACCACCTCACTGGCCACGTTCTGCCAGTCGTCGAGCACCGCAATGTTCAGCAAGGTCATCTATGAGTCTCCGTCAATTGAATAATCCGGCCGCCAGGTTGATGGTCAGGCCCAGAATCGCCGTATTGAAGATGAAGCCGATCAGGCTTTGCGCCAACACCACTTTGCGCATGGCGCGGGTCATGACCCCGACATCGGAGGTCTGCACCGCCACGCTCAAGGTGAAAGAGAAATACAGAAAGTCCCAGTAGTCGGGGTGTTTTTCGCCATCGGGAAAATTCAGCGCCGGTTTTGCGCCGGGCGAGGTGTAGAACAGCCGGGCGTAATGCAGGCTGAAGATGACCCCGATCAACAGCCAGGAGCCAACGATGGTCAGGCCGGTAAAGCTGTGTTTCAGCACCTGATGATCAGCGTGCAGGGCCTTGCTGCTGGCCAGCTCGACAATGATCGCCGCCAGGCTGGCCAGCGCGGCGAGGCACACGGTCAGCAAAACCGTGCCGGCATGTTCGTCCTCGATCGCCGCAATGCGTTTGACATCGGCGGCGCTGCTTTTGAAGGTGCGGCCAAGGATCAGCGCCAGAAACAGCCACACCGTGACATTCCAGCCAATCAGGCAATTCTGGATCACGCTCGACGACGGCATCAGCAAGGCTGTGCCGATGCCGGCCAGCAGGCCGATCACGGTCGAACAGGTCAGGCGAGGGTGGGTGCGGGCGATGTGCGGCATGGCGGGTGGTCACCGAAACATAAGTGGACACACATTAGCAGGTCGCACTGGTAGCATGCCGCCTCGCGCACTGGCCGCGCGGCGGCAACTACAAGAAATAACAAGAAACAACAAGAGAAAACCCATGCTTGCACTACTCGGTCTGACCATGGTCGTGGTGTTTACCTACCTGATCATGAGCAAACGCCTTTCACCTATCGTTGCCCTGACCGGGGTGCCTATTGTCTTTGCGCTGCTTGGTGGTTTTGCGCCGAGTCTGGGTCAGATGATGCTCGACGGCCTGAAACTGGTCGAGCCGTCTGCCGCCTTGTTGCTGTTTGCCATTCTGTTTTTCGGCCTGATGATCGACGCCGGGCTGTTCGACCCGCTGATCCGCAGGATCCTCAGGCACGTCAAGGGTGACCCGGTCAGGATCGCGGTCGGCACCGCGTTGCTCTCGCTGCTGGCGGCGCTGGACGGCGACGGCACCACCACCTACATGATTACCTGCGCGGCGATGCTGCCGCTGTACACGCGCATCGGCATGAACCCGATGATTCTTGCCACTGTGTCGATGCTGTCGCTGAGCATCATGAGCGGCCTGAGCCCTTGGGGTGGCCCGGCCACGCGGGTCATTGCTGCGCTGGGCCTGGACGCCAGCGAGTACTTCATCCCGCTGTTGCCGACCGTGATCGGCGGTGCGGCCTGGGTGGTGTTCGCGGCGTTCCTGCTGGGCCGCGCCGAGCGCAAGCGCATCGGCATCATCAGCCTGCAATCCGGTGGCGGCAGTTGCTACATCGAGGCGATTCTGGGCAACACCCCGCACAAGCGCCCGCATCTGGCTTACGTCAATCTGCTGCTGGTGGTGGCGGTGATGGTTGCGCTGGTGCTGGGCGTGATGCACGCCGCGATCCTGTTCATGATCGGCTTTGTGGCGGCGCTGATGATCAACTACCCGCAACTGGACGTGCAAAAAGAGCGCATCCTGGCGCATTCGGGCAATGCCATGACCGTGGTGCTGCTGGTGTTTGCCGCCGGGGTATTCGCCGGGATTTTCTCGGGCACCAAAATGGTCGATGCACTGGCGCAAACCCTGGTCGACTGGATTCCGCCAGCCTGGGGGCGCTGGTTTCCGCTGGTGGTGGCGATCACCAGCATGCCGCTGACCTTCGTGCTGTCCAACGATGCCTATTACTTCGGTGTAGTGCCGATTCTGGCCCATGCCGCCGCCGCTTACGGCATCTCGCCAGTGGAAATTGCCCGCGCCTCGGTGTTGGGCCAGCCGGTGCATCTGATGAGCCCGCTGGTAGCCTCGACCCTGCTGCTGGTGAGCATGGTGGGGCGCGACATCGGCGATTTTCAGAAAGCCACGGTCAAGTGGGCGGTGCTGACCTCGCTGGTCCTCACCGCACTGGCACTGTTGACCGGGGCGTTGTCCTTTTTTGTCTGAAGCGTTTATTTCTCCCAGGGCGCCTTGGGAATCAGCAAGCCATGATTGCCGTTATAGGCAGCCCGCGCCGGCGGCTGCCAGCCTTCAAGCAACGCGGGCGGCAGGCTGTAGATTTCGACCCCCAGCGGCCGGCACACGGTAAGCGGGTCTTCGGCGTCCGGACCCCACATCGGCAGCGACAGGTCGCCACCGGGGCAGGTCGATAGCGCACAGAGCAGGTCGATTTCGGCAAAGAACTCCAGGTAGTCGCCCTGTTTGGCCGGGCAGGCTTTCATGAAATACAGGTCGTCGTGGTTAAGGCCGGTGCACTGGAAGATATTCAGCACATCGTGCACATCGAACTCGGTCAGGCCATGCGGCAGCACGGCGCGGGTCAGGTTGGAGTGGCAATGGTGGTGGAAGTCTTCGCCGGTGAGCATGCGGTTCACATACGGATCGCAGCGTGTGCCCAGCAGGTCGTGCAAGCGCCCGCCGTGTTCGTCGATGCCATAGTCGGCCAGGCTGTCGTCGGTGATGGTGACCATCGGCCGCAAAAACGGCAGGTTCGACCACAACCGGTCATGGGTGCTGACATGCGCGCCCTGCAACTGCCGGGTGCGCGCCGCCCACATGCGCTCGCGCGGATCGTTGGCGTTCCACACATTGAAGTCGCCGACTTGCGGGCCGACCGGCGTGGTCACCCGGAACACATGCCCGGCCGGCACTTTCCAGGCGCGCCCGGTACGAATCGGCACCTCGAATTGCTCGACCAGCGTGCGGCCTTCCTTGTGATCGCGAATGCGCTCATAAAAGGCCGTGTCGACCTGCAGGGCGCTGCCTTTGCTGACTTGATAGGCGGCGGGGTAGTCCTTGTACATGGTGAGTCCTCGGGGTTGGGGGCGATGGCAGGTATTCAAGATGACAATAACTTGCACCTGCTGTATAGATGCCTGCACCAAGGGGAGCCCGTATCCGGGCTGAGAAATCGCTGTAGCGATGACCCTTCGAACCTGATCCGGATAATGCCGGCGAAGGGATGGGATTGAACCTGCCTTTTTGCCGGTCTCCTGTTTCCTCTGCAGAGAGCCCAGCCCCATGAACGAACGATTTACCGAAACCCTGCGCCGTCAGAGCGAGCCCGCCTGGTCGGCTGCCGTCGAGCACCGCTTTGTCCATGAACTGTTTGCCGGCACTGTCGATGAGCGGGTCATGGGCCGTTACCTGATACAAGACCACCGCTTTCTCGACAGCTTCCTGACCCTGCTCGGCGCGGCGATTGCCACGGCCGACAGCTTTGAGTCACGCCTGCGGCTGGGGCGTTTTGCCGGGATGATTTCGGGCGAGGAAAACACCTACTTCCTGCGCTCGTTCGAGGCGCTGGGCATTACCGAACAGCAGCGTCTGGAAGCGCCGGATGCGGCGGCCACCGCCGGATTCAAGGCAATCATGCGCGAGGCAGCGGCCACCCGTTCCTATGCAGCGGCGCTGGCGGTGCTCAATGTGGCCGAGTGGCTGTACCTGGACTGGGCGAGCCGCGCACCGCAGCCTTTGCCAGCCAACTTCGTGCATGCCGAGTGGATCACCTTGCACGACAACCCGTTCTTTCGCGACTTCATCGACTTTCTGCGTGCCGAGCTGGACCGCGTGGGGCCTGCCGAAGAGGCCCTGAGTCGCGATTTCTTTTTGCGCGCCGTGCAACTTGAGCGCGAGTTTTTCGACACTGCCTACGACATCGAGGCTTGAAGCATGGATATTTTCGACCGCCTCACCCACGCTACCGCTGCCGACTGGAAGCGTTATGTCGAGCATGATTTCGTCCAGCAACTGGGCGCCGGCACCTTGCCGCACGCGGCGTTTCGCCAATACCTGATTCAGGATTACCTGTTTCTGATCCAGTTCGCCCGCGCGTGGGCGCTGGCGGCCTACAAAAGCCGCACCCTGGACGATATCCGCGCCGCCCAGGCGGGGCTGGCGGCAATTCTCAACGAGACCGAACTGCATGTGCGGCTCTGCGCCCGCTGGGGCATTGCACGCGAGGCCATGGACGCTGCCCCCGAGCATCAGGCCACCGTGGCCTACACCCGCTATGTGCTGGACTGCGGCGCGGCCGGCGACCTGCTTGAACTGCATGCGGCGCTGGCACCCTGCGTGATCGGCTACGCGGTCATCGGCCGCGCCCTGGCGCCCGAGGGCGTCGAGGCGCTGGCCGATCATCCGTACCGCGACTGGATCGCCGAATATGCAAGCGACGGCTATCAGCAAGTGGCCGCCGACGCGCGCCGGCACCTGGACGAGCTGGCCGCGCGGAGCATGACCGAGCAACGCTTCGATGAACTGGCCGGGGTCTTCGGCAAGGCTTCACGGCTGGAAGCCGATTTCTGGCAGATGGGGCTGGACGCGGTACAGGGCTGAGTTCCTGCGTTACTGCCAGCCAGTCTCGACATTCCACGGATAGCCGCGAACGCCATTACGGCGCACGTCCGCATCATCCAGATTGGCCTGATCGCAGATGGATGCCCATTGCGTGCTGGCGGTGTCATCAAGGCCTGCCAGCCACTCTCTGATTTGCTCATCCAGCGCCGCGTTGTCGCCATACAGCATCCATAGCTCGATCAGATCGATCTGCACCGCAGACCCACTCAGAGAGGCAACAAATTCATCCCACTCAGCCACGGCGGGCGCATGATCCGGGTCCAGCGCCTTTTGTAGCCTTTCCCTGCGCGAGGCGTAAGTTGCCCGTGCTTTTTCAAGAGAGGCAAAGCAGGTCAGCACCTGCTCGGTGAGTGCTTCGCCCTCATCGTTTTCGCACGGCACGGCGACGTTGACCAGGTCATCGGTATCGAACAAGGCCAGCCATAAAATCGGCAGTTGATAGCTGGCGGCCAACAAACAGGCCTCTTGCAGCTCGGCCCCGATTACGGCCTCGGCCTGATTGTGGTTGAGGAAAAAAACACGATTGGCCATCTACATCTCCCTGGATTGGCACTCAAACAATGACGGATTCGACCCGCAATACCAGCAAAGTTTCGTGCTTGCCATGCAGCGTGAGGTCGAACAACCAGCGGGCGTCCACTGTCGACGGCGCAGTCTGCTCCAGCCATTGGCCAAGGTTGTCGATAATGGCGGGGACGATAATGCCCGGCTCATAGGCCGCAGGTACCCTCATGAGTACCGGCAGGCGAGTCTCTGGCACGTCTTCTGTCAAACAGGCGTATTGCGCCTTGATGCTCAGCAGGTTATCGATCGGATGCGCTTCGAATAACTGCGCAAACACCGTCGTCAGTGGGTTGTCGTCGGCACTTGAACGCCACGCGCCGATGGGCAGGTACGTCTCGACACGCAGCGACGGTTCCAGCGCCGTGGCAAAGCCCACCGTAGGCGTGCGGTAAATGAACGCCTCATTCGTGCGCTGGGCGTCGAGCAGTTGTGCATTACGCACCACGCTCATTGCCAGTTGCGCTTGCTGGTAACGGAGGATGGGCAGGTCGTGGAAAGTCAGTTGCAAGGTCATGTCGGACAGTACCGCAACCGACTCGGCCGACGCCGCAGGAAAACGGTACAGACGGGTATCGGCCACGGCTGTTTCGGCGGTAAGCGCGACCAGCGTACCGTCCGCCATCACCACGCTGATCGTTGGCCAGTCGAGCGGGTCGGTGCTGGGCAGGCGTTCCAGGGTCAGGGTGTCATGCAGCGCTTGCTGTTCCGATTGCCGTGGGTCGAAGCGGATGCGGTAGCGGTGCGTGTCAGCAGGCGTACTGCCCGCCGTTGCAGGACGTTCGTCGAGCGCAATCGGGTCAGGTGCCGCCCAGCTTTGCGCGATGCGTTCGAACAGGTACGCGGCTGTTGCCAGGGCTGTGAGTCGTTGCGGATGTTGCGTTTCTTCAATGATCTGCCACAGCGTGTCTTGTACCTCGATGTATTGGGCCAGTGCATTGAGCCGCTCGCCGATCCCGTTGTTTGCGACCGTTTGCTCGTCGTTGCAGGCGCTTTCATTGAACGTCAGGTGCAGCGATAACTGATCCTGCGCCGCGCTGGCGTGCTGCACGGTCACCTGATAATCCCAATACAAAGCCTCATCGACCGAACGCGGCCCGGCTCTTTCGCCCATGGCCTGAGCCAGCGGCAGGGGCGAGCCCGGACATGCCCGCAATGGCAGAGTCGCACGTCCCTTGCCATGCACCTCGATACTGCGTTGCAGACCGACAGGCGAGGCCTCTACGAATGCCCAGCCGCTGTCCAGCGTATGCCTTGCCGCTGATGTGCGGCCGATGATCGCCGGGGTGTCATAGCCCATCAGCAACTGCTGCGCCAGACGCTCGAGAAGCATCTCGCGCGGCACATCGGGTGTCACCGCCGGTGTCGCCGCCTCATCGACCAGAATCGGCGCCAGGCGGTTGACCAGTGCCTCGATCAGCGACTGCCTGACCTGCAAAAAGCGCCCGGCTTGCCGGCTTTCAAGCTTCGCCAGCCGGTCAAGGTCGGCCAGGGTATGACGCAGCCAGACGTCAGGGTCGACCTGTGCATAATCCTTGGGCGTGACGGTTTGCAGCAGGCCGGTAAGCGGATCGAGCAGTTGCACGTCGGGGCTGTGAAAGCTCTGCAAGCGCGTGCTCAGCGGACGTATGGCAAAGCACTGGGGCGCGGTACTGCTCATGGCGTAGCTCCTCGGGCGAAAGGGCCGCCCCGGCGAGATGGAGTACGCATCATCCAGCAAAAAAAACGGCGCGCAAGGGGGTTGCGCGCCGTGTGCCAGCAATGTGGCCAGGGTTTACGAATTCAAATGTTCAATCAACGCACCAGGCAAGGCTGCTTGTTGTTGAACGTCCAGTTCGGAATCAGAAACTGCATGGCGGCGGCGTCGTCGCGGGCGCCCAGGCCCATGCCTTTGTACAGCTCGTGGGCCTTGTGCACCTGGTCCATGTCCAGCTCGACGCCCAGGCCCGGTTTTTTCGGTACATGGACTTTACCGTCGACGATCTGGAATGGCTCCTTGGTCAAACGCTGGCCGTCCTGCCAGATCCAGTGGGTGTCCAGTGCGGTGATTTCGCCCGGTGCGGCGGCGCCGACATGGGTGAACATCGCCAGTGAAATATCGAAGTGGTTGTTGGAATGCGAACCCCAGGTCAGGCCCCACTCGTTGCACATCTGCGCCACGCGCACCGAACCCTGCATGGTCCAGAAGTGCGGGTCGGCCAGCGGGATGTCCACCGATTGCAGTTGAATGGTGTGGCCCATCTGCCGCCAGTCGGTGGCGATCATGTTGGTGGCGGTGCGCAGGCCGGTGGCGCGACGGAACTCGGCCATCACTTCACGGCCCGAATAGCCGTTTTCAGCGCCGCACGGGTCTTCGGCGTAGGCCAGCACATGGTGCTGGTCACGGCACAAGCGGATGGCTTCTTTCAGCGACCAGGCACCGTTGGGGTCCAGAGTGATGCGTGCATCGGGGAAGCGTTCGGCCAGCGCGGTGACCGCTTCGATCTCTTCGTCGCCGCGCAGCACGCCGCCCTTGAGTTTGAAATCCTTGAAACCATAACGGCTGTGCGCCGCCTCGGCCAGGCGCACGACGGCCTCAGGGGTCAGGGCTTTTTCATGGCGCACGCGGAACCAGTCGTTGTCGGCGTCCAGCTCGCGGCGGTAGGGCAGGTTGGTCTGGTCCTGGTCGCCGACGTAGAAGAGATAACCGAGCATTTCCACGGCCTCGCGTTGCTGGCCTTCACCGAGCAGGGCCGCCACTGGTACTTCCAGGTGCTGGCCGAGCAGGTCGAGCAGCGCCGCTTCCAGTGCGGTCACGGCATGGATGGCGATGCGCAGGTCGAAGGTTTGCAGGCCACGGCCGGCCGAGTCGCGTTCGGCAAAGGCCTTGCGCGCCTCGTTGAGAATTTTCTGGTAGCTGCCGATGCCGTTGCCGACCACCAGTGTGCGCGCATCTTCCAGGGTCTGACGGATCGCTTCGCCCCCCGGCACTTCACCGACGCCGGTGTTGCCGACGCTGTCCTTGAGAATCAGGATATTGCGGGTGAAGTACGGGCCATGGGCGCCGCTCAGGTTGAGCAGCATGTCGTCGTGGCCGGCCACCGGAATGACCTGCAGGCTGGTGATGACAGGCGTCTTGCCGTGGGTTTGAGCGGTCTGTTGGGTCATGGTCGAATCCTTTTTGATCAAGTCTTTCTTGTTGGGCTCAGGTGATGAAAAACAGTGCAATCAATGGCTGGTCGAGGCTTTGATATCTGCCACCGGTGTGGCGCCAGGCTTGGGCTTGTTGCGGGCATAAAAGACAATCACGGCGGCCAGAATCGACGTCGCGGTCAGGCCATACAGGCCGCCCTGAATCGAGCCGGTGTGCTGTTCCAGAAAACCGAAAGTGGTCGGCGCCACGAAGCCGCCCAGGTTACCCACCGAGTTGATCAGTGCGATCACCGCTGCGGCGATGCGGGCATCCAGATACGCCTGCGGAATTGGCCAGAACAGCGAGGAGGCCGACTTGAAGCCCAGTGCGGCGAAGCAGATGGCGACGAAGGCGAAGATCGGCCCGCCGGTGGTCGACATGAACATGCCGGCGGCTGCGATCAGCAGGGCCATGGCGACCCAGGCTTGCTGGCGTTTCCATTTACCCGCCAGGCTGGCGAACACGTACATGCCGATGATCGACAGCAGCCACGGGATCGAGTTGAACATGCCGACTTCGAAATCGGTCAGGTTGCCCATCTTCTTGATGATGCTCGGCAGCCAGAAGGTCGCGGCATAGATGGTCAGCTGGATAAGGAAGTAGATCAGGCAAAACAGGACGATCTGACTGTCCTTGAGCAACTGCATCATCGACATCTTCACCGGGCTGGCCGCTTCGCGGGCTGCCTGTTCGGCGTCGATGGCATTGACCAGCGCGTCCTGTTCGGCGCGGCTCAGCCACTTGGCGTCATGCGGTTTGGAGTCCAGCCAGAACCAGACAAAGAAGCACAGGCCCACCGAGAACATGCCCTCGATGAAGTACATCCACTGCCAGCCCTTCATGCCAAAACCGGTGATCTGCAACAGCAGGCCGGACAGGGGTCCTGAAATCAGCGAAGCAATGGCCGAGCCGCTGAGGAAGATGGCAATCGCCTTGCCGCGCTCGACGCCGGGCAGCCAGCGGGTGAAGTAGTAGATCACGCCAGGGAAGAAGCCCGCTTCGGCCACGCCCAGCAAGAAACGCAGGATATAGAAGTGGGTTTCGTTCTGGATGAAGGCCATGCACGCGGCCACGACACCCCAGGTGAACATGATGCGGGTCAGCCAGATTCGGGCGCCGACTTTTTGCAGCAGCATGTTGGAGGGGACTTCGAACAGCGCGTAACCGATGAAGAACAGGCCGGCACCGAAGCCGTAGGCGGCAGCGCCAATGCCCAGGTCGGTTTCCATGTGCGAACGCACAAAACCGATGTTCACCCGGTCAATGTAATTGACGATGAACATGATGACGAACAGCGGCAGTACATGGCGTTTGACTTTGGAAATGGCCGATTGCAGGACCGGATCCGCGCCACTGCTCACACCGGAATTGGATGTGCTCAATTGGGTTTTCTCCCACTCGTTATTTTTATGCGGGTTCAAGCAGGTCGTCGCCAGCTTTGTCGGTCATCATACAAGTTATTGTTTTTGTCGCAAGAGGGTGCGGGATGGCGGGCGGTGGTTATTCGCTGAGGGACGCTCGTAATTTATATTAAGTTCTTGTATTTATTGAATTAAAATTTTTTATAGCGGTGACGATTTTTTGTCTGGAGAAAAATTCTGTCTTGATAGCTTGTTATACAAGCTGAACAAGTTGAAATGCCTGTCTGACAAGTTGGCAGGCCGCAGCCAGGTGCTATTATCCGCCGTAGCGTCAGCAGGCAACGCCCTGTGGCCATCCCGTTCGACCCCTTGGTCAGGCGTGAAAAAATACAACCTGCGTCCGGATGATTGTCATGCAAGAAACCTCGGGTGCCGCCCCCAAACGGCGGCAACACAGCCTGGCCACCGATCTGGTCACCGAACTGAGCCAGCGCATTCTGCTGGGCAAGATCGCACCGGGGCACAAGCTGCCGTCTGAGAACGAAATCGTCCGTGAGCACGGCGTCAGTCGCACGGTGGTGCGCGAGGCTATTTCCAAGTTACAGGCCTCGGGGCTGGTGGTTACCCATCAGGGCAAGGGCACCTTCGTGCTGGAGCGCGAAGAGCAGACCGGCCTGCGCCTTAAAGTCGAAACCGCCTCACGGGTGCGCGACATCATCGAACTGCGCATCGGTCTGGAAACCCAGGCTGTGGCCCTGGCGGCGTTGCGCCGTACCGACGAGCACCTGGTGTTGATGCGCCAGGCGCTGGACGACTATCAGGATTCACTGGCCAAGGAAGACAGCTGCGTCGAAGCCGACAAGCGCTTTCATATGCTGATCGCCGAAGCCACCGGCAACCCGTATTTTCTTGAAATCATGCAGCACCTGGGCAGCGCAGTGATCCCGCGCACACGCATCGCCAGCAGCGAACGCGCCGGCAGCAACCTGGCCAAGCACGGCTACCTGGCCAACCTGGAACACGAAGCACTGCTCAGCGCCATCCGCCGCAAAGACCCCGACGCCGCCCGCGCGGCGATGTGGACACACCTTAGCAACAGCCGCGAGCGGCTGGTGCCGCTGGAGTGATCACAGGCGGACTCGTAGGACCGACCGGGCGGCGATCCGCGTAGGACCGGCTTTAGCCGGGAAACAGACGACACAATTCTGCGTCGGGCCATTCGCTGCTGAAGCGGTTCGCCGCCCGGCAGCTCCTACAGAATCTACGGGGCTTGCATCACGTCCAGCATCACCTGCGCCTGCCATTGGTAATACGGATTGAATGTCAGCCGGGCATGCACTTTGCCCGCCGCCCGATAGCCCCAGTCCGAATACCACACCGGCTCGCCGGCCACGCAGCGGGCCATGTCGGGTTGCTCCTGGCCGTTCCAGCAAATGCGCTGGCTGCCTTGTGGCCCGTACAGCGGGTTGTCTGGTGAAAACAACAGGCCCATATGGGAAAACTGGCTGATATGCTGCTCAGGCAGATAGTCCTCACGCACCAGCACCCTTGGCGTTTGCTTGATCGGCTCGTTGCCGTACCAGACCAGACGGCTGGCCGGATGGGTGAAGCGTTCATTGAAACTGCTCAGCACAAAGCCGGTGTCGAGCACTGAGTCATGCTCGGTCAGGGCGACGAACACGGGCTTGGTGTACGGCTTTTCGACCAGCCGTTTGCGCGCCAGCACGCTGCTGAGGTGAAACTGGGCAAAGCCGTTGGTGGGCACATTCAGGTAACGCACCGGCGTTTGCATCGGGCGTATACCGTCGTTGGGTTCGGCCAGCCAGGGTCGCGCCCAACTGATCCAGGGCGTCAGCCACACATAGGTGCTGTCGGAGCGAAACGCCGGCGAAAACAGCAGCAACCCGGCGATCTCTTCGTGTTCGTAGGCGTAATCAAGCACCAGATTGGCGCCGGTCGAAAAGCCGCCCAGGTACACCTTCGGCACATCACGCGCCAGTTGCGCGGCCTGCTCACGTACCACGTGTTGCCACTGCTCCAGCGTCACCTCAAGCATGTCCTCGGGGCGCGTGCCGTGGCCGGGCAACAGCACCGTGCGCACGACATAACCCTGATCGGCCAGAGTGCGGCCGATGTCATGAAACGACCACGGTGAATCCCCCAGGCCATGCACCAGCAGCACGCCGGCCCTGGGTGTGCCGGCCGGGCGCCATTCCTGTGGTGCGTTCCAGTCAAGCTCGGCGTCGCGGTTTCCGGTCTGGAAGGCACGGTGGTTCTGGATCAGTTGCACGGTCTGTTGCCGATAGCCGGAAAAACCGGCCGGCGCCTGCGTGTCATCGGCTTTCAAGGCACAGGCTTGCAGCGGCAGAAGGGCGCACAACACGGTGAGCAAACGATAGCGGATCACATTCAGAACCCTGACGAAGAAGAACAACCGGCACTGTGCCATGCACTTCGCGCCGCGCATCACTTTCAGGCACACTCCGGCCTTCATAAATTCAACAAAATGTATCGGCATGCCGATCCTGCCACTGGAGACTGCCATGTTCGCCCTTGATCGCGCCCTGGCCCAGGACATCGTCGACCGTGCCATGGCGATCCTGCCTTACAACGTCAATGTCATGGATTATCTGGGCATCATCATCGGCAGCGGCGATGCTGAACGCCTTAGCACCCGCCATGAAGGCGCACAGGAAGTGCTGGCGACCAGCCGGGTGGTGGAAATCGATGCCCACGCCGCCAGCCGTCTGGGCGGGGTCAAGCCTGGGGTCAATCTGCCACTGATGCTCGACCATCAGTTGATTGGCGTGCTGGGCATCACCGGCGACCCGGAGCAGGTGCGGGTGTATGGCGAGCTGGTCAAGATGACCGCTGAAATGCTCATGGAGCAGCGCCGCCAGCAAGCCGACCGGCAGTGGCGCCGGCAACGTGGCGAAGAATTGCTGGCGCGCCTGCTGTGGGGTGATTGCCCCGACAGCCTGGTGGATGAAGCCCGGCATCTGGGCCTGCAACCGCAACAGCCGCGCCAGGCGGTATTGATTCGCCTGGGCGAGCCGCTGGACATCGGCCATCCGCTGTTCGCCAGGCTCAGCAGCCGTTACCCGCAAAGCTGGTGCATGCTGCGCGAACCGACGCTGTTGTACTGGTGCCGGGTGGTCGAGCGCGAGCGCGGCCATGACGATGCCCATTTGCTGGAGCAGGCCGACGTACACGGCTGGCCGATCCTGCGCATCGCCACTGCCGAGCTTTCACAAGGATTGCCGGCGTTGCGCCAGGCCTGCGCGGCGGCGCTGGACCTGCTGGACTACGCCAGCCAGATCCGTCCCGCCCAGCGCCTGCTGCACTTGCAGGACCTGCGTTTACCCGTGTTGTTCTGGCGCCATCGTCACGACTGGCTGGCGCAGGAAATCGCAGCGCCCATCAGGCAATTGCACGAACACCCGCAGTTGCTGGAAACCCTCGACCGCTGGTTCGAGCACAGCGGCGAAAGCCAGGTGTGCGCCGAAGCGCTGGGCATTCATCGCAACAGCCTGCGGTATCGGCTGGAAAAAATCGCCGAACTCACCGGCTGCGATCCGTATCACAGCGATGACCTGCTGCGCCTGTACCTGGGCCGGCAGGTCACGCCCGATCACAGTGTGTTGTGCAAATGACTGACAGGGCGAGCAGACCATTGTGCGCAGGCCCACGGTAAAGCCGTTGTCTGGATGCGAACATGCGGGCACAAGAAGAGGAGTTGCACCCATGAAAATCGTCATTGCCCCCGACTCGTTCAAGGACAGCCTTAGCGCCCAGGCGGTTGCCCAGGCCATCGCCAGCGGCCTGAGCGAAGTGTGGCCCGCAGCCGAACTGCGCATCTGCCCGATGGCCGACGGCGGCGAAGGCACTATCGAATCGGTGTTGCAGGCCTGCAACGGCCAGTTGCGCAGCGCCCGCGTCCACGGCCCGTTGGGCGCGCCGGTCGAGGCGGGCTGGGGCTGGCTGGCCGAGAGTCGCACCGCAATCATCGAAATGGCCACCGCCAGCGGCTTGCAATTGCTGACCCGCGACCAGCGCGATGCGCGCATCACCAGCACCTACGGCACCGGTCAATTGATCGGCGAGGCACTGGATGCCGGCGCGCAACGAGTGATTCTGGCCATCGGCGGCAGTGCGACCAACGACGGCGGCAGCGGCATGCTGGCCGCGCTGGGTGTGCGCTTTCTCGGCCAAAACGACGAGCCACTGGCGCCCGGCGGCCTGGCCCTGGCACAACTGGCGCGCATCGACCTGAGCGGGCTGGATACACGCTTGTCCGATGTGCGTTTCGAAATCGCCGCCGATGTCGACAATCCCCTGTGCGGCCCGCACGGCGCGTCGCACATCTTCGGTCCGCAAAAAGGCGCTTCGCCCGAGCAGGTACTGGCGCTGGACGCCGCCCTTGAAAACCTGGCCGATCACTGCGCGAACGTCTTGGGTCGTGATCTGCGCGACAGCCCCGGCAGCGGCGCGGCTGGCGGCATGGGCTTTGCGGCCAAGGCGTTTCTGAATGCCACCTTCCGCCCCGGTGTCGAGGTCGTTGCTGAACTGACCGGGCTTGAACAGGCCTTGCTCGGCGCCGACCTGGTGATCACTGGCGAAGGCCGTTTCGACGCCCAGACCCTGCGCGGCAAGACGCCGCTGGGCGTGGCGCGTTTTGCCGGGCGCCACAACGTACCGGTGATCGTACTGGCCGGCACGCTAGGCGAAGGCTACGAGCAACTCTACGCCCACGGCATCCATGCCGCCTTCGCCCTGGCCAATGGTCCACTGACCCTGGACGACGCCTGCCGTCACGCCGCACCGCTGCTACATGACCGCGCCCGGGACCTGGCGCGGCTGTGGGATCTGGCGGCACGCGGGCGTTGATACGGATCGGTCAGATGTAACAAATGATGGCAACAGGCCCTAAAGATGCACCCGGCAGGGCCGATAGGGTGGGGTGAGGTTGTCCGACAACCCTCCATTGATTCAGCCACCCTATAAAAAGAGTCGTAGCCATGCATCTACGCAATCTGACCATCGCCCGCCGTGCGGGCCTGGGCTTTACTTTGATTTCCCTGCTTGTGGCTGTGCTTGGCTGGTTTGCGCTGGTGCAAATGCAGACCATCCGTGAGAGCGAGGTCGCGGTTGAAACCAACTGGGTGCCGAGCATGCGCGTGGTCAGCGATACCCGCGAAATCATGCTGCGCATCCGCACCATTTCCCTGCGCATGGCGCTGGACCCGGATCCGGCTAACGTGGCGACCTACAAGGGGCAGATGGACACCCGCCTCAAAGACCTCGACGGCAAACTCGAGATACTCAACAAATTCATCGATACCCCCGAAGAAAAAGCGCTGGCCGAGCAGTTTCGCGTGACGCTGGGTGAATATCGCAGCGGTCTGGACCGCTCTTTCGTGCTGGCTGCGCAGAAGGACAACGCCGGGCTGATCAAGCTGCTGCAGGTCGACATGAAGCAGATCGTCGATGGTTCGGGCAAACAGCTGGCCGACCTGGGCGATTACTACGGCAAGAAGATCGATGCCGAAGGCAAGGCCGCCGAAGAGCAGTACATGCACTCACGCTCGATCGTGATCATCTTTGTGATCATTGCCGCGCTGGCAACTATCGGCCTGGCGCTGTGGTTGACCCGCAGTATCGTGCGTCCGCTCGAGAGCGCAGTACGTGCTGCCGAGCATGTGGCCGGCGGCGACCTGACCCACGACATTCATGTCGAGGGCGAGGACGAAGTCACCCGTCTGCAACGTGCCTTGCAGCAGATGCAGAATAATTTGCGCGAAGCCATGCGTCATATCGGCAGCTCGGCGACGCAGCTGGCATCAGCCGCGACCGAGCTGAACTCGGTCACCGAAGACAGCTATCGCGGCCTGCACCAGCAAAACGCCGAGATCGACCAGGCCGCCACGGCGGTCAACGAAATGACCTCGGCGGTCGAAGAGGTGGCGCGCAACGCGGTGTCGACCTCCGATGCCTCGAACCATTCCAGCGCTTCGGCCAAGGCCGGCCAGCAACGGGTGCTCGACACGGTGCAGTCGATCCAGACCCTGACCGACAACGTGCAATCGACCTCGACGCTGGTACAAAACCTGGCCAACCAGTCGCAGGACATCGGCAAGGTGCTGGATGTGATCCGCTCGATTGCCGAACAGACCAACCTGCTGGCGCTCAACGCCGCCATCGAGGCGGCGCGTGCCGGTGAGTCCGGTCGCGGTTTTGCCGTGGTGGCCGACGAAGTGCGCGCCTTGGCGCATCGCACTCAACAGTCGACCCTGGAAATCGACACCATGGTCAACGCCATGCGCAACGGTTCGGCGCAAGCGCTGGAGTCGATGCAGACCAGCCGCGATCGTGCTGGCTCCACCCTGGAAATGGCCCGTGGCGCCGGTGAATCGCTGAGCGAAATCACCAGCTCCATCAATCAGATTTCCGAGCGCAACCTGGTGATCGCCAGCGCCGCCGAAGAGCAGGCCCAGGTAGCGCGGGAAGTGGACCGCAACATCGTCAATATCCGCGACTTGTCGATGCAATCGACGCAAGGTGCCAACCAGATCAGCGCCTCCAGCAACGAGCTGTCGCGTCTGGCCGGCGACCTGAACCAGGTAGTGGCGCGCTTCAAGGTCTGACCGAATCGCCGCTTGCCGATGGCTGACCTTGGCGCGCATCATCGCCACGGTCGGTCATCATGGTCAGGTAGAAGAGGGCAGTGCGTCATGTACAAGCATCTCACCCCGCAGGTCGTCAGCCGTTGGCTGCGTGCGCCTGCCCATCGTCAGTGGCTGAACCACGAGGGCGCGCGCCTGCTGGGTTTTGCCAGGGCGGCCCGGCTGGAGCAGGGCTTTGGCGATCTGGACACCTATGGCCGGCTGCGCGTCGGCGCCAGGGCCCATACCCTCAATACCGCGCGTCTGGTGCATTGCTTTTCGCTGGCACACATCCAGGGCATTCCGGGCTTTGCCGAACTGATCGACCACGGCCTGGCGGCCTTGCACGGCCCATTGCGCGACGCCGAACACGGCGGCTGGTTCGATGCGCCGCTGGACGAGGGCGGGCATACCGACAAACAGGCTTACCTGCATGCCTTCGTGGCGCTGGCGGCCAGCTCGGCGGTGGTGGCCGGACGGCCGACGGCGCAGGCACTGCTCGATGACGCCACAGACGTCATTATCGAGCGTTTCTGGAGCGACGAAGAGGGCGCGTTGCGCGAGTCGTTCTCGCGCGACTGGCAGGTTGAAGAGGCCTATCGCGGCGCCAACAGCAACATGCACGGCCTTGAAGCCTTCCTGGCGCTGGCCGATGTCAGCGGCGACGGCCAGTGGCTGGAGCGCGGGCTGCGCATCGCCGAGCGACTGATTCATCAACATGCGGCGGCCAACGATTTTCAGGTGGTGGAGCATTTCAGCCAGCGCTGGGAACCGCTGCCGGACTATAACCGCGATAACCCTGCCCACCCGTTTCGTCCTTATGGCACGACACCCGGCCATGGTTTCGAATGGTCGCGGCTGTTGCTGCACCTGGAAGCGGCGCTGCTGGAAAACCGCTGCAACGCACCGGGCTGGCTGGCCAAACAAGCCCATCAGTTATTCGACAGTGCCTGCCGGCATGGCTGGGAGGTCGATGGTGCGCCGGGCATCGTCTACACGCTGGACGCCGAGCGCCGTCCGGTGATCCGCCAGCGTTTGCACTGGACCCATTGCGAAGCGGTAGCCGCTGCCGCTGCGCTGTTGCAACACAGTGGCGAGCCGTTCTATGAAGCCTGGTATCGGCGTTTCTGGGAATTCAACGAAACCCGCTTCATCGACCTGGAACACGGCAGCTGGCGCCACGAGCTGGACGAAAACAACCGCCCCAGCGCCGGGATCTGGCCGGGCAAGCCGGATCTTTATCACGCGTATCAGGCGGTGTTGCTGCCGATGTTGCCATTGGCGCCAAGCCTGGCCAGCGGGTTGGCGCGGCAAACGCAGGGGTAGAACCGCACGTAGGAGTAATGCCGATCAATTAAGCTGGTTTCGCCGATATTTCGTCTGGCACCGAATACGGAGTGATGCGGATGGCCGCCCCCTTAAGCTCGCGAAAGGGCCCGTAAAACCGGCACATCTGCTGTGTTTGTACTGAAGCATTCGCGATGCTTGCGCTCACTCTCATCAAACATAAAATAAGTTATTGATTTTATTGAATTAAAAAACACCAACCTGTAGGAGGCAGCTCTGCTGGCGATTGAGCGCGAAGCGCTCACAGAAATCTATGAAACGCTGAACATTTACGACTGCTAATGCAGCCGATCGCGAGCAGAGCTCCCTCCTACAGGTTGATCTGACCCCAGAAAGTCAGATGGGTGTCCAACTTTTGGGGTGCAGATCAGGTCCCATGTTTGCTGCGCGACAGCGCGGCGGCGGGTGATCTCCTACGGATCCGTGTTTCGCCTTAACTGATCGGCATTAGCACGTAGGAGCGGATTCATCCGCGATCGGCTGCGCGAGCAGTCGTAAAATTGCGAGCGCTTCGCACTCTATCGCAGCTAAAGCGGCTCCTACGGACAGGTGTTGGTCTGGAGCCATGCCTGCCGCTGCGCATCCAGCAACTGGCGCTGAAAGGCCTGCATCTGTGCGTTGGGTTGTTGCAGGCCGATGAACGCCAGCAGCGGATCATTGACTTCGGTACGCAAGCCCGACAGCGCCTCCATCGTCGCCAGGCCGCAAAACGGTACATAGGCTTCGGCGTAGCCGCCTTCGTGCACCAGTACCAGTCGCCCGCCGCACAGCCGCTCGGCCGCTTCGCGGACCTTGCGGGTCAGGTTGCGAAACGAGTCGCTGTGCAGCAGCATGCGCGCCAACGGGTCGACGGCATTGGCGTCATAGCCGCAGGCGACGATGATCAGTTCCGGTTCGAAGCGCTCCAGCGCCGGGATTACCAGATGGTCCATGGCGTACTGGTAAGCGTCGTCACCGCTGCCGGGCAGCAGGGGAATGTTCAGGTTGCTGCCATGTGCCTGACCTTCGCCGCGATCTTCGCTGCCGCTGTAGCCGGCCGGGTAGCAACCTTCCTGATGCAGGGAAATGGTCAGCACATCGGCGCGTGAGGCGAAGATCGACTGCGTGCCGTTGCCGTGGTGAACATCCCAGTCGATGACAGCGACCTTGTCCAGCCCGTGACGTGCCTTGGCGGCCTCGATGGCCACGGCGATGTTATTGAAAAAGCAAAAGCCCATCGCCTGATCGGCCGAGCAGTGATGCCCCGGCGGGCGCGACAGCGAGTAGGCGTTACGCACTTCACCGAGTAACACCGCCTCTACTGCCTCAATGGCAAGCCCCGCCGAAAGCCTGGCGATTTCATAGCTGCCAGGTCCGATGGGCGCATCCTCGCCCAGGCGCCCGCCGCCGGCTTCGCTCATCTCGCGAAAGCGTTGCAGGTAGTGGGTGGGGTGCACGCGCAACAGGTCTGTTTCGCTGGCCGGGGCGGCGCTGCGCACCTCAAGCTGGCGGGTCAGGCCGCTGACGTCCATCAGGCTCTTGAGGCGCCGTTTGGTTTCCGGTGATTCGGCGTGGCCGGCGGCCGCAGGTGGCTGCACCCAGCCGCCCACCGGCAGAATCAGGGCATGCGGCCCGGCACTGTGCCACAGGCTGAGTTCGTCGAAGAAAAACGCGGTTTTGTTCATGTTCAGGCTCATCGTCAGCATCTCGGTCAAGGATAGGAAACACGCGCAGCCGGGCTGCGCCCACAGGCCAGTGCCAGCAGCAGGGAAAGCAGGGTCAGCAGGGCTGCGCTCAGCAGGGTGGTGCGGTAGTCGCCGCTGGCCTGGATCAACTGCCCGGCCACGCCAGGGCCGATGGCAAGGCCGGCGCCGATGACCAGATTGCTGGTGTTCATCAATCGCCCGCTGGGATCGAGGTCGGCGATGCAGGCCAGAATCAGCGGCAGCACAAAGGTCCAGGTGAACTTGAACAACAACGCCGCAATGGCGAAGCGCAGGGCCGTGGGTGAGTCTTGCAAAAGCAGGACGGCGCCGATCATCAGCCCGTAGCCGCCGATCAATAACGGCAGGCGCGGCAGGCGCTCACCGATCAGGGTGGTACAGGCCGCACCGACGATGCCCATCAGGGTCGCAATGGCCAACACCTGGCCACTGTCCTGGGCGCTGATCGCCGCCTGGCTGGCGATACCGCCGATGAAAGTCCAGACCCCGCTCAGGCTCAGGTAAAAACACAGGATGGCCAGCAGCCCCAAGGCCGAGCGTACTTTTGGCAAGGCGACATTGGCCTTGTGTTGACCGTCGCCCAGGCGGGCAGGGAATGCGCGTACCAGTGGCAGCGCCAGCAGCATCAGCAAGGCCAGGCTGAGGTAGCAGGCGGCCAGACCGTAGCGGGCGAACAGCAGAGGCAGCAGCTGCAAGCCCACGGCCCCCAGCACCAGTTGCCCCAGCACCCAGAGGCCGTAGACCCGGCTGGCGTTGCTCAGCAGGGCGGCACTGGCCATGCACAGGATCATCAACGAACCACCGCCCAGGCCTGCGATGATGCGCAACATCATCAATTGGCTGTAGTCGCTGACCCAGGCCGAGAACAGGTTGCCGGCGATGAACAGCACGCCGGCCAGCAGCGCGGCCTTGCGCAGGTCAACGCGCTTGAGCCACCAGAATGCGGGCAAGGTGGCCAGGCTCATGGCGCCCAGTTCGGCCATGAACAGGTTGCCGATCTGCGCCGGTGCAAGGTGCCATTGGGTTGCCAGTTGCGCGGCCACGGCCGGTGCGGTCATCAGCAATGACGGGGTGATGGCAGCCAATACGACGATGGCGACCATCATCAGGCCAGAGGTTGATACGTTCATGGAGGGCTCCTTTGGCGTGCTCAAAACACATGCACCAGACGCAACAGCGCCTGGCTGCCGTGGTAGCCGTTATCGGTATCGACGTTTCGGCTCAGGGCCAGCAGCGCCTGGTTTTGCTTGTCGAACCAGTGGCCCAGTTCGAAACCGACCTGGCTGTAGCGCTGGTGCGTGTCATCGAGGCGCCGGTCGTTGAGGCGTAACTCGCCGCCGTCGGCGTGGATCAGGCGCAGGGCGCCATAGGTAGCGGGGATGAAGTCGTAGGAGGCGAACGCTTGCAGGCGATAAAGCGGGTCCTGCTTGAGGCTGGCGCCGTAATAGTCGTCGTTCTTGCCATAGACCTGTGCTTCAAGGTTGGCCTCCAGCACCCACTTCTCGCCGATGCCTTGGGTAAAGTTGTAGACAAAGTGCCCGGCCCAGCGGTTGGCGCCCGGCGATACATCCGGGTTCTGGCTGTGGTATTCGCCGGCCGGCAGGCTGATCAGGCTCAGCAGCCCGCTGTAGGTGCGCGTGGCCGGGTTGTTGATCAGGTACAGGGTGCCGCCTACCTGCGGGTCGCCAAAACCGGTTTCCTCGGTGCGCTGCGTGGTGCCCGGCAGGCGTGCATCGATATTGGCGAACGGCACAATGAATTGCGGTGTACACAGCGTGCCGCAGACATCGGTGAAGATCAGTTGCCGCCAGGCGAAGGCATTGACGTTCAGCTCTGCGCGCCCTGTGCTGTTGGCGGCGCCGTGATAGTCATTGGCGCGGGTCATGGGTACATAGAACACGCCCAGCGTGGTGCCCACCGGTGCGCTGAAAAAGTCCCTGGCGTTGAGGTCGGCGGCTTCGGCAAGGGGACCATTAAGGCCGACCGTGAGGGCCAGGGCCGAGGTATAACCAAGCGATTGGAGAGGTCTCATCGAGTGTGTTCACTTCTATTGGAGGTGGGTGGGCAGATTTCGGGCGCGACAAGGCCCAGGCCGCCAGGCGGGCAGCAAAAACAGGGTCGGTGGGGTTCAGGCGTAGCGTTTAGTCGGGGGCCGCACGCAGCAACTGGGCGATGCGCGCCTTGTCCTTGATGCCAAGCTTGTTGTAGAGGGTGCGGATGTGATGACGCACGGTGTTGGGCGCCAGGCCCAGCTGGCGCGCGACTTCCTTGTAGGTCTTGCCTTCACCGAAACTCAGCGCCACTTCGTATTCGCGCGGGCTCAGCCGTTGCAGCGGGGTCAACGGGCGAGCGGCCAGTACGAACAGGTCCCCGGCGCGGGAAATGCTCAGGTGCATGTGCTCAAGGATTTGCTCGCCTTCCTTGATCTCGATAGCCAGGTTCGGCCCGCTCCAGTCTGCAAAACTGCCAAGCCAGCGCTTGATAAAGCCTCGTTCGGCGCATTGCAGGGTGCCTTTGCGGTCGCACACGGCCAGGGCCAGGTTGTGCGGTGAATCGAGGCTTTCACGCTGGGCAATCAGGGTGCGGATCTGGTTGGCGGAGCTGGCTGCCGCTAGGTGCGGCATGCAGTGGTCCAGCAGCATCCTGTCATGCTCGGTGAAATGTGGCTGGCCAGGGCTGCGGTACAGCGCCAGATGTTCTGTCAGGCAGGTCAGTGGATCGATGACGATCACACACAGCAGTTCCTGAATGCCGTGACGAGCGCCCAGCCAGCGCAAACCTTCAGTGCTGTGCATGTCGATGATGACGGCATGGCCCGGCTGACGATGGGCACTGGTGACCGTGATGTCATCCTCGCGCATCGACTTCCAGTCTTGCAGGTAGTGAGCGGGCAGGTTGAAGAGGTGATGACGGTGCTCTTCCGGCAGGCCGTCGATCAGCGCCGAGCGCCCCCACCAGGCTTTTTCAAAGTTGATCAGACCCTGCAGCCGGCTGAGCATGGCGTCATGAAAGTGCTCGACGCTCTGGTCGTTGGCCAGACGCTGGACATCCAGAAGGACACTGCTGAACGCACTCAACAGTTCGTTGCAGGGATTACGGCTCATAGGCTGTACCTCGGGTGTGACCTGTTGTTTTTATTGTCACGTCATCGGTTGGACCAGTCGCCGCAGAGGGCGTGGGCAGGGCCAGTGGGATCAGTATCGGTCGCACGCTGGAGGATGGCTATCCTACAGATGCAGGAGGGAGGGGGCCGTTGAAGGGCTGCGCCTGGCAACAGCGTCAGGCGCAGAGTTGCAGCAGGATGTCAGTGTGAAACCAGATTGCGGTTACTGAAGCGAATCACCTGCCGCGCCAGGAAGCTGCCGGTCAGGATCACCCCGAACAAGCGCAGGGTTTGCATGGCCAGGACAAAGCCGACATCGGCGTGGGTGTCGATGGCGATGATCGCCATGGCGTCCAGGCCGCCGGGGCTGGTGGCCAGGTACACCGACAGAAAGTCCTTGTCCATCAGCCAGGCGATCAACCAGGCCGACAGTGCGCACAGCACGATCAGCAGTAGCGAGGCGAAGATCATCATCGGCAGGCGGCGCCAGACATAGGTGATGGTCGCCCGGTCGAAGCGCAGGCCGATGTAGCAGCCGATGGCGCCGTAGCCCAGACCCATGACCCAGCCCGGCAGGTTGATGTTCAACACGCCGCTCAGTTGCAGCGCGGTACCGACCAGCAAGGGCACCAACAGGGCACCGGCCGGCAGGCGCGAGCCCGGCCAGACGGCGGTCAGAATCACCGCCAGGCTCAGTAACATATCGATTGCGTTCAGGCCGTGTGACGTTGCCGGGTTAGCGCTGGCTAACGCTGCGCCGTCGACGGGGGCCAGCCAGTGGCTGACCAGCGCGCCGATCACCACCACGCACACCACTCGTACATATTGCATGGTGGCGACCACCCGCGAGTCGGCGCCGTAGTCTTCCGACATCGCGACCATCGCCGAGGCTGCGCCGGGCGACGTGCCCCAGGCGGCGGTCTGGCTGGGGATGCCGGCGTAGCGCACCAGCACCAGGCTGACCACCGCGCTGAGGATCACGGTAAACGCCGTGGCCAGTAACATGATGTGCCACGACTGCAAGGCCACCAGCAGCACACTGAGGCTCATGGCATGAGCAATCAGCACACCAACGGCGCCCTGGCCCAGTTGAAACATGACACGTGGCATACGGATGCTGGCCCCGGACACGCCAAAACCGATCGCCACCAGCATGGGGCCAAGAAACAGGGCAGCGGGAATGCTCAGCAGGACGAACAACTGACCGACAAGGCCGGCGGTCAGGATCAGGGCCAGCCATTGGCTGGCGGGCGACAGGGAGGGCAGGGCGAAGCGGGCAAATCGGGCGGTGCGCGGCAAGGAGAGGCTCCTCGAGAGGGATCAACAACCCGTGTATCGGGTGTGACAAGTATCGGGGCTTGAACTTATCAAGTCTATTTTCTAATAATCATGAACCGATAACTTTGGTTGATGAATTATGGACCTGCGCGACCTGACCTATTTCGAGACCATTGCCGAACTCGGGCACTTGGGCCGTGCGGCAGAAAAGCTCAATCGCAGCCAGCCGGCGCTGACCAAAAGCATCCAGCGGCTTGAAGAGTCGTTTGGCACGCGCCTGTTTCAGCGCGACGGTCGACGCATCAAGCTGACCCCGGTGGGCGAGTTGCTCAAGGCGCGTGGCAAGGAATTGCAGCAAAGCATCGCCCAGACCCAGCGCGAAGTACGCGATTTTGCCAGTGGACTGGTGGGCAATATCCGCGTGGGCTGCGCCGCGACCATGGCCGAACACCTGTTGCCCAAGCTCACCTCGGCCTTGTTGCAACGCGCGCCGGACCTGACCTTCAAGCTGGTCATCGGCCAGGACGATCTACAACGCGAAGCGCTGAATGCCGGGCAACTGGACATGATCATCTGCACGCTGATTCCTGAGCATGAACAACTGGAGACGTTCCCGATCTTCGACGACGAACTGGTGGTGATCGCCAGCCAGCAGCACCCGATCTTCGCGTCGAAACTGCAGATGCGCGACCTGTGCGATTACCGCTGGGTACTGCCGCCGATTGGCGTGTCATCGCGCAAATGGCTGGATGCAGCCTTTGCCGCTCACGACCTGCCACTGCCGGTGGTGCAGATCGAAGCCAACTCCATCTCGCTGTTACCGGGGTTGATCGCGCAGAGCAATTTGCTCAGTTTCATCGCGCGTGAAAGCCTGGAATTTGGCCGCAACATGCAACACCTGCGCGAGGTGCCGGTGGCCGAGGCGACGATGAAACGCACTGTTGGCGTGACCGTGCGCAAGGGCGCCTACCGGTCGCCGGCGGCGCAGGACATGCTCGGTTTACTGCGCGACCACGGCAATGACTTTCTGAGCTGGACGTGAGCCCCGGCAAAGCCTGAATATATCGGCAGAACAACCGCTTGAGATTTTTCCTACAGGAGTACGACCCCGATGGACAACTGTTCTTTCACGACATCCGGCCTTGTCTTCCAGCCGTTCCTGAACATGGGCACGCTGCATCTGGGCGGCGATCAATCGCCGCTCAACGATGCCGATGCCGATGAAGACAACGATGTTGAAGTGTATCTCGACCCGGACCTGCTCGGTCTGGACGACTTTGCCGATTCCGACAAGCTCGACCCCAGCTTTACCGGCGACATTGGCTCTTCATCGATCAACTGAGGGTGGGGGAGCGATCCGGGCCAGATAGTGCGCCAGCGCTTCGGCGCCCAGTTCTACGCTGGAGCTGGCCCCGACCCAGCTGCAGGCCAGCATCAGGTTGCGTGGCAGGCCGAAATCTTCCACTTGCAGGCCTGAGGCATCAAAACCCTGTGAGTCGTGAGGCACTTGCTCGCGCAACGAACCGCTGGTTTTGAGGTACGCCCACACAGGCTTGCCCAATGCCACGGCCATGCCAACCTCGAAGGCGGTACCCGAGTCGGGCTCCAGTCCGCGAAAGGCATTGAGGTTGGCCAGCACGGCGTCGCAGCGCCGGATCATCGCGATGTTGTGCTGGCAGATTTGCTGTGCCGTTTGCAGTGGCGACAAACCCGGCTCTATCTGGTTGTCGAATGGGTACAGGCCCTGCATGCCGTGGGCGGCGCACAGGTTCTTGAGGTAGTGACCGTGCTCGATCGCATCGGGGCGGAACACATCGAAACCGGCCAGGTAAATCAACGGTGTGTGCATAACGGGGTTCCTCTATGGCGTGGCCGATTCTAGACCGGGTTGCTCTGCCACTGATCGGGACGAGCGGTTGTGCACTGGAATCTGTACGCATAGCCAGTATCCTTGGCGAGTCTTCGACTTGCCTGAATCTGCCCCCGTGAACAGTTCTCCTCTCGACAACCCGCTTTACTATCTAGTCAATTTCCAGCAAGTGCTGGCCTGGATTGCCCAGCGCTACGATGACCTGCTCGATGAGCAAGAGCGGCATTTCATCAACGCTTTCGCCGACCTGCCGACCGCTTCCCAGGGCTTGCTGGTACGCATGGTGATGCGCAAGGGTACGCTGTTTCGCGCCAGCAAACTCAGCTACGCAGAACTGGGCGACACCTTGCAGGCGGTGCAGCCGCTGCTGGCGCTGGGCTGGGTCGATGCCCGCCCGCCGCTGGACCTGGCGGCGTTGTTCAACCTGTTGCGCAAGGATGAACTGGCCCAGTGTTTCAAGGCCCACCTCAACAAAGGTACCGAGCGCAAGCCGCAGTGGCTTGAGCGCCTGCTGCCGCTTTACCCGGATGCACAGCCGTTGGCGTCGTGGCATCCGCAGCTTGATGACGCGGTGTTGAGCCTGAGCGTGATGGAGTTGTGCGACCGCCTGCGCCTGCTGTACTTCGGCAACCTGCATCAGGAATGGTCGCAATTCGTGCTCGCCGACCTGGGCATCTACCGGTTCGAGACGGTCGGGTTTTCGCCTGACTCGCGCGGCATCACCGCGCGCGCCGATATTGATGTCTGCCTGCACTTGCATGCCTGCCGCGAAGCACTGGAGCTGCTGGCTGAGCAAGGTGGCGAACTGGCGCCGCTGGCGGTGCGCGCGCTGGCCATCGACACCCGCAATGAATGGCTGCGGATGCGTCGCGCCAAGTTGCTGTTTCTCATTGGTCAGCAGGCCGAGCGCGCGCAAGACTGGCCGCTGGCGCTTCAGGTCTATGCCGATTGCGGCTACCCCGGCGCCCGCTCGCGGCGCATACGGGTGCTGGAGCGCAGCGCTGACTATGCCCAGGCCATGAGTTTGCTCGAACAGGCCCGCAACACCCCCGAGAGCGATGCCGAAATCCAGCACCTGCAACGGGTGCTGCCGCGCCTGCAACGCAAGCTGGGCCTGGCCGCCGCACGCCGTGCCAAAGCCCGCGAGGTGAAACGGATCGACCTGACCGTGCCGCTGCAGGTGGGCGTCAGTGTGGAACACCGGGTGGGTTTGCATCTGGCCGAGGAGGGCGCCGAGGTGCATTACGTCGAGAACACCCTGATCAATTCGCTGTTTGGCCTGCTGTGCTGGCAGGCGATCTTCGCACCGCTGCCGGGCGCGTTCTTTCATCCGTTCCATAGCGGCCCGAGCGACCTGCACAGCCCGGATTTTTACACCCGCCGCGCGGCCTTGTTCGATGCTTGTCTGGCGACACTGGAGTCGGATACCTGGCAAACGCTGATTCGCGAGCATTACCACAGCAAGTACGGTTTGCAGTCACCGTTCGTGTTCTGGAACGTACTCAGCCCCGAACTTCTCGACGTCGCGTTGCAGTGCCTGCCGGCCACCCATTTGCGCCACTGGTTTACCCGCCTGCTGCAAGACATCAAGGCCAACCGCACCGGCATGCCCGACCTGATTCAGTTTTACCCGCAGCAACGGCGCTACCGGATGATCGAGGTCAAGGGGCCGGGCGACCGCTTGCAGGACAACCAGCTGCGCTGGCTGGACTTTTGTGCCCAACACGATATGCCGGTCGAGGTCTGCTACGTGCAGTGGGAGGAAGGCAGCGGCAAGTTATTAGCTGCAAGCTGCAAGTAAAGGCAATACGCGATCGGCACTTGCTTGCAGCTTGAGGCTTACAACTTGAAGCTTAGTTGGTGATGGGTTTACCGGACGGGGTCTTGGTGCTGTCTTGCAGGGTGCCGTGGCCGTCGTGGGTGGTGGTCTTGCCGTCTTTACCGTGCTGGGTATCGGTGCCGCTTTCCTGAGTGCCGGTCTTGGCGCCCTGGGTGTTGGACGTATTACGGTCGGTGGTCGGGGCGCCGTCGGTGCCGGGCAGTTTGGTCGCGTTGGGGTTGACCGGATTGGTCGGGCCGGTCGAACCGGCCATGGCGGCGCCAGACACAGCGGTGAGCAAGCCAGTGAGAGCCAGGATAGTCAGTCGATTGGTGCGCATGATTCGAACTCCATGAATGGGCATACATGTCTTGGTCTTGAAGCGACGAGTATAGGTGCCCTGCAAGCCGACGAACGGTATCAGATAGATTTTACTCAAGTAATACCACCCTCTACTTTTGTAGCCCACTCTCTTGAGCCTGCGCAAATTTTTGTGATCAGGGGCAGGGGATCGTTCAGCCAAAAGCCCGGTTTTTGACAGTTTGACTACAGTGATGGCGATTCGGAATTGTTGAATGTTGGCCGTTTGCCATTAAGTTCCATCGGGCCGCTCATACCCCCATAAACATTGGCTTTGGCGCATGTGGCAAAGGCTTTTTCTGTAAGCCATTGCCTACAAATCGCTGGCGAAAATGGCGCTCGTCGAACGTTTGTCATTAAACAGCAACATTTCAGGTTTTAAATCCGCCTCGGGCCTCCTTAGTGACCACCCACAATTTCTCCTGGATCGAGGTATTCCCGTGACACTGCTGACTAAAACACGCTTGTCTGTTCTGCTGGCTTCGCTGTGCCTGAGCGGCATGGCCCACGCCGTTGACGTAACGGGCGCAGGTTCGAGTTTCGTTTTTCCGGTAATTTCCAAGTGGTCCCAGGACTACACCAAGGCCAAGCCTGAAAACCGCATCAACTATCAGTCGATCGGTTCGGGCGGCGGTATCGCTCAGATCAAGGCGGCCACCGTTGACTTCGGCGCTTCCGACGCCCCGATGTCGGCTGAAGACCTGAAAGCTGCAGGCCTGGGTCAATTCCCGAGCGTGATCGGCGGTATCGTGCCAATCGTCAACATCGATGGCATCGAAAGCGGCAAGCTCAAGCTCGATGGCGAAACCCTGGCCAAGATCTTCCTGGGCGACATCAAGAAGTGGAACGACCCGGCACTGGTCGCGCTGAACCCTGGCGTCACCCTGCCTGCCACTGACATCACCGTGGTTCGTCGCTCCGACGGTTCGGGCACCACCTACAACTTCACCAACTACCTGAGCAAGGTCAGCCCCGAGTTCAACGAGAAGCTGAAATTCGGCTCTACCGTTGTCTGGCCAGTGGGCGTGGGCGGCAAGGGTAACGAAGGTGTGTCGGCTTACGTCAAGCAGATCAAAGGTTCGATCGGCTACGTTGAACACTCCTACGCCACCAGCAACAAACTGGCCTACACCCAGCTGAAAAACGCCGCTGGCAAGTTCATCACGCCAGACGCCAAAGCCTTTGCTGACGCAGCCGCTACTGCTGACTGGGCAAACGCCAAGGACTTCGGCCTGATCATGACCAACGCTCCGGGCGAGAACGCATGGCCGATCACTGCCACTACCTGGATCATCATGTACAAGCAGGCCAAGAACGAAGAGAAGAGCAAGGCTGCCTTCGACTTCTTCAAGTGGTCCCTGGAGAACGGTCAGTCCCAGGCTGCTTCGCTGGACTACGTAGCGCTGCCAGAGCCGCTGGTCAAGCGTGTGCAGGACTACTGGAAAGCTGAGTTCAAGTAATAGCGATTCAAGCCTGAACCTCACCCCTGTCATCGGACGTGCCAACGGTCCGGTGACAGGGGATTTTCCTTGCGAGTGGATTCAACATGACTGAAAACACCCAATACCTGTCCACTGAGCTGTCCGCCGATATGTCCGAGAGCGAGAAGCGCGCCAAGCGGGATCATCGTCACGATGTGTGGTTTCGGCGAGTGCTGCAAAGCTCGGCCATGCTCGTGCTGATATTGCTGGGCTGTATTGCCTTGTCGACCCTGTGGGGCGGTGCACTGGCGTTCGAGACCTTCGGTTTTGGCTTTTTGACCAGCACCGACTGGGACGTCAACGCCGGCAAGTTCGGTGCTCTGGTTCCGATCTACGGCACCCTGGTGACCTCTTTTCTGGCCTTGCTGATCGCGGTCCCCGTGAGCTTCGGCATCGCCATTTTTCTGACCGAAGTCGCACCGCCATGGCTGCGCATGCCCATTGCCTCGGCCATCGAGCTGCTGGCCGGCATTCCTTCGATCATCTACGGCATGTGGGGCCTGTTTGTCTTCGGTCCGTTCATGGCCGCCCATATTTCGCCCTGGATCACTGAAAATCTCGGCGCCTTGCCGTTGATCGGTGGCCTGTTCCAGGGCCCGCCGCTGGGTATCGGCATGCTGACCGCCGGTATCGTGCTGGCGATCATGATCATCCCGTTCATTACCTCGGTGATGCAGGAAGTGTTTCGCACCGTACCCACCACCCTCAAAGAGTCGGCCTACGCACTGGGCAGCACGACCTGGGAAGTGGTCTGGGACATCGTTCTGCCTTACACCCGCTCGGCCGTGGTCGGTGGTGTGTTCCTGGGCCTGGGTCGCGCGTTGGGTGAAACCATGGCGGTGACCTTCGTTCTGGGTAACGCCATCCAGTTCTCCGGCTCGCTGATGATGCCAAGCAGCTCCATTGCCTCGGTCATTGCCAACGAATTCAACGAGTCCTACACCGACTTGCACCGCTCGGCACTGATTGCCCTGGGCTTCCTGTTGTTCATAGTGACCTTCGTCGTGCTGGCGCTTGCACGTCTGATGCTGTCGCGCTTGTCGCGCAAGGAGGGGTTATGAGTCAAGACACCATCAAGGCTGCGTCCAACGAGAGCCTGTATCGCAAGCGCGATATCAAGAACAAGCTCGCCATGGTCCTCAGCTGCAGCGCCACCGCCTTCGGCCTGTTGTGGCTGGTGTGGATTCTGATGACCACCATCATCGAAGGCCTCAGCGCCCTGAACCTGCAACTGTTCACCGGCATGACCCCGCCGCCTGGCACCGAAGGCGGTCTGGCCAACGCCTTTTACGGCAGTATTCTGATGTCGCTGATCGGTCTGGTGATCGGCACCCCGATCGGTCTGATGGCCGGTGTGTGGCTGGCCGAATATGCCCGCTACTCCAAGCTGGGCAACACCGTGCGCTTCATCAACGACATCCTGCTTTCAGCACCGTCGATCGTACTGGGCCTGTTCGTTTACACCGTGGTGATCCTGCCGCTCAACTCGCTCAGCGGCCACCAGATCGGTTTTTCGGCCATTGCCGGTGGTATCGCTCTGGCCTTGCTGGTGATTCCGGTCGTGGTACGTACCACCGATGAAATGATGCAACTGCAGCCGACCACCATGCGTGAAGCCGCGCTGGCCCTGGGCGTGCCGCAGTGGAAGCTGACCATGCAGATCGTGTTGCGCGCCGCCAAGGCGGGCGTGGTCACCGGTATTCTGCTGGCCCTGGCACGCATCACCGGCGAAACCGCGCCGCTGCTGTTCACCGCCTTCGGCAACCAGTTCTGGAGCAGCGACCTGCTCAAACCGATCGCCAGCGTTCCGGTGGTGGTCTTCCAGTACGCCATGAGCCCGTTCGATGACTGGCACGCTCTGGCCTGGGCCGGCGCCCTGGTCATGACCATGTTCGTACTGATCCTGAGCCTGCTGTCCCGCTTAATTCTTCTGCGCAATAAGGCGTCCTGATGAACACTCTTTCTCTTGCGAACGAAAAAACCAAGATTCAGGTACGTGGCCTGGAGTTCTTCTACAACAATCAGAAGTCGTTGAAGTCCATCGACATGATGATTCCCGAGAAGCGCATCACGTCCATCATCGGCCCGTCCGGCTGTGGCAAGTCGACCCTGTTGCGTGTGTTCAACCGCATCTACTCGATGTACCCCAAGCAGGAAGCCAAGGGCGAAGTGTTGCTCAACGGTGAAAACATCCTCGACCCGAGCTACTCGATGAACCGCCTGCGCAGCCACGTGGGCATGGTGTTCCAGAAGCCGGTGCCGTTCCCGATGTCGATCTTCGACAACATCGCCTACGCCATCCGCCACCACGAGAAACTCTCGCGCCGCGAAATGGAAGACCGTGTTGAACAAGCCCTGCGCGGTGCCGCGCTGTGGGATGAGGTCAAGGACAAGCTCAAGCAAAGCGCCACCGGCCTGTCCGGCGGTCAGCAACAGCGTCTGTGCATCGCCCGCACCATCGCCCTGCGCCCGCAGGTTTTGCTGCTGGACGAGCCGACCTCGGCACTCGACCCGATCTCGACCGGTCGTATCGAGCAGCTGATCACCGAGCTGAAAGAGCAGTTCACCGTGATCATCGTGACCCACAACATGCAACAGGCCGCGCGCTGCTCGGACTACACCGCGTTCATGTTTCTGGGTGAACTGATCGAACACGGCGACACCGACACCATCTTCACCAAGCCGTCCAAAACCCAGACCGAGGACTACATCACCGGTCGTTTCGGCTAGGTAGGAGAGGCTTTAGCCGCGAAGGGCATGACACCGTGTTATGTCTTTCCCGACTAAAGTCGGTCCTACGAGTTCGTCGCCCTGCTGGTTCTACTCCCTTTGCCCCATGAATGCTTCGATCCGTTCGCGCAACCAACGCTCCGCCGGGTCGCTGTCCATCACGCTCAGCCAGGTCATCGACAAATCCAGCCCCGGTGTCTCGAACGGCAGCGGCTCATCGCGCAGCAAGCCCAGTGCGCTCATGGCCGTGGCGGCGAAGTCCGACAGGTTGGCGATCATGTCGGTGCCGGCCAGCAGGGCGGGCAGGGTGGTGAAGCGGGGCACCGAGATCACCACCTGGCGCTTGCGTCCGATCGCTTCAAGCCACTCATCGGCAAAGCTGCTGACGCTGGCGACATGCGACACCACCACATGCGGCCGTGAACAATATTCATCCAGAGTCATTGGCATGCTCGACGCATCGGCGCGCACCACCCGTGGCTGAACGTTGCGCAGGCGCTTGCGCTTGGCGTTGGCCGGCAGGTCGCGGGTCAGGCACACGCCCACGGTGATCTCGCCGGACATCAACAGGTCAGAGATATTCCAGTAATCGGCATGCTTGACCACCAGCACAATGCCCGGCGCTTCCAGGCGCAAGGCCCGCAATAGCGCTGGCATCAGGCCAAACTCCACATCGTCCGACAGGCCAATGCGAAAGGTCAGGGTGCTGACCGCCGGATCGAAGTCGCGGGTCAGGCTCAGCGCCGCAGACATGGCATCCAGCGCTGGCGTCAGGTGCTTGAGAATTTCATGCGCGCGCGCCGTTGGCTCCATGCGATGCCCGACCCGCACGAACAACGGATCGTTGAGCAGGTGGCGCAGGCGATTGAGCGCCGCACTGATGGTCGGCTGGCCGAGAAACAGTTTTTCGGCAGCGCGGGTCACATTGCGCTCCTGCATCAGGGTTTCGAACACCACCATCAGGTTGATGTCCGCCTTGCGCAGTTCGTTACGATTCATGAACGCTCCTTCCACCCGGACTGATCTCCCGGTGTGTCAGGGCCGCACGCCAGGTGGGCGATAGTCTATGGAGTGCTGTAGCGCGGCGTCCAGCGCCAACCACGAAGCGCTGTTCATGGCGGGCGCTGCCGGGGGCAGGCCGATCAGAAATCCCAGCGGGTGCTGACCGTCACATTGCGCGGGTCGCCGTAGTACGACGAATTGTAGAAGCCGATGTTGGTGTAGTACGACTTGTCGAACACGTTGTTGACGTTAAGGCTGGCCGAGAGCTTGGGGGTGATCTGGTAGCGCGCCATCAGATCGACCAGCCAGTACGGGTCTTGCGAGAACTTCTCCTGGGAACCCTTGGCATAGTTGGTCAGCAGTTGCCAGCCGGTGGCTTGCCAGCGTGCGCCGCCGCCCAGGGTCAAGGGCTCCAAGGCGCCGCTGAGCTTGTAGGAGGTATAGAAACTCAACTGATCTTCGGGCTCCCAGGTCGAAATCTTGCTGCCGTGCTGATCGCGGCTGACCTTGTGGGTGTAACCGGCCTGCAATTGCCAGCCGGGCGCCAACTCGCCGGACAGCTCGGCTTCATAGCCTTTGGTCTTGGCGGTAATGCCCTTGTAGGCATAGTCGATCTGCGGGTTGGTCGGGTTGGCGTTATAGGCCGTATCGGCTTCGGGACGATTGTCCTGGTGAACTTCAAAGTAGGCCAGGCTGGAATTGAGCCGCCCGCCAAAGAACTCGCCCTTGAGCCCCAGCTCGTAGTTTTTACCCTCGGCCGGTTCGATCATCTTGTTGTCGCGGTCGCGGTAATAAGACTGCGGCAGGAAGATGTCCGAGTAACTGGCGTAGGCCGAGAAGTTGTCATTCAGGTCGTAGACCAGGCCGGCGTAGGGCACCAGCTTGCCGCTTTCTTCGGTGTCGCTGGTGCCGGTGACCTGAAAGCTGGCCAGGCGAGAACCCAGCAACAACGACAGATCATCGGTCAGGCTGAAGCGTGCGGTCATGTAGCTGCCGGTCTGGCGCGTGATTTCATTGTTGCGAAACGTGATGTTGTTCCAGTCCGGTAAGTGGCTGTCACCGTCCCACTGGAAATAATCGTACGTATTGCCAACCTGAATGGCGTTGGTGCGATTGTTACCGGTCCACTTTGAGTGCGAGATCGAGGTGCCGAGTACCAGTTGATGTTCGCGTCCCAGCAGCTCGAAGGGCCCGGACAGGTACACATCGGCACTGTCGGCAACGGTTTCGCCGGTGTATTTACGCGACAGCAGCGAGGCGATACCGGTCTGGTCATTGGGTGACATCAACGAGCCCAGCGGCGCGTTATAGCCATTGATCTGGTGGTTGAGTTGCCCCTTGACCACCCAGTCGTTGGCAAACCGATGTTCCAGGGTGGCGAATACGGTGCGCGAATACTGCTCCCAGCGGCTGAATTTCGCGCCGTTGTTGTACGAGCGCGGGGTGCTGATCGCATTGCCGGCAGAGTCGAACAGCGAACTGCTGCCTGACCAGCTGGAACCCTCGGGGCTGTTGTCCTGATAGTCTGCGCCCACGGTCAGCAGGGTGTCTTCATCCAGATCGGCCTCAAGAATGCCGTAGTAGACGTTGGTCTTGCGCTGGTAGTGATCGAGGAACGAATGCTTGTCCTGCCAGGCGGCGACTGCACGGGCGCGCACATTGCCCGACTCGGTCAGCGGTCCGCTGACATCCAGCTCGGAACGGTAGTTGTCCCAGGAGCCGGCACTGAGGTCGATGTGCGCCTTGAAGTCGTAGGTCGGCTTCTTGCGCACCAGGTTGACGGTGCCGCCTGGCGCTCCGGCACCGGTCAGCAGGCCCGTGGCGCCTTTGAGAATTTCGGCACGGTCATAGATCACCATGTCGGTAAGGGTCTGGCCGGCCGAGTATTGGGCGTCCTGCAAGGTCGGAATGCCGTCGTACTGGAAATTCTGGATGGCAAAACCACGGGAGTAATAGCTGGTGCGGTCGCTGTCGTAGGTCGCGACCGTGATGCCGGGGGTGTGGCGCATCACATCGTCGATGGACTTGATGCCCATGTCATCCATGGCCTGGCGCGTGACCACCGAAATGCTTTGCGGCGTCTGCCGTGGCGTCAGTACCAGGCGCGTGGCCGTGGCGATGGTGCCCGGCGTATATGAGCCGCTGCCTTCGGTGATGGTGCCCAACTGGTTGGCACTGACCTGTGTCTGTGCAAGCTCCAGGGTTTGTCCCGCCGGGCTCGCCGCTACCAGCAGATAGCCGCTGGTGCCCTTGACCACGGTAAAGCCGCTGCCTTGCAATAACGCGGCAAACCCTGACTCGACGCTGTAAGTGCCTTGCAATCCGCGGCTGTCGAGACCGCTCAGGTTATGGGACTGGAACATGATCGCCACGCCCGATTGCTGGGCAAAGCGATTGAGTGCGCTATTGAGCGAACCGGCCGGGATATCGTAGCGCTGCGCCGACTCGCTGGTCGGTTGTGCCAGGGCGAACGGGCTGCACATCAGCGTAGTGGCGGCGCTCAGCATCAGGCTCAGGCTCAGCGGCGCACAGCGGGCATTACGAATACGCCGGGGCGGGCGCGGGTTGCACGGGGTCGACATGGTCAACAGATTCCTGATTGGGGTTGATCTGCCTTGCTTGACGGCTTGCCCGAAAAAAAGCGGAAGCAACTGCGCAATTATTTTTCTGCCGCCTTCAAGGCGCTGACCACCACCCACCAGGGCGTGTACTGCTGCACCTGTACCGGCAGCGATTCGGCCACCAGTTGCAGCGCGCGCTCCGGGTCGTCCAGCGGCAGCACTGCCGAGACCCGCAAGTGCGCCAGGGCACGTCGGTCAAACTGCAGGTGCCCGCGGTGATGCCGGGCCAGTTCATCGAGCACCTGCGGCAATGGCTGGTTGTCGACCACCAGTTGATGACGTTGCCAGGCTTGATCGATGCCCTGAATATCGACAGTGCCCAGCACTCGCACGCCATCGACGCTGACCCTGGCCTGTGAGCCCGCCGCCACTTCCAGTGTCTGCCCGGTGCCTGTGCTGTGGGCGGCCACCCGTGACTGCAACAGGGTCAGAATCGTGGCATCGCGGTCGCGCTTGACGACAAAACGGGTGCCCAGCGCGCGCAGGGTGCCTTGTTCGGTGGCTACCACGAATGGCCGCTGAGGGTCGTGGGCGACTTGCACGAGGATCTCGCCCTGAAGCAATTCGATACGCCGCTGTCCGGCATCAAAATGCACGTCCACCGCACTGCTGCCATTGAGGGTCAGGGTCGAGTGGTCCGCCAGTTCGATGGTTTTCCAGTCGCGTGGGGCGGTGCTGATATCGGCCAGCCAGCGCTCACCCTGGCGACTGTTGACCAGCAGCGTGGCCGGCAGGGCAAGGCAGCCGATCAACAACAGCGCACGCAGCGCCCGACGGCGTTGCCGGGCTTGCTGGCTGCCATTGACCGCCGCATTCAGCGCCGCTTGCGCCGGTGCCCGCTGAGGGCGCAATGACTGCATGCGCTCGACCACTTCGTGCATGCGTGCCGCCGCTGCGGCATGCTCCGGGCTCTGCTGTTTCCAGGCTTCGAAGGCCCGGCGCCGGGCGTCGCTGACATCGGCTTCGGACAGGCAAAGCATCCACTCGGCGGCCTGCTCGTCGATCTTCTGGCGGGACTCGGACACCGGCTTCAGGTATCCAGGCTGTGGCTGCAATGCAGCATGGCCTGGATCAGGTAGCTGCGCACCGTGCGCTCTGACAATTGCAGACGCTGTGCCACTTCGTACTGGGTCAACTCTTCGAGGTAATACAGCACGAATGCCTGGCTGACCTTTACCGGCAAACCTTCGAGTAAAAAGGCCAGGTGTTCGAGGGTTTCCAGTGTGGCGTGGATCTGCTCCGGAGACTGAAAACCTTCCAGGGCATCGGCGGTCAACTGCAACTGGTGCAGATAAGCGTCCTGAATCTGCTTGCGTCGGCTCTGATCGATCAACAGGCGTCTGGCCGTGGTGCTCAAAAACGCCCGTGGCTCACGGATAGTGGCCACGCACTCGCGGGCCTTGAGAATGCGCGCGAAGGTGTCCTGCGCCAGATCGGCGGCATTGTGCCGGCAGCCGAGCTTGCGCCGCAGCCAGGTGAACAGCCAGCCATGGTGTTGCTCATACAGGTCGTGAATCACGCTTTGGAATGGCGGTTCAGCCTGGGTCATGGCGTGCTGCTCTTTTTTGAGAATGATTACTAATTGTAGGGGGCAGACTTTGGCGAGCGCAAGGCTGATGACCGCCACGGCGGTGGCCCTGGATAATCTTTTGCAACGAATTTTACGAGGGTGCAGGGCATTTAATCGGTGCCTGCAGGTCAGGGTGACGTATAGGGTTGGGCTGTTTTCAGCGCATTACCTACAAATGAAATTGTCCTTTTCTTACGTTTAACAAGGAGTGCTTGCATGCAGGCTGCAAAGATCGCCGCTCTGGTAATGACCATGGCTGTGCCCACCGTCGCGCTGGCCGACACCCCAAGCTATGGCGAACGCCTTGAAGGCTTCAGCTATCCGCATCCGCTCAAACAGTTCGGTTTCCAGTCGCAAGGCCAGAAACTGGAGATGGGCTACATGGACGTGGCACCGACCGCCAAGGCCAACGGCCGCACCGCCGTGTTGCTGCATGGCAAGAATTTTTGCGGCGCGACCTGGGAGGCGACCATCACGGCATTGACCCAGGCCGGTTACCGGGTGATCGCGCCGGACCAGATCGGTTTTTGCACCTCCACCAAGCCTGCGCACTATCAGTACAGCTTCCAGCAACTGGCGCTCAATACCCGCGCCTTGCTCGACCAGTTGGGTATCGACAAGATCTCGCTGGTCGGGCATTCCACCGGCGGCATGCTCGCCACCCGTTTCGCCCTGATGTACCCGCAGCAGACCGAGAAGCTGGTGATGGTCAACCCGATTGGCCTGGAAGACTGGAAAGCGCTGGGCGTGCCGTATCGCAGCGTCGATCAGTGGTACGAGCGCGAGTTGAAAACCAGCGCCGAGGGCATTCGTCAGTACGAGCAGAAAACTTACTACGACGGTCGCTGGAAGCCTGAGTATGACAAGTGGGTCGACATGCTCGCCGGCCTGTTCAAGGGGCCGGGGCGCGAGACCGTGGCGTGGAACTCGGCGCTGATCTACGACATGATCTACACCCAGCCGGTCTACCACGAGTTCCCCAACCTCAAGGTGCCCACCGTGTTGATGATCGGCGACCGCGACACCACCGCCATCGGCAGCGATATCGCCCCGCCTGAGGTCAAGGCGAAGATTGGCAAGTATCAGGAACTGGGCAAGCAGGTCACCAAGCTGATTCCTGGCGCCGAACTGGTCGAGTTCAAGGGCTTGGGGCACGCACCGCAAATGGAAGAACCGGAGCGTTTTCACAAGGCCTTGCTGAGCGGGTTGCAGCTGCGGTAAACGTATCGGGCATTCCCCCTCGCCGAAAAACCGCGTTACCATCGGGCACTATTTGAATATTGACCGCCAGCTCAACTGGCGGCTGTTTTTCGATTTTAAAGACTGCCCATGCCCGATTCTCAATCCGCAAAACCCTCTTTGCGGGCCCGTTTGAGCGCTACTTTGCGTGCGTTCTGGCCCGCGCCCCATGCCATCGATACCCTTGAACGCGTACGCGCCAGCACGGGCGCGGCGCTGGGCATTCTGCTGGTCGCCTTTTGCGCCGCTGTGTGGCTTAACGGCAATGCCGCCCACGAGCACGGCCTTCTGGCGTTCGCCCTTGTAGCCCCGCTGGGCGCCAGCGCGGTGCTGGTGTTTGCGGTGCCGTCCAGCCCGTTGGCCCAGCCGTGGTCGGTGGTGGGCGGCAACACCTTGTCGGCCTTGATCGGCATTGCCTGTTGCAAATGGGTGCCTGACGCCTCTGTGGCCGCTGCGCTGGCGGTGGGCTTGTCGATTGCAGTGATGCTGGCCATGCGTTGTCTGCATCCGCCGGGCGGCGCCTCGGCCTTGTTGATGGTGCTGATCGGGTGTGACCGCTTCGGTTTCGCCTTCAGCCCGGTGCTGATCGACTCACTGCTGCTGGTCGGTTCCGGGCTGATCTACAACAACCTTACCGGGCGCCGCTGGCCGCACGTGCCCTTGCCGGTCAAGGCTGAAACGCGTCTGCACCGCAGCGACCTGGATGCGGTGCTGACGCGCTACAACCAGATTCTCGACGTCAGCCGCGATGACCTGGAGTCGCTGCTCGAACAGGTCGAAGCGCTGAATTTTCAGCGCACCGTGGGCGAGTTGCGCTGCAGCGACGTGATGACCAAAGAGCCGCTGACCGTGCGCCAGGAGACGTCATTGCGTGAGGCCTGGGCCTTGATGCGCGAGCGACGGATCAAGGCGCTGCCGGTGACGGATCGTCAGCAGCATTTGCTGGGCATTCTTACCGTGGCCGACTTCATGGGCCAGATCGACCTCGATGTACACGACGGCATCGCCTGGCGCCTGCGCTCACTGGTGCGGCCGAGAAAAAGCGATGACGTGCGCACCGTGGGCCAGATCATGACCCGCACCGTGCGCGTTTCAAGCAGCGACCGCCTGTTGCTCGACCTGGTGCCGGTGTTCTCCGACAACGGTCACCGCCATATCCCGATCATCGACGAGCGCCAGCGGCTGGTGGGCATCATCACCCAGTCTGATTTGATTCGCGCGCTGTACCGTGCGGTGCGCAGTTGACGCTGTGGGCCCGGCCCAGGCGCACACCGGTATAAGCCCACACCAGCGCCAGGCCTGCGCCGATGAACATGGCCAGTGAGGGATGATCGCCCAGCAGGTCCAGCCCACGCTTGAGCCAGCCGCTGATGGCATCGCCGCCGCGATAGACCACGGTGTCGATGAAGTTCTTGGCCTTGTACTTCTGCTCGGCTGAAATCACCGTGTAGAGCATTTCCCGGCCCGGCCGCACCAGCGCGTATTCCCCGGCGCGGCGCACCACCATGACCACCGCGAACACAGCAAATACCGGCGAAAACGCCAGAGCCACAAAGCCTGCCGCAACCACCAGCGGCACCGCGACCAGTAGCACGGTGACGCCCAGCCTTTGCGCGATACGCCCGGTAAAAAACAGCTGGGTCAGGATCGCCAGGGTCTGCACCACGGTGTCGAGCAGGCCAAACACCTGCGTTTGCCGGGTGCGGTCAGGAAAGTGCTCGGCGACGATGCGGGCCTGCTCGAAGTATAAAAAGGTGTTGGCGCTGGCGAGCAAAATCACGAACAGCGCGATGCCCAGCAGAAACGGCGATTTCAACACCGCCGTGGCGCCGGACCATGGATTGCCGCCCAACGGCTTGCGCCGCTCGACGGTGTCTTGTGTCGATACCGGCTCACGCTCGCGCCAGCGCAGCAAGGTGAGGGCGGCCAGCAGGCTGGCGCCGAGCATGACGGCCGACAACACCAGCAGACCGGCATGGCCCAGCGGTGCGACCAGCAAGGTGCCGAGCAACGGTCCCAGCAGCCCGCCAAAGCTGGCACCACCGGCCATCAGGGCGAAGACCCGCTTGGCCTGATCGTTGGTGAACACATCGGCCAGGACGCTCCAGGCCAGAGAAATGCTCACCAGATTGAACACCGACAACCAGACATAAAACAGCCGCCCGACCCAGACATCTTCCGGGTTGAGCCGCAGCGCCACGGCAAAGCCCAGCAGGTTGAGGACAAAAAAGCCGAACACGCCGCTGACCAGTTTCTTGCGGCTCAGGTGTGAGGCCAGCCAGCCGAAGATCGGTAACACCACGAGCGTGGCGACAAAGGTGGCGGTGAACAACCATTGCAGGTTATCGATGCCACCCGCCAGGCCCATCACCTCGCGCACCGGACGCAACATGAAATAACCGGTGAACAGCAGCATGAACATCAACAGGCCAGTGCCGACAACCCGCTCTTCACCGGGCAAAACATTGAAGACCCGGCGCAGGCGCACGGCCTTGCGTGTGGTCATCCGTGACCTCCATTCAGTTCAGCAATTGCGCAAACGCCTTGTCGGCCTCCAGCACCGCCGGCAGTTTTTCGAACAGCGCCGCAAGATCGATGCCTTCGAGCAATGGCCCGCTGACCGCTTCCTGTGCCTGGGGCGTGGCGCCGCCGTGTTCGTCCAGTGCCTCGGCAATCACGATTGCCTGGGCGACGATGCGCGGCAACGGCGCATCTTGCGGGGCTTGCATCGGTCGGGCCTGATAGGCGATGGCCTGCTGGATCACCTGTGGCAAGTGCCAGCGCCGCGCCAGTTCGGCGCCCACTTCCGGGTAGCCGAAGCCCAGGTGCAGGGTCTCGTTGGCAACCCGCCCGGAGCTGCCTGAGCGGGTGGCGCTGTTCAGGCGTTCGGCCACCGCCGGCGCGCCGGTCTGGATCAGCAGCTCACCGATGTTGTGCATGACCCCGCAGGTAAAGGCGATCTCAGGGTCCGCACCGCTCTGTCTGGCCAGTAGCCGGGCAATACCGGCCACCTCGAAGCTCTTGAGCCAGAACCCCTTGAGGTCGAAGTTGGGCACCGCCTTGAACGCACCGGTCGCTGCCGAGGCCATCACCAGCGTGCGCAGGGTATTGAAGCCCAGGCGCAGGGCGGCGTCTTCGATACTGGATGACTCGCGTGAGCCGCGAAATCGCGCCGAGTTGGCCAGGCGCAGGATCTTGGCGGCAATCACCGGATCCTTTTCGATATTGCGGGCAATGCTTTCAAGGTCTGAAGAGGGGCTGTCAAATTGCAGCATCAGGTCCTGGGCAACCTTGGGAATGCTGGGGAGGCTTTGCAGGTCGGCAAACAGCTTTTCAATATCCATGTGGGCGCATCCTCATTACGTCGGGATGCTTGCAACGATAGTCAGTATTTTTACACCTGCACGTTTTAACCTTGAGGTTGAGCAATAGTGCGCAATAAGGCGTTAAAACCAGAGCGTCTGTCGTGTAAACGCGGACAAAACAGACTGGCATGCAGGTTATGCCGCTTTTGCATGACCGGCGGGCGATTTGTCATGAAAAGCCGTCTAACGTGTGATATCAAGGCGCCTTTATTGGTAGTGGCTATCAGCCGAAACAGGTTTTAAGATGACAAGTCTGGGCTTCAGCAAAAAAATCCTCCTGGCGGCGGCCTTGACGGTCGGCGTGGCGTTTACCGTGTTTATTCTGGTCAACGATTACCGGCAACGGCAGACCTTGCAAAGCAATGTGCAGGCCGAACTGGCTCAGATGGGCAGCCTGACCACCCAGAACATTCAGACCTGGCTGGAAGGTCGTACCCAGTTGCTGCAATCGCTGGCGCAGCAGATCGCCGTCGATGGCCAGCAGCCCGCGCAGTTGCAGCGGGCGATCAACCTGCCGGCGTACACCGACAACTTTCAGTTGAGCTATTTCGGCGGCACCGACGGCGTGATGTTTTCCATTCCGACCGGTAACCGCCCCAGCGATTACGACCCGCGCCAGCGCGGCTGGTACAAGGCCGCACAAAGTGCCGGCAAGAGTGTGGTCACCGAACCCTACATCGCCAGCTCCACCGGCAAGCTGGTGGTGACCATCGCTACACCTGTGAACCGCCAGGGGCAACTGATCGGCGTCGCCGGTGCCGACATGTCGCTGGACAGCCTCAGCAAGACCATCAATGCGCTGAATTTCGGCGGCCACGGCTATGCGTTCATCGTCAGTGCCGAGGGCAAGATTTTGATTCACCCCGACAGCAACCGGGTGCTCAAGCCGCTCAGCGAGGCGTACCCGGACAACACGCCAAAGGTCGCCGCCGGGGTCAGCGAGATCGAGTCGGCCGGCAAGGCCGAGATCATTTCGTTCACGCCGGTCGAAGGGCCGACCTCCAGTCGCTGGTACGTGGCGCTGGTGCTGGAACACGATGCGGCCTACGCCATGCTGGGCGAATTCCGCAGCTCGGCGATCACCGCCATGCTGGTGGTGGTGCTGGCGGTAATTCTGATTCTGGGCCTGCTGATTCGCGCCTTGATGCAGCCGCTGCACCAGATGGGCCGGGCGATGCGTGACATCGCGGCGGGCGAGGGCGATCTGACCAAGCGCTTGAGTGTCACCTCGCAAGATGAGTTCGGCGAGCTGGCGGGTTCGTTCAATCAGTTTGTCGAGCGCATCCACACCTCGATCCGCGAAGTGGCGTCGACCGCCGGCCAATTGAGCGAGGTGGCCAGCCAGGTGGTGCAGGCCTCGAACTCATCGATGAACAACTCCGATCAGCAGGCAAACCGTACCGAAAGCGTTGCAGCGGCGATCAACGAGTTAGGCGCTGCGGCTCAGGAAATTGCCCGTAATGCGGCGCAAACCTCACAAAAGTCCGGCGATGCCAGCCAGTTGGCCGGTGACGGGCGCAGTGTCGTGCAGCAGTCGATCACGGCGATGAGCGAACTGTCGGGCAAGATCAGCGATGCCTGCACGCATATCGAGGCGCTCAACGACAAAACCGTCAATATCGGCAAGATCCTTGAAGTGATCACCAGTATCTCGCAGCAGACCAACCTGCTGGCGCTCAACGCTGCCATTGAAGCGGCGCGTGCCGGTGAGGCCGGGCGCGGCTTTGCGGTAGTGGCCGACGAAGTGCGCAGCCTGGCGCACCGCACCCAGGAGTCGGCGCAACAAGTACAAGGCATGATCGAGCAATTGCAGAGCGGCGCCCGCGATGCGGTGTCGACCATGACCGAAAGCCAGCGTCATAGCGAAACCAGCGTCGAGATTGCCAACCGCGCCGGCGAACGCCTGGGCAGCGTGACGCTACGCATCGACGAGATCAACGACATGAACCAGTCGGTGGCGGCGGCAACCGAAGAGCAAACGGCGGTGGTAGAAACCATCAACATGGACATCAGCGAAATCAACCTGCTGAACCAGCAAGGCGTCGACAACCTCCGGCTGACGTTGCAGGCCTGCAACTCTCTGGAGCAACAGACCCGGCGCTTGCAGCAACTGGTGGGCTCGTTCCGCATTTGAGTCACAGGCGTGAGTGGACGAGGAGGATGTCAACGTACTGTCATGCTCGGTACACTGCGCTGCAATCATCGAGCTGCACAGTGTCTGGCCAGCCGGCGCCCAGCCTGAATCCCACTGCGGAGTGTGTTCATGTTTCACCGTTTCGGACGCCGCCTGGTGTCTGTCGTCATCTTCGCCAGTTGCCTGCTGGGCGTTGCCCAGGCCGCGCCGCAGACCCTCCATTTCGGAATCCTTTCGACAGAGTCGCAGGAAAACCTCAAAAGCATCTGGCAACCCTTGCTCGACGACATGGCGCGCACCACCGGCTTTGATGTGCAGCCAGTGTATACCAGCGATTACGCAGGCCTGATCGACGGCCTGGGCGAGCAGCGGGTCGACGTGGCCTGGCTTGGTAATATGGCCGCCGTCGAGGCGGTCGACCGTTCCGATAGCGAAATCTTTGCCCAGACCTCGATGGTCAATGGCACGCATGGCTATCAAGGCCTGCTGATCGCCCGCAAGGACAGCGCGATCAATACGGTCGACGATTTGCTGCGCCAGGCCTCTCACTTAAGCTTCGGCAACGGCGATCCCAATTCCACCTCCGGCTATCTGGTGCCGGGCTACTACGTGTTTGCCCGACAGCATATCAACCCGGCCACTGCCTTCAAACGCACCCTCAATCAGAGCCATGAGGCCAACGCCCTGAGCGTTGCCAAAGGTGAAGTGGATGCGGCGACCTTCAACTCCGAGAACTGGGACCGCCTGAGCGTGACCCACCCGCAACAGCTGGCGCAGTTGAAGATCATCTGGAAATCGCCGCTGATTCCCGCCGACCCGATTGTCTGGCGCCGATCATTGTTGCCAGACAACAAAGTCAGAATCCGCGCGTTCTTTCTGGGCTATGGCGCCACCGACGAACAAAAGGCCGTGCTCAAGGGCCTGCAACAGACGCACTTCTCGGCGTCCAACAACAACCAGCTGTTGCCGATCCGTCAATTGCGCCTGTTCAAGGAACGCACCGATGTCGCGGCCAGCGACCTGAGCGTCGATGAAAAGAAACGCCGCTTCAGAGAGATCGATGAGGCGCTGGCGCGCTTGCAGGACCGCATCAAGGCGCTGGAGAAAAGCAGGCCTTAACGACTATCATTCGCCGCCTTGAACAGGCGAAAGGGCAGGTGAATGTCGGGCAGGTTGATTTATCTCATCGGACCTTCCGGCTCCGGCAAGGACAGCTTGCTGGACGCTGCCCGGCACACCCTGGCCGAGCGTGGCTGCCGGCAGGTGCGTCGGGTCATCACCCGCTCGGCGGAAGCGGTGGGCGAGGCGGCCGAAGCGGTCAGCGTCGAACAGTTTCAGAGCCTTCAGGCTCAAGGCGCGTTCGCGCTGAGCTGGCAGGCCAATGGCTTGCACTATGGCATTCCGGTCGAGATCGACACCTGGCTGGCCGACGGTCACGATGTGCTGGTCAACGGCTCACGTGGACACTTGCAGGCGGCACGTCAGCGCTATCCGGACCTGCTGGCGATCCTGCTCACCGTCGAACACGATGTGCTGCGTCAACGCCTGCTGGCCCGTGGCCGTGAAACCCTGGCTGATATCGAAGCCCGCCTGGCGCGCAATGCCCGCTTTGCCAGCGAGCTGCTGGCCGAGTCGCCGTTTGTGCAGCTGCTGGATAACTCCGGGGATTTGCAGGACAGCGTGCAGCAGTTGGTGGGATACCTACAACACCTGCGCCAGCCACATCCATAACGGCAAGGTCGCTGCCGACAATAATGTGCTCAACGCAATCGCCGAGCTGGTCTTCTGGCTGTCCACCAGCGTGGTGGCAAACCCCAGTACGTTGACCCCGCTGGGCCCGGCGGCCATCAGCACCAGCACCGCACGTGGCATGCCGTAAATGCCCAGCACTACGCAGGCCAGTAACACCAGCAGCGGCATCAACAGCAGCTTGGCTGCGGTGACGCTCAGCGCTTCGGCACTGGGTGTCAGGCGGTAGCCGGACAGATTGGCGCCCAGCACGATCAGCGCGCAGGGCAGGGCGGCCTGGGCCAGCCAGGTGCACAGTTGCTCGGCCCACAAGGGCAGCGGCAACCCCGTCAGGTTGACGGCCATGCCCAGCAGCAGGCCGATGATGATCGGGTTGGCCAGGCTGCCCACCAGCGTCTTGACCCGGAACGGCGCCTGGCCGGCCAGGCTTTCGTAAAAACTCTGGAAGCTGAACAGCATCAGGCTGTGCACCGCGATCACCGTGAACAACAGCACCAGCCCCGGCGGCCCGAACAGCGAGGCGACCATCGGGATGCCGATCAGGACGTTATTGGAAAAGCTGGCCGTCAGGCCATAGGGCGTAGGGCGCCTGTTCCAGTGATGGGTGAGCAGGTTGACCAGCACAAAAATCAACAGCGCCGGCACGAAGTAAGCGGCCAGCACGCGCAGGTCCAGGCCATTGTGCAGCGGCGCCTTGACCATCCCGGTGAACAACACCATGGGCAGGAACAGCTTGAACGCCAGGGTGCTCAGCGCCTTGGCGTTTTCGCCGACGATGACCTTGCGCCGGCCCAGCACGTAACCCAGCACGATCAACAGGAAAATGGGCAGGATGGCTTGAGTGACGGCCACGGCGCGGGTCCTTTTCTGGGTGGGCTTTTCAAGGCAAGGGGCGCGCAGTATGCCGGGCCAGAGCGTCCGGTGCACCTGCACGGACAAGAGGCCGTGGCACAGGATGCAAAAAACGGCGTGACGTGGCCTTTGACTATGATGTTATAGTGTTACAAATTTCACGAGCGCCGCCATGAACAGTCCGCTTCCCGATGTTGCCCGCACGCAAACCTCTGCGGCCCTGATGCCCCTGGACTGGGTTGGCATGCAGGGCATCGAACTGCCACTGCTGCTCGATGAGCCCGGCCAGACCTATCCCTTGCACGCCAGCGCTGATGTACAGGTCGATCTGGCCGACCCGAGCGTCAAGGGTATCCATATGTCGCGCCTGTACCGTTTGCTCGATGCCTTTGCCGGGCAACAACGGGTTGTGCCACAGACGTTGGCGGCACTGCTGGAGTCCATGGTTGCCAGCCATGCCGATTGCAGCTCGACGCGTGCGCGCCTGCAGTTGAGTTTCAGCCTGCTGTGCCGCCGCCCGGCGCTGGTGACGCCGGGCCTGAGTGGCTGGAAGTCTTATCCGGTGACGATCGAGGCTGTGTGGCAAGGCGGTCGTCTGCAACTGGATGTGGCGGTGG
>NZ_BAAILM010000025.1:43673-147873 GCF_054589175.1 Pseudomonas sp. 3A(2025) | reverse complement strand
TACCTCTTCCTCGACCTGCCCGTGTTCGGCGGCCTTGTCGCGGCAATTGCTCGAGGAGGCGTTTCGCGCGCGCTTTGCCGGGCAAAGCGCGCTGGACCCGGCGCAGGTTGCAGTATGGCTGCGCGAGAACGCCTCGTACGCCACTCCGCACAGCCAGCGCAGCATCGCCAGGGTGCAGGTGCGCATCCCTGAGCAGGCCAGCCGCCTGGAGCTGATGACGCTGATCGACACCACCGAGGCGGCGCTGGGTACCCCGGTGCAGACCGCCGTCAAACGCGCCGATGAACAAGCCTTCGCGCGCCTGAACGGGCAAAACCTGATGTACGTCGAAGATGCCGCGCGCAAGATCCAGTTGGCCCTTGAGGGGCGATTTGCCGCCTCCGGCGTCAGCGTGCGCCACCTGGAAAGTCTGCACCCTCACGACGCCGTGGCCCGGACCTCGAATTACTTGACCTGAAAGCGCCCGTGTAACCGGGCCCATCATTAAACATCGCAACGGACGTTTTCTTTCCATGACCACCGCTGTCACCCCCAAGCCCGCCTCGCGGTTGCGCTCGATCGATGCCCTGCGCGGGCTGATCATCCTTTTCATGCTGCTGGACCACGTGCGTGAAACCTTTTTGCTGCACCGCCAGGTCGGCGATCCGATGGATGTCGCCAACACCGCGCCAGAACTGTTCTTCAGCCGTACCCTGGCGCATTTGTGTGCGCCGTTGTTTGTGTTCCTGACCGGGCTTTCGGCGTTCTTGTATGGCGAAAAACACAGCGGTCGCCGCGATGTGTCGGCGTTTCTGTTCAAACGCGGGCTGTTTCTGGTGTTTCTGGAGTTCACCCTGGTCAGCTTCGCCTGGACGTTCCAGTTCCCGCCGACGGTGATTTATCTGCAAGTCATCTGGGCCATCGGCCTGAGCATGATCGCCCTGTCGGTGCTGGTGTACCTGCCGCGCCCGGCACTGGCTGCCTTGGGCGTGCTGATCGTGGCCGGGCACAACCTGCTCGATAGCCTGCATTTCGGCGTCGAGTCTGCGATGCATATTCCGTGGGCGATCCTGCACGACCGTGGCTGGATCGAGTTCTCGGACAACCTGCGCCTGCGCACGTCCTACCCGCTGCTGCCGTGGATCGGCGTCATCGCGCTGGGCTATGCGGCTGGTCCATGGTTCGGCAGTGCCGCCAGTGCGGCCGCACGACGCACCAAGCTGTGGCTGTCCGGCCTGGGCCTGCTGATCGGTTTTGTGCTGCTGCGTCTGCTCAACGGTTACGGCGAAAAACCCTGGAGCGTTGGCGAGACTGGCGTGCAGACCGTGATGAGCTTTTTCAATATCACCAAATACCCGCCGTCGCTGCTGTTTATCAGCCTGACGCTCGGACTGGGTCTGCTGTTGCTCATCGCCCTGGAACGCTGGCAGGAACGCGCCTGGCTCAAACCGTTGGTGGTCTTCGGTGCGGCGCCGATGTTTTTCTATCTGCTGCACCTGTATGTGCTGAAGTTTTTGTACCTGATCGCGGTGGCTGTGTGGGGCTTGAATCAGGGTAAATACTTCGGTTTCGACGGGGTAGGTGCGGTGTGGCTGTGCTCGGCGGTGCTGGCCGTCGTGTTGTTCCCGGCAGTCAAGTGGTTCGCAGCGCTCAAGGCCCGGCGCCGGGACATTGCCTGGTTGAAGTACCTTTAACGCGGACAATAAAAAACCCGCCGAAGCGGGTTCTTTGTCCCAGACCATTCCAACTCCCTGTCGGCAGTATCCTTTCTCGGTCGATCGTCCTTGATCCTGGTGAGCATCCTGTTCACCAGTGGTTGGATCCAAATATAGGCCTGTGCGGCAGGGCAGGAAATAGCGATCTTGCCCGCCGGCGTGTAAGCCTTTGGCTATAGCGGTGTCAGAAGTGATTCTGGTGTCAAAGACTCGCTGCTGGCCTTTTGACGAGATCAGAAATACTGCTAGTGACTCAAGAAAAAATCGGGATAATCGCTTGGAATCAAGATTTTCCTGGCGCGCTGAAGAAAAAATGCGGTTCGGGACCAAAGACTCAAGGATTTCTGCGATGAATCTCGTTGGATACGCTTGGCTGCAAGCCTCACTGCAGCTTTCAGCTTTTCCTTTGCACCGACCGGCAAAGGTTCAGCCAGTCACACGGATCGAGCGGATCGGAGAGACCTTGGCCGTGCCGCTCAACAGTGCGCCCGCGCCTGACGATTTGTTGGGACATCTACTGTTTGCACTCAAGCATGAAGGCATCAACCTTGCCATCCTGGCTCAAGCGTTGCCGCAAATACCGGCAGCCGTACTGGAAGCTGAATTGCAAAAAGCGCCAAACGGTATTTACATCCGAAAAGCCTGTTTTTTACGCGAAGCTTTTACCGTTGAAGAAATACGTCAGCATTCTCCTGTGCGAGGTGTATTTGTCCCTCTGTTCGACCCTGATCTCTATGTCACCATGCCGGGGGAGCGTAATCCTCGCTGGCGGGTTGAGTTCAATGGTCTCGGAACACTCGCCTATTGCGCCACGGTTGAACGCACACCAGAGATTGCTGCGCTTCTGGCGCACGATATTCTTGCCCGTGCTGAGGACTTTATTCAAAGCCTGCCCTCGGCCATGATGGATCGCGCCATTAACTGGGCTTATCTCCATGAAACTCAGGATTCGTTCGCTATAGAGAAAGAGTCGCCAAGCGAAGACAAGGCACGCAAGTTCATCCAGTTGCTTCGGCAGGCGCATGAACGGATGCCATTGAGCGAGGATTATCTGGTTCATTTACAGAATGCGACGATATCCAATCCTTACGACACGGCTGCGGCATTTCGCCATGAGCAAAACCATCTGGCCAATGGCTTGCAAGGCGCTGCAGGGGTCACTTACGTTCCGCCTGAGCCAGATCTTTGCCGTGAACTGATGGCGCAGTTAATACGCTTGGGGAACGACGCGTCAGAGCGCCTCGACCCACTGGTTGCCGCCGGGATCATTTCATTTGGTTTTGTCTTTCTGCATCCGTTCATGGACGGCAACGGTCGCCTGTCTCGCTTTCTGATTCACCACACATTGTGCCGAGCCGGGGCGCTGGAAAATGGGTTGCTTCTGCCCGTTTCTGTCGCAATGAAGCGCGAAGAACGACTCTATCTTGAAACGTTGCAAATGTTCTCTCGGCCGGCGCGCGAGTTCTGGAGTGTTCAGTGGATTGATCATGGCCGATTTTCATTCGAATTCACTGGTCATCCTGCCATTTACCGATTCTGGGATGCTACGCCTGGCGTCCGTTTCACTCTTGAGATGGCAAAGCGGGCGCTTGAGGTCGAGCTTCGTGAGGAAACGATCTTTCTTGAAAACTATGACAACGTCGTGCGAGCGGTCAATGAGAGGTATGACGTCCGCGGCAGCGATTTGGCCAACCTGGTCATGATGTGTCTGATGAACAATGGAAGCGTTTCCAGGAACCGTCGCAAGCAGTACCAGTATTCGGTTCAGGCTGAGGTATTCGATTACATCGAGCAGGTTGCGCAGGCTTTGCTCAATCAGCAGGAACTGGAAAAACAAGAGGCGCAGGACGAATCAGGGCTGCTGGGTTGACGATGCCCCCGTGCGTTAAACACGAAGCTTACAGGCAATAAAAAACCCGCCGAAGCGGGTTCTTTGTCCCAGACCATTCCAACTCCCTGTCGGCAGTATCCCTTCTCGGTCGATCGTCCTTGATCCTGGTGAGCTTCCTGTTCACCAGTGGTTGGATCCAAATATAGGCCTGTACGGGAGGGCAGAAAATAGCGATCTTGCCCGACGACGTGTAAGCCTTTGGCTATAGCGGTGTCAGAAGGGATGGCCGGATCAACCATTCGTCTAACCCTCTGCACTTGCAGGCTCGTGGCGTTTCCCAGTGGTGTACGCAGATTTTCTGCGTCTGAGCTGGAGAGTGGTCATGGACATAGATGAAAAAGCGCCGGGCAATATTTCCCAGAGTCCGGTCACGCGGTCTACGGACAATGAAACCGGCTTTGACCCCAACGCCTCGAACGAGCCAGACACGGGTAACACCGCACCATTGCCGCCCGACATTCCCCTTGATGAGGATGACGAGCCTTCGCCGGGCAACCGGATTTGAGTCAACCCTCAAGAGCCCGCTGGTTAAGGGGCTCGCTTTTGATCAGGCGTTTTTTTCTTTTCAGTCAGCAGGTTCAGGATCTGCGTTAGAACCGGGTCCACGTACTGGTCGGTCCTGAACATATTGGCATGAATGGTCAGCCCCTCCAGGCACACAAAAATCATCGCTGTCATGCCTGGCACATCGACATCGTCGAGCGATTCCAGGCAACGGGCGATCATGTTCTGGATGGCGATCTTGTGTTCGCGCAGCACGTCGGTGATCGCCGGCACCGTAGTGCTGAACTCCTCCGAAGCCTTGATAAACATGCAGCCATGAAACCCGGGTGAGTTGAACCAGCGGCGGTGCCATTCGAAGATTTCCGTGACCTTTTCGATGCCGCCCTGCACTGCATCGACACTGCCTTGCAGGTCTTCGATGAACAGCCTGTCGCGCAATACCAACACTTCTCTGACCAGCCCGTCCTTGGTGCCGAACTGTTTGTACAGGGTCATTTTTGCGACCCCGGACTCAGCAATGATCCGGTCGATACCGACGCTGCCATAGCCGTACCTGGAAAACAGCGCCAGGGCCACGGCCAGAATCTCTTCGCGCTTGCTCATAATTGATAGCTATTGATTCCAGTAAAACGATAGTGATGGATGATTTGCTGTCATTTTGCAAGCAGGATAAATTTCGCTTGTAGGTAGACAGGTCTGTCTATTTTTTCGGAGATTAGTCATGAATCGACTGTACATCAAGCTGGCAGGCGACCAACCGCTGCCGCCACGTCCCGGCTTGCGGCAGATACTCAATGGTCTGATCGGCGGCACAGTGGGCATCGGCGTGATCGCCTGCCTTACCCAGGTGTTTGGCATGCCGCTGATGATGGCCCCTTTGGGCGCCACGTGCGTATTGTTGTTTGCGCTACCCGATACCCCTCTGGCGCAACCCCGTAACGTGATCGGCGGGCACTTTCTCGCCAGCCTGGTCGGTATTCTGTTCGCCAAATACATCGGCGTCAGCCCGCTGTGCATGGGCCTGGCCGTCGGCCTGGCGATTGCCCTGATGCAACTGACCCGCACCCTGCACGCGCCGGCCGGTGCCAACCCGCTGGTGATCATGACTGCCAGCGCAGTGGGCTGGGATTTTTTGCTGACGCCGGTGCTGGCGGGCTCGGTTATTCTGGTGTCGATTGCGCTGGTGGTGAATAACGCTGATGCCAAACGTAGCTGGCCGCGTTACTGGTAGCGTCAAGTCGCGGACGGCAGTAACGAGTCGGTATTCGATGGCTCGGTGGTCTGCGTTTCACTGGACGATGCCGGACTGGCGAAACGGCCTTCGTCGAACAACTCTTCCACGGTATCCCAAAGGCTCAACAAGACACCCTTCGGCCATTCAGGGGCGTCGTACGTGCTCATGATGATCTTGCTCAGCATCTCGCCTTGATAGTTGGCCGGGTATTGCGCACGCTCGATGGCGGGCAGCGCCCGATAGTGCTCAAGTGTCTGTTTAAGCGTCTCGGTTATCTTGCCAGTGGCGTTGTACTCATCCGTGCCCTGCCTGGAGATCATCTGCCGCCAGGCCTGCTCTTGAGCAGACGCCGCTTCCCAGGCGGCGCGTCGTTCATCGATGGTAAAGGCATCGCTCTCGTCATAAGTAATCAGGGCCAGTTGCTCGCGTGACAAGTCCTTGAACGGATTACTGGCGTTGCCGCTGAGAAAGTCGGTGGCCTGGCGAGCACGTGCCAGGCGCTCGGCGTCATCGCTGTCCGGTACCTGGGCATCGTTCAAGGCTTCATCGACTTTACGGCTGTCGCTGAGCAGTTTGCTGACCAACTCTTTGGCTTTTTGCGTCAACTCCTCTTTATCCAGCGTGTTATCGCGAAGTTCGGCGCGTGCGGCGGCTTCGCTCAACTGACGGGCCAGTGAGGACACAATAGCGGTGGCGGCTGCTCTTCGATGCACCACGTTGTCCGAGCCGTCGCTGTCCGATGCGCGCGAAGAACCGACAGCCGGCGTTGTGGCCACGGCGTTATTGACCGCCACGGTGAAACTGGAAAGAGGACTGAGCATGGGGTTCATCCTTGACGGTGGTAGGTGCATTCCCTTGCGGGCTGGCCCGTATCTCGAGTTTAACGGCAGGAAAACGCGATGCTTGAGCACGCGTCTGACGCCGCCTGACTGTGAGCGCCTTCTCATCCTCGATACGTCCGATGAACCAATGCGCCTATCCAGCAACAAAGCCTCCTGCACATCCCAGTGCCCGTCGATAAGGAATCACGCACATGCTGGAAAAACTGCTGCTGGCGGCTTTGCCGGTCGTCATGACCAATGCCTTTGCCCTTGAACCCCAACAATGGTCTGCCATCGAGCCCGCCGTGAAGGCGGCGGTGGAGTGCCGTCAACCCTTGGCCGTGGACACGCTTAAAGGCATTACCCCGGATTCTCCTGGCAGCTGGACACTGACACCTCCCGGCGCTTTCAGCGTATTTGGCCTGCCGGTGACGCGGGTCGAGGTTTATATCGATCCCGATGGCGAGCTGGGGGCCAGCTATACGGCGGTGATCGAGAAACACAGCCTGCAGAAGGTCCAGCAGCAGGTGAAGGCGGCGGGCAAGAAAGGTCTGGTCGGTGAGTTGGCCGCGGGCCAGGCGCATGGCCCGCAGCAGGTGGAGGTAAACTGTGTGGTGGCCGAGGGCTAGAGCCTCTTAGTTGCGCGTCACGCGCCACACGGTATTGGACAGGTCGTCGGCAATGATTACCGCCCCGCGTGGGTCCACGGTCACACCCACAGGTCGGCCACGGGTCTTGCCTTCGGCGCTGCGAAAGCCGGTCGCGAAGTCTACCGGTTCACCGGCCGGGCGGCCGTTGTCGAACGGTACGAAGATCACCTTGTAGCCCACCGGGTTATCCCGGTTCCAGCTGCCGTGCTCGCCAACGAACACGCCATTGGCGAATTTTTCGCCGATGGCCGTGATCGAGAACGCCACGCCGAGTGCGGCCACGTGCGAGCCGAGGCTGTAGTCCGGCTTGACCGCCGCCGCGACTTTTTCAGGGTTCTGTGGCTGCGCGCGGGTGTCGACGTTCTGCCCCCAATAGCTCCAGGGCCAGCCGTAAAACGCACCTTCACGTACCGATGTCAGGTAGTCGGGCACCAGGTCCGGGCCCAGTTCGTCGCGCTCGTTGACCACCGTCCACAGTTGTCCGGTGCCGGGCTGAATGGCCAGGGCGGTCGGGTTGCGCAGGCCGGTGGCATAGGGTTTATGCGCACCGGTCTGGGCATCGATCTGCCAGACCATGGCGCGGTCGACTTCTACTTCCATGCCGCGTTCGGTGACGTTGCTGTTGGAGCCGATACCGACATACAGGAAACGCCCGTCAGGGCTGATGGTCAGCGCCTTGGTCCAGTGATGGTTAACCTGTGAGGGCAGGTCGGTGATCTTGACGGGTGGCCCACCGGCCTGGGTTTGCCCGGTCTGGTAATCGAAGCGCACCAGCGCATCCTGGTTGGCCACATAGAGCTTGCCATCGGCAAAGGCCAGTCCATAAGGCGCGTTCAGGTTGTCGGCGAACACCGTTTTCAGCTCGTAGACACCATCGCCGTCGGCATCGCGCAGCAGGGTCAAGCGGTTGCCGCCTTTGACCTTGGTATTGCCTTGCGCCTTGATGTAGCTGGCAATCACGTCTTTTGGCTTGAGTTTGGCCGCGCTGCCGCCACGGCCTTCGGACACCAGAATGTCGCCGTTGGGCAAGACCAGGGTCTGGCGCGGGATTTTCAGGTCGGTCGCAATCGCGGTGATGCTGTAACCCTGCGGCACCGTGGGCTTCTGATCGCCCCATTCGGCAGGTTCGGCAATCTTCATGCTTGGCAGCAGACCGCTTTGCGGCGCTGGCAGTTTCGGCTCGGGGCCGCGTGCCTGAGTGCTGTCCGCTTCGCCGCCGCAGGCGCTTAGCAGCACGGCCATGCTCAGGACCGTCAGTGTGCTGGCGTGTCTCATCGTGCACCTCCCGAGCGCAGATTACTAAAGCCTGTCCATGCCGCGACAACGGACAGCAAGGTGACGATCACCGAGAGAGTCAGGCCTGCGGGCATGGCCGCCCAGGCGTCCCTGGCGTGGACAAACGCGTTGATCAGCCCAAGGACCCACGTCACCAGCAGCAACAGCAAATACACCACCGGCCGCCCGGCCTTGGGAGTGGCGCGCAGCAGGTTGGCAATCGCAAACAACCCCGCCAGGCCACAGAACAGCAGCGCGCCGGCAATCAGCCAGGAAGCGAAGTTGCTCCATTGAATCTGGTAAGTGTTGTAGTAGGCGATGTCGTTCAGCAGCGCGCCCAGAAACAGCGCCACGGTTCCGCCAAGCAGAATGGCGTGAAGTGGGCCGGGCACACTTCGGTAAGGGGGATGATCATTCACGGTCACAGCGGCGCTCCTTATCGTTCACGGTCCAGGGCAGACACTGCCCGCGCAGGAAGATGGATCGTGTGATCAGCGCGTTAGTTCAGCGTGATGATGGGGCTGACATATCTTGTAACTCTGATGGGGGATATTGCCTGCTCAACCCTCCCACCCCAACCCCAGCGATTTATGCAGCCCCGCAAAATCCTTCAGCAACTGCGCATCGCCGGCCACCCGGTTCTGCTGCGCCTCGAAGCGGGTCCTTTCGGCGTCTAGCCAGTCCAGGGTGCTGGCGGTGCCAGCGCGGTAGCGTTGGCGGGTGAGAAGGGCTGCGCGTTCGGCGCTGGCCTGGATGTCGCTGAGCATCACCACGTTTTCGCGTTGATGGCCGTAGCGTGCCAGGGCGCTGTCCGCATCGCGCAGGGCACCCAGCACCGTGCCACGGTATTGCGCCAGGGCCAGGTCACGGCCGCCTTCGGCTTCTTCGATGCCGGCTTTTACCCGGCCAAAATCCAAGGCGTTCCAGGTCAGGCGCGGCAAGGCCAGCCAGGTGGCGTTGCTCTTGCGCGCCAGATGGCCGGGGTCGCCGGCGCTGAAACCGAGGTCGCCCATGAGGCTGAGTCTGGGAAACCAGTCGGCGGTCTTCTCGCCGATCTGCGCGGTGGCCGAGGCCAGGTTGCGTTCGGCATTACGGATGTCCGGGCGCGCCTTGAGCAATTGCGCCGGGTTGGCGACCGGTACGTGTTCGGGAATCTGCGGCAAGGGTTGCGTGCTGCTTAGCCGGTTGTCCAGCTCGCCGGGCGGCAGGCCGCACAGCAGGGCGATCTGGTCGAGCGACTCGATGATCTGCGCTTGCAGCGGCAGGCGTTGTGCGCGGGTGGTTTCGCTCTGGGTGAAGACCTGTTCCAGTTGCAGTTCACTGGCCACGCCCTGGCTGCGGCGTTGGCGGGTCAGCTCAAGCACTTGCTGTTCGATATCGACCGAAGCATCGACCAGTGCCAGGCGTGCCTGACGGTCGCGCAGGTCGGCGTAGGCCTGCACCACCTCGGCCACCAGTTGCACCTGAGTATCGGCCAGTTGCGCGGCACTGGCTTCGCTACTGGCATCGGCGGCTTCGATGGCACGGCGGGTGCCGCCGAACAGGTCGACTTCCCAGCTGGCGTCGAAATCCACCAGGTACAGGCTCAGCGGGCCACGGCCGCCGCCACTGCTTTCTCCATCGCTTAGCTGTGACAGGTCGGGCGAGCGCATGCGCAGCATCGTGGCGTTGCTCGACACCTTGGGCCGGGCGGCGGCCTGCTGGCTGCTCAGGCCGGCGCGCGATTGGCGCAGGCGGGCGCGGGCCTGGGCGATGTCGGTGTTATTGGCCAAGGCTTCGCTGACCAGTTGGTCGAGCTGGCGATCATTCAGGCTCAACCACCATTGGGCTACGGCGGGGGTTACCGGCAGGTTGCGGCGGTCGTGGGCCAGGTGCTCGGCAAGGGGCGTGGCCGTCACCTCTGGCGCGCCTTGATAATCGGGGCCGACGGTGCAACCGCCGAGCAGGATCAAGGGCGCCGCGAGGATCAGCGTGGTCAACAAGGTGTTGCGCATCATTTTGCAGCCCCCAATGGCGAGCGGGTTTTAAGCAGCAGGGCCAGCGGCACGCAGGCCGCCAGCGCGAAGGCCAGCACCAGAAAACAGTCGCCGTAGGTCATCACCAGCGCTTGGCGGGCGATGGTGTCGGCCAGTTGTTGCAGGGCCTGGGTTTGCGCGTGGGCCACATCGCCGGTGCTGACGGCAAAGCTGGCGGCGCGCTCGGCCATCTGCTCCTGCACCAGCGTGCTGTTGGCGCTGACCGACTCGCGCAGGGCGGCGTCGTGCAGGTGGTCGCGGCGGTCGATCAATACCCCGATCAGCGCCAGGCCAATCGAGCCACCGAGGTTGCGCGCCATGTTGTAGAGGCCGGCCGCATCACCGGCTTGCTCGTTGCTGACCGCCGACATGGCGGCCTGGTTGAGTGGCATCATCGCCAGCATCTGGGCGAAACCGCGCAGGATCTGCGAGGCATAGAAGTCATGGCCGACACTGTCGGCGGTCAGCGCCACGTCCAGCAGGCAACTGGCGCTGAACATCAGCAGCCCGGCAATCACCATGATCCGCGCCGAATAGCGCGCCAACAATCTGGGCAAAAAAGGAATCAGCAAAAACGCCGGCACCCCGGACAGCAGCATGATGGAACCGGCCTGTTGCGCGTTGTAGCCGGAGACATTGCCGAGAAATTGCGGCAGCAGGTACGACACCCCATACAGGCCCGCGCCGACCACCGAGACAATCAGAATCACGCTGGCATAACGCGGGTTGCGCAGCAGGCTCAGGCGCACGATGGGCTGGCGGGCAGTGAGCTGGCTGAGCGTTACCAGCAGCAGGCCGATCAGTGTCAGGACGCTCAGCCACAGAATCATCGACGACTCGAACCAGCGTTCGCGCTGGCCTTCTTCCAATACCACGGTCAGCGAGCTGAGGCCCACCGACAGGCCGACGATGCCCAGCCAGTCAGCCTTGAAGAAACGCTCCAGATGCGCCTTTTCGGCTTGCAGGCCGACCCACAGCAAGGTCACCAGCGCCACGCTGACCGGCAGATTGAGAAAAAAACACCAGCGCCAACTGGCGTTTTCGGTCAGCCAGCCGCCGACCACCGGCCCCAGAATCGGCCCCAGCAGCACGGTCAGGCCGAACACGCTCATGCCGATCGGCAACTGGTGCGCGGGCAGGCGCGTGCGCACGATGGTCTGCGCCGTGGGAATCATCGCGCCGCCTGCCAGCCCCTGGCCGATGCGGCCGACGATCATCTGCGTCAGGCTGCCAGACAAGCCGCAATAGATCGAAAACAGGGTGAACAGCACCGCCATGCTCATCAGGAAACGGCGCAGGCCAAACACACGGGTCAGCCAGGCGGTCAGCGGAATCATGACGATTTCGGCCATCAGGTAGCCGGTACCGATCCAGGTGCCTTCGGTGCCGGTGGCGCCAATCTGGCCCTGAATCTGCGGCAGTGCCGAGTTGGTGATGGAAATGTCCAGGGTCGCCAGCAGTGCGCCAAGGGAGCCGGCAGCCACGGCGATCCAGTCGCTCAGCGAGGCGTTGGCCGGACGTGCGCTGTCAGCCATGCTGATCGTTTCCGGCGCTGCGGGTGTCGACGTCGACGGTCACCGACAGCCCCGGCATGACCACCGGGCGCAACTCTTCGGGCAAGTCGAGGACGATGCGCACCGGTACCCGCTGCACGATCTTGGTGAAGTTGCCGGTGGCATTGGACGGCGGCAGCAGCGCGAACTGTGCGCCGGTGCCAGGCGACAGGCTGTCGATATGACCGCTCAGTTCATGGCCGGGCAGGGCGTCGATGTGCACCTTGACCGATTGCCCGGCGCGCATCTGGCCGATCTGGGTTTCCTTGAAGTTGGCGACCAGATAAATCGCCTGCAACGGTACGATGGTCATCAGCCGTGTGCCGGGCTGGGCGAACTGGCCGACGCGCACGCTGCGCCCGGCCACACTGCCGGCAATCGGGCTGCGCAACAGCGTGTCGCCCAGGTCGATGTCGGACTGGCGGGCATTGGCCTTCGCTTCGGCCAATTGTGCGCGGGTCTGCTGCAACTGCGCCTTGAGGGTGCCGACCCGCACTTCACTGGCGCGCAATGCCGCCTTTTTTGCGGCCAGAGTGGCCGTGGCGCGGGCCTGTTCGTTGTTGAGGTCGGCCAGCCGTTCTTCGGTTTCCGCACCGGAGCGCGCCAGCGGTGCATAGCGTTTGACCTGGGCTTTGCTGTGGCTCAGGTCGGCCTCGGCACCGGCCACATCGGCACGGTTTTGTGCAATGGTCGCGTCCTGCTGCGCCAGTTCTGCCTCGGCGCGCAACACATCTGCCTCGCGTGCCGCCACGGTGGCAGCGGCTTTCTCGCTCGATACCCGGTAATTGTCAGTGTCGAGCCGCGCCAGTGGCTGGCCGGCTTCGACACGCTGGTTATCGGCCACCAGCACCTCGGCGACATAGCCGCCGATTTTCGGCGATACGGTCATACTGTCGGCCTGCAGGTAGGCGTCGTCGGTGCTTTCGATAAAGCGCCCTTGCAGGTACCAGTGCCCGCCCCATATCAATCCGCCGGCCAGCGCTGCCGCCAGCAGCCCCAGCAATACACGCTTGGGTTTACGCCGATTGGCGGCAGTGGCGGGCGTTGGTGCGGATGACTGATCGGCAGGACGATCGAGGGACATGAATGGTAGGCTCCGGATTTATTCCATGTGGAATAAAATGCGGGGCGAGCAAATTTATGTCAATTGATATAATTTCAAAATGTTTCCATTCAGGACGTGTTCATGGCTCGACACAAACCCACCGCCGAGGGCGGCTACCAGCGCGGTGAAGAGACCCGCGCCCGGCTGATCGACAGCGCCCTGAAACTGTTTGGCGAGCGCGGCTTCGAAGGCGCTTCCACCCGTGATATCGCCACCGATGCCGGCCTCAATGCGCCGGCATTGCAGTACTACTTCGATAACAAGGAAGGCCTTTATCGCGCCTGCGTAGAGCACATCATCGAGCGTGTCTGGGAACGACTGGAATCACCCTTGCGCGCCGCCGAAGTCATTCTGCTGGTTGATAACGTCACCGATGCGCAACTGATCGACGCCTATCTTGAGATCCTGGGGGCATTCATTGCCTTTATCCATGACAGCCCGCGTGCCAGTGAATGGCGCCTGTTCATGGCCCGCGTGCAGGCCGGGCTCGGGCCTGCGGACACGGTGGAGCTGATGAACGAGCGGCTGCACGGGCATATCCGCACGGTGACTTGCGCGATGATCGGCCGCTTGACCGGGGCCGCCGCGGACGACCCGCACACGCTGATCCGCGCCTTGGCGCTCAATAGCCAGGGCATGGTGTTTCGGGTGCTGAGGCATCAGGTCCTGCAAGCCATGGGCTGGGAGCGTATCGATAAGGTGCAGATGGAAATGGTGCGTGACGTATTGCTGGGGCAGACGCGGTTGACATTGCAGGCGCTGGTGGCGCAGAGAGATGCGCCATGACCGATTCAACCCTCGACAGGATGGATGCACGGATCGTTGCCGTGCTCAGAAAAGACGGTCGTATCAGCCATCAACAGCTCTCGACCCAGGTCGGGCTGTCGCCGTCGCAGTGCCTGCGACGGGTCAAGCGGCTGGAGGATGAAGGGATTATTCGTGGCTACACGGCGATCATCGACGAGAGCAAACTGGGCAACGATGTCAGCGCCTGGATTCTGGTAACGCTCGATAAAGCCGCGCGGCCCGGTGCCAGAGAGCGTGTCGCCGTGCTGTTGCAGAACCGGCCGTGGGTGAGGGTGGCGACCGGTGTCACGGGCGATGTGGATTTCATGATCCGCGTGGTGGCGCCCAGAATGGCCGACTTCACCCGGATTCTGGTCGACGAACTCAACGGTCATGCCGATATCAGCAGCACTCAGTCGTTTATTTGTCTGGATGATCTGGTACGGGGCTGATCGGCCAGCCCCGTAGCGTTTTTAACTTACAACGACTCCTCCAGCGCGCCGATCAGCTTTTGAACCTCTTCAGCCGAGGTGTAGTGCACGAACGACAGGCGCAGCACGCCTTCATCGGGATTGACGCCCAGAGCCTCCAGCAGACGCACCGCGTAGAAGTGGCTGGCGCCGGCAATGATGCCCTTGCCGGCCAGCCGTTCGGCGACCGTGCGCGGGCTGGCATTCAGGGTTTGCAACGAGACGGTCGGTGCCCGCTTTGTAGCGTCTGCCGGCCCCAGCAGGCGTACCCGTGAGTCGTTTGCGCAAAACTCCAGCAGCGCTGGCAACCGCTCAAGCTCGGCGTCCCTGAGCAGTTTGCGGACATTGCGCGGCTGCTCTGTGGCGGCGGCATCCGGAAAATGATGCGCATGTATGGCATCGAAATAAGCCGTCACGCCGCTGGCGGCCGCCACCTGTGCATGATCGGGGCCGGCCGGCACAAACCACTTCGCCAGGTGCGCCGAGTTGAAGTAGTGAGCCTGGTTGCCCAGAAAATCCATCAGCGGGCGGCGGATCACCATGGCGCCCAGATGCGGACCAAATGTCTTGTACAGCGAGAACAGGTAGATATCGGCGCCCAGTTCAGCGACGTCCGGCAGGCCGTGACCGGTGTAGGAAACACCGTCGACCACCGCGATGGCCCCGGCGGCATGCACGACCTCGCAGATTTCCCGGACCGGGTTGATTTCACCGAGAATGTTCGAACAATGGGTGAAGGCCACTACTTGGGTGCGTGGTGAGAGCAAGGCTTGCAGCGCGGCGATCTCCAGCGAACCGGTGCTGGCGTTGATCTGCCATTCCCGGATCACGATGCCGCGTTTGGCCAGGCGCCGCCACACGCCGTTATTGGCTTCGTGATCCTGGTTGGTGACGATGATTTCGTCGCCGGCTTGCAGGCGATTGGCAAACGCCTCGGCCAGCACATAGATATTCTGCGACGTCGACGGCCCCAGATGCACTTCTTCAGTCGCAACGCCGAGATAACGGGCGAGTTCGACGTGCGAATGATCCATCTCTTCGCCACCCCGGCGCGACGCCGGGTGCGCGCCGTAAGGCTGCATTTTGGTTTGCCGGTAGAAACGCCCGAGGCGTTCAATCACGTGCTCGCAGACGTACGAGCCACCGGCATTATCGAAAAAAGCCTGATCCTGCAAAGACGCTTCGGAGAAAGCCGGGAACTGGCGGCGGACAAAGGACAGATCGAGTACAGGCATGGTCGAAACTCCGGCGTTGGCGCAAGGATTTGAGGTCTTTTATGCTAATCGCCATGCCGCGCAGGAATTCTGCGAAAACCGTTGGGGCGGCGGGTTTTGTGCAGGAATCTTGTATTTTTTCGGGTGAAAATGAATCAAATCATTCGCCTGGCCGAAACCGACCCCTCAATCCTTGACCCGCACCATCACGTCACTGACCCGCTCGCCATCGATAAAAAACGTATAGCGCAATCGGTCGTCAGGCGTTGGCTGGAGAGTCACTGTGTTCTGCGACTTGTGGTACGGATGGCGGAATAACCATTCATTGTCGGAATAGGCAAAGCTCTTGAAGTGCAGTTCATCACCTTCCCAGCGGACGTTATTGAACAGGTGATGCCAGTTCTCGTCGCCGGCATTGAAGAGGTAATAGCCGCCTTGTGCATCCCGAACGATCTCAAGCAGCATCTGGTTTTCTGCACTCGCCCATTTGCCGACATAGTGGTCCATGCCCGTGTGCGCAGGGATGCTCGGGTCGGCTACGAAGTCGCCGGGTGTGTAAGGCGTGCGCCGGGCCAGCTCGGTAGTCAGGCCAGGGTAGAGCGCGCATAACGGTGCAACCGCGTCGACCCGGGTGTAATCGTATGTCAGCCGGCGGCCGGCCACGTCGCGGCCCAGCTGCATGTGTGAGGGTGTAAGTGCCAGGACCTTGAAGTCGAAGGTGTTCAGCGGCGACGAGAGATGAATCGACTGGCCATCCTCGGCCACCGTGTAGCTGGAAACATCCGCTGGCTGCGGGCGCGGGTCGATGCAATTGAAGGGCTGCAACAGTAACGTGCCGTCAGTGCGGTAGTGAGCGACCGTGGCAGTGCCGTCGTGCAACGGTTGCAGGGCCCAGATGCCGACGATTGCAGGCTCGCTGTGTTGTCGGGCGCAGCCGCTCAGCAGGATGGCGGTCAATACGAGCAGAGGCCTGCCCGACACGCTGTTCATCCATGATCGCACGGTCAATCTCCGCTACTGCGAGCCAGCTCCGGCCCTATCGTAAGCAGTATAGCTATCGTATTGCTACCTCACCCCGATCTCATCCAGCAGCCATTTCTTGAACACCTCCGAAGCCTCGTGTCGGGTGCGGCGCTTGGGGTAGACCAGATAATGGCCGATGTACTGAATCTCGTGGGTCACGCTGCGCAAGGGCGCCACCAATGCGCCGCTTTTCAACTCGCCTTCGGCCAGCAAGGTGGATTCCAGCACCACACCCATGCCGTTTACGGCGGCGGCGATGGCCATGGCGCTGCGGTCGAAGCGCAACCCATAGTGGTGCGGGGCGAACAGGTGGTTGGCTTCGAACCAGCCTTTCCATTGCAGCATCTGCACTTCGCACTGGATCAACGTGTGATGGTGCAGGTCTTGCGGGCTGCGAATGGTCGCGGCGATCTGCGGGCTGCACAGCGGCGTGAGGTGTTCAACCGCGAGCGGGACCTTCTCGTTGAGGCTGCCCTTGGGCTCGCCGTAGACGATGTCGAGGTCGAAATCATCGTTGTCGAAGCGCGCGTATTCGGTGCTTGCCGAGAAGCGCAGGTCGATGTTCGGGTGCGCCGCCACGAAGCGCGCCAGGCGCGGCATCAGCCATTGCGTGGCGAAGCTGGGCGCGGTGTGCAGACGCAGCGGTGGAGGCTCGTCGGCGTTGATCAGAGCAAAGCCACGCTGCATTTCGTCCAGCCCGCGCTGCACATGCTCCAGCAGCAGGCGGCCGCGCACGGTGAGGTTCACCTCGCGGGTGGTGCGCTCGAACAGCACCAGATCGATCGCTTCTTCAAGCTTGCGAATCGAATGGCTGACGGCGCTCGACGACAGGCCCAGCTCTTGCGCGGCCACGGCAAACGAGCCGCTGCGTCCGGCCGCTTCAAAGACCCGCAGCGATGACAACGGGACCTTTCTCAGGCGCGCTATTGCTGAATTTTTCTCATCCATTGCTGTAAAAATGCCCTTTGTAAGCGCTGAATCTCCAGTGATAGCGTGGCTTCACGTTTCGCGCTGATCGTTTGGATGAATATTTAACATCAGTTCAGCACGGGGCCATTTCTATCGCAAGCAGGAAACCATAATGACAATAATTCCTACACGTGCCGCAGCGGCACCCGAGCCGCTCGCGCGCCTGGCGCATCACGCCTGGCGCATTCGTCGCTTCGCCCTGCGCATGGGCGAAGTCCAGGGCCAGGGCTATGTCGGTCAGGCGCTGGGCTGGGCCGATGTGCTGGCCGTCGCCTATTGCCACGCCATGAACATTGATCCCGACAACCCGAGCTGGGAAGGCCGCGACCGCTTTCTGCTGTCGCACGGTCACTACGCGATTGCGCTGTATGCGGCCTTGCTGGAAGCCGGCGTGATTGCCGAAGACGAACTCGACAGCTACGGCGCCGACGACAGCCGGCTGCCGATGTCGGGCATGGCCACTTACACGCCGGGCATGGAAATGTCCGGCGGTTCGCTGGGCCAGGGCCTGGCGATTGGCGTCGGCATGGCGCTGGGCCTGCGCATGAAAGGCAACCCGGCCTGGGTGTTCAATTCCATGTCCGATGGCGAGCTGGACGAAGGCGCGACCTGGGAAGCGGCGATGTCGGCGGCGCACCACAAGCTGGGCAACCTGATCGCGCTGGTCGACCTGAACAAGCAACAGGCCGACGGCAACTCCCACGAAATCCTCGAATTCGAGCCGCTGGTCGATAAGTGGCAAGCGTTTGGCTGGCATGTGCAGCGCATCGACGGCAACGACTTGCCGGCGGTGCTGGCAGCGTTCGACACCGCGATGGCGGTGACCGAAGCCAAACCGCGGGTGATTCTGTTCGACACCTTGATGGGCAAGGGCGTGGACTTTCTTGAGGCGCGTGAGAAAAACCATTTCATCCGTGTCGAGCCGAACGAATGGCAGGCCGCGCTTGCCGTGCTGGATGCCCACTACGACAAGGGAGTGCACTGAAATGGGTAACGAAACCCTGGCAAAACCACGGCTGACCACCTCGGCGATGATTGCCTCTATTGCCAGCGAAGGCCAGCGTACCGAGACCGCGCCGTTTGGCCATGCGCTGGTGGTGGCCGCCCAGCGCGATTCGCGGATTGTCGGCATGAGCGCCGATTTGTCCAAGTACACCGACCTGCACATCTTTGGCCGTGAGTTCCCCGAGCGGCATGTGCAAATGGGCATGGCCGAGCAATTGCTGATGGCCGCGGCCGGCGGGCTGGCCAAGGAAGGCCTGGTGCCGTTCGCGACCACCTACGCGGTGTTCGCCACCCGGCGCGCCTATGACTTCATTCATCAGGTGATCGCCGAAGAAAACCTCAACGTCAAGATTTGCGCGGCGTTGCCTGGCCTGACCACCGGCTATGGCCCCAGCCACCAGGCCACCGACGATCTGGCGCTGATGCGCGCGATTCCGGGGATGACCGTGATCGACCCGTGCGATGCGCTGGACACCGCTCAGGCGGTGCAGGCCATTGCCGACTACAACGGCCCGGTGTACATGCGCCTGTTGCGCGGCAAGGTGCCGATGGTGCTCGACGAGTACGACTATAAATTTGAACTCGGCAAAGCCAGATTGCTGCGCGACGGCAAGGATGTGCTGATCATCGCCAGCGGCATCATGACCATGCGCGCCCTGGAAGTGGCGCAACTGCTGGGCGATGGCAGTGCCGATGTCGCGGTGCTGCATGTGCCGACCATCAAGCCGCTGGACGAGGCGACAATCATCGAGCAATGCCGGCGCAGCGGCCGGCTGGTGATCGTCGCGGAAAACCACAGCACCGTGGGCGGGCTGGGTGAAAGCGTCGCGCTGGCCTTGCTCAAGGCCCGCGTCGCACCGGAGTTTCGCCAGATTGCCTTGCCCGATGCCTTTCTCGATGCCGGTGCGCTGCCGACGTTGCACGATCGCTACGGTATTTCCACGGCCGTGATGGCCGCCAACATTCGCCAATGGCTCGGCTGAGGACATCCCTATGAACGTTGCATTTATCGGCCTGGGCGCGATCGGCTTGCCCATGGCCTTGCAGATCAGCAAGGCCGGCCATCAGGTGATCGGCATCGAGTTGAGCGACGCCGGCCGCGCCCGTGCCCAGGCTCAAGGCATCGAGGCCAGCGCCGACTGGCGTGCGGCGCAGGACGCCAGCGTGGTGGTGGTCATGGTTGCCACGCCAGCGCAGCTTGAGGCGCTGGTCACGCAATTCAGTGACGTTCGCCACGGCCAGAGCTGGGTGATCATGAGCACCGTGGGCCCGGCGGCGGTGCGCGAGCAAGGTGCGCGGCTGACAGCCAAGGGGGTGACCGTGATCGATGCGCCCGTCACCGGCGGCGTGGCGCGCGCGCAGACCGGCAGCCTGCTGATCTTCGCCTCCGGTGCTCAGGCGCATATCGAGGCGGTATTGCCGGTGCTCGGTGCCATGGGCGAGGTCAAGGTCACGGGCCGCGACATCGGTGATGGTCAGGCGATCAAGGTGGTCAACCAGCACCTGTGCTCGGTGCATCTGGTCGCGGCGGCCGAGGCCTTGAACCTGGCGAAATCACTGGGCCTGGACCCTGCACAGGTGCTGGCGCTGGTCGAACGCGGCGCTGGCGGCTCGTGGATGCTCTCCGACCGCGGGCCGCGCATGTTGCAAGGCACCGACACGCAGGTCACCAGCATGGTCGACATCTTCGTCAAGGACAGCGGCCTGGTGGCTGAAGCGGCACGCGCCTGCAAGGCAGCGGTGCCGTTGCTGGACATCGCGCACCAGCGTTTTTCCAGTGCGTCGCAGGCCGGTCTGGGCGCGCGGGACGACAGCCGGGTGATCGAGACCTGGTGATACAGAGCCGGTAATAAAGCACAGGCAACAGGGCAGGCTTCGGTCTGCCTACCCATACAAAAACAATAAAGGCAGGGTTTGTGATGAATCATTCAAGTACGGCGGCGGCCAAGCCGCACGACAAAGCCTCGAAAGTGTCCTTCGCCTCGATGATCGGGTCGGCGGTGGAAAGCTACGACTTCTTTATCTACGGCACGGCGGCGGCCGGCTGGTTCGGTTCGGTGTTCTTTCACACCACCGAACCCATCGTCGGCATCCTCGCTGCGTTCGCGACCATGGCGGTGGGCTTCTTCATGCGCCCGCTGGGCGGCTATCTGGCCGGCCATTATGGCGACCGTATCGGGCGCAAAGCGGTGCTGCTCTGGTCGTTGCTGCTCATGGGCGGCGCCACGGTGCTGATCGGTGCGCTACCGACGTACGAGCAGGCCGGGCTGATCGCGCCGGTGTTGCTGATCTTGCTGCGCATGATCCAGGGCATCGGCTTTGGTGCGGAGTGGGGCGGCGCGGTGTTGATGGCGTGCGAACACGCGCCGCCGCACCGGCGTGGCTTCTTCGGTGCGGTGCCACAGATCGGCATTCCGCTGGGGCTGTTGATGGCCAACGGCGCGTTCCTGCTGTCGGCGGCGTTTCTTGAGGGCGACTGGGTGTGGCGTGCGCCGTTCCTGGCCTCGGTGGTGATGGTCGGCGTTGGCATGTGGATTCGCATGGGCGTCAGCGAATCGCCCGAGTTCGAGAAGATGAAGGCCGAGAACACCCTGATCAAACAACCGGCCCTGACGGTGATTCGCAACGACTGGCGCAAGATCCTGCAAATCGTCGGCTTGCGCCTGGCCGAGACCGGCGGCTATTACCTGGCGACCAGCTTCATGTTGTCCTACGTGCTGTTGGCCGGTGTCGCGACCAAGGAAAACGTGCTGTGGGGTACCATGATCGGCTCGGCGCTGGGGCTGGGCAGCCACCTGTACTTTGGTGCGCTGAGCGACCGTATCGGGCGCAAGAAAGTCTTCCTGATCGGCTCGCTGTTCACCATCGCCTTCGGCATTCCGCTGTTTCTGCTGATCAATACCGGCGTGGTGGCGCTGATCGTGGTGGCCGTGGCCATGTCGCTGCTGCTCAGCCATGACCCGATCTTCGCTGTGGAAGCCAGCTGGTTCACCGAGCAATTCCCGCCCAACGTGCGCTCGTCCGGTATCTCGCTGGGCTACAACGGCGCCTCGCTGGTGGCCGGTGCCTTGCCATTCGTGGCCACCGGGCTGTTCGCAGTGGTGGGCTGGATCGGGCCGGCGCTGCTGTTCAGCGCGTTGGGAGTGATCTCGACCCTGTGCGCCCTGCGCATGCCCGAGACCGCGCCGGCCGTGGTGGGTGAGGAGTGGCTGGACCGGAACGTCAGGAATATGGACAAAGGCATGGCAAAAGCGCTGAACTGATACTCTGCCTAGCCGATTTGCACCCGGCACAGCCTCTGAATGAAAAAATCAGGTGTGCAGGGTGCAATGGCCCTGGCAAGAGTTTGTGACTATATTCAATTATGGTCACTTGTTGTCCATTCAGAACACTGTCGGTAAGCTGCGCAACATGAGCAAAAAAATCCCCCCCGCCGTTTCTGCCCGTGGTCCGGCCGACCATGAGGTGCGCGATCAGATCGTTGCCGCTGCCACCGAGCACTTCAGTCTATACGGCTACGAGAAGACCACCGTTGCCGATCTCGCAAGGTCCATCGCCTTTTCCAAGGCCTATATCTACAAGTTCTTCGAGTCCAAGCAGGCCATCGGCGAGATGATCTGTGCCAATTGCCTTGCCCAGCTTGAAGCCGAGGTGCGGGCGGCGGTGCAGGAGGTCGACCAGCCGCCCGAGAAGCTGCGGCGCCTGTTCAAATCGATTGTCGAGTCCAGCGTGCGGCTGTTTTCCCAGGACCGCAAGCTGTACGAGATCGCCACGTCAGCGGCCACCGAAGGCTGGCCGGCGGCGCTCGCGTATGAGGGACGCATTCGTGAACTGCTCAAGGACATTCTGCTCGAAGGCCGGCAAAGCGCAGATTTCGAGCGCAAGACGCCGCTGGATGAAACGGTCAAGGCGATCTATCTGGTGATCCGCCCTTACGTCAATCCGCTGCTGTTGCAGCATGGCTTCGATTACGTCGATGAGGCGCCGGGTCAGTTGTCGAGCCTGGTGTTGCGTAGCCTGTCGCCCTGAAAATGCAGATTTGTGACTATTGACTAAATTGGTCACTAGACCCAAAGTGAGCGCCATGATCATTCTGGGTGGAAACTCTCATGCCTCGGCGTCGCCTCATTTCATGTGCCTTCCTTTGCACGCTGCCGTTATTGCTGGCCGCGTGCAGCGATAAAACCCCCACCGATCCACGCACTGAAGCGCCGCTGGTGCGGGTTGCCGTGGTTCAGGCAGCGACCTCGGTGCCACGTGCGTTTACCGGCACCGTGGCGGCACGGGTACAAAGCGATCTGGGCTTTCGCGTCGCCGGCAAGGTGCTGGAGCGTCGGGTAGATACCGGGCAAACGGTCAGGCGCGGTCAGGTGCTGATGCGCATCGACCCGGCCGACCTGCAGCTGGCCGCCCGGGCGCAGCGTGAAGCGGTCGCAGCCGCGCGTGCGCGAGCGGCTGTCACCGCTCAGGATGAAGCCCGCTACCACACTTTGCGTGCCAGCGGCGCGGTGTCGGCCTCCACCTACGATCAGGCCAGGGCGGCAGCCGACGCTGCCAAAGCCGACCTCAATGCCGCGCAGGCCCAGGCGCAAGTGGCGTTCAACGCCACCGGTTACGCCGAGTTACTGGCCGATGCCGACGGCACGGTCATGGAAACCCTGGCTGAACCAGGCCAGGTGCTGAGCGCAGGGCAAGTGGCGGTGCGCGTGGCCCATGCCGGGCCGCGCGAGGCCGTGGTCCAGTTGCCGGAAACCCTGCGACCGCCGGTAGGTTCCAGCGCGCAGGCGACCTTGTTCGGCAACTCAGGCATCAGGGTGCCGACCCGTCTGCGCCAATTGTCCGATGTCGCCGACCGCCAGACCCGCACCTTCGAGGCGCGTTATGTGCTGGAGGGTGAGCTGGCTAGCGCGCCACTGGGCACCACCATTACCGTGCAGATTACGGGGGCGGTTGCCGAGACGGGCTTGCAGGTGCCGATTGCCGCCCTGCATGACGCAGGTTCTGGTCCAGGTGTATGGGTGATCGAAGGCGAGCCTGCGAAAGTGCGCTGGCAGCCGGTGCGGGTTCAGCAACTGGACGATGAGTCAGTGCACATTAGCGGCACGCTCAAACCGGGCGAGCGTATCGTCGCGCTGGGCGCACACCTGCTGCACGAGGGCGAGGCTGTACGGTTGGCCGTGCAGACCGCCGTTGCAGGTGCGCAGCCATGAGTGAGAGCCGTTTCAACCTGTCGGCGCTGGCCGTGCGCGAGCGCTCGATCACGCTGTTTTTTGTCTGCCTGATCTCGCTGGCCGGGCTGATCGCGTTCTTCAAGCTGGGCCGCGCCGAAGACCCTTCATTTACCGTCAAGGTGATGACCATCGTCACCGCCTGGCCTGGGGCGACCGCACAAGAGATGCAGGATCAGGTCGCCGAAAAGATCGAAAAACGCCTGCAAGAGTTGCGCTGGTACGATCGCTCCGAGACCTACACCCGGCCAGGGCTGGCCTTCACCACCTTGACCCTGCTCGACAGCACGCCGCCGGCGCAGGTGCCGGAGGAGTTCTACCAGGCGCGCAAGAAGGTCGGTGACGAGGCGCAAACCCTGCCGGCGGGTGTCATCGGGCCGATGGTCAACGATGAATACGCCGATGTCACCTTTGCCTTGTTTGCCCTCAAGGCCAAGGGTGAAGCCCAGCGCCTGCTGGTACGCGATGCCGAGAAACTGCGCCAGCAACTGCTGCATGTGCCGGGGGTGAAGAAGGTCAATATCGTCGGCGAGCAGCCCGAGCGCATCTATGTCGAGTTCTCCCATGAGCGGCTGGCGACGCTGGGCATCGGCCCGCAAGAGGTGTTTGCCGCGCTCAATGACCAGAATGCCCTGACGGCGGCTGGATCGGTAGAAACCCGAGGGCCGCAGGTGTTCATTCGCCTGGACGGCGCCTTCGAGCAATTGCAGAAAATCCGCGACACGCCCATCGTCGCGCAGGGGCGTACGCTGAAACTGTCGGACGTCGCCACCGTCACGCGCGGCTATGAAGACCCGGCGACATTCATGATTCGTAACGGCGGTGAACCGGCCTTGCTGCTGGGCATCGTCATGCGTGATGGCTGGAACGGCCTGGACCTGGGCCGTGCGCTGGACGCCGAGGTCGGGACGATCAACGCCGGCTTGCCGCTGGGCATGAGCCTGAGCAAGGTCACCGATCAGTCGGTGAATATCAGTTCGGCGGTCGATGAGTTCATGGTCAAGTTCTTCGTCGCGCTGCTGGTGGTCATGCTGGTCTGCTTCGCCAGCATGGGCTGGCGGGTGGGCATCGTGGTGGCAGCGGCGGTGCCGTTGACCCTGGCGATCGTGTTTGTAGTGATGGCCGCGACCGGCAAGAATTTTGACCGCATCACCCTGGGCTCGCTGATCCTGGCGCTGGGCCTGCTGGTCGACGATGCAATTATTGCCATCGAGATGATGGTGGTGAAGATGGAGGAGGGCTACAGCCGTATCGCCGCCTCGGCGTATGCCTGGAGCCACACCGCCGCACCGATGCTGTCGGGCACCCTGGTCACTGCCGTGGGCTTCATGCCCAACGGTTTTGCGCGGTCTACGGCGGGTGAGTACACCAGCAATATGTTCTGGATCGTCGGCATTGCGCTGATCGCCTCGTGGCTGGTCGCGGTGCTGTTCACGCCTTACTTCGGCGTCAAACTGCTGCCTGAGGTCAAGCAGGTCGAAGGCGGCCATGAGGCGCTTTACAACACGCCGCGCTACAACCGTTTTCGTCGCCTGCTGGCGCAGGTGATTGCCCACAAATGGCTGGTCACGGGCGCCGTGGTGGGCCTGTTCGTCGCGGCCGTGCTGGGCATGGGCGTGGTCAAGAAGCAGTTCTTTCCAGTCTCCGACCGCCCTGAAGTGCTGGTCGAAGTGCAGATGCCTTACGGCACCTCGATCACCCAGACCAGCGCCGCCTCGGCCGAGATCGAAGCCTGGCTGGCCCAACAACCCGAGGCGCACATCGTCACGGCCTACATCGGCCAGGGCGCGCCACGGTTTTATATGGCGATGGGGCCGGAGCTGCCCGATCCGTCGTTCGCCAAGATCGTGGTACGTACCGACAACGAGCAACAGCGCGAAGTATTGAAGCACCGGCTGCGCGAGGCGATTGCCCAAGGCCTGGCCAGCGAGGCGCGGGTGCGCGTGACCCAATTGGTGTTCGGGCCCTATTCGCCATTCCCGGTGGCTTACCGGGTCACCGGTCCCGACCTGGATACGTTGCGTGAAATTGCCGCGAAGGTGCAGCACGTCATGCAAGCCAGCCCGATGATGCGCACCGTCAACAGCGACTGGGGCACGCGCGTGCCGACCCTGCATTTCAGCTTGCAGCAGGACCGCTTGCAGGCGGTCGGGCTCAGTTCCAGTGCGGTCGCGCAGCAATTGCAGTTTCTATTGAACGGGGTGCCCGTGACCGCCGTGCGCGAGGACATTCGTACCGTGCAGGTCGTCGCCCGTTCGGCCGGCGACCTGCGTCTCGATCCTGCCAGAATCATGGATTTCACCCTGGCCGGCGCCAATGGCCAGCGCATTCCGCTGGCGCAGATCGGCGAGGTCGAGGTGCGCATGGAAGAGCCGGTACTGCGCCGCCGCGACCGGGTGCCGACCCTTACCGTGCGCGGCGACATCGCCGATGGCCTGCAGCCGCCGGACGTGTCGACAGCCATCAGCCGCGAACTACAACCGATCATCGAGCAACTGCCCAGCGGCTATCGCATTGTGCAGGCTGGCTCCATCGAAGAGTCCGGCAAGGCCATGGAGGCGATGCTGCCGCTGTTCCCGATCATGCTGGCGCTGACCCTGATCATCCTGATTTTGCAGGTGCGTTCGATCTCGGCGATGGTCATGGTGTTTCTCACCAGTCCACTGGGGCTGATCGGCGTGGTGCCGACCCTGATCCTGTTCCAGCAGCCCTTCGGCATCAACGCGCTGGTCGGGCTGATCGCGCTGTCCGGGATTCTGATGCGCAACACGCTGATCCTGATCGGCCAGATCCACCATAACGAACAGGCGGGTCTGGATGCGTTCAGTGCCGTGGTAGAGGCCACCGTGCAGCGTGCGCGGCCGGTGATCCTGACCGCACTGGCGGCGATCCTGGCGTTCATTCCGCTGACCCATTCGGTATTCTGGGGCACGCTGGCCTATACGCTGATCGGCGGTACGCTGGCGGGGACGGTGCTGACACTGGTGTTCTTGCCGGCGATGTATTCGATCTGGTTCAGGATCAGGCGCTGAGTTTTTTCACTCAGCGTTACCGTTCGCCTGCTGCTTGGCCACTGGTCGGAGCCCCCCGTGTTTATTGAGGTAAGCACCCACAAGGTCGATGCCTGTGGTGCGCTGTCGACTACATTGATCAAGGTGATTTTCAGCAGTCTCCAGGCTTTCAGGAAAGAGGTGCCGCAATCAAAATCAGGAGGATTTTATGCGCAATCTTCCACTCGTCTGTCTGGCCTGCCTGCTGTTATCTGCCTGCGGCGATACCGGGCAAGCCATCAAAGACATGAACGCCAGTATTGCCAGCGCCAGGCAGGATGCAGCCCGGCAAACAGCAGAGCGTTTAAAACTTCAGCCGGATCTGCTCGCGCAAGGCGATGTGCAGTTGTTTTTGTCCAGCCGGCTGATCGGCGATGCCGCCAGGCTGCTGGAGGGCTTCAAGATACCGGTGCCCGAGCGTGAAGACATAACCGTTGAGGTGACGTCTGTCTCGGTAGAGTTTTCGGCTGGGGTGGCGGGCATCAGGTTGGGACTGCAAGCTGCGAAGGGTGAGCTTCGGCTGGATCTTCTGGGCTTGGCCACGGTGATCCCACAACCGCTTGAGCCGGCGAAGCTGGAGATCACCACCTCAACGATTAGCCTGTTTGGCGTGGCCAGTATTTCCATCCCCGAATTTACCCTTCGCCAGCCAAAGCCCATGCGCCTGAAGGTGTTTGTGTCGCATCTGGCACCGAGTGCAAGCTGGGGCCCATTCAAGACCGATATCAAGGGCTTGGTGGCCGAGATTGCCCAGCTAAAGATCAATGAGGCGTTGAACAAAGCGCTGCCCGACATCCAGATACCGGTTTCAAACATCATCAGGATCGCGCAACCCGCACAAACCAGAGAGTTCCCCATCAAAGAGGGGGCTTACATCGCGACGTTGACAACGCCGCCAGTGTCCTGGGCCGGGACCTTCGACCTGCGTGATGTGCTGATTTTGCCAAGGGGCATGCACCTTATCGGCGATCTGGCCGTCCTGGGAGAGACCCCATGAAATCATCCGTGTCAGGCCTTATTGTGTTAGCGCTGCTGGCCGGTTGCGAGCGTCAGGCTGGCGCACCGGTCGTCGCGGTACCGCCTCTCCCGGCAGAACTTGAAAGCATCCTTGAACGCGCCAATGGGGATGCAGTATGGGACGGTGCCGATATCGGACTGGCGTTGCGTGGCTCGACGCTGGCGAACCTGGTCAGGTCCATCAATCAACTCCCGCCCGAAAGGCGGCGCGTTCTCGTCGAGCTTGTGCGCGAGGTTCGCAAGCTGGAAGACACACCGGATTACTACCTTGAGTTCTATGACCTTGCAGCCAACAAGGCCACTGGCATGATCGAAGAGGTGTATGCCGACTGGACTAACGAGGGCAGGTTGAACGTCGGGGCGCGCCTGGCGGTCAACGCCAACGTCAGGATTCATGGCCACGCCAAGTTGCCCAATGTCGGCGGGCATATTGGCTTGGGCTTGAACGCTGAAACCCTGATAACCGGTCAACTGGTGTTCAAGTCCAGCGAAGCCAGCCTTGTTTCGGCCGCTTTCAGGCTGGAGCCCTCCAGAATCGACTACGGCTTCAAGACGGCTATCGAGGATCAGAAAAAGGTTTGTCCGAGCGCCCATGTTCCCTGTCCCACATGGGGCGAGCCATTACGTTGGTGTTTGAAACAGGCCGATTGCGTGACGCTGTGGGACTACAAGATTCCAATCAATATCAGCGACTCGATTGCGATTGGCGGCTCGATGATTGACCTGCCCGTCGAGCTACAAATCCCAGGTGAATTTCTGGTGGATAGCAACGTTGGCAATGTCCCGTTCAAACGCTCCATTGCGCTGAACACCACGCCGGCCGTTTTCAATGCCGATGCACGTGGCATGTTTCTGAAAGTTGGAGTCAACATTCAGGGTAAGCCGCAATAAAAGACCCATAGCGGTAGGATGTTGTTTTTGATCCTGGGTCTACCACAGACAATGCCGCATATCACCCTTCTGAACGGCAGCTTAATCAGCGCCGATCAGCCCGATCTGATTGTGCCCTGGTGGAGCTTCACCAAGACCGTGTTGGCGGCCGCCGCCTTGACGCTGGTACGCGACGGCTTGCTCGGGCTTTAAGATCCGCTGCTCGAAGGCCCGTTCACGCTGCGTCAATTGCTCCAGCATCAGGCCGGCCTGGCGGACTACAGCGAGCTGGCCGACTATCATGCGGCAGTCCGCGAAGGCGCGCAGCCGTGGCCTGCCGACGAAATGCTGCAACGCCTGGACGCTTACCGGTTGCGCTATGCACCCGGAGCTGGCTGGCGCTATTCCAATGTGGGGTATCTGTGGGTGGGCAGGGTGATCGAACGGCTCGCCGGCTGTGCGCTCGAGCAGGCATTGGCGCAGCGGATTTTTCTGCCTTTGGGCGTGTCTCAGGTACGGCTGGCAACGACCCAGGCGGATTTGCACGATGTCAGTTTCGGCGCGGCCAGCACTTATCATCCCTGCTGGGTCTATCACGGTTTGCTGGTTGGCCCGTTGAGCACGCCGGTGCTGCGGCGACCTGCGCCGTGTTCAGCGAGACGGACGATGAAGGCAAGGTTGAAACGCAGGTGTCGACGCGGCTTTTGGTGGCGGTCGGCCATGAAGCTTGAAGCGCCAACAATGGAGGAAGTGACAGTCGATGGACATTCAGTTTTGCGGCAACCTGACGCGGGATAACCCGGCCGAGGGCATCTGTGACGCGTATCGCCTGAGCGATATCGTCCACATCGATGAGCTGATCGCGGCGCATCGAAAGCTGACTGACGAGCATCCAGGTTGCAGGCTGCTGCTCTCGCTCGATGATGTGCATCAGGCCCGTTACACCTCCGGGCATGCGCGCAACAATCTGGGGCTGGACGATGTGACGCCGCTCGATATCGCCGGGTTGCCGGCCGAGTGCTTCGAAAACGGTGAGTACATCGGCTACATGACCACCAAGGCGGAGTTTCCGATCTGCGTGCGCAACTTCACCGCGCTGGTGGCCACGGTGTCATTTCAGGATGCCTGTGATTTTGGTCTGACCCTTGATGAGGCAGGGCTGCAAGCGTGGATTCGCTACCAGCAAGATCCTGTTTCATTGCTTGAGCAGCCGCTTTCGGCCATCGTCGTGCCGGTTGAAAATGCAGCGTTAGCGCTGGCGGCTTTTCCAAATGGCTATTTCGAGCCCGATCTGGGTCCTGAGCAAAACCATGCTGTGGCGCAGCATTTTGCGCTCAGGCATGGCTATGAGTTGATCGGCGTCGGCGCGTCTTATCTTGGCTTTTTGCGGGCAGAGCCTGCCGACGCATCGGTCGCCCAGGCACTGGCAGATGATCTGTGCGCGCTGTACAACACCACCGATGAGCAACGTGCCTTGCGCGCGGCAACGTTCGCCAGGGCCATCGAAGGTCGTCGTTATCTGTGGCTGCGCTACGTGGAATAAGCTACGTGGAATAATCGGCCATTGTTTTTTCAGGAGCCCGCTTATGGCGACCTCACTCATACGACCCGATCCCGCGCCACTGCTGGCGCCGGGCGAAACCGTGGTGCTGTTCGATGGCGTGTGCAAGTTGTGCAACGGCTGGGCGCGCTTTCTGATTCGCTTCGATCATCGGCGGCGTGTACGACTGGCCACGGTGCAGTCGCCCGAAGGCCAGGCACTGCTGGCCTGGGCCGGTTTGCCAGTGGACCATTTCGACACCATGGCGGTGATCCGCGACCGGCACTATTGGGTGCGTTCGGATGCGTTTTTCGAGGTGGTCCGGCAGCTACCCGCCGCCTGGCCGTTGTTGGGCCTGCTGCGGGTACTTCCACGACCTGTACGTGACTGGTGCTATGACCGGGTGGCGCTTAATCGTTACCGGATTTTCGGCCGGTACGACCAGTGTTTGCTACCCACGCCGGACCATGAAAAACGCTTTCTGAAAGCCATCAATCGTGATGCTCGGCGCCCACAAACGTCAGTGAGGTAAACAGACCGCGCTTGGTGTAATCGGCGTTGTCCTTGACCGGGACGCTGGTCTGGGCGGCGATGACGTTGAGGCCTTCGTTGCGCACCACCACAGTGGCAAGACCGTTGGTGTCGGTTTCGGCGCTGACCTCATCGGGCGCGCTGCGGTAGTCGCCCAGCAGTTTGATACCGGCTGCCGGTTTGCCATCGAGCAGTACCAGAACAGGCAGCGGCTTGCCGACGCCGACTTCCAGCGGATCGGCCTGGGGCACAATCACCAGTTTCAGGCTGTCCAGCGCGGGCAGTTTTACCCCGTGTTCGTAGATGGCCAGGCTGTATTTGCGCGTCTGGATCGACTCGCCGCCACCGGTCACCTTGCTACGGGCTTCGTTGATCCATTTGTTTTCCGGGTTGCGGGTCCAGATGCCCAGGTCCAGTTCGGCGGCCACGGCGGCGGCCGGGCTGGCGGGTTTCAGGCGCGCGTGGTCGGCCAGGCGTTCGATGCTCACCTGTACCGGCTTGCCGGCCTGATCCCAGGCCCAGCCGCCGGTGACTTTTTCCGGCTTGTAGGCGGTGTCTTCGGCGCCTTCGCCGAACACCACTTCAATATTGCCGCGACGCTGTTCGGTCCACAGGCCGTGGGCGCTGGCCTGGTTGGCGAACAGGGCGGTGGCAAGCAGGCTCAGGGCCAGGAAGGAAGGGTTGATGCGCATGGTGATCCTTGTTGTCGATCAAAGGGGGAGGGGTGCTACTGATAATTAGTCGCATTTATCCCGATGAACGGATGCAGGCACAACACTATCTTGCGGCGGGTTTGTAACAGTTTGAGTCGAAGGCGGGCGAGGCATTGCACCCCGCCGCGCCTTGGGGATCAATCGTGGTGTTCGGCACCGACAAATGTCAGCGAGGTAAACAGCCCGCGCGCTTCGATGTCGGCGTTGTCCTTGACCGGCAGGGTGACTTCGGCGGCGATGATGTTCAGGCCGCCGTTGCGCACCACGACACTGGCGCGCCCTTCGGCGTCGGTTTCGGCGCTGACTTCATCGGGTTCACTGCGGTAATCGCCGAACAGCTTGATGCCGGCGGCCGGCTTGCCGTCGATCAGCACCTGCACCGGTAGCGGTTTGCCCGGACCGACTTCCAGCGGGTCGACCTGCGGCACGATGACCATTTTCAGCTTGTCCAGATCGGGCAGTTTTGCGCCGTGCTCGTAGATGGCCAGGCTGTATTTGAAGGTGTGGATCGACTCGGTGCCGCCAGCCACTTTGCTACGGCCTTCGTTGATCCATTTCTTGTCCTTGTTACGCGTCCACATACCGTTGTCCAGCGCCACAGCCATGACGGCTACCGGCTTGATGGGCTTGAGACGTGCGTGGTCATCCAGGCGTTCGACAGTGACCGGCACCTGCTTGCCGGCCAGGTCATAGGCCCAGGCACCGCTGACTTTCTGGGCCTTGAAGGCGTTGTCTTCAGGGCCATGGCCGTAAACCACTTCGATATTGCCGCGCCGTTGCTCGGTCCACAGACCGTGTGCGCTGGCTTGGCCTGCATACAGGGCAGCACCGATGACACCGAGGGCCAGCAAGGTAGAGGTAATGCGCATATTGGATCCTTTGTTTTTATTTATCAGAGGTTTAGGGTGAGGCTGACGGTGAAGTTACGAGGTTCGCCGGGGGCAATCCAGTAGTTGCTGTAAGAGCGCTCGTAATATTTTTCGTCAAAGATATTGTTCAGGTTCAAGCCCACGGTGACGTTGTCGGTGGCCTTGTAATGGGCGAGCAGATCGACGGTGTGGTAGGCCGGCAACTCAAAGCCTGTGCCCGACTCGCCAGAGCGGTCGCCGACGTAGGTGAAGGCCGCACCGAGGTCCGAGCCACGCAGCGGGCCTTCCTGAAACTCGTACACACCCAGCAGGCTGCCGCTGCGCTTGGCCACGCCGAGGATCCGGCTGCCGGTGGGGATCGTACGGTCGCCCTGAGTGACTTCGGCATCGATGTAGGCGAACGCGCCGATGACGCGAACGGCGTCGCTGAGCTGGCCGGTCAGTTGCAGGTCCAGGCCCCGGCTGCGCGCCTCGCCGATGGCGCGGCTGGTGTCGGTGCCCGGATCCAGAGCCAGAACGTTTTCCTTCTCGATATGGAAGGCTGCGAGCGTGGCGCTCAGGCGCTCGTCGAGCAGTTCGGCCTTGATCCCGGCTTCGTAGCCGATGCCTTCTTCGGGGTCGAAGCTTTTACCGGCCGCATCCAGGCCGTTGTTGGGCTTGAACGAGGTCGAGGCATTGGCGAACAGGCCAATCTGATCGGTCAGTTGATAGAGCAGACCGGCGCGCTGGGTGAAGGCATCGTGGCGCTGGGTCTGGCGGCTATTGCCGGCGTAGTTGTCGATCTGCTGGTCGAAGTGCTCGTAGCGGGCGCCGATCATGCCGCGCAGTTTTTCGGTGAAAACAATCTGGTCCTGCAGGTTCAGCGCCCGGCTTTCGACGTGCTCGAAAAAGTCGGTGCCGGAACGCGCGCCATTGGGACGGGCCTGGCCATACACCGGGTTGTAGATGTCGATGGCGTACGGGCTGCCGGCAATCGTGGTGACGCGCTCGTTCTTGCGGTAGTTCTCGTATTCGGTGCCGATCAACACTTCATGCTGCAAGCCTGCGGTATCGAAGAAGCCGCGCAGTTCCAGCTGGGTAGTGCTGTCGTGCCAGTTCATGTCGCGCTCGCGGTAGCGGCGGTTGACGGTATGGCCGTCAGCATTCAAGGGGCGGGATTCGCTGGCAAAGCCCGACAGCTCGCCTTGCTTGTAATGGCTGGCCAGGCGCAGCGACCAGGTGTCGTTGAACCTGTGGTCCAGTGCGGCCTGAATCAGATTGTTGTCGTTGTCGATCTTGTCGTTTGGCTCGCCGAGAAAGGTCGAGCGCGACACGCTGCCCAGACGGTTGTTGGGCGCGACGATGCCACGGTCGAAGATCGAGTCGTGACGCACGAATTCAGTCTGCACCAGCAAGGTGGTGTCGGTGTCCAGTTCCCAGCGCAGCGACGGCGCGACGAATACCCGGTGGCTTTCGACGTGATCGCGAAAGCTGTGGTTGTCTTCCACGGCCAGATTGACCCGCGACAGCAGTTTGCCTTCGGCGTCCAGCGGGGTGTTGACGTCCAGTGCCGTGCGGTAGCGGTCCCAACTGCCGGCGCTGGTCTGCAAGGTGGTGAAGGCTTGTTGTTGCGGTTGTTTGGTGACGATATTTACCGTGCCGCCAGGGTCGCCGCGGCCATACAGGCTGGCAGCCGGGCCTTTGAGCACTTCGATGCGCTCGACATTGGCGGCATCTGGCGTGGCAGGGTAGCCACGGTTAGCGCTGAAGCCGTCCTTATAGAACTCCGAGGTGGTGAAGCCGCGAATGCTGTATTCGTACAGGGTCAGGCCGCCAAAGTTGTTCTGTTTGGACACGCCTCCCGCATAGTCCAGCGCGCGCTCGACCTGCGTGGTGCCCAGGTCCTTGAGCACCGAGGCGGGTACCACGCTGATCGATTGCGGGATGTCCTTGATCGCGGTGTCGGTCTTGGTCGCCGTGGCTGACCGGGTAGCGCGATAGCCTCGCACCGGGCTGCTGGCGGTTTCATATTCGTGATCGGCGGTGACGGTCACGGTGTCCAGCTCGATGGGTGAAGCGGCGTCAGCGGCGTAGGCCGGCGCACCCAGTACGCTCAGGGCGAAACCGGCCAGGGATGCAATTTTGCGGGACGACATGGGAGGGTTCCTGATGGTGATGGTTACAATATAACATCACTATCAGGAATTGTTGCTATTTGTATGCCGCCGCCGCTCAATACACCAATGCCACCTCGACGCCCATGGGGGCTGCGTATTCGGCCATGCGTCGGCGCGACAGCTCGAAGTGCGCGCGCACGACCTCGGCGGCCGTGTCGGGATCGCGGCGTTCGATGGCCTGAATCATCTGGTCGTGCTGGTCGCAGGCGAGTTCAAGGTCGCGCTGCATGTCGCCGGTGGTGGGGTGGCGATAGAAGGTCTTGCCCAGGCGGGCATGGTCGATCAGCAGCCGGCGCAGGCTCGGCATCAGGTAATCGTTGTGCGCCATCTTGCCGATTTCGAGGTGAAAGTCGTCGTTGTAGATGATCCGCTTCTCGACATCCTGATCGACGATGGCCTGGCGGAAATTGCGCTGAATGCCCTTGAGCACTTCGATTTCAGCCGCGCTGGCGTGCAGGGCAGCCAGTTGTGTGGTCGCGATATAGATCAATGGCGCCGACAAAAAGAAGCTGTGCAGCGACTCGTGGCTCATCGAGGCCACGCGCGGTGCGCGGTTGGCTTCCAGGTCGATATAGCCCTCGGCGGCAATCTGGCGCAGCAGCTCGCGCACCGGCGGACGTGACAGTCCGAACTCATCACACAGCGACAACTCATCGACGACAGCGCCGGGTGCCAGTTCCATGCTCAGGATGCGCCGGCGCAGCGTATCGCCCAACACCACTTTGCGATCCAGCGCTGCATCCGTGCCGGGTTGTTCAGTCTCGGACTGGGCCTTCAAGGCGGTTTTTCTACTGGTCATGAGTTTTGTCTACAGTGTGTATAACGAAATAGTGGGAGCTGCCAGACAGTCTGTCTACAGGTATTTCTGCGGCCTATTTCAGCATATTCCTCTCGCCCGTGCCCGACAGCAGAAAAAGCCGGCCAGGCACTCGATAAAAACGACCAGCCCCTTGTCTGTTTGCGACAAGGTCGGTCATGCGGCCTGTCTCATAACCCATTGAAATATAATAATAAAATTATTAAATATAGTATTACCAATGAATTCCGTTGGTATACACAAAGAATACATTTTGATTGACCGCCCCCTGACTGCATGCGAGTCTCGACCCATCAGCCCTTGGCTGAATCAAAAACAGGACTGCACACAAAAAGTCCTGACAACACATGTCTATCAGGGGATTCACCATGAAACGTTTGTTCAAAGCGCTTTGTGCAATGACCATCGTCGGCGTCACGGCGGCGCCCGTTCAGGCTGAAGAAAAAGTCATCAACATGGGCACGATCTCGTACGAGGACGTGACCCCGATCACCGGCATCACCAAGAAGGTGCTCGAAGACTCCGGCTACACCGTCAAGGTCACGACCTTCTCCGAGTGGGGCATTGCCTATGCCGCCTTGAGCAAGGGTGATATCCAGATTCTGGCCTCGCAGATCGACTACGTCGCTCAGGACTACTGGAACAAGAACAAGAACCGCCTGGAGAAAATCTCGCCGGTCTCCCATGGCCTGTATCAGGGCGTAGCCGTTCCCAGCTATGTGCCGGTCGACACGCTGGAGCAACTCAACGACAACGCCGAGAAATTCAACAACCGCATCGTCGGCATCGAGCCAGGTTCAGGCCTGATGAACGAAGCCAGCACGGCGGTGAAGGAATACGGCATCAAGCTGAACCTGGTCGAGGGCAGCAGCGCTGCGATGAGTGCCGCGCTCAAGGCGGCGGTCGACCGCAAGGAGTGGGTGGCCGTGACGGTCTGGGAGCCGTCCTGGATGGCGCAGAAATATGAGCTGAAATTCCTCAAGGACGCCAAAGGCATCTTCGCGCCGCCACAAAGTTACTACTGGATCGGCCGCAAGGGCTTCTCGGCCGAGAACCCGCAAGCGCGTGAAACCCTGGCCGGTATCTATGTGCCGCTGTCGGTGATTACCTCGATCAATGGCGAAGTCAAAGACGGCAAAACCATGGATCAGGCGGTCAACGACTGGACCGCCAAAAACGCTGACCTGATCAAGCGTTGGGAAAACATCAAAAAATATTAATTACGCTTTGCGTCTTGATGCCTCTGCCGAACTCGCTATCAATAAATAGACCAGAAGCTTCTGGTTCGCCGGGTGTGATATGAAAACAGTAAAAAATGACACTGATGAAGCGTTGGTCAGCTGTCAGTCGGTGTGGAAAGTATTCGGTGAACATGCCGATGCTGCCATGCAGGCTTATATAGAGCGTGGCTTGAGCAAGAAACAGATCCTGCAGGACTTTGGCTGTGTCGTCGGTGTCTCCGATGTGAACATGCAACTGCGCCGTGGCGAGATCTTCTGCATCATGGGCTTGTCCGGCAGCGGCAAGTCGACCTTGATCCGCATGCTCAACAAGCTCATCGCACCCACCGCCGGGCAGATTCTGGTCAAGGGCAAGAACCTGGCAAACCTGGACGGTGCCGAACTGCGCGACATTCGTGCCCGGCACATCGGCATGGTGTTCCAGAGCGTGGCCTTGCTGCCGCACCGCACGGTGCTTGAAAACGCAGCGTTCGGCCTGGAGGTGCGTGGCGTCTCCAGGGCCGAGCGGCACAAGGTGGCCGAGCAGGCGCTGGCCAAAGTGGGTTTGTCTGACTGGCTGCAGCGCTATCCGTCCGAGCTGTCGGGCGGCATGCAGCAGCGGGTCGGCCTGGCGCGAGCGATCACCTCCGACCCTGAGGTGATCCTCATGGACGAGCCGTTCAGTGCGCTGGACCCGTTGATCCGCCGCCAGTTGCAGGACGAGTTCCGCGAACTGACCAAGTCGCTGGGAAAGTCGGCCGTCTTCATTACCCATGACCTCGAAGAAGCGATCCGCATCGGTGACCGCATCGCGATCATGAAAGACGGCATGATTATTCAGGAAGGCACTGCCGAAGAAATCATCCTCAACCCGGCCGACGACTATGTGGCTGACTTTGTGGCCGGTATTTCGCGGTTGCACCTGGTCAAGGCCGAGTCGGTCATGACTCCGGTTCAGGTCTGGCGCGCTGCGCATCCGGCGGTGGACATCGCGACCTTGCCGGTGGCCGGCGTCGAGGCAGACCTGGATGCCTTGATCAACCTGCTGATCAGCTCCGGGCATGATGCCTTGGCGGTCCAGGCCGGCGGCGTGGTGCTGGGGGTTATCACCCAGCGCGATCTGTTGCGTGGTGTGCAGGGCACACCGAACGAGTATCAGGCCGCCGCACCGGACGCTGTGCTGGAGCCCACACCATGAACCCCGCCGATTTCGCTTCTGCCTTCGATGCGCGCATCGATGCGACGCTGGAATGGGTCGCCGACAACTGGTCGACGGCCTTCGATGCGCTCAACGACGGGCTCAAGGCCGTTTATCAGTCGGTGTACTGGCTGCTGGGCGTGGCGCCTTTCTATGTCGTTACGCTGCTGATCGGCGCGCTGGCCTGGCGCCTGACGGCCAGCTGGAAGTTTGCCCTGGCGGCGATCGTGGGCCTGACCTGCTGCGAGTTCATGGGCTTGTGGGCTGAAACCATGAGCACCCTGGCGCTGGTGCTGACCGCCACCAGCCTGGCGCTGCTGGTCGGTGTGCCGGCCGGTGTTGCCGCAGGGTTGATGCCGGCGCTGGACCGGGTGACCGAGCCGGTGCTGGACCTGCTGCAAACCCTGCCGCCCTATATTTATCTGCTGCCGGCCATCGCGCTGCTCGGCTACGGTTCCGGCACCGCGTTGGTGGCGACCTTTATCGTCGCCGTGCCGCCGGTCCTGCGCTTGACCTCGCTGGGCATCCGCATGACACCCAGGCAGTTCATCGAGCTGGGCGAGTCCAGCGGCACCACCGGTGTGCAATTGTTCTTCAAGATTCGTCTGCCGTTTGCCCTGCCGAGCATCATGGCCGGGGTCAACCAGAGCCTGATGATGGCGTTCGGCATGGTGGTGATCGCCGGTATCGTCGGTTCCGGCGGGCTTGGCGAGGCCATCTATGGCGCGATCCGTACGCTGGACATTGCCCGTTCGATCGATGCCTCGATTGCCATCGTGGTGCTTACCCTGATTCTTGACCGTCTGGCGCAGAGCCTGACCCGCAGCACTGAAAAAGGAGACCAGTCATGAGTCTCGTCGATTTCAAGTTTTCGCCGGGGCACTACCTGGCGCCCGCCGTCGATTGGTTGAACACCCATCTGCACCCACTGTTTGCGGCCATCAGCCGGGTGATCGAGTTCATTCTCGGCGGCTGCGAAGCGGCATTGCTGGCGGTGCCGGCCTGGTTGCTGATCAGCCTGGTGGTGCTGCTGGCGTACTTTTTCATCAATCTGCGCACGGCCTTGCTGTCGGCCTGCATGCTGGGCTTTTGCCTGATTTCCGGGCTGTGGTCGGCGTCGATGCAGACCATTGCGCTGGTGACGGTGTCGGTGCTGATCTCGGTATCGATTGCCTTCCCGCTGGGTATTCTGGCCGCACGCTACAAGCGCATGGACGCAGCCTTCGGACCATTACTCAACGTGATGCAGACCGTGCCGCCCTGGGTCTATCTGATTCCGGCGGTGATGATCTTCAGCCTGGGCAAGGTACCGGCCATCATCGCCACGATCATTTACGGCATTCCACCGATGATGCGCCTGACCACCCTGGCCTTCAAACAGATCCCCAAGGACCTGCTGGAACTGGGGCAGGCCATGGGCGCGCCGCCACGGGCGATCCTGTTCAAGATCGAGATTCCGGCAGCCACGCCGACCCTGCTGGTCGGGCTTAACCAGTGCATCCTGTTGTCGCTGGCCATGGTCGTATTGGCAGGCCTGGTCGGGGCGGGCGGACTGGGGGCGGAAGTGACGCGCGGCCTGACCCGCATGGAAATGGGCCTGGGCTTGCGTGCGGGCCTGGCGATTGTTGCGGTGGCGTTGTTGCTCGATCGTCTCTCGCGCGACATCTTGAAGCGTGGCAGCGTCATCAAGGCCGGGTAAGCAGATCCTGAGTCTGGCGAGCGGGGTATGATGTCCGGTCACCGGGCCACTGTTCAGTGGTCCGGTTTTCTTCATGAAAACAATAAGCAATGCAGAGGCCGCGTGTGGTCGAAAGAAGACAGTTCAGCACAGGGATGCAAGGGCAAAACCTGCGGTATGTGGGCGAGAAGGGTGACGCACCACGCCAGGCTCGGGTCGGCTTTCTGCTGCTCGAGCATTTTTCGTTGCCGGCCTTTACCCAGGCGCTGGATACCCTGGTCACCGCCAACCTGATTCGCGCAGGCGTGTTTGCGACCCGCACGTTCAGCCTCGATGGCGAGTCGGTGACCAGCGATCTGGGGCTGGTGATTTGCCCCAATTCGGCGCTGGAGCCGCTGCACTTGCAAGACCTCGACCTGTTTGTGGTCTGCGCCGGCCTGCGCACGCCGTTGCGCGCTTCCCCGGCACTGACCCAGTTGCTGCAGGCGGCGGCCGAAAAGGGTATTGCCCTGGCCGGATTGTGGAGCGGGGCGTGGTTTCTGGGGCAGGCCGGGCTGCTCGATGGCTACAAATGCGCCGTGCACCCCGAGCACCGCGCTGCTCTGGCCGAGACCGCGCGCGAGAGTCAGGTGACCAGCGAAAGCTACATGGTCGACCGCGACCGGTTGACCGCCGCCAGCCCCACGGGTGCATTCACCATGGTGCTGGAGTGGATCAACGCCCTGCACGGGCGCAGCCTGGTCGATGCCGTGGTCGATATCCTCGCCTTCGAAGAGTCGCGCTACCGCCGTGCGCGGCCGTCGCTGCATGAAAAGATGAGCGAGCCGCTGCGCGAAGCCATCAACCTGATGAGCGCCAATATCGAAGAACCGTTGAATCAGGATCAACTGTCGGCGTATGTCGGGCGCTCCAAGCGGCAGATCGAGCGCTTGTTCAAGGACCAGCTCGGCACCACACCTGTGCGCTACTACCTTGAACTGCGCATCACCGAAAGCCGGCGCCTGTTGCAGCATTCCGATCTGCCGATCGTCGAAGTCGGCGTGGCCTGCGGCTTTGTCTCGCCCAGCCACTTCAGCAAGTGCTACACCTCGTTCTACGGCTATCCACCGTCGCGTGAAGTGCGCTTCGGCTGCGTCAGCGGCCTGCGCTCGGGACGGCTGCGCGCACCGATATAAACCTGAAGCCACACGCGTCGTAGGAGCGGCTTTAGCCGCGAACAGCATCGGCACCATTCCCGACTAAAGCGGATCGCCGCCCGGTCGGTCCTGCGAACGGTTCGCCGTGCAGCCGGTCTCGCGAAAACAAAAAGGCCAGTCTCAGACTGGCCTTTTTGTTGTTCAGCGAATAGCGGGGCGAATTACTTGCCCTGCCAGCGCTTGAGTACCAGCGTCGCGTTGGTGCCGCCGAAGCCGAAGCTGTTGCTCATGACGGTGTCGATCTTGGCGTTCTCGCGGGTTTCGCGCAGGATCGGCAGGTCGGCCACGGCCGGGTCCAGTTCGTCGATGTTGGCGGAACCTGCGATGAAGTTGCCTTCCATCATCAGGATGCAATAGATCGCTTCGTGAACGCCGGCAGCGCCCAGCGAGTGGCCCGACAGGCTCTTGGTCGAGCTGATGGCCGGAGCCTTGTCGCCGAAGACTTCGCGCACGCCCTTGATTTCCGCGACGTCGCCGACCGGGGTCGAGGTGCCGTGGGTGTTCAGGTAGTCGATTGGTGTATCGACGGTGGACAGCGCCTGCTGCATGCAGCGGATGGCACCTTCACCGCTTGGCGCAACCATGTCGTAGCCGTCGGAAGTCGCACCGTAACCAACGATTTCGGCGTAGATCTTCGCACCACGGGCCAGAGCGTGTTCCAGCTCCTCGACCACCACCATGCCGCCACCGCCGGCGATGACGAAGCCATCACGGTCGTTGTCGTAGGCGCGGGATGCTTTTTCCGGGGTCTCGTTGCGCTTGCTGGACAAGGCGCCCATGGCGTCGAACAGGAACGACTGGCTCCAGTGCTCCTCTTCACCGCCACCGGCGAATACGATGTCCTGCTTGCCCATCTGGATCTGCTCCAGCGCCGTGCCGATGCAGTGCGCGCTGGTGGCGCAGGCCGAGGCGATGGAGTAGTTCAGGCCCTTGATCTTGAACGGGGTGGCCAGACACGCCGACACCGTGCTGCTCATGGTGCGGGTAACACGGTATGGGCCAACGCGCTTGACGCCTTTTTCGCGCAGGATGTCCAGCGCTTCCATCTGGTTCAGGGTCGAGGCGCCGCCGGAGCCAGCGATCAGGCCGGTACGCGGGTTGGACACCTGCTCTTCGGTCAGGCCCGAATCCTTGATGGCATCGGCCATTGCCAGGTAGGCATAGGCGGCGGCGTGGCCGACGAAACGGAACACCTTGCGGTCGATCAGTTCTTCGAGGTTGAGGTCGATGGAGCCGGAAACCTGGCTACGCAGACCCATTTCGGCATATTCCGGGTTGAATCGGATGCCAGGGCGGCTAGCACGCAGGTTGGCGGAGACGGTCTCTTTGTCATTGCCCAAGCACGATACGATGCCCAGACCCGTGATAACGACGCGGCGCATGCGGGTACCCTTAGAAGTTTTCAGTAGAAGTGAACAGGCCGACGCGAAGACCTTCGGCGCTGTAGATTTCGCGACCATCGACGCTGACGGTGCCGTCGGCAATTGCCAGAACCAGCTTGCCGCGCATGGTGCGTTTGATATGAATGTTGTAGGTGACCTTTTTCGCGGTGGGCAGTACCTGGCCGAAGAACTTCACTTCGCCCGAACCCAGCGCACGGCCACGGCCGGGATTACCCTGCCAGCCCAGATAAAAGCCAACCAGCTGCCACATGGCATCCAGACCCAGGCAGCCCGGCATTACCGGGTCGCCTTCGAAGTGACAGGCGAAAAACCACAGGTCAGGGTTGATATCCAGCTCGGCGACCAACTCACCCTTGCCGTACTTGCCGCCCTCTTCACTGATGTGAGTAATGCGATCGACCATCAGCATATTGGGGGCGGGCAGTTGCGCATTTCCTGGGCCGAACAGCTCGCCTCGACTGCAGCGCAGCAGGTCTTCCCGGGTAAAGGCGTGTTGTTTGGTCATGCGAGCTCCTCAAAATATTCTCTTGCGGCGATGGACCTGAGGGTCCCTGCGCCAGTCCTGGCAGACTGATTCGCCAGGACATTGTCCGGCAGCCTAGTCGTAGACTATTGCGTTGTCATGAAAGTCACAGTGCAGGCAAAACGAATGTACACCTGTTCACTGAAAAACGTCGCCCAGCAGCTTTAGCGGTCGGGCGAGCTGACAAGACTGCCGTAATTTAGCATTTCTTGCCAGTCACAGGTGCCTAAAGGCCAGCCAGCGCTGCAGAACCTGCAGCAATTGTTCATGTTTGAATGGCTTGGCCAGGTAATCGTTCATTCCTGCTTGCAGACACGCATCACGGTCGCCCTGCAGTGCATTGGCGGTCAAGGCGATGATCGGCAACTGCTGCAGCCCCTCGATCTGGCGAATGCGCCGCGTGGCTTCGTAACCATCGATGACCGGCAGCCGGCAGTCCATCAGAATCAACGCATGATGACCGGCGCGGGCTTTGTTCACCGCCTCTGCACCGTCTACCGCCACCTCCACGCTCAGGCCCATACTGCTCAGCATGGCCTTGACCACCGTGCGATTGACCGGATTGTCTTCGACCAACAGGACGCAGCGCTGATTGCCTTCAGGATCGATATCGCTCAAGACCGGACTTTGCGCGGCGGGGCGATGAACGGCACGGTGCAGCGGCAGATTAAGGGTAAATACCGAGCCTGTGCCTTCTTCACTGTGTGCATGCAACGTACCGCCCATGCGTTCGGCCAGGGTGCGGGCAATCGGCAGGCCCAGCCCGGTGCCGCCATAGCGGCGTGAAATGGAGCTGTCGGCCTGCTGGAAGGCATCGAACATCGATTCGAGCTGGCCGGGATTGATGCCGATGCCGCTGTCGTGCACGGTGCAGATCATGTGCAACTGATCATCGTCCAGGTCAACCCAGGTGGCTTCGATCCTGACCCCGCCGATTTCGGTGAACTTCAATGCGTTACCGATCAGGTTGACCAGAATCTGGCGGATACGGGTCGGGTCGCCGATGACGTCCAGGTGCTCCATGCCGTCCTGCAACGTCAGGTCCAGTGTCAGGCCACGCAGCTGCGCGGTGGGATTGAAGGCCTGGGTCGAGGCCTGGATCAGCTCGGCCAGATTGAACGCGATACTTTCGATCTGCAGGGCATCGCGCTCGATGCGCGAGAAGTCGAGGATGTCGTTGATGACCTTGAGCAGGTGTTCGGTGGACTCGGTGGCCAGCGCTGCATATTCGGCCTGCTCGGGCGTCATGGGCGTGGTTTCCATCAACTGCAACATACCCAGAACACCATTCATGGGGGTACGCAGCTCATGGCTCATCATCGCCAGAAAGTCCGACTTGGCCTTGTTGGCCTGTTCGGCCTGCTCCCGGGTCTGGATCAGTTGCGCCATCGAGTGCTGTTGCTCGATGCTGGCTTGTTCGAGGTTGGCAGCCAGGTTGTTGATGTGCCGTGCCAGAGCGCCCAGATCGGCATCGTCGGTCACGGGCAGGGGCGTGCGGTAGTCGCCTTTCTGAATGGCCTTGAGCGCTTCGCCCATCTCGCTGATCGGTCGTGACAGGCTCAAGGCCAGGCCGCGCGCCAGCAGAAAGGTGAACAGCAACGCGCCAAACGCCAGCAACCCGGCCTTGAGCAGGATTTCTTGCTGGCGCTGGCTGAAGGTGTCGCTCGACATGCCGACCAGTACACGGCCCAGATAGCCTTCGCTGCTGGCGGTGAACAGATGACCGGCCTGGCTGCTGGCAGCGGGGTAAGAGGCGTTGATCGTGGCCTGGAAAATTTCCAGCTGACGCTTGGGCTGGGTGTTCTCCGGGCTTTGTTCGACATAGGTCAGCAGGCTGTTGCTGCTGTCCTGAATCTCGACATATTGCACGCTGGGCATCGACAGCGTGGCGCGCATCAGCGCCTTCAGCGACTCTTCATCGCCGGTGAGCACGCCGCGTTCGGCGGCGGGCGCCAGCTGGTTGGCGATCAGTTGCCCGGTATGGTTGAGTTCGTCGCGCAGATCCTGCAGGCGCACAAAGGTAAAAAAGGCGGTCAGCAATACCGTCAACAGAAGGGCCGGGCCCAGGCTGATGATCTGGGTACGGGTATGAATGTCCCAAGGCCGCAATGTCATGGCCGGCACCTCTGGCGCAACGGGCAAGGGCCCCGAAAGTCGATTGAAACGTCCATGTGTCTGTGCTCGCGGCAGTCTCCTTTGCCTGTGTCATGTCGTGGCCGATTGTTGCATCGGCCGTGCGATGGAGGCGCATGTTAACCAAGATTCAGCGGATTATCATGGAACTTGTGCGTTGCTGCGTTTGGCGCTGGCCGATGCGCCAGCGCTCCGTATAATGCGTCATTGCCAGATCGATGGCCCTTGATGGATAGGTATATGAGCACACTGCAACCTGTAGCGGTTCTTGGTGGCGGCAGCTTCGGCACCGCCATCGCCAACCTGTTGGCGCAAAACGGTCATCAGGTCCGTCAGTGGATGCGCGACCCCGAGCAAGCCGAGGCGATCCGCGTCAACCGCGAGAACCCGCGCTATTTGAAGGGCATCAAGGTACTGCCCGGTGTCGAGGCGGTCACCGACCTTGGCGCCACCCTCGATGCCTGTGAACTGATCTTCGTCGCCTTGCCCTCCAGCGCGCTGCGTGCGGTGTTGTCCGAACACGTCGAACGCCTGACCGGCAAGATGCTGGTGAGCCTGACCAAGGGTATCGAAGCGCAGACCTTCAAGCTGATGAGCCAGATCCTTGAAGACATCGTGCCCAAGGCGCGTATCGGCGTGCTTTCGGGGCCGAACCTGGCCCGTGAAATCGCCGAACATGCGCTGACCGCCACCGTTGTTGCCAGCGAAGACGAAGCCTTGTGCCAGACCGTTCAGGCCGCGCTGCACGGTGCGACCTTTCGTGTGTATGCCAGCAACGACCGGTTTGGTGTCGAGCTGGGCGGTGCCTTGAAAAACGTTTATGCAATCGTCTCTGGCATGGCCGTGGCGCTGGGCATGGGCGAAAACACCAAAAGTATGCTGATTACCCGTGCACTGGCCGAAATGACCCGCTTTGCGGTCAGCCAGGGTGCCAATCCGATGACCTTTCTGGGACTGGCCGGCGTCGGTGACTTGATCGTCACCTGCTCTTCGCCCAAAAGTCGCAACTATCAGGTCGGTTTCGCCCTGGGTGAGGGGCTGAGCCTGGACGAAGCGGTGGCCCGTCTGGGTGAAGTGGCCGAAGGGGTCAATACCCTCAAGGTGCTCAAGGCCCGCGCCCATGAACTCAACGTCTATATGCCGCTGGTGGCGGGACTGCACGCGATTCTTTTCGAGGGCCGCACCCTTGAACAGGTCATTGGCGCGTTGATGCGGGCCGAGCCCAAGACCGATGTCGATTTTATTTCAACTACCGGCTTCAACTAACGTGAAGCCCATTGCGGGTCAGGGAGAAAATCTTGAACGATTCGAAATCAAAATCCAGTGAGTCCATCGTGCTGCGCATTCTGTGGATGCTGGTGTTTCTGCTGATCTGGCAATTGGCTGAAATCGTCCTGGCCGGCGTGGTGTTGCTGCAACTGGGCTATCGGCTGTTCTACGGCGCGCCCAGTGCCAGCCTGATGAACTTCGGTGACAGCCTTAGCCAGTTCCTGGCGCAGATTGGCCGTTTCGGCACGTTTCATAGCGAGCAAAAGCCTTGGCCGTTTGCCGACTGGCCAACTCCGCGTGCCCCCGAAGGCGAAGCGCCGCACACCATTCCTGCGGCCGCGCATCCCGTGCGTGACGAGGAACCCAAGCTATGAAGCTGTGGGTCCTGCGTCATGGTCAGGCCCACTCGCACGCTGCCAGCGATGCGGCGCGTGAGCTGACCGATGTCGGTCGTCAGGAAGTTTCAAACAGTGCAGCACATCTGCAAGGCCGGCCGCTGCAACGCGTATTGGTCAGCCCCTATGTGCGTGCGCAACAGACTGCCGCCGTGGTGCAGGATGTGCTGCAAGCCGATATAACCCAGTTGACCGTCGACTGGCTGACCCCCGACAGCGACCCGTTCGAGGCACTGCGCCAGCTCAACGCGCTGGGGCTGGACGACGTCCTGCTGGTCAGCCACCAGCCGCTGGTTGGCAGCCTGATCGGCCTGCTGGCCCACGGTAACCTGCAACAGGCGCAACCGATGAACACCGCCAGCCTGGCTGAGCTGGAGGGCGAATTTGTACTGGCTGGCGGGATGCAGTTGCGCGCAATCCGGCATGTCTGACACCACAAAAACCACAAGATCAAGGACTGAATATGACCCTATGGCGTGAAACTCCCCGGCTCGATCTGCTCAACGCTGCCCAGACCAACACCATCGGTGAAGTGCTGGACATCCGCTTCGAGGCGTACACCGAAGACTCGCTGACCGCCAGCATGGCGGTGGATAAACGCACCCATCAGCCATTTGGCCTGTTGCACGGCGGAGCTTCCGTAGTGCTGGCCGAATCGCTGGGCTCGATGGCCAGTTACCTGGTGGTCGACCAGAGCAAATTCTTTTGCGTGGGCCTGGAAGTCAACGCCAACCACGTGCGTGGTGTGCGCAGTGGCCGGGTCACCGGCGTGGTTCGCCCGGTGCACATTGGCCGCACCACCCACGTCTGGGACATCCGCCTGAGCAACGAAGAAGGCAAACTGTCCTGCATCTCGCGCCTGACCGTGGCAGTAGTGCCTCATGGACAGGAACCGCCAGCACGTTAACGCATGACACTGCGCTGTCGCACAGCAAACATTGAACCTGTAGGAGGCAGCTCTGCTGGCGAAAGGGCCAGTGTATCCGACGCCTCTCAGCGTCTGTAATGCCGTCATCGTCGGAGTGCCGCCCACAGCAGAGCTGCCCCCTACAGGTCAGCGTCCGGCGCAACATCGGTGGCTGGATCGCACGTTTTTTGGCCAGAGTGCCGCTGCCGATGGCGCTTTCGTTCATTGCTCCACGGCGGCCCCGGTGAGCACAATCAGCGCTGTTCGCCGGGTCACGGGGTTTGCTTAAATGTCGCAACAGGTGTTTTTCGCTCATGCCAACGGCTTCCCGTCGGCCACCTACGGCAAGCTGTTCGCGGCGCTGGCGCCGGAGTACGGCGTCATGCACCTGGAGCAGCATGCCCATGACCCGCGCTTTCCGGTCAACGACAACTGGCTGAGCCTGGTCGATGAACTGCTGCACCATTTGCGCGAGCAACTGGGGCCGGTCTGGGGAGTAGGGCATTCATTGGGCGGCTTGCTGCACTATCACGCGGCCTTGCGCTGTCCTGAACTCTACCGTGGCGTGGTAATGCTCGACTCGCCGGTGCTGGGCCTGACGGATCAGTGGGTGATCCGTGCGGCCAAGCGCTTTGGCTTTATTGATCGCATCACCCCGGCCGGTCGGACTCTGGGGCGCCGTGAGGCGTTCGACAGTCTTGAGGCGGCGCGCATCTATTTCGCCAGCAAAAGTCTGTTCCGTCGTTTCGATCCCGACTGTTTCGATGCCTACCTGCAACATGGCCTGCGCGTCGACGGCGAGCAACTGCGCCTGCGTTTCGACCCGGCCACGGAAATCAGTATCTACCGCAGCATCCCGCACCTCAGCCCCAGGCCCGTGCAGCCGCTGGATGTGCCGCTGGCAATGGTGCGTGGCCAGCAGAGCCGGGTGGTCATGCCGCGCCACGGCCTGCAGGCCCGGCGCCTGAGGCGCGGCGAATACCTGTCGATGCCGGGCGGGCACATGTTTCCGCTGGAACACCCCGACGAGACCGCACACATGCTCAAGACCCTGTTTACCCGTTGGAGCCAGCCGACATGACGGCGCTGGTCGAAGAAGTCCGCCTGAACCTGGGCCATATCGAACTGGCCGCGCACCTGTTCGGCCCACAAGACGGCCAGCCGGTCATTGCCTTGCACGGCTGGCTCGACAACGCCAACAGCTTTGCCCGTCTGGCCCCGGCCTTGCACGGGCTGCGCATCGTGGCGCTGGACCTCGCAGGCCATGGCCATTCCGGTCACCGCCCGCCGGGCGCAGGTTATGCGCTGGCCGATTATGTTTACGACGTGTTGCAGGTGGCCGGGCAAATGGGCTGGCAGCGTTTTTCGCTGCTCGGCCATTCATTGGGCGCGATCATCTCGGTGCTGCTGGCCGGTGCGGTGCCTGAGCGGGTCGAGCGCCTGGCACTGATCGACGGCCTGGTACCGCTCACCGACGAGGCCGACGCTGCGCCTGAACGGCTGGGCGAGTCTTTGCGGGCGCAACTGGCACTGGCCGACAAGAAAAAACCGGTGTACCACGACCCGGAGCGTGCGGTGCTGGCACGCATGAGCGGGCGTCTGGCGGTCAGCCGCGAGGCGGCAGAATTGCTCGCCCAGCGCGGCCTGATGCCAGTGCCCGGTGGCTACACCTGGCGCAGCGACAGCCGCCTGACCGTGCCGACGGCGGTGCGCTTCACCCCGCAACAGGCCATGGCCTTCGTGCGTCGGCTGGCGTGTCCGGGCCTGCTGGTCGTGGCAGAAGGCGGTCTTCTGGCCACGCGTACAGAGCTGCTGAGCGACCTGCCGATTCAGATCCAGTACCTGCCCGGCGGGCATCATTTGCACCTGGATGACGCGGCGGGTGCCACCTCTGTTGCAGACTGTTTCAATCGCTTCTTCGCCATTTCTTGACTTGCAGCGGGCAACTGTCGAGGCTGGGCGACTTGAGACAGGAGTCAATATGCATTCATTCAACATTCCACTGCTGGTTTTATGCCTGGCGCTGCCGGCTGGTGCATGGGCTGCGGATGTGTCCGGCAGTCGTGATCTTGAGATCGTGCCGCGTCCGCTCGACACTGAAATAGTCGACTACCGGCCTGAAGCCGAGCAAGAGCGCATCTACCCGCTGGGTGCGTTGCGCAAGATCAGCGGCCAGTTGCGCTATGACGGGCAAGTCGCCGCACGTGGCCCGGTGCAGTCGGTGACCTACCAATTGCCGCTCGGCCACAGCGCCGACGACGCCTTTACCGCCGCCCGCGAAGCCTTGCAGGACAAAGGCGCCGAGTTGCTGTTCTGGTGCCAGGCCCGCGATTGTGGCGAAAGCAGCCTGTGGGCCAATCAGGTCTTCGGCAATGCGCGGCTGTATGGCGCCGACGAGCGTCAGGCGTATCTGCTGTTGCGTCTCGCCGAGCCTGCGCAAGACACCCTGGTGGCGCTGTACAGCATCACCCGTGGCAACCGCCGCGCTTACCTGCATGTCGAGCAACTGGCCGCCTCTGCGCCGCTGGGCGACATCCTGCCGACCTCGGCCACACTGGTTCGCCAGCTCAAGACCAGCGGCAAGCTGGTCCTGGCCCGGCTCAAGGGCGAGCCGCAAGACCTTTGGGTCACAGCGCTGGCCCGTGGCCTGAATCTCGACAGCAGCCTGCGCGTCACCGTCTCGGGTGCGCAGGCCGAGGCCTGGCGCGATGCACTGGTCGCCAAAGGCGTGCGCGCCGCGCGTCTGGAGGCCGGCACCTCGGACAAACCGGGGCTTGCCCTTGAGGTCATTCGCTAAATCAAGGCGGCGGGCTGTCATGCCCGCCCGCTATGCTGCACCTTGTCTGAACCTTTCTGGTAAGTGAAACGATGTTCAATAACGACCGTATGCTGGTGCAGATCCTGCTTCTGGCGCTGCTGGGTGCCTGCTTCTGGGTGATGGCGCCGTTCTGGTCGGCGCTGGTCTGGGGCGCCGTGCTGGCCTTTGCCAGCTGGCCGTTGATGCGCCTGCTGACCCGCCTGTTCAAGGGCCGCGAGACCATTGCCGCCTCGGTGATGTGCCTGTGCTGGCTGATCCTGGTCGCCGCACCGCTGGTATGGCTGGGCTTCAACCTGGCCGATCACGTGCGCGATGCCACCAATCTGATTCGCGATGTGCAGGTCGATGGCCTGCCGGACCCACCCGACTGGCTGGCCGGCATTCCGATTGTCGGTGAACGGCTGGTGGGGTTCTGGAACACCATCGACGAGCAAGGCGCGGCGATGATGGCAGCGATCAAGCCCTACCTGGGTCAGGTCGGCAACTGGCTGCTGGCGCGCAGTGCGCAGATCGGCGGCGGCATTCTCGAACTGACCCTGAGCATCGTTTTCGCGTTCTTTTTCTATCGCGATGGTCCGCGTCTGGCGGCCTTCGTGCTCAGCCTGCTGGAGCGGCTGATCGGCGACCGTGCCCAGTATTACCTCGACCTGGTGGCGGGTACTGTGCAGCGGGTGGTCAACGGCGTGATCGGCACCGCCGCCGCCCAGGCCATTCTGGCGTTGATTGGTTTCCTGATTGCCGGCATTCCCGGTGCGCTGGTACTGGGTATTCTGACCTTCCTGTTCAGCCTGATCCCCATGGGCCCGCCGCTGGTTTGGATTCCCGCCACCGCCTGGCTGGTCTGGCAGGGCGAATACGGCATGGCGATTTTTCTCGGCATCTGGGGCATGTTCATCATCAGCGGTGTCGACAACGTGCTCAAACCCTACCTGATCAGCCGCGGCGGCAACCTGCCGCTGGTGATCGTGTTGCTGGGCGTGTTCGGCGGGCTGCTGGCGTTCGGCTTCATTGGCCTGTTCATAGGCCCGACCCTGCTGGCAGTGGCCTACAGCCTGCTGACCGATTGGGTGCAGGAGGGCCGTAGGACCGACCGGACGAGCCCGTAGGACCGACCAGCTCTGCTGGCGATTGAGCGCGAAGCGCTCACGGAAATCTATGAAACGCTGAACATTTACGACTGCTAACGCAGTCGATCGCGAGCAGAGCTCCCTCCTACAGGTTCCATGTTTGCTGCGCGACAGCGCGGCGCCAAGGCGACGGGCGATCTCTCATCAAACATAAAATAACTCATTGATTTTATTCAATTAAAAACACCACCCTGTAGGAGGCAGCTCTGCTGGCGATTGAGCGCGAAGCGCTCACAGAAATCTATGAAACGCTGAACATTTACGACTGCTAACGCAGCCGATCGCGATGGTCCGGCATTCCGGCAGATCGGGACGCCGACCGGCCCCTCCTACATCCAATGTTTGCTGCGCGACAGCGCGGCGCCGTGGCGCCGGCTGATCTCCTACGGGTCAGGTCATGCGGCGGTATCGAGGTGCCTGCCCACCGGGCGGCTGCCTTCGGTGTCGTAACGCTCGCCCAGTGCTGCAATCATCTTGCTCAGCGCCTGGGCGGCGATCTGGTTACTGTTGGTCTGCTCGCTGTTGCTGTCGCTCTGGCTCAACGCCGCCGACAACTCGCTGGCACTGATGGTGCTGTCGCTGTCGGTGTCCAGTGCGCTGAACAGAGCGGCACTGTCGGTCTCGCTGACGGTGGCGGTTTGCGCAGGCGGCGGGCCGGCAGGCGGTTGCTGCGGTTGCAGGCTGGCGGTCAGCTCTTCAAGGCTGACGGTGCCATCCTGGTTGGTGTCCAGTGCACTGAACACCTGGCTGCTGTCGGCGCTGCTGCCGGCATTGGTCAAGCCAACAGTCAACTCATCGCTGCTGATGGTGCCGTCACCGTCGGTGTCCAGCGACGTCAACAGTTCGTCGGCAAGGTCGGTGGCCGGTTGTTGCGGGGGTGGTGGGGGAGGCGTCAGCGCGGCCAGCTCGTCGGCGTCGAGGCTGTCGTCTTCGTCGCTGTCCAGGCTGCTGAAGGCCTGGCTGAGGCTGACCGTGATGCCGTCCTTGCTGTCGCTGCTCAGGGCGGAACTGAGCTCTTCCTTGCTGATGCTACCGTCTTCATCGGTGTCCAGCTTGCTCAGCAAGGCTTCCTGAAAGCGCTGGCTTTGCGTGCTGGAGGTGCTGCTGGTGCTGGTATAGCTCGAATAACTGCTGCTGCCGATTCCACTGATCATCGGACTGACTCCCCTGGTTGGCTGGGTGCCGATGACGGTGCATCGGCCTGTGCAGCCTCAGGGTGCGATTTGTCCTGGGGATGTGGGCTGTGTATCGCAGGCGTTACACCACTGTCGCGCCAACCAGCACAGCCTGGGTTACTAAGGCGCGGGCGATAGCTCCATCCTGACGCACGTCAGCTCGCCATTGACATTGTCGCTGTTGGGTCCCTTTTTCCACATCATCCGGACACCGGCTACCAAAATGTCGCCTGGTTCTTTCTGGTGCGCGGTCTTAAGGTTGTAAGGTTCAAGCATGGTGGTGGGATTGATATAGGTCATCAGCTTGATGATGAAGCTTTCAATATCATTGTTGTCGTCACAGTTTCCTGAGTCATAAAAGGTGATACGCGATGCTGATGGGACATTGGTAAGCTTGAAACCGTAGATTTGATCGTTCATGCAGCCAAACGTATCGGAATCGTTGTCGTTGAGAACGACCGTTCTGGTGGTGAACGGAAACGAGCAATTATACGGCCACACACCATTGTCCTGTGCAGTGTAAAGCGTTACGGTGCCTCCCGGGTCTGCAGTCTTTACACCAGGTGCTGAATCATCAGCCCTCAATGGCCCTGCGCACCCGCCCAGCAACACCCCGGCCATCAGCGCGACAAGCACTGTCCGAAGTTTCAAGTATTCAATTGTCATCATGGCTCCTCCGTGAGCTTTGAGCGTACGAGTAACCTGGCAACCTCCGGATGGCCGGGTCGTCGCAAGAAACTGCCACCTGCGGCGCACGGTGGCAACTATCACAACTACCAGTAGACAAGTAGCGAAAGAGCAGGGCGACCTTATGCCCTGGGCAGGCTGAGCACGGCGGTCAGGCCGCCGCCGGGGGTTTCGCTCAGTTTCAGGTCGCCGCCCATTCGCCACGCCGCTTCGCGGGCAATGGTCATGCCCATGCCGACGCCACCGGAGTTGCGATTGCGCGAACCTTCAAGGCGATAGAAAGGCTCGAACACCGTCTCATGAAACTCCGGGGCAATGCCCGGCCCATTGTCGATGACCGCGATGCGCACCCGGTCGGGCTCGTCGAGGATGTCGACATGCGCGCTGCCGGCATAGCGCAGGGCATTATCGATCAGGTTGTGCAGGCACGAACGCAGGGCCATCGGCTGCGTCTTGAGCGGCCGGCAAATACCCTGATAGGTCACATCGTCGCCATTTTCCTGGGCATTTTCGGCCAGTGACTCGATCAGCGCCTGAATATCGAACTGCTGCATGGCTTCGTTCTGGCGGTTCTGATTGAAGTAGCTGAGGGTCGCGTCGATCATGCCGATCATGTCGTTCAGGTCCTGGCTCATCTGATCGTGCAGACGCTCGTCTTCAATCTGCTCGATGCGCAGTTTCAGCCGCGACAGCGGCGTGCGCAGGTCATGCGACACTGCTGCCAGCATGCGCCCGCGCTGTTGCAACTGCTCGCGGATGCGCTCTTGCATCAGGTTGAAGGTCTGCGCCGCCTTGCGCGCTTCACGCGGGCCGGTAATGGCCAGCGGCGGGCTGTCGAGGTTTTCCGACAAGCGTTCGGCCGCTTCGCTCAGGTTTCGCACCGGACGGCTCAAGGCCTTGGCGCCATACCAGGCCGCGATCACCAGGGTAATCAGCTGAAACACCAGCGGCACCACCGGGCCGCCGATCAGCGGCGGCTTGGGCCGCTGTGGCGGCGCATTGGTCCCTGACTGTGCCGCAGGTGGTTCAGGCCTGGGCGGGGGCGGCGGGCCGTAATGGGTGAACCAGGCAAACGCCAGCAAGTGAGCAAGCAAAATTGCGGCCAGCGCGCCACCAAACAGCCGGGCAAACAGGGTATCGGCAGCGCGGATCAAGCCAGCTCCCGTGCATCGAACAGGTAGCCTTCACCGCGCACGGTCTTGATCAGTTGTGGATTCTTGGGGTCCTCACCGAGCTTCTGACGCAAGCGCGACACCAGCAGGTCGATGCTGCGATCAAAGGCTTCGATAGAGCGGCCACGCGCCGCGTCGAGCAACTGTTCACGGCTCAGCACCCGGTGCGGACGTTCGAGAAACACCCGCAGCAGGCGAAATTCGGCGTTGGACAGCGGCACCACCAGGCCATCGGGGGCGATCAACTGGCGCAGCACGCTGTTCAGGCGCCAGGCGTCGAAGCGAATGGTGGTGCGCTGGTCGTTGCGCTCATCGCGCACCCGGCGCAGCACGGTCTGGATCCGCGCTACCAGCTCACGCGGTTCGAACGGCTTGGCCATGTAATCGTCGGCGCCCAGTTCCAGGCCGATGATGCGGTCGGTGGGTTCGCAACGGGCAGTGAGCATCAGAATCGGAATGTCCGAGGTGCTACGCAACCAGCGGCACAGCGACAGGCCGTCCTCGCCGGGCAGCATCAGGTCGAGCACCACCACATCGAAGGTGTCCTCGGCCAGCGCCTGGCGCATCTGCACGCCGTCGGTAACGCCACGGGCCTGGATATTGAAGCGTGCCAGGTAGTCGCACAGCAGTTCGCGGATCGCGACATCGTCGTCGACGATCAGCGCACGGGTGGTCCAGCGTTGTTCGGGGGTTATGTCGTCGGCGGGCGTGTCGGTGAGTGCTTGCATATGCGTCGGGTGCCTGGAAGTGCCGCCATGACTGGCTGCCGGTGGAGATCAACGGTTCGCCCGGCACAGGGGCAGCGAGCGGTGCGCAAGCTTGCCGTCGGCGATTGTCACGGGCATGTCGCCAATGTATCAGAGCTGACACATGGCGCCACGACCGTCGGCGCAGAGACCACAATTGTGCATTTGTCTACCTAGTAATCCTGAGAGTGTTCCAGCAGCACCAACCGGTGTTCAATCGAACGTCGGCGATCCGGCCAGCAGTCGATGGACCGCCACGCAATGTTCAGGAAGAACAATCAATCGGCAGGAGCATAGACAGATGGCGAATGCAAAGACACAACATGACCTTGAAGAGGCACGCAGGGTACGCGACGAGTACCGGCTGGAGAAAACGCGCAGAGCGGCGCAAAGTCGCGCAGATCTTGCGGATCCGGTCGTGGATAGTGCCTGGGTTCGGGATACAGGGGATGGAACCCTGGATGGCCCGAAAATCAAGGCTGGCGACCTTCCCGTGAATATACCGGAATGGGACCTGCTGCCTACGCTTCCCGGCAAGACCCAGATACTGACCCTGCTGTGGGCCGCCGGTGACAACCCCGCCGACGGTGAGTATGAGCCGGTCGATGAGGCCGATGTGTCAATTGACACCACTTTTCCATTGTTGTTAAGCGTACCTAATGCAGCGCTCAAACCGGATGGCCCCTACCACTTGCGTTACACGGTACTGACCGAAAATGATGTGGAAAGGCCGTCCGGCAAGATTTCCCTGATTTGCGACACGACGCCACCCTGGGACCACCTTGAGCCGGAGGCGATGAGCCTGCCGACCGCCGAACTGACGGAAGAGTACCTGACGGCCAACCCCGGTAATCTGCAGGGCACATTGCCGGCGTACGACAATCCTGCTGTCAGTGACAAGGTCGCGCTGTATTGGTTGGCTACGCCGCTGCCCTCTGACCCTGTGGATCTGCCGGATCCAGTGTATTTTGGTCCGCTGAATGCGAACCGAGTGGTCGATTATCCACGCGCCCTGATCAGTGCGTCTCTGGACAAGGACTACTACGCCTTTTACCTGCTGTTCGACAAGGCCGGTAACCGCTCGCCCATATCGGGTTATGCCCGGATTGATGTCGCTCTGGGCGTCCTGCCCGACAACTTGCAGGACCCTGTCGTGCCCCTTGCCATTGCCCCTGACCTGCTGGACCTGGCCGATGCGCGAGAAGGTGTCACAGTCGATATACGCAGTTTCGATAACCATAAAAGCACCGACCGCATCGAGGTGACCTGGGGTAGCACTGTTCTGGGCTCCGTCGAAGTAGGATCATTACCCAGATTTCCGATCCAGGTACCAGTACCCCGCCTTGTGCTGCGCGATGAATATAACCGCGTGGCCGGTGGTGAGCAGTCCACTAATGTCAGCTATCGCGTGCTGCGTGGTCACAAGCCTTCCGAGGTCAAGTCAACGTCTATACAGGTCGATTTTTCAACGATTGGTCCCGACCCGCAACCCGATCCCGATCCCGACTGGCCCGATCCGGAAACGCCTGAGCTGACGCCTGCCAGGGTCTTTGGCAGAAGCGGCACGCCAGCGCTCAATACACTGGTGCGCGCAGATGGGGGACTGCCCGCCGACCTCAAGTTCGATTTGTATACCCCGCTTAACGAGGGTGAGGTCGTCGATTTTTTCTGGGGGGCTGAAGAAGTCGTTGAAGCGGTTCATATAATCCAGGACACCGATGTTTACCCCGACGAGATCAGCGTTGTAATTCCCTGGAAATATATCGAAGTGGCGGGTAATGACCCGGAAGTGCTCGTGCACTACCGTATTCATGCGCCAGGTTCTGACAATTACCAGCGTCCAGTCTACACAAAGGTCAATGTCGATGCCGTTACCTTTACGCCTGATGCACCCGAGTTTCAAGGGGTTTCACCTCGTGGTTTTCTGAACTGCAACTCGTTGTTTATCGATCCTCTTGTGCCTTTGCGTCAAGAGCCCGCTGTGCGGGTAAGTGTTCCTGATCTGTCGAAGTTTCGGGCTTTGGGAGAAAAAGTTACTCTGGTATGGGTCGCATTAAAGGGGGAGACAGGCGAGGACGTGGTCGCCAGTGCTGGAAAGCGCCAGACCTTCACTCTGGGCACTGATAAGCCATTGACCGGATTTACCTGGTTTGTCGAACCCTACACCACTCATTTACTCCCGACCTATGATGGCCCGCTTAATCCCACCGGGCGGGGGCGTGCGTATTATGAATATGAGGATGCCCAAGGCGAGACGATTACCTCTGAAGTCAAGGAGGCCAGAGTGGGCATGTGGGATGCCGCCGGTACCTGTCCGCTTCCTTGAGCAGTGGATTGAAACGTAACAACTATTTGACAGTTCATGTAACGAAAGTGAATCGCTGGGTATTTATTGAAGAATGATCGGTCGCTCGCCTTGGTGGCTACAGGCAATCAAGACAGGCACTCTTTGTCGGAATAGTCCTGCCTACTATTAGGAATATTCCTACACTGGTAATAGTCTTGAGCATGTAGTATCCCGGCCGCGCTCCAGGGGCGTCAGTTTTAGTGTGTGCATGTGCACCGACTTACTTCAATGTAGTGCTCAGAAGGTTCTCGATATGGTTGTCAAACACGGGGTTATCTTGAATCCCATCGCGCGGGCGTTAAAATTTGCCGTCTGTCTGCCGGTTGTCGTCTGGAGTGCCCAAGTCTGGGCTCTCCAGATCAGAGAGCCTGTGACGGTCGATGCAAATACACTGACGCAGAGTTATCAAATAGACAGCACGGGAACGCTAACGGCCAATAACGCCACGGCCTATGACATCACTACAATCAGCGGCGCCAGGCTCTTGCTCAATGACAGCACTGTCAATGCACTCAGCCGTCGAGCCGTGCAGTTGAATGGCAGCGAGGCTGTTATCACCAACAGTGTGCTCAACGGTCAGACTCATGGTTTGTCGCTAGTTTATAACTCAGACCTGCTGGTGCCCTCCAGGGCGCAAGTCAACGGCGGCACTATTACCGCGATGGGCATTGGGGTCTCGATCAGTTCATTCAGCATCCTGAGCCTGAACGGCACCACAGTGTCGGCCACCGGTCCGCAGGGCATCGGCATGGTAATGAGCGGCACTGCCAAGGCGCAGACGAACGCCAGCAGCATCACCGGCCAGCAGAGCGGTATCCAGATACTCGGCGATGCGGCGCGCCCAGGCTTCAGTGAGCTGGCGCTGGATGCGAGCCACGTCACAGGTATTGAAGGTGCGGCCATTGTCTTTCAAGCCAATACCAACCCCGCCCAGGCCAACCTCCATATCGGCAACGGCTCGACCCTGACCGGTGGCAACGGCAATATCCTCGAGGCCGACAGCGGTTCGACCGTCAACATGACCGTCGATAACAGCCACCTCACCGGTGACGTGCGCGTCGCCGAGGGCGGCAGCGCCAGCCTGACCCTGCAAAACCGTGCCAGCCTGACCGGGCGTCTGGAAAACGTCGCGCAATTGGCGCTGAACAGCCAGGGCCAGTGGAACATGATCGAGAACGGTCAGGTACAAAACCTGAGCATGGACGGTGGCGCCATCCAGTTTGGCGGCGCCACGGACTATTACCGCTTGAGCGTGGCCAATCTGTCCGGCAATGGCATCTTCAAAATGGATGTCGATTTTGGCCAGGCGCAAAACGACTTTCTCGATATCACTGGCAGTGCGACCGGCAACCACACCCTGTTGATCGCCAGTACCGGCAGTGATCCGCTGGTCGACACCCGTCTGCAGGTGGTGCATGCCGCCGCCGGCGATGCCCGCTTCAGCCTGGCCGGCGGCGCGGTCGATCTAGGCACCTGGTCGTACGACCTTGTCGAACAGGAGGACAACAACTGGTACCTGGACACGACCACGCGCACGGTCAGCCCCGGTGCCGCTTCGGTGATCGCCCTGTTCAATACCGCCCCGACCGTCTGGTATGGCGAGCTGAGCACCTTGCGCACGCGCATGGGCGAGCTGCGCCATCACGGCGCCCAGCCTGGGCTGTGGATGCGCTCGTATGCCAACCGCTTCGATGTCGACACCGCCTCGGGGGTGGGCTACCGGCAAAACCAGCAAGGCGTGTCGCTGGGCGCCGACACGGCGTTACCCCTGGGCGACGGGCAATGGCTGGCCGGGATCATGGCCGGCACCAGCCAGTCGAACCTGAATCTGGGGCGCGGTACCTCCGGTGAAGTCGACAGTTATTACACCGGTGCCTACCTCACCTGGCTCGACAGCGCATCGGGTTATTACTTCGATGGCGTGCTCAAGATCAACCGGTTCGACAACGCCTCCGAGGTCAACCTCAGTGACGGCAAACAGACCCATGGCGACTATAAGGCCTGGGGCGGCGGTGCCTCGCTGGAGTTCGGTCGGCACCTGAGCCTGAATCGGGGCTGGTTCGTCGAACCCTATGCGCAGGTGGCGGCACTGGCCGTGCAAGGCAAGACATACACCCTCGATAACGGTCTGAAAGCCCAAGGTGACAGCGCACGCTCCCTGTTGGCCAAGGCGGGCGCGACCCTGGGACGCGATATTGCGCTGGGGCAGGGCAGTACGCTGCAGCCTTACGTGCGTGCAGCGCTTGCCCATGAGTTCGTGAAAACCAATCAAGTGCGTGTCAACGACAACACGTTCAACAACGACCTGTCCGGGTCGCGGGGCGAACTGGGCGCAGGTGTAGCGCTGGCCTTGAACGAGCGTTTATCGCTGCATGTCGACTTCGAGTACAGCCACGGTGAGCGCATCGAACAACCCTGGGGTGCCAATCTGGGACTGCGTTACGACTGGTAGCCGTTAGCCGGCCGCGCTGTGCCAGCCACACAGCGTGGCCGGTCGGCCATACCTGTCAGTACAACCTCGCAGATCTGCCAGTAGCGAGTCTTTGGCTTCGGGTGTGTACTGCCGGGTACAAGCGCAAACACACTTATTCGTCACGGAGGACGACCCATGCACATCTTCACACTGATTGACTGGTTCAAGCGCCGCCTGGCTGGCGGCGACACGTCACTGGACCTGCTTGATCCGCCGACAATCGAGGGGCTGATCGAGGCCATAGACGAGGGCGACCCTGCTTTTTTGCGCCTTGATGCCTGGAACGATTCTCTGCAGGTCGACGTTCCCATGTGGGACAACTCGTCGCCCAGCCTGCAGTATCCTGAGACCCTTACCCTGTTCTGGGGTAATGAGACACCCCTGAGCAAGACCTGGAACGATGAGGTTCAGCCTCAGGATCTGTACTTCATGGTCCCGAAAGCCTACTTGCAAAGGGAAGGTGAGCACGCGTTGTGCTACACCGTGATCACCTCCAATGAAGTGACCACGCCCTCGGAAGTCCTGACGATCATCATCGACAAGACAGGACCCGTCTTGAATGCCAATTCTCAATTGATCTTCGATGCCGAGGTCGTCAGTGGCGGCGTCAGCGACGCCTGGCTCAAACGCAATGGCGAGAAACTGACTGCCCGTGTGCCCGTGTATACCACTCCCCAACCCGGTGATGTGATCACCTTCTACTGGAGTACCCGTATGGACGGCAGGGAAACGGCCGGTACCTGCACGCTGATCGGAGATGACATCGGCAAGCCCATCGACATTGTGTTTCCCGGGCTGTATATCCGTGAAAGCCGGGATGGCAAGCGCTATGCGAGCTATGAAATTACTGATCGTACCGGCAACGCATCAAGCCTTGCGACACCAATAGAACTGACCGCAAGGGTCGCTCCTTTGCAAAGGACACCTCCCAGTATCATGCATGCAGCAGGCAGCGGTGCTTACTGGACCCTGGATCCTGCGACCGCACCCAATGGTGCGACAGTGGTGGTACCGACAGAGGCACTGGACCCTATCGAGCAGGCCTTCGTTCAGTGGGATGAGCCGGGCACGCCGGGCGCTTATTGCAGCGTTGCACCCGAGCCTGCCGGTACGCTCAATTACAAGATTCCCAAAGACAAGCTGGCTTTCCAGCTTGGCAAGACCGTGAAGGTGTATTACGAGATCGTTGACCCCGGCGCACCCACCCCGCCACAGTCTGTCAAGTCGGAGTTGACCGTCTCCGTGCCGGACGGGATGCCAACCTTGCAATGCGACTGCGTGCAAGGCGGCAGCATCAGCCTGGCCTATGTTGCAAGCAAAGGCGGGTATGCCAATTTCACCCTGCCCAGGTGGCCGTTCATGGGCGCAGGGCAGTTTATCAGGGTCACGGTGGAAGGCTATGGTGGCGGGCAGACACACAGGATTCAGGTCGTGGTCTCTCAGGCTGTGGATGGGGCCAGCGCAAGCGTGCCCGCCGGACGCATCGCCGGGACGGAACTGGCGCGCATCGACAGAGGCGAGACGGCGAGTCTGATGGCCGAAGTCAGTTTCGATAACCAGCAGAAGTGGATAAGGTGCCGCATCCCCAAACCCACCATCACGGCCTAGCGCCTGACCTGCCGCTGCCGTTCATTTATAGGTCACCGTGAAACTCAAGGCGCCTTTGGCCAGGCCCGGTCGCAAGTCCCGGGTAGCCGCCGTCTGGTAGAAGCGGGCATTGAAATGCAAGGCCACATTGCCGGGTGTAACAGGCAGGATCGGAACGTCGGTATTCAACGCCACCGGGGTGATGCCATCGGCCTTGAGCACCTGGATGCCCATGCCTGCGGCGATCGAATCGGTGGTCAGGCTGAACACCCCGCTACCGGCCGGACCAACAGGCTGCGAGCCGTTGATGCCGTCCAGGCGAATATGCGCCGTGGCGACATTGCCGCCGCTGGCGTCGGCTTCGCAGTTGCTCAGGGCAATACTGAAGGGTACGGCTGTGGTGGTAAAACCGGGGCCTGTGAAGTCACTGGTATCCCATTCGCCGAGTTGTACCGGGTCGGCGCTGACCGGATTGACGCCAACACTGCACTGCGCCTGGATCACAGTGCCGGTCAGGCCCAGGCCCCAGACCTTGTCAAGGGTCGTGACATACCCGCTGACCAGCTCACTGCCGTCCAGCTGATGAGGGCCGGGGGCAATCGGCCCGGTCTTGATCAGCGTGTACCTGTGGATTGCACCGGCAATCCGCACCGCAACAAGCATATTGGGTAACGGCGGCCGTTCGGCACTGAACGGCACAGTGGGCGTACTGGTCGGAATAAAGGCGTTGGAACCCGAGGTCCCGTCATAGGGGGCGAGCAGTTTGATCCGCACGCCGATCCCCGGAATATTGGTTTGCAGCACCTTGCCGGTCACGTCCTCGCCATTGATCGGTGGCAGGGGCGAGGGAAAAATCGGCGCTGTGGCCCGTGCATGGAATTCCAGAGTCCGGGTGCTGGGCAAAATGTTCCAGCAATGGACTTCGTTGGGCGGGCTGGTAGCACCACCATGCACATCCACTTGGCCGATGATCGCGCCTGGCGCCGCATCGCGTGGCACGTAGACAGTGCCTGTGTTTCTCACCAAAACCATAGGGCCGCCGCCGTAAGCCCAGTGGCAATCGTCAGTAGGGTGCGCCATTACCCACGAAGCCTGGCTGGCCATGGCCACGGCCAGGCAGCGCAGAACAAGGCGTTTGCTTGATTTCATGGATGATTTCCTGGCGTGTTGTCGTTCGTGACGCTGTGAAGCGGGTGGCAGGTCAGTGTTTGCAAGCGATAGCCGTCACGCGGCTGCATGGTCTGCGGGTCGATGTGCAAGCGACACTGCGGGTGTGGGTCATCGCCCCAGCGCGCATCGAGCACCTGGGGCTGGTCGCCGGTGGACAGCATGATCTGTCCGGCTTGCCCGGCCATGCCGAGCACTTGACCCTGTGCATCGCTGATCTGCGCGCCGAAGGGCAGGGCAAGGCCTGTGGCCGTGCGGGCGGTGATCACCAGCCGGTTGACCTTGCGCGCATCGAATGTGGCTTTGACCACGGCGCCACGTCTGGGCACCACCTGGGTAACGCCATTGTCGATCTCGACCTCGGGTCCCAACTGATCGGTGCCCAGCACCAGCGCGTTGCTGCGATAGGGGCGCAGGTTCGGCACCAGGGCAAAGCCTCGGGGGTTGGTCCGGGCACCGATTGCATTGTCCACGCCTATGCCTGCAATGCCGGGTACGTGCACCAGGGCGTTGGTTTCGCCCAGGCTTGAACCCAGTTCCAGGCCGTCGGCATGCAGCAGCAGGGCACCGCTGGCATTGAGCGATGCGCTGCGGTAGTCACTGCCTTGGGTCAGGCCTGCACCGACGCTGGCCAAGGCGCCTTGATAACCCACTGCAAGCGAGGTCGATCGGGTTCTGTTGGCATCATTGTTGACACCGACCTGATAGCTGAGGCGGTTTTCGTCCAGGCTGCCACTGACCCGGGCATGCTGGCTGTAGCGCTCGCCATCGTTGCGCAGGTCGAAGGTGGCGTTGCCGGCGTGCTTCCAGTCCAGTGGCATGGAGAGGCTCAGACCAAATTGCCGGTCAGTGCCGCGTAGCGTGCTTAACGACTGCGAGGCGTAAACGTTGTAAGTCACCTTATTGTGGCGGGTGCTGAAATTGAGCTGGTACTGGCGTTGACGGTAGTCGGTGCGCCAATAGTCCTGCTCGGACAGCGTCAGCCCCAGGTTGCTGGCCTCACCCAGCCGTTGATACACCGAAGCCTCCAGGCGGCTGCGGCGGCTGCCACGGAACCGCTCAGGGTCATCGCGTTGACGTACGGCCTCATCGAAATCCCGATAGCCCTCGGTCGAGTAACGGTAGCCGGCGAAACGCAGGGTGGTGTGGCTGGCAAAGGCCTTGCCGTAACGCAGGGCATAACTCATGCCCTGCTGAGAAGAACTGTTCGCGGTGCCTGTGTCGGCATCGGAGCGGGTGACATCGAACGCCACGGCGCCTATCGAACCCAGGTCGCGGGCCAGCCCCAGGCTGGTGGCGCGATAGAAGTCGCTGGCCAGAAGCCCGCCGTACACGGTCGAGTCCCCGCCCAGCCCCATGGCCAGTGTGGCTTGCCAGAGCAGCGGGTCGGCTGCATCGCTGGCGCCGTTATAACGCCCCAGGGCGGCGCTGTACTGCCAGACACCCTGGCGCAACAGATTGCTGATGGTCGAAAAGGGCTGGGTAAAACGCCGTACCTGGCCATCGTCCTCGGTCAGGACGATTTCCAGTTCACCACTGCCCGAGGTGGCCAGGTCGTTTATTTCATAGGGGCCTGCGCTGACCCAGGTCGAGTAGATCGGGTAGCCGTTTTGCAGGACTTCGAGCCTGGCCCGGCTCAGTGCCACACCCCGCACCACCGGTGCGTAGCCTTGCAGGTTGTCGGCCAGCATGCCGGGGTCCGACCTGATCATCAGGCCCTTGATCGGCAGGCTGCGAAACACCTCGCCGCCGGTGAACGCCTCGCCCACGGTCAGGGCGGCCCGGGTACCGGGCAGATCGCGCCGGGCATACGCATAGGCCCGGCTCCAGGTGCGCTTGTCATATTCGTTCTGGCGCAGCGACTGGTTGCTGCGCAACTGCCAGGCGCCCAGGTTGATGCCGGAATTGAGATACACATCGTCGCTGGTGCGTGTGTCGCCCTTGCGGTTCACGCCTTGCATCGCCGAGACCTGATAATGGATGAACGCCGTATTGATGCCTTCATCCCATTGAGCGGGGTCGACCTGGCCGGCCATAGTGCGGTTCATGTGAATCTGCGGGACGGAAATCGACAACGCCAGTTTGCCGGCATCGAAGTCGACACGGGCCTGGGGCATGCGCAGCGGCAGGTCCAGGCACGGAGCGTTTGGGTCAAGTGGCTCGGCCAGGCTTTGCAGGCGCAGGCCCATTTGTTCCAGCAGCGCAGGCTTCAGGCACGGCAGCAGGTGTTCGTCGTTGTCGCTGTGTTCAAAGTGCAGTTCATGCTCGCCAACGTACTCACGATTGACGGTGATGCGCACCCGATACGGCCCCGGTGCCAGTTCATGGCCGCGGCCCAGGCCACTGAGCGCCTGAATGCCTGCGTTGGGGGCATGGGCGGTGCCCTGGCGCATGAAGCCAGACTGGAATTCGAGTTTTTGCGTGGCCTGCGCCGCTTTCGCTTCGAGCAGCAGCGTGGTCGCACTCAGGCACAGCCAGTGAACCGGGCGCGGCCAGACACGCAGGCGCCGAGGAGCACATCCGAGGAAAAACATCATGAGGTATTCCTGAAGATCGATTGTGTCGATCAGGGGGTGACTTGAATCGGCAAGGTCAAGGGCAGGCTGTAGCCGCCATAGTCATTGATTGCCGTATACACGACGGTAAGCCCGGTGCCGGGGCGGGTCGTCTCGAGCGGGTATGAGCGGGACGTCATGGGCTCGAGCATGTCGGCCGCCTTGAGCCTTTCGTGCTTGCCGTGGCCGGTGACCTCCAGGTGTGAGAACGACACATGAAACGGCGTGGGGTTGTGTGCCACCAGAAGGGTCTGGCCGTTGGTCTTGCGGATCGACCATTGCAGGTCCTTGAGGCGTGCCATCGGGCTGTCCTTGAGCGACACCGGCCGATAGAACAGCTTGATGCGGGTGCGCAGCGCGATGTTCAGAACATTGCCGTCTTCACCATGGGCCTGGGGTATTTCCTGAACATTGAAATAGAACAGCGATTCACGGTCGTCGGGCAGTGCATTGGGCAGGCCGTTGATCTGCACCTGTTGCTCTTTGCCGGGGTCGAGACGAAACAGCGGCGGGGTGGGGATGAACGGCACGGCGGTGGTGTCGTCGTCGGCCTGGGTATTGACCCAGGTCTGTACCGCGAACGGACGGTTGCTGGGGTTGGCGACCACCAGCGAGACGCTGCGTTTGTCGCTGTGGAACACCGCCCGCGTGGCACTGATGGACAAGGCTGCGACGCTGGCAGGCATGTCGGCGACCAGCAGTGCGAAAGACAGGCAGAGGCCGGGCAAAAGCTGACCGCAGGTCAGCAGTCTGGGCTGGGCGAACATAGTGTACGTTCCTTGCAACAGGCAGGATGCCCATGCACAGCGGGCCAGTGGCGCGGTGTACATGGGCGTTGGTCAAGGGTCAGTTGATGGCGACGACGAATTGCACGTCGGCCGATGCTGTGCCGGCACCCACCGAAGCGGTCAGCGAACGGTAGTAAGCGTTGAAAATCATGTCGGTAGTGCCGTTCTCGATCAGGTCATAGGCGGCCGACTGGCTGCCTGGGTCCAGGGACACGCCGGTTTTGTCCTTGATGACGATGGCCACGCCGGTCGCGCCATCGGCCGTTGGAGTAATGGCAAAATACTTGTTGGAAATGTCACTCAGTCCGTTGAAGGTCACCTTGGCCGCACTATTGGCACCGGTCAGGCCGCAGTAGCCATTGTCGGTCACCCGTAAGGCAAAGCTTTTGCCGCTCAGCTCGGTGCCGATGGCGGTGAAACGAGTCACGTCGATCGAACCCATTTTCACCAGGCCGCCAATGGCGCCGTCGCCCGGGTTGACGACTTCGATGGGGCAGGTGCTGCTGGTGATCTGTCCTTCGAAGTTGATGGTGCCCGTATTGGCGAACGCCGAAGTACCGCCCAGCGCAGCGGCCAGACCGAGAGTCAGTGCATGGATATTTTTGATCACGATAAATCCTTGGCAATATGTCTGGTGACATCTGCAAATGATGTAACTATTTATGTTAGTTGGAAGCGTTATCTGTGTTACGTCATGACGGGGCGGGAGTTTAGAGGGCAAGGTTTGGTTGAGATAGGCATTGAATAGCCATGTAAGCCGCCACGCTATGTAGGAATATTCCTATAGTTTCTGTCGGAATGACTGACCCTGCAGGAGAGCGCGCGCCGCCACGGCGCGCGCAGTCGCCAGGTGATCCTGCTTGTTAGCCACGTACGTTGGCTGGATTGGAATGAGAAGTTTTCATCATGTATTTAAACTTCCGAAACACTTTTTCACCGCCTACGGCTGGAAGCATTAGGTCGGTGTTTCTCCATAATCTCAAAGGTCTGGCTCCTATGGCTTGCGTCCACTGTGGTTGCGCTGCAAAACTTGGGACACCAGGTGCCGAGCGCAAATCACGGAGCACACTGGCACTACCCCCTACGTTCATGGGAATTATTACAGTCCGGAGTGAGGAACTCATCGGCTTGGCGTTGGCCGCAACTTCATCGGCAATACCTTTACTCAAACGCTTCATTATCCCTTTGCCAATACCAACGGCCATCGCTGACAATCCAAGCGCCATTGACGCATAGCCCAGATGATCGCCAAACTGCATGAGCTGCCGATTCCTCATGGCCATCCCGGCGGTACTCAACCCGAACGAGGCAACGCCAGCGGCTTCGGAAGCCGCCAGGGAGGCGAACGTGACAACCGCCGCCAGCGTTCCGTACGTTGCCCCCGTGCCCGCAGCCGCTGTTGTTGCACCTATCACCGATGAAACGACTGCGGTTGCCGCTACGCCTGCGGCTGTAGAACCGGTCGCGCTTGCCGTGGCGGCCCCTACCGTCCCGGCGATCGCACCCGACGCATACGGGAAGGCTTCACCGAAGGTGATAATCGTGGCAGCGATCCCCCCCACGGTAATGATCGCCGCGAACCCGATCAGCGCCCACGTCAAGATTCCCCAACCGCCGCCGCCGCCGTAGTTCTCCATATTGCGGTTGTAAAGCACGGCGCTGCCCCCCATGCCCACCCCGCTCAATCGCACGCGTGACCCGGTGACCCGATGCCCGGTCGGGTCGCGCAGGGCAATCGGGTTGCCCAGGCAATAGGTATAAGGGTTGAGCCCGCCGCTGCCGAACGGGCTCAGCGAGTCGGGGCTGTGAAAGCGCATCAGGCCCGGCTCATAAGCCCGGTAGCCCTTGCCCAGCAAATACCAGCCACTGGCCGGGTCCTGCACTTCGCCGTTATAGCCGGTCAGGCTCTGCAAGGGCTGCCTGCTGTAACGCTCGCCATAGGCGCTATAAACGGCCGTGCGCACGGCATCGACCTGCTGTTCGACGCGCACGCTGCCATTGGCATCGCCCATCAACAGCAGGTTTTGCGAATCGTCGCCGACCTGTTGCTGTCCTGCCACCCCTTGTGGGCCGTGCAGCAGACGAACCTGCCGGTCACCCTGCACGGCGCAGCTCAGATCGTTGTCCTGATAAAAACGCAGGGTTGCCGCCGCATTGCCTTGTTGTGACGTCACCAATTGATCGTGACTGTCATAGCCATAGCGGCCCACGGCCTGGCCTTCAGGGCTTTGAATACCGGTCAGCCGGCCCAGAGTGTCATAGCTCAGGGCCTGGCCCTGGCGGTCATTGAGCTGGTTGCCGTTGTCGTCATAGCGGAACAGCGTGTTGCCCTCGGGGCGGGCAGGGCTGTAGCGCACCCCCGTCAACTGGCAAGGCGCCCCGGGCTCGTCATAGTCGAACGAGGTCAGCTCGGGGCGATCGATGCCCTCCAGTGTCGTACCTACCATCAGCAGATTATCCAGCGCATCGAAGTGGAATGCCTGCTGGGTGAATGGCCGGTTCAGTTCGTCCCTGGGTAACTGGCTTCCTGTGCACGTATGGATCTCCAGACGTCCCCGCATGTCGTACTCGAAGGTTTCGCTCAACAGATTCACTGTGCCCTGTAACCACTGCCGACTGTCCAGCAAGCCATCGACGCGCCAGCTTTGCGTCAGGGTTTGCAGAGGGTGATGGGTGCCTTTCAGGGTTCGCTTGATTTCGCGGCCCTGATCGTCATACGTCTGTTCGATCACCACACGGGTATCGGCTGCCAGATCCTGGGTGGTGGTACGCCACACCTGGCCCAGTGTGTTGTACGCCAGCGTGGTTCTCAGGACGTCCTGCTTGACCGTCTCGATCCTGCCGGCCGTGTCGTAGGTGTACTCCGTTTCCAGGCCATTGCTGTCGGGGCGCTTGAGTTCGGTGCGCGTGTGTGGCCGGCCTTGCAGAGAGTTTCCATACAGGGTTTCCCAGCGGTCCCCGGCGGCGTCGATCCAGCGTTCGACGCGCAACTGGTTCTGAATGTCGTAGGTGTATTCGCGCTGGCCCAGAGCATTGTGCGCCGAGGTTATCCGCGCGCTGGTAGGGTCATACTCAAAGCGGGCGCTCGGTGCGTTGTCAGCGATGATGGCCGTCGGTTCGCTGGTCAGTTGCAGGTTGTAGGTGTAATCCAGCACGGTGCCGGCAGCCGTGATGCGCTGGCTGATCGGGTCTTCGCCGGCGTTATAACTGAAGCGCTCGGTGCGCGGGCCGACGCTCAGGCGGGTCACGCGGCCCAACCCGTCGAAGTCCTGCTCGCCCACCGTGATGAGTGTATCGACCGTATCCCCGGCCTCGATCTTGACGGGCAGTTCCTCTGCGCTGTGCAACGCGTAAGTACGACGCACCAGGGTCTGGTCCGGCAGGCGGGTCTCGGTCATGCGTGACCACTCGTCATAGGTGAACCGGGTCACCAGCCTGAGCTCGTCGTGTTGCTCGATGCAGCGCCCCAGGCCGTCATAAATCAGGTCCTCGCGGCTGACTTCGACCTCCACAAGTGCCCGGCTTTGTGCCTCTTCAACACGACTCAGGGCGCGGATTTTAGAGGGTTTGCCAAACAGGTTCATCCAGGTCTCGGTCAGGCTGCTGATCTCGCCCTGTGCCCCCGGGCTTTGTATCCAGGTGCGCTGGATCGGACCGTTTGACCCTGGTGTGCCAGTCGGGTAGGTGACCTTGTGATGGGCGATGCCATCGGGGCCGGTTTCACAGCGCTGTTCGTTCCAGTCGTCGTAGGCAAATTCTGTGTCCAGTGCAAGCGACTGGCCGTCATGCCAGTCGTAGTGGGTCTGTTGTTGCAACTGGCCCAAGGCGTTATACCTCGCTTCGTAGACTGTGCGCATCTGGGTGGAGGCGTCGCTGTCGACCCTGTCGCGGGCTTCAAGCACGGCCCGCCCCAGGCCGTCCAGCACCGTGCGGGTACGGACCTGGCGAGCATTGCGTACGGTTTGCTCGGCCTTTTCGCCGGTGTTGGCGCACAGAAAGTAGCTATAGGTGCGGCTGGCCGCATCCGGAGTTTCAGGGGCGATGGTCTCCTCGATCACCCGACCGAGCGGGTCGTAGCGATAAACGATGTTCACCCCGTCGACCAGGGTCGAGGTTTCCAGCCCGGTCAGGGTAGATTGCTCGCGGACCATAACCTTGCTGGTAGCGTCGAAATCGCAGGTCACCGTCTGCGTGGTCTCTACCCGCGGCTGGCTCAGGTCCGGGTTTGCCAGTTTGCGCCAGCGGTAGTCGCTGAAGGTCGACAACCCGTTCAGCGTCACGGTTTCACGGCTCACCTGGCCGTGGGTAAGCGGATTGTCAGGCGTGTCGCTGTAACTGAAGGCATGGTGTTGCAACCGTTTTTCTTCGCCATCCACGCGCCACTGGCTTTCGCTTTCCCGTGTCAGCCATGAGGGCCGCCGGCTGCCGGTCAGCACCGGTAAAGCCGTGTAGCGGTACCGGGTACACAGCGTCGGTGTGGCTTTTGTGCTGTTTGCCGGGGTTACGGTGGTGCTCTGCCGATAGCGCACGAAGTTGTCAGCGTACGCCGGGCAGCCGTCTTCGCTGCCGTCAGCGGGGTACCAGGTATGGACTTCTTCAATGCCATTGGCTTTCAGCTCGCGGATCAGATTGCCGTGTTCGTCAAACGTGGTGGCCACGATCTCCTCACGAAAGTGCCCCGTATCGTTGCTCAGTTTCCACTGGGTCTTGATCTGCCTGGGCAACTGGCACTGATTTTCCTGGTCACGGAAAAGCGCGTTCGGGTCCATGTGGTACTCGGTTTCAATGGTCTGGATCGTCGTGCCCTGGGTGGTCTCTTGCAGGATCAGCAAATGGAACTGATTGAACGTGCGTTCGATACGGCGTACCTCGGTGTTGTTCTGATACAGACTTTCGGTGCTCTTGTAGAGGTAGACACCCGGCTGTTGATACATGTTGTCCAGGCCGCTGTCGTCCCAGATCACATCCATACCCGACCCCAGGAAGTTATGAGAGCCCGGATAGCTGTAGCGCACCTGCACCGCAGGCTGGTCTGCGCCCGGTGTCAGCACATGACGGGTCACTCTGGGCAATGAAGCACGGCCACTGTTGCGCGGAAACTGATGGCCTTGATCCCCGTTCTCCAGGTAGTAAAGGTCTTCGTGGGCGCCAGTGGGGGTGTCCACCGATGTGATGCACCAGTGCGCCAGCACCTCGCTGTACTGAAAACGCCAGCAGGCCTGGTTTTCCGTGGGCAGCACCAGGTGGGTCACCTGTTGCCTGCCATCGAGGCGCATGACAAAGCTCGCCAGGGGCGTGCCTGCAGGCCCCGCGTAGGGCTGCACTTGCACTTCCACGTCGTATGTGGTGCGCCTTATCCGCAGCACCGTGTTGTCGGCGGCGTCCTTGATCAGATTGAGTAGCGGGTAGCCTGCGTGGCTCGAGTACTCGAGCGTGACCCGGTGGCCAATGGGCGAATGGATTTCCACCGGCACGAACAGGCCATGCTCGTTGTCGCCTCTCATGCCCAACACCTCGACCACCCCCGACTTGTGCACTACCTCGTAGCGGACGGCGTTGATCATGTACAGGCGAAAACTGTCCAGCTTTTGCTCTGGCATCAGCAGCCGGCCGTTATCACCGTCGATGGAGGCCTTGAAGGTTTCGCCGGTGCTCAGCGCGATGACCCGGTTCCTGGGGTCGAACTGCGAGAGTTGCAGATTCCAGCCCACCCCGAAACCGGTGTCGAGCCGGTTGAGCGGGTCGTAGCCCAGTGCCAGCGGCACATGAGGGCCGCGCAAGTCATTGGTGGCCAGCTCCGGCAGCTTGATTGAAACCGTGTACTGACCGGTGCGCGGGTCAACGGCATTGTCCAGCAGGCTCATGAAGTTCAGCGCATTGGAGTGGACAGAGGTGGAGGCAGTCATGGAAGAAACCCTTGCTTGAGTGGGGCGCGCCTGCGCAGGCCAGCAACTGTTGCCGGCTACAGGCCTGCCATCACGACTCAATAGGACGGGGAGCCATGCCGCTGGCGCCGGCACGTGTGTAGATCCACACCATACCCGCCCCCCGCCCCCCGGAAACCTAGCGTTTGTACTAGTACCCCAGGCGGCCTCTCAGGCGTACAACTCTGCTTCTCTGCCCCTGACGCATCAGTGGGGGCCATGCATGACACCATTGAAAAAGGAGGCTTCCCCATGCCTTTACCTGCCCCGACCGTCATCGGTCTTGAACCGGAAAACTGGATTGACCTGGACAAGCTGGGCACCGAGGCACTGGTGACCTGGATCAAATATCCCGGCCTGGACCAATACAGCGAATTCTGGCCCAACTGGCGCGGCTGCAGTGCGCTGGGTGAGGCGCTCGATTTTGCCGACAGCAAGCATACCGTGGAGGATCCTGTCAGCCCCAATGGCGAGCGCATCGAGATCGGCAATGACCTGCTTCGACGACTCGATCAGGGATGGGTGTTTTATTCGTACCTGATACCGGACGTGGCCGACCCGAATCTCCCCGGTGAAGAGTCGGAGCGGCTTTTTTTCTATGTCGGCAAGCGCGATGTGCCCAACCCGCCCGACCCGACCGGTGGGCTGGGGGTTGCCCAGTTCAAGGAGTCCCATGACCTGCAGATTGCGCTGAACCAGATTGTCGGCCATGCCACCGTGGTCGCCCCGGCGTACGCGGCCATGTCCGTAGGTGACAAGGTGACGCTGCGGCTCGAGTTTTCATACGACGAGAACAGTGACCCGGGATATGAGCATGAATATGTCCTCACCCTGGAGGCCCACCACCTGAACAGGCCTCTGGAGTGGAAAATGCCGAAAGGCCAATTTGTAATCTTTGACGGCGGTCTGGTTGATGCCCGCTACAGCATTGTCTATGCCAAGCCCACCGTCCCAACCACAAGCCCGGTACAACGTTTGAGGATCGTAAAAGACGTCACCGGCCAGTTGCCGCCCCTGGCCATCAAGGACTTCCCCGATCCGGTGCTGGACCCTGAGCGCTTTCAGGACGGTGCTATCCTGCAAGTGCCACTGTACCCCGGCATTCAGGCGGATGACGTGGTGGTGCTGTATGCCGACAGCGACAGCCCCCAGATCCAGTCCCTGCGCGTCGACCCCAGCACGCTGGACAGCCGGGTACTGGAGTTCTTCCTGCCGTACGCCTGGCTTGCCGCCAACAACGGCTACTCGATGAAACTGACCTATCAGTATGCGCGGGCGGCGGCGACCGGCCGCGCCGAAGCCCTTGAGATGCCGCTGCGGCGCACACCCAATCTGAAAACCCCTATCGTCGAAAATGCCACTGCCGATGGCCTGGACAAAGGCCATCTGTTGGCCGTCAACCAGACGGGCGGTGTCTACGTGCGCATTCCTGACGATGCAGAAATCGGAACCCCTGAAAGACTCGAGATGCACTGGCAAGGTCATGCCAGCACCGGCAGCGCGGTGGTGGATCGCCCAGAGTCCGGCACGCCCCGGCGTTTTCGCATTCCCTCCACAGCGGTGCCTGCCAACATGCGCAAGCATGTCGAGGTGTTTTATCGGCTATGGGTAGACGGCGAGGGGCCTTTCACCTCCGGTAAATATGACCTGGAGGTCCGCGCCCCCATAATGCCCGGTGCCGGCTGGCCGACCATCCAGGTCAGCTTGCCAGCGAACGCGCCGCCCATTTCTCTGGCAGCGGCCCAGACCCAGGGGGCGCGGCTGACCCTGGGTGCGTGGATGTTCATGGCACCGGGGCAACGGGTCAATGTTCGCCTGAACGGTGAGGATGCCGACGGCGGCGATGTCTGGCACGACGTGCGTAGCGGCGATCAGGAACTGGTCACCCAGGCTGAAAGCAGCGCCAGAAAAGTCGATGTACCCGTGCCGCTCGAGGTGTTGAGCGCCTTCAAGTGCCCCTCGCTGTTGACCGTGTACGTGAAAACCAGCTTCGACGACGGCGGCCATTACGAAGACTTTTATTCTCTTCCGGTTGATTTGATCGTTTGAAACACCGGACGGATGACAAGGAGGTCAACTATGTCTACGTACTCGCTTGAAAGCCTGCTGCAATGGATGCGCGCCCCGAACAGCAATGTGTTGTGGGGCTGGGACGCCATTGCGGCCATGGACCGTAGCAAGACCAACCTGATACTGCTTCAGGAGTACATTGCCCGCTTCGGCTCGGACCGCTATTTGCCCCTCGTCAATGGCGAGGCGGAGTTGGTCAAGGGTTACGCCCTGGAAGCCCTGCATGACTTCCAGCTGGATATCCCGCGCCTGTCTTTCGAAAATACCGACCTGAGCCGTTCAAAGGCCAGGTTGTCGATGGCCTTGCTGGGCGGCATGCAGCTCAGCCAGCGCAGGGGGGTCGATAACTGGCACATCGTTCAGGTCGTCGAAAACGATCCGTTACTGGGTCCCTGGTTGTATCTGGACCTGAACCTGTATGACGTGCCCGGCACCGTGGGCCAGCAGGGCGATATCAGGCTGGATTTGAGCAAGAGCAGCGATTTCAGATTGACCTTTGGTCCCACTGAGTACGAGCAGCTTCGGGGCGGTGAGGTTATCCAGGAGCTGTTCGAAAACCTGGAGGATGATCAACGGTTTTTCGTGTTGGGCAGCATCCAGGCGGGCGACGATCCGCTGCTTCGCCCGCAATCGTTCAAGCTGCGGACCCTGAGCAAGGGCTCCGCCAGCGAGCCAGGCGACGGTGCGCTGCTGATACTGATACGTGCTCAAGGCAGTGACGAAGGTGAACTGATCGGTGAGTCGTTTCGTTATCCGATTCCCGATGATGCCGGCAAGGATTACTCGGCCACGGTGTTGCTCGATGGCCCAAGCGTCATAAAACGCCTGGACCTCGCACAGCGGCTGCTGGAGGCGGTGAAAGAGCGGCTGACCGATGAGCAGTTCACGGTTCGTGAAGAAAATGGCCGGCTGATCTCTGCCGAAGCCACTGCCGGGCATCTGATATTCGAGGTCTCTTCGACGCAACTGCCGAAGGAGCTGGTTGATGGACGTTGGCTTACCACAACGATCTCGCGTGCGCAGGTCAACATACCGGCCTGGTACACCCTGAGCTTTTATCTCACGCTGAGGCGCGAAGCCGATGACCGGATATCGATCAAGTGGGTCACGGCGGTACTGCCTGCGTACATCGTGCACTTCGAAGATTCCATTCCCTGGGTCGAACACCCCAATTACGTTTGGATGGATGGTTACATTATTGAGTTGTGGAGTGTTTATGACCTTGTAGAAACCGAAAGTGACCTGATGTACAAGCCTGTCGAATGGGACCTGGATGTCAGACGGATGCCCGATGCTGACAGCGAGCCCGCCGACACAAGGGTCGACTGGGGACCCTATATCGAGCGATTGAAGGCCGATGCCCGGGCCAGAACCCTCGAAGCCATAGAGCCATTGATGAGTCATGCAGTCAGTCACTCACTCATCCCCCAGATCCCGGCAGGTGACTTCATCCGCGACTGCATCAAGCTCAATTTCGGCCAGGCGATCGAAGCCGACGTGCTGGCCGTGCCTCGCGACATCGGCGCCTTCGGCCGGATCAATCCGGTGCGCAGCGCGTTCGTGATAGACCCCTTGCAGCCGCTGATACTGGCAGGCGGCACTCAGCGCTTTGCCACCCTGCCGACGGTAACGGGACTGGTCTGGACGGCAGAGGACTCGCTGCGCGGCACCGTCGATGTCGATGCCGGAACGTTCATCTCGGACGGCCGTTACCAGGCGCCTGCGGCGGGCAGTTTCCCGGGCCGCTTTCTGCGCGTGCGCATCACCGCCACCGATCCTGCCAGCGGCTATCACAGTTCGGCGCTGGTCACCGTGGTGGCCAATGGGCTGGTGCTCAACCCGTTGTTTTACGAGTGCGGGTTCGAGGATGAGGTTGAGCTTCAGGCCGGGGTACTGGGCGCAGGCACCTTGAGCTGGTCGGTCAAAAATCCGCTCGAGAATGAGAAGGGCAGCGTCGAACCGGACGGGGCATCTGGCGCCACCTACCGTACGGCGCTCAAGAAACCGCGCAAGACGTATGTGCTCGACGAGGTCGAAGTGGCCAATGACATCACCGGGCAGCGCCAGTCCATGCATGTGCTGGTGCTGATGTGGGCGCCCACGGTCACGGTCGTCGTGGTACCCGACCCCTCGCTGGGCGAAGGGCGGGTACGGCTGCAAGCCTGGTTGGTCGGAGAGCTGTGCGACATTGCCGACTGGGCGGTACTGCTGGGGCCAGGGCAGATCGATGACGACGGCGTCTACACCCTCGATTACGCCACGACCGAACGTTTCGTCGTCATCACCGTAGTGGCCAAGACGGTCGACCTCGACGGTGAGGGGCACATTGTGCTGCCATTGCCGCTGGCCGCTTTTGCAACGCAATTGGCCGCTTTCGGGCTTGATGGCATGGAGGCTATCAAATGAGCACACAGACTCTGCAACGCTTGCTGGCATGGATGGGTGACCCCGACACCAACGTCATGTGGGGGTGGGACGCTATCGTGGCGCTGGCGCGTAGCCCGCTCAACCGCACCCTGGCCCGCGATTACCTGGCCCGCCTGGGCACCGAGCGCCAATGGCCGGCGTTCAGCGGCGAGATCATGACGATTGACGAGCAGTTCAAGCAGGTGCTTCACGGCTGGGTGCTCGATGCACCCGAGCTGTCCTTTCAGGGCAGCGCGATCAATGGTCAACGTGCACGATTGCAGGTGCCTGTCATCGCAGGCCAACAGATCGGCCTGCGCAAGCAGGTCGATACCTGGCAAGTGGTCAGCCTTGCCGGGTTCGATCCGCTGCTGGGGCCAGGCCTGGCGCTTGACCTGCACCTGGAGCAATTGTCTGCCACTGTGGGTGACTCCCTGCACGTCAGCCTGGACTTTCAGCACAGCGACAACTGGCAACTTGATTTTGCCCCGACATCCAGCGAACGAGCCAAAGGCGGGGCGTTTTTTCAGACGCAGTTCGAACGATTGCTCACCTCGGCGCAGCGGCAGTTCAACCTCGCCCTGATCGAACCGGGCGAAAATCCGCTGCTGCGCCCGCAATCGTTGCAGCTACGTGCCCAGAGCCGTGACGCGCAAGATGCAGAGGGTGCAGACGGCGCCCTGCTGGTGTTTGTGAGCATGGCGGGCAATGAAGAGGGCGCAGGCATCGACAGCACGTTCCGCTACCTGATACCCGATGACGAACCACTGGACTGTTCCGCCACCGTGATACTGGGCCAGCGCAGCGCGTCCGAGGCCTTGCAGCCCGGCACGCTGCTGGCCGCCTGCGCAGAGATGATCGGCAGTACCGATTTCGCCTGCACCCATGATGCCGACGGCGTCTTGCAATCGGCCGTGGCGCAAGCCGGCGCGCTGACAGTCGAGCCGCGCCCTGCGACATGGCCGACATTCACGTACGAGGCCCAGCCGCTGACGGTCACCCTCGACAGCCCGGCCCTGAAACTGGCGGCCAACAGCAGCGAGCCTCTGACCATCGACTACCTGGCAGACGGGCGGGTGACGGTCGAGTGGACCACTGAGCAATACGTCGCCACCACGCTGCGCTTCAGCTCACCGAGTGGTGCCGATTATCCAGCCTTTGCCGTCAATGAGCGCTGCGCTCTGCACCTGTCGGCCAGCTATAAACCCGCCACGGCGGACGCTGATACCCTGACGCTCGAGCACTGGCGTGTGTACGTCGGCCCGCAGGCCCGGCCAGCGACAGAACAGGCGACGTTCTATTTTGAGTCCGACATGGCCAGGTGGGCCTGGCAGGCGTTTGCAGGCTATGTCAGTAGCCGGCTGGTCGCATTGCTCCAGCCGGCCGTCGACAGCGCTGTGCGCAGTCGCCTCAAGCAGGATTTCAAGGTTCATACCTCGACGGCGGCGCAGGCCAGCGAGCTGTTTACCCTCGGCTTCGGCCAGGTGCTGCACGCCGATACGGTTGCCAGACCTCGGGATCTGGCTGTTTTCGGGCACATCGATTCGCTGCCAGGCACCTTTGTGCTCGAGCCTGCACAGGTGCTGATCAAGGCCGGCGCCAGCCAGGCGTTCAACGTGCTGCCCGCTGTCCAGGGACTGGCGTGGACGGTCGAGGCGCTGCCACCGGGTGCTGGCGATCCAGGCTGCATCAGCCTCGCCGGGGTTTACCAGGCACCGGTGGCCGAGGCCATCGAAGGGCCGTTTATCCGGGTACGGGTTACTGCCAGCCAGGCTGGCCGTGCGTTTCAGGCATCGGCGCAGGTCACGGTGCTACGTGAAAGCCTGACGGTCAATCCGCTGATTCAGGTGTGTGAACTGGATGAGCAGGTCGAGCTGCGTGCCGGCGGGCTGGACCCGGGCCGTCTTGAGTGGTCGATCCGCAACCCCGTGGACGGTCAAAGCGGTCGCCTGACGGTGCATGACGACAAGGGCCGTACCTGCACCTACACCTCGACTGCCCAGACGGTTCCTGGCCAGACCTACGTGCTGGACGAAATCCTGCTGCGCGACAGTGACGGGGCCAGCCGTTCGGTGCATGTGCTGGTGGTGCTGGACCTGCCGCGCCTGAGCCTCAGCGTGGCGCCGGACGCTGCACTGGCCGCCGGGCAGATCCAGTTGCAGGCACACGTCAACGGCACGTCGCCGCAAGGGGTGCAATGGCACCTGCCTTTGGGCGGCCCCGGCGAACTTGACGCCGATACCGGGGTGTACAGCATCGACAGCAGTGCCACACAGCCTTTCTTACTGGTCATGGCCAGGGTCGAGATCGAGGCGGTGAATCTGGTCCTGGAAGGCCACTTGCTGCTACCGCTGCCCTTTGCCGACCTGGCAGTGATTCGATAGCAACGTTTGCCAGGGAGGCAACGTCATGACGAACCCTACGGTTGAAAGTCTGTTGGCATGGATGCGCAACCCTGCGCACGAAATGCTCTGGGGCTGGGATTGCATCGCAGCGATGGCACGCGGCAAGACCAATCAGATCCTGATTCAGGATTATGTGGCCCGGTTCCATTCCGGCAGTTACCTGCCGGCCATCAGTGGCGAGGTAATGATGGCGGGCAACGATTTCAAGGAAGCCATCCACGACTTCGTGCTGGATGCACCGCACCTGTCCTTCGCCGCATCGGGCCTGAATGACGCGAAAGCCAGCCTGACCATGTCGGTCATCAGTGGGGTGCAGTTGGGCCTGCGCAAGGATGGCAATGTCTGGCAAACGGTCAGGCTCAGCGAAATCGACCCGTTGCAGGGGCCAGCGTTGTCACTGGACCTGGACCTCAATGAAGTGCCCGGCATCGTCGGTGATAACGGCCAGGTGAGGCTCGACCTCAGGCACAGCGATAACTTCAACCTGAACTTTGCCCTTACCGAAGAAGCGCAACGCCAGGGCGGCGAGTTTTTCAAGGAGAAGTTCAATCAGCTCCCCGACGAGCAACGCGTATTTGTGCTGGGCGTGATCGAGCCGGGCGGCGAAGCGGCACTGCAGCCCCAGTCGTTCCGCTTGCGCGCCCAGCGCAAGGCAGGCCTGGCGCTGGCAGCGACCGCCGAGGAGGACGCCGAAGGGGCGATTCTGGTGTTTATCTGCATGGCCGGCAGCCTGGAAGGCGGCAGTCCGGACAGTGCTTATCCCTACCTGATACCCAGCGATGCCGCCAGGGACTATTCGGCCACGGTGTTATTCAGCAAGAACAGGCTTGAACATGCAGCGGTGGCAAGTGTAGTGCGCAGTTGCATGCAACTGGTGGGTACGAACGATTTTGACTACGTACACGATGCGAACGGGAAACTGCTCTCGGCGTCGGCGAACGCGGGTGCACTGTTCATTGAACCCTTTATTAAAACGCTGGTGCCGGTCGAGTGGAATGGCAAACGATTGATGACCCGGTTCGAGTGCGGCAGTGCGTCATTGCCCGCCCACAGCAGGGTGCCCCTGACGCTTGTCGTGCACGAAGGCAACAATTTTTTAATTGAGTGGGACACGAACGGATCGATTGAAACGGCTGTTTTAATGAGCACCGAAGGCCACCCGGAGCAGCGCGTCGACCTGGGCAGGCAGGAGATTTCAGTGCATCTGGAAGCCGGTTACAGGTTGTCGGAAGTTGAGGGAAACCTGGTATTACAGCCGACAGCCTGGAAACTGGATGTTGACCGCGAAGAGCCTGGGGCAGTTGCCGGTGCTTACCCTGACGAGATGGTGGTCTTCGTCATATTGTTTGTGCTCGCGCAAGTAGCGTTGACCATGGCAACCCTGATTGAACCCAGGCTCAAACAGGTCTTGGGGCGTGAGTTTAAACTGGACGCGCCCATCGGTGAATTCCTAAAAGACAGCATCCAGCTCAATTTCGGCCGTGCCATCCAGACCGATACGTTGCACCTGCCGCGCGATGTCGCAGCGTTCGGGCATATCCATCCTGGGCTCAGCACCTTTGAAATAACGCCCTGGAAACCGATGATCCGGGCCGGCGGTCGTCAATTGATTGCCGTGCAGCCCGACACTAAAGGACTTGACTGGGCCGTCGAAGGTCTGCAACGCAGCGCCCTCGACCCCGGCGGTATCGATCGCTACGGCGTGTACAGCGCGCCGTCGGCAGAGGCGTTCGAAGGTCGTTTTCTGCGGGTGCGGATCACGGCCACCGACCCTGCCAGCGGTTATCAGGCCGCCGCCCTGGTGACCGTGGTGCGCGAGCCGTTGGCGATCAACCCGTTGATTCAGGAATGCGCCAAGGGCGGCGCGGTGCAATTGCAGGCCGGTGTGATCGGCGAGGGCAGCCTTGAGTGGTCGATTCTCGATCCGGTGGCGGAGCAAAGCGGCCGTCTGACCGTGCATGACGATAACGGCCGTACCTGCACCTACACAGCCACCAGCCAGTCGATACCCGGCCAGACCTATGTGCTGGACACCATTGAGGTGCACGTCCTTAACAGCGGTGCGCGTCGCTCAGTACAGGTGCTGGTGGTGCTGGCGCCCCCGAGCCTGAGCATCAGCGTGGTCACGGACGCCACACTGCCTGCCGGGCAGGTGCGCCTGCAGGTGGGCCTGGAGGTGGGCACCGCCACCCCCAAGAACGTGCACTGGTACCTGCCGCTGGGTGGCCCCGGCGAACTCGACCCCATCACTGGGGTGTATATCCCCGACACCGCCGCCTTGCCGCGTTTCGTGCTGGTGATGGCCAGATATGAAATAGCGGGTCTGATTTTAGAAGGTCACCTGCTGCGGCCGCTGCCGCTGGCCGAGCTTACATAATCCTTAGCGGCCCTGATGTTTGAACAGTGATGCATCACAACGATTGCCAGGGAGGCAATGTCATGGCGAACAATTCTGTTGAAAGCCTGTTGGCGTGGATGAAAGAAGGCGCCCAGACCTACGAGTGGGACGCGATCATTGCGTTGTCGGGCGACAGCGTCAACGAATCGCTGCAACGCGAATACACCCGGCGTTTGAGCGAAGGTCGCGAGTGGCGGCTGGCGGATGCCGTCATCGAGATTCCCGACACCCAGATTTCCTATCATTTCCAGGGCATCAGGATCGGCCCGCCGCTGCTCAGCTTTGCCCTGACAGGTTTCGAGCAGCCGGACACCGCCCTGCGCCTGCCCATTCAGGGAGGAACGGCCCTGATGGTGAGCCGCTTTGCGGGCATCGACAGCATCGTCAAGGTGACCGCGTATGATCTGCGCAATGGCCCGCAACTGCGGCTGGAGTTGCAGCCGAGTGTTGACGGCAGCGGCGTGTCGCTGGACCTGGCAGAGGGCAGAAATGCGCGGCTGGATTTTTCCGGGTCCGGTTATGAACAGCAAGCGGGCGGCAGTGTCTTGCTGGACGCCTTGAAGGCGCTGCAAATCGAACAGCGTCGCTGGGCGGTGGCCAGCTTTGCGCAGCCAGACAACCCCTTTCTGCTCAACACACAAATCAGTGTGCGCAGCCAGGCCCGCCCCGATCAGTTGCCCGATGCGCAAACCCTCGACAGGCAGGGCGCGCTGTTGCTGTTCACCACCCTGCAGTACGGGGTGGGCGGTGGCTACCCTGGCAATGAATCGTCATTCCGGTACCTGATTCCGGACGAGGATACGCAGACCTATTCGGCGACTGCCTTGTTGTCGTCGCACCTGCTGCACCGTGCGGCGCTGGGCGTGTCGATGCAAAGCCTGCTCGATGAGGCAGCGTTCGACTATGAGCCAGCCAGCTCGGCGCACTTTGGTCGGATGGTGGCCCGTAGCGGCCGGCTTGAAGTCCCGGCAGGGACCTGGCGCGGACCTGACCTGGAATTCGAGTCCGATGCTTTCACGCTTCAGGCCGTCAACGGGGCGCGCGCCTTGACCGCCGAGTTTCAGGACGCTGCCGCCGTGCAGACCTGGCAATGCCCGTGCGAGCTGACCGTTCGCTACCGCCCCCTGGACGGTGGTGACTGGAGCAGCCATACCGGGCTGTTCGACCTCAACATCGAGTATGACTTTCACCTGGCCCACGAGTCGTCGGCGCCCGCCGCCATTCAGGGGCATCTGTTCGTGCCCTATGCGCTGCGTGAAGAGGCTGTGCAAGTGCATGGCACCTCGGTGCTGGCGGTCGACACACTCGAGCAGATCGAAGGATTCGCGGCCTATACCGTCAAGCGTGCCCTGTTGGGGCGTTTTGCCCGCGCACTCAACGTTTCGGCGTGCAGCGCTTTTATCGGTGGCTTTCAGGCTGGCGGTGGCCAGGTGCTGCAGCCTTTGGTGCAGGCATTGCCCTATGACTATGCCGCATTCGGCCGCCTGGCCTCGCCCCAGGCGTCGTTTCATATCGTCGAACGCGAGCCGCAGGTCAGCGCCGGTGCCAGTGTGCCCCTGAGCACGGAGCCGGCCGTCACCGGGCTGGTCTGGGCGGTACAACATCCTCCGGGCGGTACGGGTAACCCGGGTCATATCGATGACAGCGGTGTTTACCACGCGCCGCGGGTGAACGAGATGGTCGCGCCTTTGCTTCGTGTACTGCTCAGCGCCACAGACCCTGCCACCGGCGAGCTGGATGTCGTGGTGTTGACCGTGCTCAGTGTGCCGGTGTCGATCAGCCCGCTGATAACGGTCGTGGGCCGTCAAGACACGGTGAACCTGTTCGCCCACGCGCCGCCGGGTCAGTCCCTGACCTGGTCGATCAAGAATCCGGTGCCCGGTGAAAGCGGGTTGCTGGAGCCAGGTGACGACCCGGTGCGTGAGCGTGTGTATCAACCCACTCGCGATATCGGCGACAAGGCCGTGCTGCTCGATGAGATTGAGGTTCGCAATCCGGGGATCGGCCAGACCGGCTCGGCCTGGGTGCTGGTGCGCCACCGCGAGCAGGACCTGATCATCCTGCCTGATGAAGAACAGACCGGGGGGGCTGACGAAATACAACTACAGGCCTTTTTCGGCCCCAGACCGCAGGACGTGACCTGGAGCCTGCCACTGGACGGCCCAGGTTCCATAACGCCTGAAGGGCTGTACAAGGCCGATCCTGCATCGAGCGCATCATTCGTACTGATCTACGCCGCACGCACCGCCGGAACGGCGACCCTGCACGGCGACATCATCTTGCCTTTGCCTTTGCAGAACTTCCCTGACGTACTCAAGCGGCTGGCCCGCCGTCCCGTAGCGCAGTCCGATTGACACCATGACCTTGTTGAGGGATCAACCCATGTCCAACACACTGCAACAAATACTGGCCCGTCTGAGCCAGGGAACGGTCACCCAGGGGTGGGGCGCCATCGCGGTCTTCAGCGGCGAGCGACTCAATGCCCTGCTGGAGCAACAATTCGTGGCGGCCTTTGCCCGGCCAGGCAGCGACAAGCTGCTCAATGCCGAGACCTTTCTGGGGGACGACGACGGCCTGGTGGCCACCCTCGAAAATGTACAACTGGGCCCGCCCGTGCTGTCCTTTCCCAGCACCCCGCTGAGCGATGCCCGCGTGCGCCTGACCTTCAAGCTGCTCAGTGGCCGTTATCAGGTGCACAGCCGCAACCGCAGTGTGCCGCGCACCGTGCACACGACATTCACTATCAACGAAACGCAAGGGCTGGTCGTGGAGCTGGATATTGCGCTCAAGTGGGTGCTCAATGCCGCCGACCGGCTTGGCCGGGTGAGGCTGGACCTGGCCGACACCCTGACACTGAGCTGCAACCTGGCCGGCAGCGACACCCAGGCCAATGAGCGGCTGGCGGTCTTGCTCAAGGACACCCTTGCCCAATTGCCCTCGCACCAGCGGGTGTATGTGCTCGGCCTGATCCATGTGTGGCGCGATGGCCCGCTGGCGGTCCAGGAGGTTCGGATCCAGACCCAGGCCGCCCCCGGCTCAAGAATCCGGGGTGCGGTGAACCACGGGGCCGGCGCGGTGGTGGTCATGCTGCGGTTATGGGCCGACAGCACGGGTGGCACTTATCCGCTCAACAGCGGCTTTCCTTACCTGATTCCCGACGATCCGCCGCCCGGCGGGGGCCAGCCATGGTCGGCGTCACTGATTCTCGGCGCCCACCTGATCGAATATGTGGTCAGTGCCGAGCAACGGCTGCTGGACAGTGTGCAGTTTTCAGGTGGCCAGGTGTTGGAGCGCCTGGTCACTGAAAGGCCTTACGATCATGTCCTGTTCGGCAGGATCAGCCCCGGTCTTTCCACCGTCACCCTTGAGCCGGCTTTTGCCACCGTCCACGTTGGCGGTTCGCAGGACTTTACCCTGCGCGATGGCGCAGGCCAGCCGGTCGCAGTCAGCCACTGGCAGGCCGCCAGCTTTGAAAGCAGCCGACCGGTCGGGCACGGCAGCATCGTCAATGGGCGCTACACAGCGGTCAGCCTGGCCGATATCGGCCATGAAATGCTCCACGTGACCATTACCGCCGACTATGAGCAGGACGGGCAAACGCACACGGCCTCGGCGTTGGTCACGGTGGTGGTGTTTGACGACTTGAGCGTGTCGCCACGCCTGGGTTCTTACCTGAAACCGGTCCGTGCACAACCGATCGACCTGGCGGCCTTCACGATCGGGGGCGAGGCGGTGCAGTGGTCGCAGCGTGGCACGCATTACGGTGAGCTGGCCGAGACCGGTGCGCGCACCGCCCTGTTCGAGGTCGAAGAACAACAGGTCGAACGCAAGGCCCTGGTGGCCCAGCAGATCGAAGCCACAGGCCGTGAAACCAGCCCGGCGACCTTGCTGTTCGTCAACGGCCAGTCATTGCTGGGCCTGGAGCCTCACTACACGACGCATGTCGGGCACGCCTCGCAGGTTGCGTTGCACGACGACCCCAGCGTATTGCCCGGCCTGCCCAGGCGCTGGAGCGTGATGGGCGGTCCTGGCAGTGTGAACGATGAGGGGGAATTCACCTCGCCAGCCGACAAGCGCGCCGCCAGCAGCATTGTCCAGTGCCAGGTCGTGCACAACGACGTGGTGTTCTGCAATGGCTACAGCGTGGTCGACCTGCTTGACACCGAAGAAGACCCTGCCTGGATAAGCCTTGAGAAGTTCACTGTCGAGGTGAGGTCGGGAGGGGAGTCGCAGAAAGGGACGCTTTATGGCAACGGTTATCAGCAACTGGAGGTCGTCGTAAAGGTGCAGAGCACACAATACCTGGACCATGACAGCGACGTGACAGATGCCGAAATGCGCACCCTGAAGCTGGCCATCGCGGGGAGTCATCTGCCTTTCATCGGTGAAGACGGTGACGGCCAGCCCGTCGAAGGCATCCCCGAGGATGGCCTCCCGGGGCAACGGTGGCAGGTCAATCGCCAGGCAAACACGTACAAGCGTGCCGGTGCACAGTCTTCCCTGGAAGACCCTTCTGCTCCGGGAACGACAGTCAAGTCGCGTACGTTCTACCTGCAGGCGCGTGCGCCCGACAATGTGGTGGCGAAAATTACGGCTACGTTCGAGTCGGCTGATAACGGAACGCAGTATTCAGAGCGCAAGACCGAGAGTACAGGCACCATTGAGGTCACCATAAAACCGGCACCCGTGTTCGGGAATAACGATTACACGCTGGAGCGTACCCGGATTCCCGACAGCGCCGCGCAATCGCTGGCAGAGCCGGATGACGAGGATTTCGACCTGTACCTGAACACCACGGACTACTGGCAACTGACCTGTGATGGCAACAGGCATGGCCTGAAGAGGTTCAAGACCCTGGAGTTCTTCGCCACCGATGCCCTGGCCGTCAGCCGTTCAATGATCCGCTGGGAAAGCGAGCTGTTGTGGGAAACCATGTTCAGCTACACCGGCTATATCTTCGACCCCGAGAAAAAGGGGCAGGAAAAACAAGTGCTCTTCGACGAAGCGATCAAGGACGTCGTGGAAAATAAAGGCCTGCTGGAGTGTACGGTGAACACGGCTTTCTATGACGAGGGCAGCCTGGTCATCACCCTGCACCGTCACGACGAGGTCAAGTATGTACACGGCACCAAATCGCGCGACAAGCTGTACCGGCCTTTGCACGTAAAACTGCGCGATGAAGAGGGCAGCCTGCACTACCGGACCATTTCGTTCAACACCAGGGCCAGCGGTAGCCCGGACCGTAACCGGATAGGCAGTACCTCCGCCACGCCCCCTGTTCCACAGCCGTAACTGGGCGTTATCGCCGAAACAGCGTATCGACAACCTACAGCAGTACCTTCCACGGATGAGAGGTATAGCAACATGGCCGTTTCCACTTCAGTGCACTCCAACGCCTTCAACTTCATGAGCTTCCTGAAGAACGGTGTTGACCCCCGCACCGGGCAATACACGGTGTCGATCACCTTGCCCGATGTAAAGACCAATGACCTGCGTGGCCCGGGCGTCCCCCTGGCACTGGTCTATAACCCGCTGAACACGGTCGACAGTGGCCTGGGCCTGGGCTGGAGCCTGCAACTGTCGCAGTTCACCCCCGGTAACCGGGTCATTTCACTGAGCACCGGTGAAAGCTTCAAAGCCTCCATGGACGGTGACAATGGCGAGCTGAAGATGCCGGAGAAAAAAATCGACAGCTTTCACCTGTACCGCGAGAGTTCCAGCCGCTACCGGGTCATGCACAAGTCCGGGCTGGTGGAAGTGCTTGAAGTGCAGGGCGGTGCCAGCCAGCCTGTCGCGTTGCCCGTTTTGATCCAGGCACCGGAAGGCCACTCGGTGACGCTGGCATACGCGCCTTTCAATTCGACCTGGCCGTTATTGAAAACCGTCACGGATGCCTCAGGCCAGACGCTGCTGAGCATCGTGCGCACCGATTACCAGGTCCTGATATCGCTCTACCCGTATGCGGGGCCTGAAGGCAAGCCGTTGGCGGTTTTCAGCCTGACCCTGAACGATGCGCACGAGGTCACGCGTATCAGCCTGCCCACTGACAACCAGGCCAGCTGGCGCTTTGCTTATTCACTGATCGGCACAGAAAGGTATTCGCGCATAACCTCGGTACAGACCCCGACGGGGGCCAGCGAGCAAATCGTTTACGCCGACCAGGGGCACCTGTTTCCGGCCAGAAGCGGGTTGCCACGATTGCCCAGGGTGGAAAAACACCTGATCGACCCCGGCAGCGAACAGCCGGTCGTCGAGGTGCACTACAACTACCTGCTCGATCACGGCGAGCATAATTTTCTGGGCGCCGGGCTGGACATCGGCTGGTCGACGGAGGGCGAGGACAATCTCTATCAACACTCAAGCCAGTACCTGTACCAGAGCGCCGAGATCCTGTACGAGGCAGGCCGTGAAGTACGCCGTATCATGCGCACCTTCAACCAGTTCCACTTGCTGATCGAGGAGGTCACCACCCGGGGCGATACTATCCAGACCGTCCAGACCGTATACCCCTACACCAATAGCTTGCCCTTCATCAACCAACGCAACGATTGCCAGTTGCCCAGTGAAGTCACCACCCGCTGGGTGATGAAGAATGGGACTGACCCGCGCGATGAAACCGTGGTCACCGAATACGACACCTACGGCAATCCGGTGCTTGAACGGCAAGCCAACGGGGTCGAGCAAACCAGCGTCTGGTACCTGGGCGACGGCACCGAAGAAGGGTGCCCGCGTGATCCTGAAGGCTTTGTCCGCCACCTCAAGCATCAGACCGTGACACCGGCGGCCGGTGACGGAGCGGCCCAGACCCTGAGAACCGAGTACACCTACGTGGCGCTGCCTGCCCTGACCGACAGCCGCCTGGCCGAGTGGCTGACGGTTGAACAAGAGGTGCTGTGGCTGGTGCTGGCCACCCCGCGTGAGCAGCAACGCACCACCTTCAGTTATTACGACACACCCGCTGTGAGTCTGTCGCATGGCCAGGTGCAGCAGCAAACCGTGACCCTCAACGGCAAAAGCACGGTCACCGAGTACGCCTACAGCCTTCACGACGGCACCGGGCTGGCCGAAAGCGTGCTGGGCACCGTGCAGACCCTGACCGGTTTCGATGGCACGACCAAAGTCATCACCCTGGAGCATTCGCTGCTCAACGGCGAGCCATTGCTGACGCGTGACGACAATGATGTCGAGATCCGCTACCAGTACGACGTGCTCGGGCGTGTCACCAGAGAAACCGTCGCCCCTGGTTCCCCCTTGTATGAAGCGTCCCGCGTGTACACCTATCGGTTGTGCGCGACCCCGGGCGACCGGGCCGAGCAGACCATGCTCGACGTCAAGCAGGTCAAGACCCTGACCCGTCTCGATGGTTTGAACCGGGTGATCTACGAAGAGCGTGACGACGCTGACAACCTGAGTCGTGCAGGCGTACCCCGGCAAACCTACGCAGCGACCTATGACGTCTGGGGGCGCCTGGTTTCCGAGACCGAATATGACTGGCTCGACGACCGGCAACTGCCGTTGACCCGCCGCCTGGACTATGACGAATGGGGCGAACAGTACCTCGAGACCGGCCCCGATGGCGTCAGCAATTACCAGCAGACCAACCCGGTGGGTACTGCGCAGTGGAGAGGGCCTGTCCAGCGCAGTTGGCGTGAAACCGCGGTTGGCAACCGCAGCGGTGTGACTGAAACCTGGCTGAACCTGTTCGAACAACCGGTGCATGTCGAGCGCTTCCTGGCCGGGCAGGACTCCCCTGTCCGTGTCAGCCTCAGCGAGAGCACCTACGATGGCCTGGGCCGGCTCCATAAAGAGCAGCAGAGGGTCGACCAGGCCCAGCGCAGCACCGCTTACAGCTACGATGCCTTCGATCGTACGGTCATGACGACCCTGGCAGACGGTGTGCTGGTACGGCGCTGGTACGCCGAACACAGCAGCGAAGACTTGCCGGTCCGTATCCGCGTCGACGAAAACAACGACCAAAAGGTGCTGGGCGAGCAGGTGTTCGATGGCCTGGACCGACGCATCGAGGCCACTACCGGCGGTCGCAAGCAGACCTTCAGCTATGCGCCCGGACAGCGCCAGCCAGAGTCGGTGACCACCGCCAGCGGTCAGGTCATTGCCTACGAATACAACCCGCAACTGGGCGAAGAACCCTCCAGGCGGACGTTGCCCGGCCTGGCGGCGGGCATCTACAACTACGATCCGCAAAACGCCCGTCTGCTCGATTGCCAGGAGCAGGACGAGCACCTGACGCGCACGTACTTCAGCACCGGTGAGCTGCAAAGCGAAACCCGACGCTTCGGTGCAGGCCCCGACTACAACATGCACTACCGCTACAGCCGCCTGGGTCGGTTGCTGAGCTACACCGATGTGCTGGGCCAGGAGCAGACCTGTACCTACGATACGTACGGCAGGCTGGGCTTGACCCAGTTGGGCAGCCTCAGGTCGGTGTTTACCTATGACCCGTTCGGTCGCACTGCCACCATCACCACCACCGACACTGCGGGTGGGCAGAGCCTGGGCATCACCCTGGAATACGATGATTTCGATCGCGAGACCCTGCGCGTCTTCGACCTCGACGGCGTCGAACAACGCATGGTGCAACACTGGAACGCGGCCGATGAACTGGTGCAGCGCACCCTGACCGAAGGCGCTGAAGTCTTGCGTGATGAACACTACAGCTACGACGACCACGGCCGGCTGGAAATATATGAATGCACCGGCAGCCAGCCACCGGTAGACCCCTATGGCAAGGCCATCGACAGGCAGGTCTTCATCTTCGATGGGCTGGATAACATCAGAACCGTCAGTACCTCGTTCAAAGAGGGCGGCATCGGCTCTTCCAATCGCGCAACGTATGCCTACACCGGCCAGGACCCTGCACAGTTGACCAGCATCACCAACAACCATGCCGACTACCCCAACCTGATCAGCCTCAGCTACGACCCGGATGGCAACCTGCTGCAGGACGAAGCGGGCCGCACCCTGGTCTATGACGCCCTGAGCCGCCTGATCGAGGTCAACGGTTCGGGCGGCGGTCCCGGCCACTACCGCTATGACCCGCTGGACACACTGAGCGGGCAGGACGGCGGCGACACACCCGAACACCGCTTTTACCGCGACGGCGAACTGACCACACGGATCACCGGTACGCAGAACAGCACCTACCTGCGCGGTGCCGACCAGGTGCTGGCCGAGCGCAGCGGTAACCACAACCGCCTGCTGGCCGGCGACCACAACAACACCGTGCTCAACCAGCTCGACAACGGCACCGCGACGTCCAATCGCTACACCGCCTACGGCCACCGTGACGCGGCACCGGCGAATGGCGGTGTCGACTTCAACGGTGAACTCTCGGAGCCTGACACGGGATGGCAACTGTTGGGTAACGGCTACCGGGCGTATAACCCGGTGCTGATGCGCTTTCACAGCCCGGACAGCTTGAGTCCGTTTGATGAGGGCGGGGTGAATGGCTATATGTATTGCATGGGGGATCCGGTGAATCAGGTGGATCCTGAGGGGCATATGCCATTGAGGAATCTGGTGCCATTGAAGGATCTGACAAAACTGGCCGGCGCGCTGGATGAGGCTGGCGAGGCGGTAGGGCAAGCCGTCAAGAAGCCGGCGGGTTCTGTTGCAACACAAGCAGTGCCGCCTGTTCAGGTCCGCCCCGGGAATGTGTTCGGCCCCGGTGATATGTCATTGTCGAGTGCTACCTCCAGCCGGCGTGTCAATGAAACGCTTGGGGCGGCCGCTGCCTCTCTTTCTTCGCAGCCGGGCACCAGCAGGGGGGCGAGTGCGGGATCAAGTGTTAGTAATAGCAAGGCTCAAATGATGGCTGCTTGGAGGCAGAGATACCAAGAGGCCAAGAGGGCACAGCAAGCGCAGCAGGCACAGCAGTCCACGAGCGTGGCGACATCCTCTACTGTAACCAGAACGGGTCAAACAGGCCGTACAAAAAGTATCGTTTCAAAAGATATAAATGATCTGGTGGAGAAACTTAGGATTACTCGAGACCCTGATAAATATGAAAGGCTCGAAAGGAAACTTGTAGCCTTGAGGACGGAATATCAGAGCTTCAAGCGCTGAAGGATGTATTGCATAAGTTTCTGATCATCAGGAGGGCAGAAAGAGCCGTACTGCCCCCCGAACGACGACGTGTTACTGGACCGACAGGTGAATGCCTATGACCTCCGAATCTACTGTGAACCGCGTCAGTTCCGGTTCATCTTCAAACCGCAGCACCGCTTCTGAAAACGTGGCCCCTTCACAACGTGCCGGTGCGCGGACGTGCACGGGATTCAAGGGTGAGTTTCACGAGCTGGCCACGGGCTGGCAACTACTGGGCAATGGTTATCGAGCCTATAACCCGGTGCTAATGCGTTTTCACAGCCCGGACAGCCTGAGTCCGTTCGATAAGGGCGGGTTGAATGCCTATATGTATTGCGGCGGGGACCCGGTGAATCAGGTGGACCCGACGGGGCATGGATTCGTGTCGGAGTTTTTGCGGGCTATCAAGGTTCGTCCGACAGTGACCACGCTGTCGGAGCAGGCGGCTGAAATACCTGAGCTATTAACCTTCACACCAAGTTATAAAGTGCAAGGGGCCACTCTGAAAACATTGAAACACGCGGATTCAAGTAATCTCAGTAAGGTTGAGCAAAGCCTGTCTGATGATATTTTGGCTTATGAGTTCTTTAACGGTGGGAGAAGTTCTTTGCGTCCGCTGCGTGATGCTTATCGCGCTGCTGGACAGTTTGCAAAAAATCATATGGGACAGCCAGGTATCACTAAAGACGCTCGCAAACTAATTAAGAAAAAGCTCAAAGAAATCAGCGCACAGCCAGTGAGGTCGGCAGAAGGCGTGAGTCCCGATTTGAGAAATATCGAGGCCAGCATCAGGGGGCAAGGCCCAAGGCCACAGAATCTGTACCGGTAATCGTGGCGGTGCGGACTGAATACGATGAGGCGGGTACAAGGCGGCCAGGCAACGCATGACCGCCTTGATTACACGTGCCTGGCAAGCAATCAGGGCCGTTACTGTCATCCCACCCGCACCACCCGCAACTCGATCGCCCGCATCAATGCCGCGCACAAGGTATTGACCCCAAACTTGCGGCGGATATTGCACAGGTGGAAATTGATCGTCGCTTCACTGCGGCCCTGAATACGGGAAATCTCCCAGGCGGTCTTGCCCCTGACAGCCCACTGCAAGGTTTCCATTTCCTTCGGTGTGAGCTTGATCGGTAAGCAGGGCTCATGACCCAGGCAGGTCACTGCACCGTTGAACATCGTTGTGTGGCTGCGATCCATCGTCATTTCCTCATCCATGGAAATCAGCCCGCAGCATAGCGCCGCGTACCCGGCCTGAAACCTGACAGAAATGACACTGGCGTTGCAGGAGCGCCCGGACGACGCGCTCCTGCGCTGCGGCGTTACTCGTTGGCGGGCGGTGCCGCAGGTGGCCTGACCTGAAGGTGATCGATGATCAGATCGATCAGGTCCTGGGCCTGGATAATCAGATGCGTGGTTGCCATGCCCAGGGCACGCTGCTGGCCGTGCAGGTTATCGGCGCTTTCATAGGCGGTGGCATGCGCGCTGTGCAGCAGGTCCGAGACATGGATCAACGCATCTTCGAAGACGAGCATGGACGGTTGAGGGGGTGGAACGAGGCTGAGGACAGGTGGGTCGGGGACGATTTTTTTCATGGTGTGACTCCGTGTTGTTGATTGAAGTCGCCACTGATCCGCGGCCAAACGGATCGGGTGGCAACTGCACAAGGGTTGGCCGACCGGGTATGGAGTCAAAACCGGCACACCCGAAGGTGTCCCTTGCACAGTTGCCATAACACGCAGGCGCGGAAAAGCAGCATCCGCGACGACGTCTTACGCAACTCCATATCCACAGGCGGCCAAGCCCTTGTCACGGGAAAAACCCCGTGACGGCAGGCAGCCTAGTGACCGAAACGGAGGTGCGCAAGCGGCCGGGATTTTCTCGGAAATTTCCTTCAATGGAAAGAGAGGCTTCTTGCAATCTTGTGTCGGATTACCGTTAAAAAACGTGTCAGTCAGTCCAGAACCCACCCGCCACCCTCAAACCGGCAATTGCCCGGCCGGCCCGAAAAACTCGTAATGGCTCTGCGCTTCAGGCACGCCCAGTGCCTCCAGGTCGCGTTTGACACTGGCCATGAACCCGACCGGCCCCAGAAAGTAAGCGTCCACATCACGGTTGGCCGGCAGCCAGTTTCCCAGCACTTCCCGCTTCAGGCGGCCTTGCGCATCGAAGCGGTCGCCGCGCTCGGGCTGGCTGTAGCAGAAGTGGCAAGCCAGTTGCGGATGCCGGGCTTGCAGCGCTTCCAGCCATGGCCGGAACGCCTGGGCACTGGCATTGCGGGCGCTGTGGATGAAGGTGATCGGCCGGCCGCTCGGCAGGGCAGCTTCGAGCATCGCCAGTGTCGGGGTGATGCCAACCCCCGCGCTGATCAGCACCAGCGCCCGCGTTGATGCCTGCAAGGTGAAATCGCCGGCGGGCGGGAACAGCTCGACCCGGTCGCCGACCTGTACCTGGTCATGCAAGTGGCGCGATACCACGCCCCGTTCATCACGCTTGACGCTGATGCGGTAGCTGCGTCCGTTGGCCTGCGCCGACAGTGAATAATTGCGCCGCACTTCCTGGCCATCGACAGTCAGTTTGATGCCCAGATACTGGCCCGGTGCGTAATCGACCACCGCACCACCGTCTTCGGGCTCGAAGTAAAACGAGGTGATCTGCGCGCTTTCCTGCTCTTTGCGCGCCACCTTGAACACCCGCGCCCCGCGCCAGCCGCCCTTGGCGCTTTCGTTGTGCTGGTAGGCGGCCTCTTCGGCACCGATCAGGATACCGGCCAGTTGGCCGTAGGCCTCGGCCCAGGCGTCGATCACCGCATCGGTGGCGATCTCGGCCCCCAGCACTTCACGAATCGCGCGCAACAGGCAGGTGCCAACGATGGGGTAGTGCTCGGGCAGAATCTGCAACGCCACGTGCTTGTTGACGATCTGGCCCACCAGCGGCCCCAGGGCTTCCAGACGATCGATGTGGCGGGCGTACATCAATACCGCGTTGGCCAGCGCACGGGGTTGTGCGCCCGTGGCCTGGTTGGCCTGATTGAACAGCGGCCGCACCTCGGGGTATTCGTCGAGCATCATTTTATAGAAGTGGGTGGTCAACGCTTCGCCACCCGATTCCAGCAGCGGCACAGTGGCCTTGATGATCGCGCGTTGTGAGTCGGTGAACATGGAATAACTCCTGGGCAGTGAACGGTTGCCAGTACAGAGTCAACATCCGTGCCAGAGCGAAAAGGCCCGTGAATCAAGGGTTGCAGGAGGTTGATGTCATAAAGACCATGGAGCAGTTGTGGTCGAAATGACCTGGAGTGGTCATTTCGACTCTGGCCGCCCGAACCTGTCAGATTTGCCAGTGATGCTGGCGCCCTGAAAGGGATAACCTCTCTTCTTGCGCTCCACGTTTGCAGAGGCTCCTCATGTTATTGGCGACCGATGCGAGTAACAGCGTGCTGGCTGAACTGAAGTCCGGGAGCGCCAATCGACTGGCGTATACGCCCTATGGTGTTCAAAGCGCACAACGGCCTGTCGACGCCACCCTGGGTTTCAACGGACAACGGCGAGAAACACCGACGGGCTGGTATCACCTGGGCAATGGCCACCGGGTCTACAACCCGGTACTGAGGCGCTTTCATACGCCGGACACGTTGAGTCCGTTTGGTAAAGGCGGATTGAATGCGTATGCCTATTGTCAGGGTGACCCTGTCAATTTTTCAGATCCGAGCGGGCGATTCATTCACATGCTTCCCGCCGCGTTCAGCCTGTTTAAAACAGCCGCTCGGCATACGAGAAAACTGGTGCAGGCTTTTTTCAGTTCACGGCCACCGACCCTGACAACCCGGTTTTATCAGGCGGCCTACCTGACGATGGGGACGGGGGTTGTGATGCACACGGCAGGCTTTGCATCCGGCGCTGTGGTGATAAAGGCGGGAGCCGCAGTATTAACGGCAGTAGACACGACCCGAAAGGCTTATAAAACGTTTAAAACCTTGAGGGATTCCCGTCTGGGCATCGCCATCTCTCGACGCCTGGCCCCCCTGAATGTGCAGTTGAACGACGTAGAGGTTATACCGCGGACTTCACCCTATTTATCAGCGCAGTCAATCAGAACAGACTGAATCTCACCGGCAGAAACACGCTACGATGCCCACCCTCTATCGTGCTGTGGCATCTTCCGGATGTTCGAACTCTCCAGCTATCTGGGCCTGTTTTTCGCAGCTTTCGGCGCCGCGACCCTGCTGCCCATGCAATCGGAAGCCGTGCTGGTCGCCATGTTGCTGTCTGGGCACTACCTGGCCTGGCTGCTGTTGCTGGTCGCCACGGCAGGCAATGTACTGGGTTCGATGCTCAACTGGCTGATGGGCCGCTCGGTCGAACGCCTGCGCCACAAGCGCTGGTTTCCGGTCAGCGAAGCACGGCTGGACCAGGCCCGCGTGCATTACAGCCGCTACGGCTACTGGTCGTTGCTACTGAGCTGGGTACCGGTGATCGGTGATGCATTCACCGTGGTGGCCGGCGTCATGGGCGAGCCGCTATGGCGCTTCACCCTGATCGTCACTGTTGCCAAGGGCGTGCGTTATCTGGTCGTTGCCCTGATCACGCTGCACGTGATTTAACGCGGCGGCGTCAGCGCAGCGTCAACCCGTCCGGTGGCAAGGGCAGGGCGGTCTTGTACAGCACCTGCTTGAGGGCAAAGCTGGAGCGGATATTGGCCACCCCCGGCACCTTGGTCAGGTGCTCAAGAATGAAGCGCTCCAGCGCATGAATGTTCGGCACCAGAATGCGCAGCAGGTAGTCGGCGTCGCCGGTCATCAAGTAGCACTCCATCACTTCCGGACGCCCGGCCACGGCGGCCTCGAAGCGTTGCAAGGCGCCTTCGTCCTGCTTTTCCAGGCTCACGTGAATGAACACGTTGAGGTCCAGGCCCAGCACTTTCGGGTCCAGCAGAGTCACCTGGCCCTTGATCAGCCCGGCTTCCTGCATCGATTTGACCCGGTTGAAACACGGCGTGGGCGACAGGTTCACCGAGCGGCCCAGTTCGGCGTTGGTGATGCTGGCGTCACGTTGCAGGCTGTCGAGCAGGCTGATGTCGGTACGGTCGAGCTTCTTCAAGAGAATAAACCTCTGCAAAATCGTAATTGTGCAGATGGTAATGCTTCAAAAGGCTTGGCTGGCAGGTAAAGCAGGAAAAAAACTCTCCCGGTGCTTGCATAAAATTCCCCTCTGACAGTAATCAGCCGTTTAGAGGGCAGCATGATCAACGCAAGCAAAACCGGCGCTGCCGTGCATGTAACCAGTGGCCTGTGGGCCTCGCCGCAGGTCAAGGGCGTGGCACTGCTGGTGCTGGCAATCGTGATCTGGGGCGCCAACTGGCCGGTGATGAAAACCGGTTTGCAGCACATCACGCCCATCTGGTTCTCGGCGCTGCGCTTTGCGGCCGGCGCCTTGTGCCTGTTCGCCTTGCAACTGGCCACCGGCACGCTGCGCATGCCGACCCGCCGCGACCTGCCGTTGATCCTCAGTGTCGGCCTGCTGCAAATGCTCACCTTCACCGTGCTCGGTGCCATGGCCATGACCGAGGTGCCGGCCGGGCGCTCGGCGGTGCTGGCCTACACCACGCCACTGTGGGTGACGCCGATTGCCGTGACTCTGTTTGGCGAGCGGCTGTCCCGGCGCCAGTTGGCCGGCACGCTGCTGGGCGGCATCGGCGTCGGTGTGCTGTTCAACCCGTTGACGTTGGACTGGAGCAACACCGCGCTGCTCAAGGCCAACCTGATGCTGATCGGCGCTTCGCTGTGCTGGGCGCTGTGCATCCTGCACCTGCGCCACTCGCGCCCCGAAGCCAGCGCCTATCAACTGGCACCGTGGCAGATGCTCACCGCGACCCTGCCGTTGCTGGTGCTGGCGTACTCGGTAGAAGGCGCGTTCACCGGCGACGGTTCCTGGACGCTGTGGCAGATCATGCTGTTCATGGGGCCGCTGGCCACCGCGTTCTGTTTTTGTGCGGTCAATGCCGCAAGCATGTGGCTGACCAGCACCAGCATGTCTACGGCCATGCTCGGCGTACCGGTGGTGGGGTTGCTGATGTCGGTGGTGTTCATGGGCGAACAACTGACCGGCGCACTCATCGTCGGCCTGCTGGCGATTCTCGGCGGCATCCTCATCGTCACGGTCAAGCGCCGTTAGAAGGCCGCTCTGCAATACCTTGCCAAACCCTGACCGCGCAAACCCTGTTGCAAGGCCTTACATTCGCCTCCTCATATCAAGCACTACGGGGGCAAAGGAATGCTCAAAAAATCACGATTATCCGATCTGCGTATCGGTCGCTTTTCGCAAACAGGCCAAATATACCTGGTGACGGCTACAACCTTCGCCAGAGAGCGTGTATTTGCCCAATGGTCGACAGGACGCTTGCTGGTGAGCGAGCTGAAACAGGCGCATGAATCGGGGCTGGTTCGCTCGCTGGCCTGGGTCGTCATGCCCGATCATCTTCACTGGCTGTTCGAATTGCGTTCCGGCTCACTGGCCAGCGTCATGCAAAGAGTGAAATCGAAAACGGCGAAGGCCGTGAACAAGGCAAACAGCCGAAAAGGCAAGGTCTGGCAGGATAGCTACCACGACAAGGCGGTTCGTCAGGAAAAGGATCTTGTGCACTTTGCGCGCTACATCATCGCCAACCCTGTCCGCGCAGGCCTGGTTAAAAGCGTACGCGACTATCCGCTTTGGGATGCGGCCTGGCTCTAGCTCTTCGCTTGCAGAGCAGCCTCTCGTCAAAAATAAAATAAGTTATTGATTTTATTAATTTAAAAAACACCACTTGACTTGTAGGAGGCAGCTCTGCTGGCGATTGAGCGCGAAGCGCTCACAGGAATCTGCGAAACGCTGAATATTTACGACTGCTGCGCAGCCGATCGCGAGCAGAGCTCCCTCCTACAGGCCCGTGTTTGCTGCGCGACAGCGCGGCGCCAAGGCGACGGGCGATCTCTCATCAAAAATAAAATAAGTTATTGATTTTATTGAATTAAAAACACAACTTGTAGGAGGCAGCTCTGCTGGCGATTGAGCGCGAAGCGCTCACAGAAATTTCTGAAACGCTGACATTTTACGAATTGCTAACGCAGCCGATCGCGATGGTCCGGCATTCCGGCAGAGCTCCCTCCTACTGCGCGACAGCGTTGCCACTTGGCAGGCCATGTATAACTTTCGCTGAATCTATTCACCGACGTCAGGTCGACTCAAGGGACCGGTTACTGGACAGGTGGCGACACGTATCGCCGCCCGCCGACCCTATGCGCCCCGTGAGCGCACCCTTGAACGGTGATCCTGATGAAAGAACCCATAACCCTGCAATCTTCTCGTCGGCGCTTTTTGCAGGTCGGTGCCTCGGGCCTTGCTGCCGCCGGCATTGGCACCTGGGTGCCGGAACACAATGCCCAGGCCGCGCAAACACCGCCCGCTACCGGGAGCAACCAGGCCCCGGCCCCCGGCGAGCAGACTATCGTGCTCAAGGTCAACGGCCAGTCTCATCGCCTGAACGTGCCGGCCAACGCCATTCTGCTCGATGTGCTGCGCGACCGCCTGCAACTGACCGGCACCAAGAAAGGCTGCGACCACGGCCAGTGCGGTGCCTGCACCCTGCTGGTCAATGGCGTGGCGATCAATTCGTGCCTGTCGATTGCGGTACAGCACGACGGTGACGAGATCACCACCATCGAAGGCCTGGCCGAAAACGGCAAGTTGCACCCGGTGCAGGAAGCCTTCTGGGAGCACGATGCCTACCAGTGCGGTTATTGCACCTCGGGGCAGATCATGAGCGCGGTGGCGATTCTCAACGACCCGAACATTCCCGCCGATGACGCCAGCGTGCGCGAGGCCATGAGCGGCAATATCTGCCGTTGCGGCGCCTACAAGAACATCCTCGCCGCCGTGCAATCGGCGCGGGGCAAGCTGGGGAGGGCGGTCTGATGCGTACCTTTGACTATGCCCGCGCCGCCTCGCCGGCCCAGGCCATTACCGCCGCCGGCGAGCATAGCGTCTATCTGGCCGGCGGCACCACGCTGCTCGATCTGGTCAAGCTCGATATCATGCAACCCGCGCAACTGGTGGACATCAACCGCCTGGCGCTCAAGCAGATCGAACCATTGAGCGACGGTCGCCTGCGCATTGGCACGTTGGTCAGCAACACCGAGCTGGCCAACCACGCGCGGGTGCGTGAGCACTACCCGGTGCTGGCCCAGGCGATTCTGCAAGGCGCCAGCACCGCCTTGCGCAACAAGGCCACCACCGGCGGCAATGTCATGCAGCGGGTGCGCTGCAATTACTTTCGTGACGGTATTTCGGCTTGCAACAAACGTCAGCCGGGTTCCGGCTGCGCCGCCATCGACGGGCTGAATCGCAGCGTGCACGCGGTGCTGGGCACCAGCGACCAGTGCATCGCCAGCCACCCTTCGGACATGTGTGTGGCCATGGCCGCACTCGGTGCGCAGGTCACGGTGCAGGGCAAGCAGGGATCGCGCGACATTCCTTTCGCCGATTTTCACCTGCTGCCGGGTGACACGCCGTGGCGCGAGCATGCACTGCAACCTGGCGAACTGATCACCCACGTGACCCTGGATGCACCGCTGGCCGGCAGCCGCTCGGCCTACCTGAAACTGCGCGACCGCACCTCTTACCAGTTTGCCCTCGCATCCAGCGCGGTCGTGGTGGTGCTCGACGGCAAGAAAATCACTGACGCCCGCGTGGCTTTGGGCGGTGTCGGCACCAAGCCCTGGCGAGCGGTGGAAGCCGAACGGGCATTGATCGGTCAGCCAGCGTCGCTGCAACTGTTCGAAAAAGTCGCGCAACTCGCCTTGCAGGGCGCCAAGCCCTACGAGCACAACGCATTCAAGATTCCGCTTGGCCAGCAGGTCATTGTTCGCAACCTCCGTGATCTCACGGCCAAGGAGTTGTCATGAGTCAGTCCCCGATTGGTAAAGCCCAGAAACGCATCGACGGACGACTGAAAGTCAGTGGTCAGGCGCGCTACGCGGCGGACTATCCGCAGGACGGCATGCTGTTCGCCTATGGCGTCTACAGCACAGTGGCCCGCGGTCGTATTCTGGCGATCGATGACGCCGCCGCGCGAACCCTGCCCGGCGTGGTCGAGATTCTTCACCATGGCAATGTCCCGCGTTTGCATCGCACGCCGGAAACCGCCATGAGCTTCGACACCATTCTCAGCGCCAGCAAGACCGATGAGCACCGTCTGCCGTTCGAAGACGATCAGGTCTATTACCCCGGCCAGTTCGTCGCCCTGGTGGTGGCCAACACTTTTGAGCAGGCCCGCGCTGCCGCCCGTGCGGTGAAGGTGCGTTATGAAGCGCAGGACGCGGTCAAGTCGCTGGAGCAGGGTATGCGCCTGCACGGTGCCAAGGAAGCCGAAGGCACGCATAAACGTGGCCAGCCGGATGACGCCTTCAAGGACGCGGCCAAGCGCATCGACGTGACCTACACCACGCCGGTCGAAACCCATAACCCGATGGAGATGCACGCCACCACGGCGCGTTGGCAGGATGGCCGGCTGTACGTCGAAGAAAGCACCCAGGGCGTGGTCAATCACCGCAACTTTCTGGCCAATGTCTTCGACCTGAACCCGGAGCAGGTCGAGGTGCGTGCACCGTTCATTGGTTCAGGCTTTGGCGGCAAGCTGTGGCCATGGCCGCATTCGATTGCAGCCTGCGCGGCGGCGCGGGTCACCGGTCGCCCGGTGCAGTTGATGCTGCCGCGTGCGCAGATGTTTAGCACCGTCGGCCATCGGCCCGAGACCCGGCAACGCCTGCGTCTGGCCACCGATGCCGCCGGCAAGCTGGTGGCGCTCAGTCATGAGTCGTATAACAGCACCTCGACCGTGGATGTCTACACCGAAACCTGTGGCAGCGTGACCAAGAGCCTTTATAGCTGTCCCAACGTGCTGGTCAGCCATCACACCAGCCCGGTCAATCGCGGTACGCCCACCTCGATGCGCGCACCCGGCGCAGCGCCCGGGCTGTTTGCCCTGGAGTCGGCGATCGACGAAATGGCCCTGGCGGCCAACATGGACCCTCTTGCCTTTCGTCAACTGAACCTGGCCAACCGCGATGAAAGCAGTGACCTGCCGTGGTCGAGCAATCACTTGCCCGAAGCCATCGAGCAGGCCGCCAGGCGTTTTGGCTGGGAGCAACGCAAGCCGCAGGTCGGCGCCATGCGCGACGGTGACGAGATCATCGGTTACGGCATCGGTGCCTGTAACTGGGAAGCCTTTCAGGTGCCAACCGAAGCGCGGGTCAGCCTGCAGGCCAATGGCACGGCACTGGTGCAGTGTGGCGTGCAAGACATCGGCACCGGCACTTACACCATCGTCGCCCAGACCATCAGCGAGCTGACCGGCCTGCCGATGGACAAGGTCGAGGTGCAACTGGGCAATTCGTCCTTTGTGCCGGGCCCGGTGTCGGGCGGCAGTTGGGTAACCGCCAGCATCATGCCGGCGCTGGCCGGTGCCACCCGTCAGGCACTGGACAAACTGCGCAGCTACGCGGTCACCGAGAAAGGCTTTTTTGCCGGCGAAAAACCGGACAGCCTTGAGGTGCAGGACGGCCATCTGGTCAAGGGTGAGCGCCGTATCAGCTTTGCCAAGGTGCTGGAGCAGCAACGCCTGGCCCGTGCCGATGGCACGCATCACAGCGAACAGAAGAATGCCAAGCAATTCTCGTTCCGCTCGTTCGGCGCGCACTTTGTCGAGGTGCGCTGGGATCCGGGCATCTCGCGCCTGCGCGTGTCGCGGGTGGTCAGTGCCATCGATGTCGGCAAGGTGGTCAACCCGCTGGCGGCACGCAATCAGGTCGAGGGCGCTATTGTCATGGCCATCGGCATGTCGCTGTTCGAGGCCACCGAGTACGACCCGCGCACCGGCATGGCGGTCAACGACAACTACGCCGAATACGTGGTGCCGGTGCACGCCGACCAACCGGAAATCGAGGTGATCCTGCTCGATTATCCAGACCTCAATCTCAATGAGTTCGGTGCCCGTGGCATTGGCGAAATTGGTATTACCGGGCTGGCCGCCGCTGTCGCCAACGCGGTGTACCACGCCACCGGCAAGCGCATTCGCGACCTGCCGATCACCAAGGAAAAACTGATGGCCGGAGTCTGACGCCGATGAAACAGCTCGACTTGCAAGTCGTGCAACAGGCCCGCGACTGGTTGGCCGCAGACAAGCCGGTGTGGCTGTGCACCGTGCTCTCGACCTACGGCTCGGCGCCGCGGGGTCCGGGCGCGATGCTGGTGGCGTTATCCAGCGGCGAGCATCGTGGCTCGCTGTCGGGTGGTTGCATCGAGGAAGACTTTCTCGAGCGGCTGGCGCAGGGCGCGTTTGCGCCCAGCAACCAGCAGGTGCGTTATGGCGTCGGTGGCCTTGCCCCGAATCTGGCCTTGCCGTGTGGTGGGGTGCTGGATGTGCTGGTCGAGTACCTGACGCCCGGCGACGCGATTCAGGCGCACCTGGCTCAGGTTGAACAGGCCTTGAGCGGTCGCGGGCTGCTGCGGCGCGTGGTCGGGCCGGGCAGCGTGCAACCCGGCTTGGTCGCAGGAGAAATGGGCCAGGCACGGGTTCAGGTCGACAACGATACCGCGACCATCCGCATTGGCGCGGTGCAGCGGCTGTTGCTCGCCGGGCTGTCGCCGGTGGCCGAGTTTTGCGCAGGCTTTGCCCTGAGCATGGGCTATGAAGTCATCGTCTGCGACCCGCGTCCCGAGGTCCTGGCCGGTTTTTCCTTGCCCGGTGTCGAGGTCTGCCCGGTGCTGCCGGCGGTGTTTATCGCCGACGGCGGCTGCCATGCGTCGACGGCGGTGGTGGCGTTGACCCATGACCCGCGCCTGGACGACCTGACCTTGCTCGAAGCGGTGCGCACCGAGGCGTTCTACATTGGCGCCATGGGCTCGCGGCAGACCAGCCACAAGCGCCTGGAACGCCTGACCCGCATTGGCAATCTGGATGCAGCGGCACTGGCGCGCATTCATGCGCCCATTGGTTTGAATCTGGGCAGCAAGACACCGGCCGAAATCGCGCTGGCGGTGATGGCCGATGTCTTGCGTACCGCCAACGGCGTTGACCGCTTACAGCTTTGAAGCAGCAGCCAGGGCGGCCGGTGTGTCGGCATCCAGCAGCACACCGGGATCATCGGTCTGCAGGCGGATGCACGCCTGCGGATGAGCGCTGATCACGGCTTTGGCGCCCTTGTCGCCGCTCAGGTGTTCAAGCAACGGCCAGAATGCCCGGCCGATGATCACCGGATGGCCTTGCTGCCCGTCATGCATCGGCATGACGATGCGCTGCGGGTCAGCGTGCGCGGCCAGGGTCAACAGTGTCTCGGTTTTTAACCACGGCATGTCGGCCAGCAGAATAGCGACCGCCTGCGCACCCGAATCGCCCAGTGCCGCCATGCCGCTCGCCAGGCTGTGGCCCATGCCCAGTTCGGCCTGCGGGCTGCGCACCACCGGCACCGTCGCGGCGATGCCCAAGGCGTTGGCATCGTCTGTTTCGCGCAGCACCACACGCACTTCGCCGAACACGCGCAATGCCGTGTCCAGGCTCACCTGCAATACGCTGCGGCCACACGGCAGGCGTGCCTGACGCTTGTCGCTGCCAAAGCGCCGGCTGCTGCCAGCCGCCAGCAACAGGGCAATTACCGGCGGGGAAAGGGTGTCATTGTTCATGTTTGAAACGCTCTGATAGGGCCGCAACTGTGGCATCTTTGCAGGTCTGAACAAGCCTGCACATCCCGAGAGCGTATCGATGAACCCGCACATTCGCCCCGTTGAACTGGAAAAGGCCTACCGCCTGCTCAACCATGGCCCGACCGTTCTGGTGTCGGCCACCCACGCCGGCGTCGACAACGTCATGGCCGCCGCCTGGGCCTGCGCGCTGGATTTTTCCCCGCCGAAAGTCACCGTGGTGCTGGACAAGATCGCCCGTACCCGCCACCTGGTCGAAGGCAGCGGCTATTTCGCCTTGCAGGTGCCGAACCTGGCACAGTTGCAACTGACCCAGGCCGTGGGCACCCAGAGCCTGGCCGATGATGCAGACAAACTGGCGCGCTGTGGCGTGGAGTTATTGCACATGGAGGGTTTCGACACGCCGCTGGTGGCCGGTTGCTCAGCCTGGCTGATCTGTAAAGTCATCCCCGAACCGCACAACCAGCAAACCTATGACCTGTTCATCGGCGAAGTGGTCGCCGCCTGGGCCGATGACCGCGTGTTCAAGGACGGCCACTGGCAGTTCGAACACGCCGACCCGCAATGGCGCAGCTTGCACTACATTGCG
>NZ_BAAILM010000025.1:0-43490 GCF_054589175.1 Pseudomonas sp. 3A(2025) | reverse complement strand
CTTTAGTCGGGAACCGCAGCGCCACTGTTCCCGACTAAAGTCGGTCCTACGCGGATCGCCGCCCGGTCGGTCCTACGGTCCTACGAATCAGCGACCCAGGTCGCTGATCAGTTGCGATCCAGCCACACGGTCTGGGCGTTGCAGAACTCGCGCACGCCAAAGTGCGACAGTTCACGGCCGAAACCGCTTTTCTTCACCCCGCCAAAGGTCACCCGTGGGTCGGAGGCGCTGTAGCCGTTGATGAATACGCCGCCGGTTTCCAGTTGCTCGGTCAATTGCTCGGCACGTGTTACATCCGCAGTGTAGATCGTCGCAGTCAAACCGAACTCGCTGTCGTTGGCCAGCTCCAGCGCGTGCTGGGCATCGCGGGCAGTGATGATCGACGCCACCGGGCCGAACAGTTCCTGGCGGAACGAGGTCATCGTGTCGGTGACATCGCCCAGCACCGTCGGGGTGTAGAAGTTGCCATTGCCTTCAGCCTTGGCGCCGCCCAGCAGCAGGGTCGCGCCTTCGCTGAGTGTGGCCTGCACTTGCTGGTCCAGCTCGTCACGCAGATCGAAGCGCGCCATCGGGCCGATATAGGTGGCGTCGCTCAGCGGGTCGCCAACCACCAGTTGCTGCGTGGCTTCGACAAAGCGCCGGGTAAATTCCGCGACCACACCTTGCTCGATGATCAAGCGCTTGGCCGCCGCGCACACCTGCCCGGTGTTCTGGTAACGGCCGATTACCGCCGCCTTTACCGCAGCGTCCAGGTCGGCATCGTTGAGCACGATGAACGGGTCGGAGCCGCCCAGTTCCAGAACGCATTTTTTCAGTGCGGCACCGGCCTGCGAGCCGATGGCGATACCGGCGCGCACGCTGCCGGTCAGGGTCACGGCGGCGATGCGCGGGTCGGCAATGGCCTTGGACACGCCGTCCGGGGTGACGTTGATCACCTCGAATACACCGTCAGCGAAGCCGGCTTCCTGCAAGGCGTCACGCAGCAGATAGGCGCAGCCCATGATGTTCGGCGCATGCTTGAGCACATAGGTATTGCCGGCCAGCAAGGTCGGCACCGCGCCGCGCAGTACCTGCCAGAACGGGAAGTTCCACGGCATCACCGCCAGCACCGGACCCAGCGGGCGGTATTCGATCCGCGCCTTGCCGCCGGGCACCAGCGTCGGTTCCGGGGCGAGCATGGCCGGGCCGAATTCGGCGTACCACTCGCACAATTGCGCGCACTTCTCGATCTCGCCACGCGCCTGGGTCGCAGGCTTGCCCATTTCCAGGGTCGCCATGCGCGCCATCTCGTCGGCCTTGTTGCGCAGCACCCTGGCCAGCGCCTGGATCAGCTCGACCCGTTGCGCCAGCGGTTTGCGTTTCCATACGGCAAAACCTGCCGCCGCCCGCGACAGCGCAGCGTCCAGTGCTGCGTCGGTTTCATAGGGATAAACACCGATCTGCTCGCCGTTGGCCGGGTTGATCGATAGAGCGTGGGTCTGGCTGGAAACGCTGGTCATGGCCGCCTCTGCATCGTGTCATGAGTGAAAGTGCGATCAGGTTAGGGCCATGCTAGAGTCTTGAAAACTGAATAATAATGACTAACTCGTTCACGTTTGGAGAATGATGTGGATCTGGTCCAACTGGAAATCTTTAAGGCCGTTGCCGAACACGGCAGCATCAGCGCTGCCGCCCAACACATTCATCGGGTGCCCTCCAACCTCACCACGCGCATCAAGCAGCTTGAGGAGGATTTGGGCGTCGAGCTGTTCATTCGCGAAAAACACCGCCTGCGCCTGTCACCGGCAGGCTGGAATTTTCTCGATTACACCCGGCGTATCCTCGATCTGGTCGACGAGGCGCGCATGGCCGTGGCCGGCGATGAACCGCGTGGCCCGCTGGCGCTCGGTTCGCTCGAAAGCACCGCAGCGGTGCGTATTCCAGCCTTGCTGGCCGGCTATAACCAGGCGTATCCCAAGGTCGAGCTGGCACTCTCGACCGGCTCGTCGGGCACCATGATCGACGGCGTGCTGGCCGGGCACCTGGCGGCGGCGTTCGTCGATGGTCCGGTGCTGCACCCGGCGCTGGAAGGGGTGGCGGTGTTCGAGGAAGAAATGGTCGTGATCGCGCCGCTCAACCACGCACCGATCGACACCGGCAGCGACGTCAACGGCGAGCACATCTACGCCTTTCGCGCCAATTGCTCGTACCGTCACCACTTTGAAAGCTGGTTCAGCCACAACGCCGCCGTGCCGGGCAAGATTTCCGAAATGGAGTCCTACCACGGCATGCTCGCCTGCGTCAGCGCCGGCGCGGGTCTGGCCCTGATGCCGCGCAGCATGCTCGAAAGCATGCCCGGTTGCAGCACCGTCAGTGTCTGGCCGCTGTCCGAGCAGTTTCGTTATTTGCAGACCTGGCTGGTGTGGCGCAAGGGCACGGTTTCACGCAGCCTGGCCAGCTTTATCGAGAGGCTGGAACAGCGCGTATAGGAGGCAGCAATTGTCTTTGCCCATGCCGGCCTCTTCGCGAGCAGAGCTCCCTCCTACAGATCGGCGCTGGCCTTGTAGGAGGCAGCTCTGCTGGCGAAGACTGACTACAAGCCACTACATGTCTCAAACAAACCGCCCATACCGCCCGTTTGAATACAGCAACGGCTCGCGGTCCGAGTACCAGCAATGCTCCACCCGGCCGATCACCACCAGGTGCGAGCCGACGTGCGACAGTTCGGTCACCGTGCAGTCGAACCCTGCGCTGCTGGCGTCCAGTGCCGGGTTGCCGCTGGGCAGGCGTTGCCAGGCATGCCGGACAAAGCGCTCCTCGGGCGGCAGGCCGCCGGAAAAATCGTTGGACAGCTGCACGGCTTCGGCTTGCAGCACATTGACGCAAAAGCGCCTGTGCTCAAGCAGATGGCGATAAATGCTCGCACCACTGTTCACCGCGATCAGCACGGTGGGCGGGTCGGCGGTTACCGAGCTGAACGCGGTGGCGGTCAGCCCGAAGTCACCCTCGGCGCCGCCACAGGTGATGATATTCACCGAGGCCGCCGTATTGCGCATGGCCAGCTTGAACGCTGCCGCGTCCAGCACCGGCGCTAAGGGGTGTTCGACAACAAGAACAGTCATGAAAGACTCACGCAGTAGTTTTTAGAAGTGGCCTAGCGAAGGGCCAGGCGCTGGGCGCGCAGCGTCTCGGCGATGCGCTCGCGGCCATGCAGTGCATCGATACTTTTCAGACGATTGAGCACCTGCTCGCTCCACGGTGGCGTGTTCTGCCCCTGTTCGCGGCTAAACGCACCGGCCACCGCCTCATAGGCAGCAATTCGTGCCGGCTCCTCGGCGGCCACCTGATAATGCTCGCGGTGCAGCACCACGCTTTGCGGCAGGCGCGGCTTGATTGCCGCCGGGCGCTCGGGGTCGGCGTAGCCCACGCACAGGCCAAACACCGGAAACACCAGCGGCGGCAGTTGCAGCACATCGATCACCGCTTGCAGGTTATTGCGCAGCGCGCCGATGTACACCGTGCCCAGGCCCAGCGCTTCAGCGGCGACCACCGCATTCTGCGCTGCCAGTGCGGCATCAAGGCTGCTGACCAGCAGGCTGTCGAGCAACGCCGGCACTTCCAGTTCAATACCTTGTTGATCGGCGATGCGCTGGGCGCGCGAGAAGTCCGCCAGCCAGACCAGAAACAGCGGCGCCTGGCGAATGTGTTCCTGGTCGTTGGACAGCGTCGCGAGATGCGCCTTGTGCGCCGGGTCTTCGATGGCCAGCAGGCTCCAGGCTTGCAGGTTGGACGAGGTGGACGCCGATTGCGCCGCAGCCAGCAAGGTTTCCAGTGTGCCTTCGGGCAGCGGTGTGCTCAGGTACTGGCGCACGCTGCGGTGGCCGAGCAGGTGGTCGATGATCGGGTTGTCGACAGCCTGCGCGGTAACGTCAGGGTCGCGATAGCGTTGTTGCCAGAGGGTGTGTGTCGTTACAGGCATGGGCTGCTCCATTGCAGAGTGATATCAGGTGACGATCTTAGAAGCCGACTTCAAGACGCGTGTAGTAATAACCGCCGTACTGCCCGAACGGGCTGTTGGAGGCGTACAGCTGGGCACCGCTCGAGTCGACGACCGTGCTCTTGTCCGGGTAGACGTTGAACAGGTTATTGGCACCCAGTGCCAGGGTGACCCGTGGGGTGATCGCATAGGCGATGTCCAGGTCGGTCAGCCATTTGGCGCTGTAGTGCTGATCGGTCGCCGGGTTGGTCGCACTGGTGATCAGGTCATGACTGCCATAGCGGGTCAGGCGCAGGTTGATGTCCCAGGCGTCGACTTTCCAGTTGCCGCCCAGGATCAGCTTGGTCCTGGGGTTGTAGTCGGTGATATAGCCTTGGGCGACACGGTTGAACAAGGTCAGGTTGAGGGTGTTCAACTGTGCCGGGGTGTCCTTGATGTTAGTGATCTCGGTCTCGTCCCAGTTGGCGGCGGCGTTCCAGCGCACGCTGCCCCAGGCCCCGAGGTCTTGCAGGTAATTGCCGATGATGTCGACACCGGTGGTTTTGGTGTCGATGGCATTGGCGTAGTACGACACCGACTGGCTGGCCGAGAAACCGTTGGCCTGGAGGATCTGGCCGACGCCGGTACCGGACAGGTAGCCGGTCTGGGCAATGCGGTCCTTGAGCTCGATGCGGTAAGCGTCGATCGACACGCTGGTGCGTTCGTCCGGGGTGAAATTCAGGCCCAGGCTGTAGTTGGTGGATTTTTCCGGGGTCAGCGCTTCGGCCCCCAAGGCCGCGCCGAGGGCCGAGTCCGGGCGCACCAGCCGCGTGGTGGTCAGGCCGGGACCGATACTGGCGTTGTAGCCTTTGGACGAACTGGCAAAACCGCTCTGGGCCAGCGACGGCGCCCGGAAACCGTTGCTCACGGTGGCGCGCAGGTTAAGGCTGTCGGTCAGCGAATAGCGGGTCGAGAGCTTGCCGTTGGTGGTCTCGCCCGCGCTGTCGTCATACTTTTCGGCGCGGCCTGCCACCCCGACGAACCAGCGGTCGGTGAGGTCCAGGCCAAAGTCCAGGTAGCCGGCATAACTGTTGCGCTCAAGATCGGCGGCGTCTTCCGGCAAAATAGTCACCGCGCCTTGTGCCCCGATCGCGCCCAGTTGCCCGACCAGAGGGCCGGAAGTGTAGCGATAGCCGCCGTCGGCATACGCCAGCGGGTCGTGGGCGATGGTCTGGTAACGCTCGTGACGGTGTTCCAGGCCCCCCGACACCTGTAGCGGGTTGCCTGGACCAAGGTCGAAGGCGCGGGTCAGGTCGAGGTTGTTGGTCCACTGGCCGAACTCGGCCGAATAGGTATTGAACGCCGTCGGGCTGGTTGGTCCCAGCGATGGGTTGACGGTGTCGACCTGACGAAAGTCGGTGCGGTCATGGCCGTAAGTAGTGCTCACGTCCCAGTGCCAGTCATGCCAGTTTTCGCCGCGCAGCCCCGTCGCCACCTGATAGTCGTTTTCCTTCAGGGTCATGCTCGGTTGCATGATGCCGCCGTTGTAGATTTCCGCGATGTAGCTGGTGGAGTTGGGCAGGCGGAAGCTTTGCCCGACTTCGGCCTCGCGGTGGCCGTAGGTGCTGAACGAGTACAGCGTCACGTCTTCACTCAGCGGCAACTCGGCGTTGTAGGCCAGATTGAGCGCCTCGATCTTCGGCAGGCCACCCCGGTTCACACGTTTATCGACGGTGGTTTCGCGGGCGTCGCCCGGAAAATAAAAGCTGCCAGTGGCCTCGCCGTTACGCAGCGACCAGTTCTGCTTCTTGGCGTCCAGCGACAGGTTAAGAAAGCCGTCGTTGGGCAATGCCAGGCCTTTGTTGAGGCTTTGGGTATAGGTGTCGCCGTCGTTGTCGCCCTTCCAGCGGTAGCGCTGGCCAAGGGTAGTGATCGCTTTGCCGCCGTTGTCGGCCTGCTTGAGGATGATGTTGATCACCCCGGCAATCGCGTCGGAGCCGTACTGGGCTGCTGCGCCGTCGCGCAGCACCTCGATATGGTCGATGGCGCTGACCGGGATCAGGTCCAGATCCACCGGGTTGGCTCCCGAGGCCTGACTGGCCGGGTTGTTGTTGGCCGTCGCGGTGTTGTGCCGGCGCTTGCCGTTGACCAGCACCAGCACGTGGGCCAGGCTCAAGCCGCGCAACTGCGCCGGGCGCTGCACGCTGCTGCCGGACTGATTGTTGGAGGTATTGACCTGAAACGAAGGCAGGATCTGGGTCAACGCATCGCGCAGGTTGCTGTTGGCACCGCCAATGCGCTCCAGTTGCGCGCTGTCGATGACATCCACCGGCGCCGGGCTATCGGCAACGCTACGCTGGTCACCGCGGTTGCCGAGGCTGACCACCGTACCCAGCACTGCATCATCGGCACTGGCGTAAGCGCTGGCCAGCGCCAGGGTGAGCAGAGAAAAACGAAAAAGCGGGTTGTTCATGAATCTTCCTGACAGCAGGCTGGGCACATCGCCGTGGCGCAGCGTCAGTGCAAAAAAGGTGGGAAGAGCGGCAACTCAACGAAATATTCAGCACCGCTCGGGTTGCATCACGCCGGTACAGCTTCTTCGACCTGGCGGGTTACGTGCCGATTCACCGGCACGTCCAGCCCCAGATGCCCGCGCAGGGTCGTGTGCTCATAGTCCTCGCGGAACAGGCCGCGCTCGCGCAGGATCGGCAGCACTTGCTCGGTGAAGCGGGCAAAGTCGCTGGGCGTGCCGACATGGATATTGAAGCCGTCCACCGCGCCTTCGTTGAACCAGCGTTCGATTTCGTTGGCCACGGTCAGTGGCGAGCCGACAAAGCTCGAATACGGCTGGCCAAAACGCAGTGCAGCCTGGCGCACGCTCAGTTGTTGCTCGCGGGCGACCTTCTTGATGCGCTCGGCGTGGCCGCGATAACCGTTGCTGCCCAGATCGCCCAGCTCCGGGAACGGTGCATCGAGGTCGTACTGGCTGAAATCGTGGTAGTTGAACGGCCGGCCCAGTTGCACCAGTGCCTTGTTCAAGTCCAGCGTGCCCTTGCGCTGCAACTGAATGGCCTGGGCTTCTTCGTCGGTGTCGGCAATGATCGGGTCAATGCCGGGGAACAGCTTTACCTGCTCAGGATTACGCCCGGCCTCGGCCGCACGGCGCTTGATGTCGGCGTAGTACTCGCGGGCATCGTCGAAGTTGTCGACACCGGCAAAGATACCCTCGGCAATCGACGCGGCCAGACCGCGACCGGATTCGGAGACGCCGGCCTGGAAGATCACCGGCTGGCCTTGTGGCGAGCGCGAGATGTTCAACGGCCCGGTGACCGAGAAGAACTCGCCTTGGTGATCAAGGCGGTGTTGCTTGCTGGTGTCGAGAAAGCGTTTGTTGGCGCGGTCACGCGGGAAGGCGTCGTCTTCATAGGAATCCCACAGCCCTTGCACCACCGCAACGTGCTCATGCGCGCGGCGATAGCGCTCGCCGTGATCGATGTGTTGCTCAAGACCGAAGTTACCGGCGGCGCCTTCAAGGCCGGTGGTGACCACATTCCAGCCCGCACGACCGCGGCTGATCTGGTCCAGCGAGCCGAACTGGCGGGCCACGTTGAAAGGTTCGGTGTACGAGGTGGTCAGCGTGGCGACCAGGCCGATTTTGTCGGTGGCCCCGGCCAATGCCGAGAGCAGGGTCAATGGCTCCAGACGGTTGAGAAAGTGCGGCGCCGAATCGGGCGTGATATACGGGCTGTCGACGATGAACACAAAGTCGAACTTCGCCGCTTCCGCTGCGCGCGCCTGTTGTTTGTACCAGTCGATATCGATACTGGCATCGCCGGGGATTTCAGGGTTCAGCCATTCATGCTGGCTGGTGCCGACACCGGTAAGAATGGCGCCGAGGTGCAGTTTACGTTGAGTCATGAGGGGCAATCCTTTAGGGCTGTGTACGTAGGAGCGGCCGGGCGACCAATGCGCGAATGCGTGGCAGCAAATCCTGGCCGTATTCGGTGGCGTCGCGCAGTTGCTCGAAGCCGCGGAACAGGAAGGTGCTGATACCGGCGTTGTAGTAATCCAGCGCCGATTCGGCGACCTGATCGGCGGTACCCACCAGCGAGGTCGAGTTACCGGCGGCGCCGGTCAGTGCGGCGATTTCAGTCCACAGGCGCTTGTCGTGCACCTTGCGCTGGCTGGCCAGTTCCACCAACCGTGCGGAGCCTGCGTTGTTGATGCCGACCTTGTCGCGGCGCTTGCCCTGACGCAGGCTGATCAGGTGGCGGGCGTCTTCCAGAATGCGCTCGGCGCGGGCCCAGGCTTCGGCCTCGGTGCCGCCCAGAATCGGCCGCAACGACAGGCTGAAACGAATGTGCTTTTCACGGCCGTATCTGGCAGCGGCCTTGCGCACTTTGGCGATGCGCTCGCGCACTTGCTCCAGCGGCTCGCCCCACATCATGTACACATCGGCGTGTTTGGCGGCGACTTCGACCGCAGCCTCCGAAGCGCCGGAGAAGTAGATAGGCACGTGCGGCTTTTGTACCGGCTTTACCTGCGTCAGGTTGTCTTCGACGCGGTAATGCTCGCCGTGGTGATTGAACGGCTCGGTGCTGGTCCAGGTCTTGCGGAAAATATCCAGGTACTCGTCGGTGCGTGCGTAGCGGGCGTCCTTGTCGATGAAATCGCCATCGCGTTGCAGGTCGCCGCTGTCGCCACCGGTAATCACGTTGATCGAAGCGCGGCCGTTGCTCAGGTGATCAAGGGTCGCAAACTGCCGTGCGGCAAAGGTCGGTGCCTGAAAGCCCGGACGGTGGGCGACCAGCAGGCCGAGCTTTTCGGTGAAGGCGGCGGCATAGCTGGCCAGAATCATCGAGTCGGCGGAGCTGGTGCTGACCGCCAGCAGGGCCTTGTCGAAACCGCCGTATTCCTGGGCTTGCGCGAGTGCCTTGACGAACGCCACGTCGACCACCGGGCCACGAGGTGCCTGTGATTCGCTGCCTTCCTGAGGGCCGATCAGGCCGATGAATTCGAGACTCATTGCGAGGGAAACTCCTGTTGATTCATGGGGGCGCCATCCTCATGGGGGCGGCGTCTGGGCGCACGGCAAAGCATGAGTCGATACTAGGGTGGGTGGTTTTTACATGCAAATAACGTATAAAAATATGGTTATATTATTTTAAAAGGTTATTTTTTGGCTTGCGCAGGCCCAGGTGCTCGCGCAACGTGGTGCCTTGGTACTCGGTGCGAAACAGCCCGCGGCGTTGCAGTTCCGGCACCACCTGTTCGAGAAACCGCTCCGCGCCGCCAGGCATGTACGGCGCCATGACCACGAAGCCGTCGGCCGCGCCTTGTTCCAGCCAGGCCTGCATCTGGTCGGCGATGGTGGTCGGCGAGCCGATCATTTTCGCGAAGGCCAGGCTTGAGGCGTACCAGCGGCCCAGTTGCTCCAGGCTCCAGCCGGCTTCGATGGCGTTGCCGATCACCCCATCGAAACGGCCCTTGCTGCCGCGAATGTGCTCGCGGATGTCCGGTACCGGGGCTTTGGGATCGTGTTGCGACAGGTCGTAGTTCATGCTCGCCGACATGAACGCCAGCCCGGTGAGCGGCAGAATCAGCTCGTCCAGTTGCTCGGCCAGCGCCTGCGCTTGTTCGTCGGTGTCGGCCACGATCGGGTACAGGCCCGGCAGCACCTTGACGTCATCGGGGCTGCGGCCGGCATCCACCACTTGCTGCTTGAAGGTGCGATAGAAGGCCTGGCCTTTTTCCAGGGTCGACTGCACTGGAAAGATCACCTCGGCATTTTTCGCCGCCAGCGACTGAAAGGCCGGCGAGACACCGGCCTGGATCAGCACCGGATGGCCCTGCGGCGGGCGCGGCAGGCTCAGCGGGCCGCGCACCTTGAAGGCTTCGCCGTGGTGGTCGAGGTAGTGCAGTTTGCTGGCATCGGTGTAACGCCCGCTGGCCTTGTCGGCGACAATCGCGTCGTCTTCCCAGCTGTCCCACAGGCCGCGCACCACATCGAGAAACTCGGCGGCGCGGGCATAGCGCTCGGCATGCCCCAGGTGCTGGTCCAGGCCGAAATTGCGTGCCTCGCCGTCGTTGACCGAGGTCACCGCGTTCCATGCCGTACGGCCGCCGCTGAAGTGGTCGATGGTCGCGAACTGGCGGGCCACGTGGTACGGCTGGTGATAAGTGGTCGAAATGGTCGCACCGAGGCCGATGCGCGTGGTCAGCACGCTGAGCGCCGAGAGCAGCGCCAACGGTTCCGGTGAGCCGTTGGGACGCCAGGTCACGGCGGCGTCGAAAGAGCCACCGTGAATGTCGTCCAGCGCCAGTTTGTCGGCCACGAACAGCAGGTCGAGCCTGGCCGCCTCGGCCTTTTCGGCGAGCTTCTGGTAGCCACGAATGTCCAGCGGGTTGACCGTCTGAGCCTGCGGCAAGCGCCAGCCGGCCAGGTGCGTGCCGGCATGGCTGGCGAACAGCGCCAGGTGCAATTGCTTGCTCATTCGGCTACGCCTTTGCGCACGCGGTGCGGAATGTCGTCGTCGGCGATCAGCACCCGTTCCATGGCGCGCTCGAAATCGCCGTAGTTGTAGACCGGGTAGTGCAGCAGGGCGCGGTTGTCCCAGAACGCCACGGTGCCCGGCGTCCACTTGAAGCGCACGTGGTACTCGGGGTTGCTGAACTCCTTGAGCAGTTCGGCGACCAGCGCGCGGCTGTCTTCGACCGACCAGCCGATGAACTGCGGCGACATCGAAAAGTTGATGAACAGTGCGTCTTCGCCGGTTTCGGGATGGGTGCGCACCAGCGGGTGGGCGAGGATCGGGTAGTGGTAGCCGACCTTGTCCAGCGATGGCTTGAAGTTATGGGTGACGAACAGATTATCGATGCGCGCCTTGAGCTCATCGGACAGGCCGCGATACACCAGGCCGCTGTCGGCCCACACCGTGTCGCCGCCCAGCTCCGGCAACGAAATGGCGCGCAACACTGCACCCCAGGTCGGTTTCAGCAGCCAGCTGGTGTCGGTGTGCCAACGGCCCTTGGGCGCATTGCCGTAGGCTTCGCGGGCTTCCCTGGCCAGAATCAGGTGCGCCTGCGGCTTGTTGCTGTCCTGCTTCTGGGTGGTGGGGTGCTCGTACAATTCACCGAACTGCGCGGCGAAGGCGATCTGCTGTTCGCTGGTGATGTGCTGGTCGCGGAAGAACACCACCTTGTGCTTGAGGATCAGCGCATGAATCTCATCGCGCTGCTGAGTGCTCAGCGGACGGCTCAGGTCGACGCCGCTGATTTCTGCACCAACGGTGGGTTCCAGCACTTTGACGCTGAGGGATTGGGTGATCGAGACAACGTTTTCTGCGGGCATGGTGTGGTTTTCCTGTTGTTGTGCTGGAGCGGCGAGACGCTGATCTCCGTAGGAGCGGCTTTAGCCGCGAACGGCATCAGCCAAAGTTGTCACCAGTCATACGAAACCCGGGCGTAATAGAACGCGCCGTTCAAACCGTACGGGCTGAAGTTGCCGTAGGCGTCGGGGTTGTTGATTTCGCTGGGGTTGGCGCTGCCCAGCCCGGTCAGCGACGGGGTCGGGTTCTGTTTGTCGGGGCGGATGCCGAACAGGTTGTTGGAGCCCACCGACAGCGACAGGTTGTCGGTCAGCAGGTAGGTCACGTCCAGATCCGTAATCCACTTGGCGCCGAACTGCTGGTCGGCCGCAGCTGTGGTGCCGGCTTCGGTGTACTTGCCGTAGCGGGTAGCGCGCAGGTCGGTGATGAAGTCGCCCAGCCGCCAGTTGCCGCCCAGCACCAGCTTGTCGCGCGGGGTGCCCTTGGTGAGGTCGGTCTGCGCCTGGTGGCCGAAGATCACATAGTCGTTGCCCAGCAGGCTGTTGACCGTGCCGTTGCGCTGGATGTCCTGAATCGTGGTGCGGTTGTAGCTGTACAGCGCCGACCAGCGCACCTGGCCAAAACGCCCGTAGTCCTTGTTCAGTTCACTGACCAGATCGATACCGTCGGTGCGGGTGTCGACGCCGTTCATGTTGTACTGCGCCGAGTACAAATCGTTGATGCCGAGCGAGGCGAGGGTGTCGCGCACCCGGGTCGAGGTGCCGGTGTCGCGGATGATCTCGCTCTTGACGATGCGGTCCTTGATCTCGATGCGGTAGGCGTCCAGGGTGATGCGTGCGTCCCTGGTCGGCTCCCACGACAAACCGACGCTGAAGTTGGTGGATTTCTCCGGCTCCAGGTCCTGCGCGCCCAAGGCCTGGGCGGCCACGCTGCTGGGCGGCAGATAGCGCGCCAGCAAGGACTCTGTGGTGCCGTCGGCCAGGCGTACTGCGGTGTTCTGGGTCACCGAGAAGGTCTGCTGGGCCAGCGACGGCGCGCGGAAACCGGTGTTGAACGTACCGCGCAAGGCCAGCCCCGGCGCCAGTTCATAACGGGTCGAGAGCTTGCCGCTGGCGGTGTTGCCCGAACTGTCGTCGTAGTGCTCGAAGCGAAACGCCGCGCTGGTGTACAGGCGCTCGGTCAGATTGGCACCCGCGTCGAAATAGAACGCATAGCTGTCGCGATCCAGCGCTCCGGCATCGGCCACCGAGGTGCCGGTGAACGACTGCAAGCCGGCGGTCGGCCGTTGCCCGGCGCGTGGGTGGCCGGCAGGGTAGACATAACCGCCGTCACGATACGAGTCCGGTTCGCCAGCGGTCTGCACGTACTTTTCCCAGCGGTGTTCGATGCCGGTCGAGAACTGCAATGGCTTGGCCAGGCCGACATCGAAGGCGCGGGTGAAATCGAGGTTGCTGGTCCACTGCTCGAACTCCAGCGCGCCCAGGTAGAACGAGGTCTTGCTGGTCGGGCCAATCGAGGAGTTGAGGGTGTTCTGCGCGCCCAGGCGTACATCGTCCTTGCCGTAGGTGGTGCTCAGGTCGGCGTCCCAGCCGGCGACCTCGCCCTTGCCGCCGAAGGCCACCTGAAAGTCCTGCTCGTCGATCAACCGCTGGGCATGAAAGCCATCGGGGTAGATTTGCGGAATCGACGACACGCTGGTGGCGCGGTAGCTGCCGCGTGTATCGACGATGTTGCGGTCGCTGTAGGTCGAAAACGAGTAGAGCGTCAGGTTGTCGTGGATCGGCAGCTCGGCGTTGTATGAGAAGTTGTAGGCCTCGTCGCGGTTGGAGCGCCCGTAGCCTTTTTCCAGCAGGCGGTCGACCGAGCCTTCACGCGGGTCGGGCTGCGCCCCGGCGGTGCCGAACGGTACCGATTGGCCATTGACCACCGGGTAGTACCACGGGCCTTGTGCATCGCCTGCGGTGTACGACGGTCCTTGCAGGCGAATGTCCAGCGAGGTGTTGAAAAAGCCGCCATTTTCGCCGAGGGCAAAACCGCCATTGAGCGTGGTCTGGTTGAGGTCGCCGGGCTTGTCTTCCTGCTGGCCGGTGGTGACGCTGGCGCTGCCGCCACTGTCCTGACGCTTGAGAATAATGTTCAGCACGCCTGCGATGGCGTCGGAGCCGTATTGCGCCGAGGCGCCGTCGCGCAGCAGCTCGATGCGCTCGATGGCCGAGGTCGGAATCAGGTCCAGGTCCACCGGCACGCTGCCGCTGGCGATGCGTGCAAAGTTGTTATAGACGGCGGTGTTGTGCCGGCGCTTGCCGTTGACCAGCACCAGCAGGTGATCGCCGGACAGGCCGCGAATCGACACCGGCCGCACCGACGACGAGGTACCGCCGCCGGCCTGCGCCGGGGCGCTGAACGACGGCACGATGCTGCCCAGCGCTTCACGCAGGCTGGCCTTGCCGGTCTTGCGAATCTGATCGCCGCTGATGATGTCGATGGGCGAGGGGCTTTCGGCCACGGTCAGGGTATTGCCGCGCGCGCCGGTCGAGATCACCGACACCGTGCTCAACACCGTGTCCGATTGTGCGGCGTGCACCGCGCTGGCCAGGCCGCACAGCAGCAAGCCGCAAACCGCAGGCGAGCGCGGGCCTGACTGCATGCCAATGAATGCATTCATGGAGCATTTCCTTATGAGGGGCGCCACAGTTCCCGGGTCAAGCGGATTGCCGTTTGCCCGGTCTTGTCACCTGATGCCGAGCAGTCAAGGGGTGACGCGAACCTGTGTGGTCGCGACCTGCGTGGACAGGCCACGAACACTGTTGAAGCTTGGGTCAAACCCCTGGGAGACATTCACCGGGCGGCTGAGAATGCCTTCTTCGCGGTAGATGTCGGCGGTCACTTGCAGGTTGGCGATGACCGCATCGGTAATCGCCACCTTCTGGAAGTCGGTCGCCTCGGCGCTGGCCAGATGCACCTCGACCGGCAGGCCAGTGACCCTGACCTGAGCCTGCGCATACTCTTTGGGGTGCGTGTTGACCCACGCCCAGGCACGGTCCAGGCGCTGCACGAAGTCATCGAGCTGCACGCGTTTTTCAGTGATCGCCTTACTGGTGGCGGCGGTGTACAGGTGGTTGGTCAGCAGGTCGTCGCCCTTGCGCAAGATGCGTGCGCCGTTCTGGGTGATGGCGATGGTGGTGTACGGGTCCCAGGTCGACCAGGCATCGGCGTTGCCACTTTCCAGCGCGCTGCGCGCGTCGGTGGGCAGCAGGTTGACGAAGGTCACGTCGCTGCTTTTCAGGCCCACATCACGCAGCGCCTTGATCACCAGATAGTGACCGATCGAGCCCCGGTTAGTGACGATGCGCTTGCCCTTGAGGTCGGTCACGGTTTTCAGCGGCGAGTCCTTGGGCACCAGGATCGAGGTCGAGAAACGTCCGTCGGCGTGGGTGATGCTGACCACCTTGAGCGGCGCACCGGCGCCCAGCGCAAACACATACGGTGCATCCCCCAGCCCGCCAACATCCACGGCCCCGGCATTCAGGGCTTCGCCCAAGGGCGCGGCGGCGGCGAACTCGGAAAACTCGATTTTGTAAGGCACATCTTTCAGCTCGCCGGCCGCTTCAAGCAGCAGCTTGTAGGAAGATTTCTGGTTGGCGACTTTCAGTGGGGCAAGATCAGCGGCCTGTGCGCTGAAGGCCAGCGTGCCGGCAATCAGGGTGGCTAACAGGGAACGTAGCAGCATGTGGAACTCTCCTGGGTCTGGGCTCGAAGGCCTGGACGCGTCGTGGAAAACGTCCTCCACCAGGAAAGGGGTCGGGTCTGAAACAGACCTTATCTCTATAAGAAATGGCTGTGAAAGTCTTTTTAGCTCTAAGCTAATTATGAAAAATTGTTATTTATATGATCGTTGCACATTAATTTGTTGTATTTAAAGGGGGGCGCAAGGCTAGGCTTCAAGCCGCAACCAAGGCCAGCGTGCCTGATAGCTTTGGGCTTTGCGCTCGAACAGTTCTTGTTCGGGGTTAAGCGGGTTGAGGCGCAAAATGCCTTGCTCCACATCGCTCAGGCCATAAGGGGCATAGACCTCACCGGATTCCAGCTCCAGCCCGATGCAGGTGCCGGCGATCAGGTAGCGGTCGATGCCGTCGCGGGTCGATTGAAGCTGCGGGTAAGGACGGCCGAAGTGCTCGCCGTACCAGAGGTGTACGCGCGCCTGATTGCGGATTTCGATCTCGGCGTTCAGGTCCTTGAACAGGTATTTGGCGGCCTGGATCACGGCGTCTTCGGCCTCCCATGACAGGTCGGTGTCGAAGTAAAAGACGTCGTAATCCTTGATCCCCCAGCCCGGGGGCTGCTGCGCCTGCTGGTTCCAGACAGCTTGAAACAGGCAACCCGCGACCAAGGCGCACTGGTTCAGCCCCAGCGCCGGCAGGCGCTGAATGAGCTCGACGTTGATCGGGTCGGTGCGGGCGATGTCGAGCAGTTGTCGGGAGTTCAAGGCCATGATCATGTCCGTATGCAAAAGCCGCCACCTTGAACCGGATTCAGCGTGGCGGCAACTCACACACAAACGAATCGCTGCTGTTCAGCTCGCCTGTGCCGCGATAGCGGGCTTCTTGCGGATAGGGGCATAACGGGCGGCTGCGCTCGGGAAACGCGCTGCCGGTGGCGATCAACTGTTGCGGTGCCTGCTGCCGGTCTTGCCAGTCTTGCAGGGCTTGCAACGGGTCGAAGTTATCCAGCCCCGGGCCATCGCCGCAGTGGGTCATGCCCGGCACGATGAACAGGCGCGCCCATTCGCCCAGTGGCTGCGTGTCGCCGTTGTCGTGGCTCAGGCGGTCCCAGTAACGGCGTAAATCGTTGGCCGAGAACACCGGGTCGCTGTTGCCCTGGATCACGATCAGCTTGCCGCCGTTGGCAATGAAGCTCGACAACTGGGTGCCGGTCGGATCGTTGATCGCGCCGGTTTCGGCCACCGCCTCAGCGGCCTGGTCGAAGTCGACCTCGGCCAGCGTCAGCGTAGGGTTGGGCGGGGTCATGAAGTAATACCCCAGCGATTTCGGTGTCAGCGTGGCGTTGCGTGCGTTGGCCTGGGCGGTTGGCGAGGTGCCCAGTTTCCAGGCGCGCCAGCCATCGCTGGCAATCCCGGCGTCCCACGGCCAGTCGCTGTACAGGCTGCGGCCCTGGCTGTCATGCGCGCCTTCGAACACGCGGCGCAAGGCCTGGACCTTGGTGCTGGACAGGCATTCGCCCTGGCTGCCGGCCGGGCATTGCAGTTCGCTGGGGTCGAAGCGGCACTGGCTCATGGCGTCGATGCTGCCGTCCCTGGCGCCATCGAGGGCGTCGCAGCGGTCGAGCACTTTGCGTGCAACCAGGGCTTGCTCGTCGGGCGTCAGGGCCTGGGCCAGAATCGGCTCACCATTGGCCGTGCGCGGTGCGGCGGCCTCCAGCGCCCGGGTGTCCCAGGCCTGCGCCACGGCCGCACGCGACAAGCGCAGGCCAGGGTTGCCGGCGATGATGCCGTCGAACTCGGTCGGGAAGCGCTGCGCCGCCATCAGTGCCGCCCGCCCGCCGTTGGAGCAGCCCATGAACACGCTGTGCTGCGGGCCGCGCCCGTAATGCGCGTTGATCAATTGCTTGGCCTGGCGCGTCACCTGGCCAATCGCGGCGTAGGCGTAGTCAAGCCGGGCTTGCTGGTCGAGACCAAAGCTGGCATCGCTGCTGTCCTTGCCGGCATGCCCCGAATCGGTGGCGACCACCGCATAGCCACGGTTGAGGGCGGGCAGGGCGGTGGCGCCGCGAAACGGAATCGCCCCCAGTGCCTGATTGACCACGCCGTCCATGCCGCCGCCGCCCTGAAACAGAAAATGGCCATTCCAGTCTTGTGGCATACGCAGCTCGAAGCCAATGGCGTAGTCCTGGCCATCGGCGCCTTTGCGCGGATTGATCACCCCTGTCACCAGGCAATGCGCGGGCATCGCGGCCTTGGACAAGGCCTGGCCGGTCAGTGCGGCGCGGCCGGGGTTGGCCTTGGGAATTTCGCCGGCCGGGACGACGGTGGTGTTGAGCAGACGCACTTGCGGGTCGAGGCTTTGCAGCCCGGTGCAGGCATCCGTGGCGGCCTGTGCGCCCGTGGCCAGGCCGAGAAGGGGCAGGCTTGAGAAGATAAGACGGGTAACCAGTGTCATTCAGCATTCCCTTTGCTTGTTGTGATGAGTGGGGAAGTCGAGCTATAAAGTTAATAGTGTTAACTAAAAGTTCGGTCAAGCGCTTTCTGCAAAACATCCCCACAACAACAAGGAACCTTACCCATGCGTCATGCCATTGCCTTGTCTTTCGCCCTGCTGGCTGCCCACGCTCAAGCGGCCGAAAGCCCGCCGCCGCGCACCGAGCTGGTCTATGAAGCGATTGTCGATATCGCACCCTCGGTCAGCCTCGGCCAGGGTCCGCTGGGCGAGCGGCGCATGGTGCCGATCACCGGGGGGGAATTCCACGGTGCCGGGTTGGCGGGCAAGGTATTGGCCGGCGGCGCCGATCGGCAACTGATCCGCAGCGACGGCGTGCGTCAGCTCGATGCGGTGTACGAGATGCAGACCGACGACGGCGTGATTCTCAGCGTGCGCAATCAGGTGCTGGTACGCGGCGAAGGCGCCAACCGCTACGCCTTCTCGCAGATCACCATCGATGCGCCGCAAGGGCGCTATGAGTGGCTGAATCAGTCGCTGTTCATCGGCACCCTGACCAGCCTGAAACCTGAACGCAATGCGGTATCGATCAAGGCCTGGCGGGTTTACTGACAGGAATCAGTCGTCGCGGGTCAGCACTTCCAGCAGTTCGATCTCGAACGTCAGGTCCGAATGCGGTGGAATGCTGCCGACCTGACGCTCGCCATAACCCAGTGCCGCCGGCACGTGCAGTTTGCGCTTGCCGCCGACGCGCATGCCCATCAGGCCCTGGTCCCAACCTTTAATCACGCGACCGGTGCCGATCACGCACTGGAACGGTTTGCCGCGCCCGGCCGAAGAATCGAACACCGTGCCGTCGTCCAGCCAGCCGGTGTAATGGGTGGTGATCAAGGCGCCCTTGACCACGGCCTTGCCGTCGCCTTCGTGCAGGTCGGTGATGTGCAGGGTATCGGTCATGGACGTGCTCGCGTAGGGAATGAAGGGCGGGCTTTTTCGCAGGAAATGCGCGTGGATGCAAGTCTGCTTGCTGCCAGGTCAAATGCCGTTATGCAAGGTGCCCCAGTGGCACCGGCGTATTGGCCTTGACCTCACGAATAACCACGGCCGAGCGAATTTCGCTGACGCCGGGCAATTTGAAGATCACTTTGTGCAAAAACTCGTCGTAGTGGGCGATGTCGGTGGTCAGCACTTTCATGATGTAGTCGGCCTGACCGGTGGTGCTGTTGCATTCGATGATTGCCGGGCAGTTGCGCACCGCCTCTTCGAACGCTTCAACCACGTTTTCGACATGCTTGGACAGGTTGACCTCGGCCAGTACGCAGTTGCCCAGACCGACCTGCTGGCGGTCGACGATGGCGGTGTAGCGTTTGATGTAGCCGTCCTGTTCCAGGCTTTTGAGGCGCTTCCAGGTCGGCGTCGATGACAGGCCGATGCGCTCGGACAAGTCTTGCACCGAGAGGCGGGCGTCGGCTTGCAGGGCATCGAGAATGCGGATGCTGTAGGTATCGAGGCGATCTTTCTTCATTTGTTTTTATTCGGAGAATGAGCGTTCTCGATTCTCGCCAAAGGTCGAAAAAATAGGAAGCACATTCTCCGTCGCCGTCCATAGGATTTGGGTAAAGGAAACGCGCCGTTTGGCGACGTACCGCTCAACCGCAAGGACAACAATAAAATGACGGTGATCCAACGCACACCCGCGCAACCTACGTTAGCCAGCCCGCATGAGGTGCCTGTCGACTGGCGTCGGGCGGCTTTTCTGATGAGGGTCTCGCGCCAGCTCGACGCGCTGGAAGAAGGCACGCTGGTGCCACAGAAAAAGGTGCTGTACCAGTTTTCCGCGCGCGGTCACGACATGGCGCAGATCCTGCTGGGCCTGCACCTGAACGACCCGCATGACGCCGCCTGCGGCTATTACCGCTCGCGTCCGCTGTTGCTGGCGCTGGGTGTCGATCTGGCCGATGCGCTGGGCTCGTCGATGGCACGGGCCGGCGGTTATTCGGACGGTCGTGACATCGGTGTGGTGTTCAACTACCCCAACCCCGGTGGTGTCGCCGCGCTGCCGATGTGCGGCGGGGTGGGCGCGCAATACACGCCGACCGCCGGCTGGGCACAGGCGCTGGAGTATCGCGCCAAAGTGATGGATCAGGCCGAGTGCTCGCGGGCGATCAGCGTGGTACTGGGCGGCGACGGTTCGGTGGCCACCAACGGTTTCTGGTCGGCGCTGACCATCGCCACCACGCAAAAACTGCCCATGCTGTTCTACATCGAAGACAACGGCTTTGGCATTTCCGTGCCCTCGACCCTGCAAACCCCCGGTGCCGACATCGCCAAGAACCTCGCCAGCTTTCAGGGCCTGGAAGTGATTTCCGGCGATGGCTGCGACCCCGAACACAGCGCCGCCTTGATTGCCCGCGCGGTGAACCATGTGCGCGATCGCCATGGGCCGTGCCTGTTGCGCCTGACTGTACCGCGCCTGCAAGGCCACAGCTTTCAGGACACTCAAGCGTACAAGTCCGCTGAACTGGTCGATGCCGAATGGGCCCGCGATCCACTGCCAAAGCTGCATGACTTTCTGGTGCCTGCACGGCTCAGTGAAGCGCAATGGCAGCAATTGCAGGAGGACGCCGCGCACGTGGTGCAACAGGCTTGCGAGCACGCCGAAGCGCGCCCGGTCAGCGATCCGCAACGGGTCACCGATAATGTGTTTTTCGAAGGCGAGCTGCAACAGCGGGGCGGGCAATGGACCGATGGTTATCAGGCGCCGGCACAACACCTTGAACCCGAACCGCAAGGCCCGCGGCTGAACATGGTCGCGGCGATCCGACGCACCCTCGACCATGAACTGGCCATCAACCCGCGCGTGGTGGTGTTTGGTGAAGACGTCGGCCCCAAGGGCGGCGTGCATGCGGTGACGCTGGGGCTGCAAGATAAATATGGCAGTGATCGAGTGTTCGATACCAGCCTGTCGGAGGAAGGGATTATCGGCCGCGCAGTGGGCATGGCGCTGGCCGGGCTGATGCCGGTGCCGGAGATTCAGTTTCGCAAATACGCGGATCCTGCCATGGAGCAGATCAACGACTGCGGCACCATGCGCTGGCGCACCAATAACCGCTTTGCCGCGCCGATGGTGGTGCGCATTCCGGGTGGTTTCTTCAAATGCGGCGACCCTTGGCATAGCCAGACCAACGAGGTGCAGTTCGTGCATTCGCCGGGCTGGAAAGTCGCCGTACCGTCCAATGCCGAAGACGCCGTGGGCCTGTTGCGCTCTGCATTGCGCGGCAACGATCCGGTGATCTTTTTCGAGCACCGGGCGATGCTCGACGCCGCCAGTGCGCGGCGCAGTTACCCCGGTGACGACTATGTGCTGCCGTTCGGCAAGGCGCGTCTGGTCACGCGCGGCAACGACCTGACCGTGGTGACCTGGGGTGCGATGGTCGAGCGTTGCGAACAGGCGGCTGAAGGCCGTTCGGTCGAGGTGATCGACCTGCGCACGCTGATGCCCTGGGACCGTGAAGCGGTGCTGGCCTCGGTATCGCGCACCCATCGCTGCCTGGTGGTGCATGAGGATTTGGGCACGGCAGGCTTTGGCGCCGAGATCCTTGCGGTGGTCGCAGAGCTTGCATTCATGGAACTGGATGCGCCGGTGGCGCGCCTGACCATGCCGGACATCCCCAGCCCTCATCACCCGTTGCTGATGGAGCACGCATTGCCATCGGTGGAAAAAATCCGCGCGAAAATCGACCAGATGCTGGGGTTCTGAAATGAATGACATGACCCTTAATCCTTCTGCACAAAACATAGCCGCGCCGTTGCAGCAGGAAGGCACCAAGGCCGTCTTGCGCACCTGGCTCAAGGCCGCCGGTGCGGCAGTACGCTACGACGAACCGGTGGTGGAGCTGGAAACCGACAAGGTCGTGGTGGAAGTCTGTGCACCGTGCGATGGCGTGCTGGAGATTGTCCTTGAAGAAGGCCAGGACGCTGTGCCCGGCGCACTGCTGGGGCGCGTGGTGGCGGCGTTGCCCGAACCAGTGGCCGTTGCGTTGCCGGGCGCTGAGCCTGCGCCGCCTGAACCCGTAGAGACTGAACCGGCTGAAATCGAATTCAGGCTGTCGCCGGCCGTACGCCGCCTGGTGGCCGAGCATGACCTGAATCTTGAAGCACTCAAGGGCTGCGGCACCGGGCGCGGCGGGCGCCTGACCCGTGAAGATGTGGTCAAGGTGGTAGAGCAACGCAAAGAGCACCCTGTGAAAGAGCAACCCGTCAGCGAACCCGCGCAAGCCTCGAACGGACCTCGGGTGGCCGAGCGCATCAAACACTCGGGCATGCGCCGCAAGATTGCCGAACACATGCAACATTCGGTCAGCGTGGCCCCGCATGTCACGGCGGTGTTCGAGGCCGACTGCACGGCGATCATCAATCACCGCAATCGGCACAAGGCACGTTTTGCCGAGCAAGGCGTGAACCTGAGCTTCACCGCCTATTTTGTCGCTGCTGCCGTGCAGGCGATGCAGGCTGCGCCAACGGTCAACAGCCGCTGGCACGAGGATTTTCTGGAGGTGTTCAGCGATGTGAACATCGGTGTCGGTGCGGCATTGGGCGATCAGGGCCTGATCGTGCCGGTGATTCATCGTGCGCAGGAATTGTCATTGGCGGGCATCGCCAGTCGTCTGCAAACCCTGACCGAACAGGCCCGCACCTCGCGGCTGAAACCGGCGGACGTGCAGGGCGGTACGTTCACGATCTCCAACCACGGGGTATCAGGGACATTGCTGGCCACGCCGGTGATCATCAACCAGCCGCAGTCGGCGATTCTGGGCGTGGGCGCGTTGCAAAAGCGCGTGGTCGTCAAAGAGGTCGATGGCGTGGACAGCTTTCAGGCCCGGACGATGGCCTATGTCTCGCTGACCATCGACCATCGCGTGCTGGACGGCAGCCAGACCAATGCCTGGCTGCGCCGGTTTGTTGAAGTGCTGGAAGGGTGGGGTGATTGACCGATTAAAGATCGTAACGCACGCTCAGCAACACCGTACGCGGGTCATTGATCACGTAGTGCGAGGTGTTGCTTGCGGCCGAGTAGCTGACGCCTTGCGGGTACGCGCGGTCGAGGATGTTTTTCACCGACAGCGTGGTGGTCCAGTGGCCGTCGCCGGTGGTGTAACTGGTGTTGGCGTTCCAGAAGCCCTGGGCCGGGACTTCATAGATGTCGGCATTCAGGGCGTTGGCGTACGAGCGGGTCTGGTACTGGTAGTCGGTGCTGGCGATCAGCGCGCCCGGCAGGCTGACCGGTACGGTCCAGCTCAGGCCCAGGCTGGCGTTCCATTTGGGCGCGAAGATCATCTCTTTGCCATCGGCGCTGACGCCCGGACCGCTGGCGTTCTGGAAGTCGTCGTACTTGCTTTCGAGATAACCCAGGTTGGCGGTCAGGCGCAGGTCGCGGGTCAGCAGGGCGGTGTTTTCCAGCTCTACGCCGTAGGTATGGGCGCTGCCGACGTTGGTGCGCAGGTTGGCGCTGATCGCAGGGTCCCAGGCGTTGGTTTGCAGGTCTTCATAGTCGTTGTAGAAAAACGCGATGTTGCTGCGCAGGCGGCCATCGGCAAAGTCACCCTTGAAGCCGATTTCATAGGTGGTGACGTTTTCCGGGTCAAAGCCTTGCTCAGCCGCGATTTGCGTCGGGGCGCGGTTGTCGAAGCCGCCGGCCTTGAAGCCGCGTGCCACATAACCGTATTGCACCAGGTTGTCGGTCCAGGCGTATTCGAGACCGATCTTGGGGCTGACCGACGACCACGACTCGCTGGTTTCGGCGCTGAAGTTGGTGCCGGTGATCTGCCGGGCTGTGGTGATGGCGTAGTTCTGGTAGTCGAAGTTCTTGTGTTCGTAGGTGTAGCGCAGGCCGGTGGTCAGCGACAGGCGCGGGGTGATCTTGTAGTTGCTCTGGCCATACAGCGCGTAGCTTTCGGTGTCGGTGGTGCTGTACTGGCCGCTGGCGTTGACGCGGTTGGCGGCGACCGAATAAGTCAGGCTGTCGCGCTCGGCGCGGAAGCGCTCCTTGTACAGAAACACACCCAGGGTGTAGCTGAACCGGTCGTAGTCGCCGTTGAGCTGGAACTCCTGGGTGGCGTAGCGCTGTTTGTAGACGATCAGGTTGTTCTGGATCGGCGAGGCGTTGCCGCTGTTGGCCTTGCCGGAGTTGTCGTAGTCCACGGGCTGATCGAACTCGGACCAGGCCGTCACCGACTTGAAGTTCAGGTGGTCGTCGATGCTGTAGATGGCGCGCAGCACGGCGCTGCCCTGGTCGAGTTTGTTCTTCGGCGTCAGGCTGTTGTAGGTGGTGAATTTGTCGTAGTGACCGTCGGCAACGTTGAACGGCGTGTAGCTGGTGGTATCGCCACGGTCGATGGTGCCGGCCAGGGTCAGTTGCACATCCCAGCGCGAATCGTCCGGCGCCCAACGCAGTTTGCCGCGATACGACTGGATGTCGACGTTGTTGACGTCCTTGTCGGTGGTGCGGTTGTGCACCGTGCCGTCGCGGGTCAGGCGGATCGCCGAGAAGCTGCCGTACAGGGTGTTGTCGACCAGCGGCCCGCTGATCAACACCCGGCCGTTGCGTGCGTCGTAGTTGCCGGCGCCCAGTTCAAAAAAGCCACGGGTGGTCTGGTCGGGATCGCGGGTAATCACCCGGATCGCCCCGGCGGCGCTGTTACGTCCGTACAGTGTGCCTTGCGGACCGCGCAGCACCTCGACGCGCTCGACATCGTTGAAGTCGAGCATCGAAGAAATCGCCCGCGGGATGTACAGGTCGTCGGCGTACACCGCGACTGCCGCTTCCTGGATCGGGTCGGTCTCGCCGATGCCACGTATGCCGTAGGTCTGCGCACTGTAGGAGATCGACTGGCGCGGCAGGGTCAGGTTCGGCACGCGTCCGGCCAGATCGCGCACGTTGTTGACCTGCTGGTCCTGCAAGGTGTTCTGGTCGAAGGCGGTGATCGCCAGCGGGGTTTTCTGCAGGTTTTCTTCGCGGTGTTCAGCGGTGACGGTCACGGTCGGCAGACGGTCTTCGTCAGCGGCCAGCACCAGCGCCGGAGCGCCCAGGGCAATGGCCAGCACCAGCGGTTGCAAGGCGTAGGGAATGGTTGGCATGGGGTGAGGTTCCTGTCATGCATCTATAGGGCCTCCGCCATGGTGTGGGGTCGGGTTGCATAAAAGATATTCTTTTTAAAAAATCCTGTGAAAGCACATTTGGTTATATGTTAATCATGATTTTCCATGATCTTAAGAAGTGTAAATCATCAGTAAAAGTTATCTTGAAAACGACTTGTGCAGGTCGTTTTCAAGCAGCACGCGCGCCCTGAAACAGTGCGGCAATCTGCCACATCAGTCTTTTACGATCTGTTCTCATCCGGTGATAAAGTCGCCGCCATGAAAATTCACCGGACCGACCGCAGATTGATTGCATGGGTGCTCTACGCCAGCGTCCTGTTCAGTCTGTTCGCCTCCAGTATTCATCACGGGCAAATGGCCGGGCTTGCCCTTAGCGGCCTGAGCGGCGGCTATTGCGCGATGGAGGGCGGTGGCGGCATGGGCCAGAATGCGGGCGATGCCGATCACGCCGGCAAAGCCACCGCGCAATTTTCCTGTCCATTGTGTTCATCCTCGACCACCGCCCTGACGCTGAACTCAGCGGCCTGGGACCTGCGTGACATTCCCAAGGGCGTTATCTCGCCAGTGGTGGTGCGCAGTTGGGCGCAACCGCCGCCACGTGCGCTCTGGCCCTCTCTCAATCCCCGCGCACCGCCTGCCTTTATTCCCGCTGTGACTACAACTGCCTGATTGCGGCCGTCTGCACCTTGATGCAGCCCGAATCAGCGTCACTTATTTGCGTGGAAACGTTGTTCATGAAAACCACCAACACCTCTCTGGTGCTGCTTTTGGGCGCCTGCAATGTCGCGTGGGCGCAAGATGCCTCGCTGGAACTCGATGCCCTGAGTATTCAGGCTGTGCAAGACCAACCTTCCGGGCTCAGCCTAGATCAACCGATCACGACCGGCTCGCGCCTGGGCTTGACCGCCCGGCAAACACCGGCCTCGGTGAGTGTCTCCGACCGTGCGCTGATCGAAGCGCGCGGTGCCAGGGACAGCCAGGAAATTCTCAACGCCATGACCGGCATCAATGCCTCGGCCAACCCGGGATATGGCGGCTTTGTGGCCTATCGCGGCTTTACCCAGAACCAGATCACCCAGCTCTATAACGGCATCAATCTGGGCTACAGCAGCGCCACGCGGCCGGTCGACGCCTGGCTGGTCGACCGGGTCGAACTGCTCGGCGGGCCCTCGAGCTTTCTCTCGGGTGCAGGGGCCGTCGGCGGCTCGATCAACACCATCAGCAAGCTGGCCAGCCGCGATGCTCAATTGCTTGAAGGCCGTTTGCGCTATGGCAGCTTTGATGAGTCCGAGGTCGCGGTCGGCTTCAATCAGGCGCTTAGCGAAACGGCGGATACGCAGCATTACCTGCGGATGGATTTCAGTCGCGTGGCGGGCAAGGGCTATATCGACCGCAATACCCGTGAAACCAACAGCTTTTCAGCGTCGCTGCTCAGCGACCTGACGCCCGATTTGAGCCACACCCTGGCGCTCGAATACCAGGAAGACACCGAAGACAGCCCGTACTGGGGCTCGCCGATTCTCAACCCGCTCGGCAACACGATGAAGATCGACAAGAGCCGGCGCTTCGAGAACTACAACACCGAGGATGGACGTTACGAACAGCGCGTGCGCTGGCTGCGCTCGATCACCGAGTATCAGGTCAGTGCCGCCACCCGCCTGAACAACACCCTGTACCACTACGACGCCCAGCGCGATTACCGCAACCTGGAAACCTACCGCTACACCGCCGATAACCACCAGGTGATCCGCTCCGGGGCTTACCTGCAACGCCACGAACAACAGGTGCTGGGCAACCGTCTGGAACTGCGCCATGACCAGGCGGTGTTCGGCCTGGCCAGTCAGTGGGCGGTGGGGCTGGATTACTCGGTCATGCGCCAGGACCTGTACCCCACCAATGGATCAGGCGCCGATACGGTGGATGCTGATCTCTTCAATCCGGGGCATTTTCGTGACCTGCCGGGCATGGGCGCGGGGCTGGTGAGGCAACGCAAACATGAAATCACCACCCGGGCGCTGTTCGTGGAAAACCGCCTTGAGCTGACCGAGCGCCTGTCTTTGCTCACCGGCCTGCGTTACGACCATTTGCAGATGGAAGTGACTAACTACGGCACGGTGTCGGCCACCAGCCCGGCCTGGTTCGAGCGCCGTTGGGAGCCGCTGAGCGGTCGGGCCGGGTTGCTGTATGAAGTGACGCCGCATGCCAATGTCTATGTGCAATACAGCACCAGCGCCGATCTGCCGGCCGGTTCGCTGGCGTCGGCCACCTATTCCAACGTGGGCCTGTTCGATCTGTCCAAGGGCGAACAATGGGAAGTCGGCAGCAAGTTCGACTTTCTTGAAGGCCGCGCTTCGGCCACGGCGGCGCTGTACCAGATCGTGCGCCGCGACTTTGCCGTGCGTGACTCGGTCAATCCCAACCTGACCGTGCAGGCCGGGCAGCAGACCTCGCGCGGCATCGAGCTGGCCGGCAAGCTGCAGGTCACGCCGCAGGTGTTGCTGGAGGCCAACTACACCTGGGTCGATGCGCAGTATGACCGCTTCAACGAGGCGGTCGGCGGGGTGTCAGTGTCGCGCAAAGGCAATACCCCGACCAATGTGCCGGACAGTGTCGCCAACCTGTGGCTGACCTGGCGTCTGAGCGATGCCTGGCAGGTCGGTGCCGACAGTCGCTATGTGGCCTCGGTGTACGCCGACAACGCCAATACGCTCAAAGCCCCGGCGTACACGCTGTTCGGTGCCTTTGCCCGGTATCGACTCACGCCGCAGGCGGCGGTCACCGCGCGGGTGCGCAACCTGACGGACGAGGTTTACGCCAAACAGGCCTATGGCAGCCAGTACTACATGGGCGCGCCACGCAGCCTCGATGTAGCGCTGGACCTGCGTTTCTGATCGCCCGCCGGCCATTTGATTGAAGGACTTTATTGATGAACATGAACATCAAGGCGGGCGCTCGCCTGCACGTTAGCGGTGTGTTGTGCAGTCTGTTTGCATGGGCGCCGTTAAGCCAGGCCATCGCTGAAACCCGCAGCGCCGGTGATTCGGTCGTAACCCTGGGCGCGGTCACCGTGACTGGCAATGAGGCCGGTCCGTTGAACAGCCGCAATATCCTCAGCTCCGTGGATGCCGTGGGCGCCGAGCTGCTGGAAAAACAACCGGTGCAATACAGCTGGGAGCTGTTCAACCGCGTGCCGGGGGTGATGCTCACCCAATTCAACCAGGGCACGACGTCGGGAAAGCTGTCGTTTCGCGGCTTCAATGGCGAGGGTGAGGTCAATGCGGTCAAGCTGCTGATCGACGGTATTCCGAGCAACACCAACGACGGCAATATGCCGTTTATCGACATGGTTTTTCCGCTGGAAATCGACAGCATCGAGGTGGTGCGCGGCACCAACGACCCGCGCTACGGCCTGCACAACATCGCCGGCAACGCCACGATCAACACCCGCCAGGGCGGCAACGATGGCAAGCTGCGGCTGCGTTATGGCAGCTTCGATACCCGCGAAGTGCAACTGGTCAAGGGCATCGAGTCGGGCAACTGGAGCCAGAACTATGCCCTGAGCTACCAGGCCAGCGAAGGCTATCGCCAGCACGCCGATGCCGAGCGCATGAGTTTTTCCGGCAAATGGTTTTATACCGCCGATGACGACGCCTGGCGTGCAGGACTGATCGCCCGGCATTACAAGGCCGACGCCGACGAGGCCGGCTACCTGAGCCGCGCCGACAGCCATGACCGGCCACGCCAGTCTTATGCCAACAACGCCACCGACACGGGTGAGCGGCAGATGAGCCAGCTCAGCCTGCACCTGGACGCCACACTCCGTGAAGACCTGAGCTGGGCCAGCAAGGCTTACGTGAACACCTTCGAAGACCGGCGCTGGACCCAGTACTGGCGCACCTCGGCGCAGCAGGAACGCTACAGTGACGAAACCCAGTACGGCGCCCTCAGCAGCCTGACCTGGCGCCCGCAGGTCGATGGCCTGCACGGTTTTGCCCTGGAAGGCGGCGCTGAAGTGCAGCGTCAGGAAAACCAGAGCCTGCGTTACCGCACCCTGTTGCGTACCCGCACTGCGCAAACCCGTGACCAGCAATTCAACCTGAATGTCTACGGCGCTTATGTGCAGGCGGTGATCGAGCCGATCGAGTCGCTGAAGATCATCCCGGCCTACCGCGTCGACAAGCTCTATGGCGATTACCGCAACGGGCTGAGCGGCGAGCGCGCTGACGTCAACGACTACGGCCTGATTCGCCAGCCCAAGCTCAGCGTAGTCTGGTCGCCGTGGCAACAGGCCAGCCTGTACGCCAACTGGGGGCGCAGTTATCAGGTGGGGGTGGGTTCGGCGACGTATCGACTGGCGACTCAACAGGATGACCTCAAACCCTCGATCAACGACGGCTGGGAAACCGGCATCAAGTTTCGCCCGGCCGCGTGGATCGACGGGCGTGTCGCCTATTGGCAGCAGAAGGCCAGCGACGAGGTGCAGCGTAAGCTCAACGATGCCGTCGGCGATGCCGAGAATGTCGGCCAGACCCTGCGCAAGGGTTGGGATGTGCAGGTCAATCTGTACCCCACCGACAGCACCAGCCTGTGGCTGTCGTACTCGCGGCAGTTCTCCGAGATCCTCAAGCCCAACCCCAATCTGCCGGCCAGCAAGGGCCAGGAGATGGACCACGTGCCGCATCACTTGTATGCCGCCGGCTCGACCTGGCAGGTCACGCCGGCGCTACAGCTGTCGGCCTGGGCCAACGGCCAGAGCGACTATTACCTGGAACGCACTAACAGCACCGGCAAGTTCGGTGATTACGTGTTGGTCAATCTGGGGGCGACGTATCAACTGACCCCAAGCCTGAGTGTCGATCTGCAAGCGAAAAATATTACCAACCGTTACAGTGAATACGTCTGGTACGACGATACCGCAGGCGTCCAGCAATCGCTGCACGCCGCCGGCGACGGACGGGCGGTGTATGCCGGGTTGACCCTGGATTTCTGATCGGGCAAGACCTGGGGGAATTCGTCCGGGGTAATCGGGTCTGATCGGCACATGCATCCGATTACCAAGGAGGTTCACCCATGAACAGTGCCCGAATTGCCGCATTGCGGCCGCTGATGCCCATCGATGTGCTGGCCAGTATCATGGGCAAGCAGTGGTCACCGCCCGATGCGCATGGCTACGTGCCCGACACCCATAACCATGGTTTCGGGGCGCAGATGGCGGTAGACGGAACACTGGGCAAGGTGAGCTTCTACAAGTCGTTTGCTGCCGACCAACTCATCGAAGGCTTGCACATCGGCATGCCGGTGGCGGCGGTGCTGCAGGCTCGGCCGAGCCTGCAAGCCTTTGAAAACGGTCCGCAAGACCCGCTGGAGTGGTCGCAGTACCGCGACCGCACCGAGGCAGGCCATGAGCTGATCGTGCGTATTCGCGACGGTGTGATTCTGGCGCTGGAAATCAGCCAGCCAGGCGCTGTGTATCCCGAACCCGACAAGTTGCTGGCCGACACCAGCCTGAACAAGGTCTATGACCTGCTGCGTGACCCGCAACGGCCACTGCCGCCCAGCGGTCGCGGTGCCAAGTGGGCAGGTGGCTGGAACCTGGGCTTGCCGCCCGGTATCAGCGCCCGGCAATGGCCCTTGAGCCCGTCGCTGGGGTATCCGCTGCGCCATGCGTTTACCGTGCATGTGCCACTCCAATACCGCGCACAGGGCGCCGAATTTGTGGCGTTCAGCCTGTTTGTCGACGACCAGTTCGAAGAACTGCCGTCGAGCAGCGCCATTGAGGCCTTTTTTGCCGCGCCCCTGTCCAGCGAGCCCCCGGCCGATGTTCATCTGTTGCCGTTCTGGCAGCACCGCCATGCGCGGCACCCCAAACAGTTCGATATGAAGGACATCCTCGGCGTCAGCTATGCCGCCATCTGGCTGACCCAGGCGCAGTTCGACGCGGCGCTGTGCACACCGCCTGACCTGAGCGGCAATCCGCTGCTGGGGCAGGCGCCGGGCTGGCTGGAAAAGAACTACAGTGAATATTTCGGCTACGAGCAGGTGCGTAACCCCGGCGAGCCGGCATTCGAGTGGCTGCCCGACGCCGGCCTGGAAACCGCGTTTGCCATTCGTGCGCAAGAACGCGAAGGCGACCCCAACGTCGGCAAACCACCGCGTGAGTGGGAAGATGAATGCCAGGACAGCGGCTATATTCCAGGCTTCAGCGACGAAGGCATCGCCCTGGACCTGGAACGCTTTCATGCGCGCAATCACTTCGGCGGCACGATGTTTCCGGTACAGGGCTACCCCGAGTTCGGCCCGCGCTATCTGGAGTTCGAAGAAGACTTCGGCGGCTTCAACTTCGGCAGCGGCAACGGCCAGATCGATCTGGAAAAAATGGAAATGGACTGGGCGTGTGGCTAACACGCCGATTGGTTTTCGGCGGCAAACACCTCTTTGGCTGCAAACAGACCATTGAGCGCCGCCGGAAAGCCGGCATACACCGCCATCTGCATGATCACTTCAACCACTTGCTCCCGAGAGCAGCCGACATTACGCGCGGCATGAATATGCACTTTGAGCTGCGGGGTGGCGTTGCCCAGCGCGGTCAACGCCGCCACCACCGCCAGCTCGCGGGTTTCAAGATCGAGACCGGGCCGCGAGTAGATATCGCCAAACGGAAACTCGATCAGCAACCGGGCAAAATCCGGCGCAATGTCCTTGAGGCTTTCAATCACGTTTTCACCGGCCTGACCGTCGATTTCTTTCAGCTTCGCCAAGCCCCTGATATAGCGTTCATTGTCCATGTCATCTGCCTCGTCGTGGTGTGTGCAGCGACTTTAGGCCCGACAGTGGATGTTCAGCCAATACCCTTTTGGTGATACCTTTTCGGTATGAATGAAGCCATCGATCTACGCCAGTTCCGTTATTTTCTAGCCGTCAGCGAAACCCTCAATTTCGGGCGCGCTGCGGCGCGTTTGCATATCTCGCAGCCGCCGCTGAGCCGGCAGATTCGCCAGCTGGAAAACCAGCTCGGCGTCGAGCTGTTCGTGCGCACCCGCACCGGTGTGACGCTGACCAAAGCCGGCGCGGCCTTTTTGCCCGAAGTCCGGCGTACCCTGGCGCACGCGGCAAAGGCCATCGCGGCCGCGCAGGCAGCGCGGGAAGGTGAGGGCGGTCAGTTTTGCGTGGGCTATACCACGGTGTTCGATCGCAGCGTGATCCCCGATGTATCCGAAGCCCTGCGGCAGCGCTTTGCCGATTGCCGGATCGTTACCCAGGGCAAGCACTCGATCAGCCTGGTGCGCGACATCAACAATGGATCGATGGATGTCGCCTTTATCGGCCTGCACACCGAGGCCCGCGGGCTCAAGACCGAGACGCTGTTTGCAGAACCGATGAAAGTCGCCTTGCCCGCCAGCCACCCGCTGGCGCGCAAGCGCACGCTGGGCTTCGATGACCTGCGCAACGAGGTGATCTTTCGCTTCGAGCGGCGGCTTAATCCAGGCTTTTACGACCATTGCCAGGCGTTCTTTGACGGGATCAGCTTCAAGCCCGAGACAATCCCGGAACCTGACGACCACCATATTCTGCTGGGGCTGATTGCCGAGGGGCAGGGCATCGCGTTTATCCCGGCGTCGCTGACCCACTTCAAGCGCAAAGGCGTGGTGTTCAGGTCGCTCAAGCAGGAGGGTAACGCGCTGTCCAGCGGTATTGCCGTGGCGTATGTCGAAAGCAACCCGTCGCCGGTGCTGGCGTATTTTCTGCAACGGGTGAGGGCAAGTGTGGTGAGTACGCACGCCCAGTGAACGCCGACCGGCATTCACTGGACGGGAAGGGGATTACTTGCCGAGCATCACCGACTGCAAACGAACCTGCGCCTGCTGAACGGTCTTGGCCTGCTCATTGAGGTTTTGCAGCAGCGTGTTCAGCTCTGCCTGCACTTTCGGGTCCTTGACCGTAACCACCGCGCCATTGATATCGATCTGTTCTTTATGGGCGGTCACGTAATCGGCCACTTTCAGGCCGCTGTCCAACGTGTTGTTGAGTTGCGGCAGCACTTCCAGAAGGGCCGTTGCCGGCACGCTGACGGTCTTGTCAAAGGCCTTGTCGTACACCGCTTTCAAATCGTCCGGCTGCTTGAGCTGGGCATGCGCAGTGTCGGCCTTGGTCTTCTGCTCCTTGAGCTTCACACCTACGTCGTTCAGGCCGGCCTGGATCGCCTTGATGTCATCGCGGCGGCTGACCATCTCACTCACCGAGCGCATCTCGCCTTTCTTCGCCAGTTCGCCCAACGGCTTCATCGTGGCGTCCATCGAGCTGTTGAAGTCGGTGATCACCGCGTAATGGGTGGTGTAGTCGCCAAACGACTTGGACTCTTCCGGGGTCAGCTTGGGCACACGCACGCCGGGTTTGTCGACGATGCGGGTTTGCAGGAACTGGCTGAACGCGGCGCGTTGTTCAGGTTCGTCGTTGCCGCAGGCGGCGAGGACAAGAGGCAGGGCCAGGGCGAGTAGCCATTGAGGGCGCAACGAGACGTTCATGTCGGCAGGGTCTCCAGAAATACATGACAAGCCCGCGACAGAGACGGCCCCTGCGCGATGCCGGTAAGCGTGCGGTGCGTGGTGTACGCAGTGATGGCACATCACTTACAGGCGATAGGACGCAAGTGGTCGGTAGAGGTTCCGCAAGGGGGTAGTTTGTAGGTCTATTCGATACGCTTGCTGGCAGCTTCGTAAACGTCTGACCGTTCACGCTTGCCGAATCAGTTCGTCGATATCAACCGCTACCGTGGGTTCACCCTGGCGTGAGCGCACAAGCTCGGCAAGTTGCATGTCATCGATCAATTCCAGCATGGCCTCATAAAGGGCTGGCGGAACCGCATAAAAAGCCGGCTCGTTACGGTTGAGAATGACCACCGTTTTTCCCTGACCTTCGCGAACAGTGCCCATTGGATCGCGCTTGAGGTCAGTAACAGAAGCAGCGATATCCGCCAGAATTTGAAATGCCATAACAAGACTCCATAGAGTGCTTTTAAAAATGTTTTTTACAGTGCCTTAGCATAGGCGCACTCAATGGCAACTTGAAGCGAATTCTCTGGAAGCCTATCACCGCCCCCGATAAACCGGCGTCCGCTTCTGCAGAAACGCCGCCATTCCTTCTTTCTGATCATGACTGCCAAACAGCAAGGTAAAGGTCTTGCGCTCCAGGCTCAGCATGGTCTGCAACGGTGCGTCCTGGCCGATGCTGAGCATTTCCTTGATCGCCTTGATGGCCAGCGGCGGCTTGCTGGCGATTTTGTGGCCGATCAACAGCGCGGTTTGCAGCGCCTGATCGTCGTCACAGAGTTGCGAAACCATGCCGTTGGCAAAGGCGTGTTCGGCACTGATGGCCTCGCCGGTCATGGTCAGCAGGGCGGTCTGGTATTTGCCGATGGTTCTCAGCAGCCGCTGGGTGCCGCCTGCGCCGGGCATGATGCCGACGTTGATTTCCGGCTGGCCAAAGCGCGCACTGCGGGCGGCGATGATGATGTCGCAACTCAAAGCCAGCTCGCAGCCACCGCCCAGGGCGTAACCCTCGACAGCGGCGATAACCGGTTTGGTGCACTGGCGCACCACCTCGAACACCCGGCCGGTGGCTTGCAGGTTGTGCTGCAAGGGCGTCATGTCGGCCATTTCGGCGATGTCGGTGCCGGCGACAAAATAGCCACCGGCGCCGGTGATGATGATGACGTGCACGTCCGCGTTGCTTTCGCATTCGATCACGGCGTCAGCGATCAGGTTCTTGATTTCAAGGTTCAGGGCATTGCGGCGTTCGGCGCGGTCGAGGGTAATGACCGCGCAGCCGTCGTGCAGGGTGAGGTGAACCGGAGAAGTGGGCTGGCTCATTGGACGGTTTCCGCAGGTGAGTTGGCGTGGGTCCACAGGCTGTCGGTCAGTGCTTTGCGCCGCAACAAGGCGCTGGGGCGATAGCGGCCATCGGGGTAGGCCTGGGCCAGATGATCCAGAACACTGACCACCTGGCGGTTGCCAAAGCGGTCGGCCCAGGCCAGCGGGCCAACGGGGTAGTTCACGCCCTTGATCATCGCGGTGTCGACATCTTCTGCGCTGGCGATGCCATGGCACACCGCTTCGGCGGCTTCGTTGGCGAGCATGCACAGGGTGCGCAGTACCAGCAGGCCCGGAATGTCGCTGATGATCGCGACATTTTTGCCCAGTTTTTGAAACAAGCCGACCGCGTGAGCAAGTGCCTGATCGGAGCATTGATCCGCTTTGGCGAGCACGATCAAGCTTGCCTTGAGGTAGTCGAACGAGGCATCGAAGAGCACCACGTTACGATGCGCTCCTGCAGCCGCGAGTTGGGTTGCGGTCACGCCGGTCGAGGGTTGCAGCTGTGCGTCCCCCACGCTGATCGAGCCTTCGCCGTCGGTGTGCGCGAACGCCAGGCCGTGGGTGCTGGCCAGGCTGATCAGTGCTTCAATCCCGCTAAAGGTGCCTTTGAACACTGCTCGATCAGGCGCTTGCGAGGCGGGTGCCAGGTCCACAGCCGGCGCTGGCGCGTCTTCGGCGTACGAATGAAAGCCACGGCCGCTCTTGCGCCCCAGCCACCCGGCATCGACCAGCGCTTGCTGCACCAGCGAGGGTTTGTAACGGGCGTCCTGAAAAAAGCTGTTGTAGACGCTGCGGGTCACCGCAAAGTTGGTGTCGTGGCCGATCAGGTCCATCAACTCCAGCGGCCCCATGCGAAAGCCGCCGGCATCGCGCAGTGCCGCATCCAGCGTGCCCTTGCTGCACGCTTGTTCCTGCAGGGCGAGCATGGCCTCTGCGTAGAACGGTCGCGCCACCCGGTTGACGATAAAGCCCGGCGTAGAGCGGCAGTGAACCGGCGACTTGCCCCACGCGGCAGCAGTGTTTGCGATCAGCGCGGCAATCTGTGGGTCGGTCGCTTCACCGCTGACGATTTCGACCAGCGGCAGCACGGTGGCCGGGTTGAAGAAATGCATGCCCACCAGGCGCTCGGGATGTTGCAGGCCGGCGCCGATGGCGGTGATCGAGATCGACGAGGTGTTGCTGGCCAGAATCGCGTCGCGGCTAACCACCTGCTCAAGCGCGCTGAACACGGAGATCTTGATCGGTAGGTCCTCGATGATCGCTTCGATCACCAGGCCGCAGTCGCTCAAGGCCTCCAAGGTGGGCGTCAAACTTAGGCGTGAGCGGTATTCAGCCTGGTCGGAGGCCACAAGATCACCACGTTTGATCCAGCGCGCCACGATCTTTTCAATCGCCTCGGCAGCGCTGTCCAGCGCTTGCGTGCGAGTGTCGTGCAAGCTCACACGATGGCCCGCACGCAGCGCGACGGCGGCAATGCCGTTGCCCATGGTGCCGGCGCCAATCACGCCAATACGGGTACTGGCAGGAAGTGAGGGGGGCGTTGTTTTCATAAGGTCCTCATGAGGCTGCTCAGGCGTCAGGCGCCCGGAATGAGCGAAACCTTACGAGTTACCCTTCATATAAGTCAATAGACTGACCTATAGGATTTAAAGACGATGTTGCCTGCAAAGGTCAATCGACTGGTATTTTGCCTTTATGCAATACTTGCCCGTCTAAGCGCGAGCACGCTTAACGCCTGTTCCGCTCCCTTATTCGAGGCAACCAAGATGACTGATGTGGACTTTCTCAACCGGCCGGGCGTCGACTTCAGCCGCAGCGGCGTGTCGCGTTACATTCAACTGGCCACCCTGTTTCGTCGGCGTATCGAGCAAGGCGTGTGGCCGGTAGGCGAGCAGATTCCCACGGTCGATGACCTGGCCGCCGAGTGCAGCGTGGCCCGTGCCACAGTGCGCCAGGCGCTGGATATTCTTGAAGACGACAAGCTGATCAAACGCTACCGGGCCAAAGGCACGTTCGTGATCCAGCAACCGCAAGAGCAGATGTGGTGCGAGGTGCCGACGGACTGGTCGGGTCTGTTGCTGTCGCCAGAAGGCGCATCCATCGAAGTGCTGGCGTTCGACGTCAAGGCGCAGCCGGTCAACATCCAGCACAAGATCGGCGAACTGGCCCCGGAGTACCGTTGCTGGCGTCGCCGCCACTCGCGCGATGGCCGGCCGTACTACATCGGTAATGCCTACATCGATGAGCGGCTGACCCGCAAGATTCCCAACGAAATGTTTGCCAGCCATACCACCCTGAGAATCCTGCGCGACCTGCCGGGTCTCAAGCTGGTCGAAGTTCATCAGACCATCACCGTCGGCACCGCCGATCTGGAAACCGCCGAAGCACTGGAAATTCCACTGAACGCGCCGGTGGTGTACTGCTACCGCACCGCCGTGGACGCCAAGGGCCGGCTGGTGTTCGTCGGTGACGGTGTTTACCGCGGCGATGTGGTGCGCCTGGACGTGAAGGTGACGGTCAAATGAGTGAATGGGTGCTGCATTGGTCGCCGCTGTCGCCGTTCGTACGCAAGGTCATGTGCTGCGTGCACGAGCTGGGCCTGGCGGATCGGGTGCGCTGTATTCGCACCAAGGTCTCCAGCCAGGCGCCCAATGAGGCGCTTATTGCCGACAATCCGCTGATCAGAATTCCGACCCTGGTGTTGCCCAACGGCCAGGCGCTGTTCGATTCGGTGGTGATTGGCGAGTACCTCGATTCGCAGAGCAGCGCCGCCGAGTTATACCCCGCGCACGGCGATGCGCGCTGGCAAGCCCTGCGCTGGCAGGCGTTGGGCGATGGCTTGTGCGACACGTTGATTGCCTGGCGGCATGAGCGTGATCGCAGCGCCGAACAGCAGATACCGGCGCTGCTGCACGGGGCGCGGGTGAAGGTCGATGCCACGCTGGACCGGCTTGAACGGGAGGTCGGTGAGCTTGAGGCTGCGGCCTTTGGGATTGGGCATATCGCGATCGGTTGTGCGCTGGGGTATCTGGGGGTTCGCTTCAAGGATCTGGAGTGGCGTGTGGGGCGGCCCTTGCTGACGCAGTGGCAGGTCGGGTTTGAGGCGCGGGCCAGTGCGCAACTGACTCGGCCCGTCTCTTGAGGGAATGTGGAAATTTCTGACAAACGCCGTGGGTGAAGAACAGGACGGTCAGCACTAACCTCGGCTATGACCACTGGTTATACTTTGCTGCGTAGGGCGCAATGTCAGCGCCCTCTCATTTAATTGCCCACAGGGATAAGAATGAAAATGCTCAGCTTCAAGACCGTGCGGCTTGTGCTTTCTGGTGCGTTGCTTGGCGTCGCAGCAGCAAATGCATTCTTTGGCGTGAATTTTTCCGGTGAGATCGTAGCAGGCGTTCTGGGCGCTGGCGGCGCGTTGATGCTGATGAAAATGACTGCGATCGTCTAGGTGGTTACTGTTTTCGGGCACGTTCTGGGGTTCGAGGCCATCACGATAATCCTCGCCGGAGCTTGCGGTCTCGTGAATGCAATTCAGCAGTGGTGTCACCGGCGCCGGTTGAAGAGCGCAGACCTGGTCATGGCTCTGCTCAACGGCGCCTCGATCTTTCCCTTCTGTGCGATGGCAGGCGCTGTATTCTCTGAACAGCTTCTCAAGGCCGCTTCCTCGTCCGTGCTTTCCCTTGCGCTGGCGGGGCTGGTCGGGCTTGTATTTGTTCTGGGTGAGGTGTGTTCCCCTACGGGACTCAAAAAAACCGCTGACGTCGATTGATTGTGCATTGCACGATGCTCAACAGTTAAACACCGGCGCATAACGTTCTTCACGCTTCCTGAAGTGAATCGGCGCCATCGGTACTTTTTCACCGTTCACGAAAATAGCCGGAAAGGTGAGGGTGAAGTCATCCATATCGCCCTTGCCCAAGGGCGTTCCCTTGCGGCTGCTGCTGTGTATCTCTTTCGGGTCAAAGCCGGTTTTCAGTTGCTCGATACTGACTTGATAAGTCTCACCCGTGGCCAGCGTTACGCTGACCATGGGCGAGGCGGCGCTGATCCAGAGCGGTGGGTCGGTTTGTTGGTAAGCCGCCCGGCGTTGATCCGGAGTGTTCAGGTTGCGCAAGCGTGGGGGTGTGTAGAGTCGGCCAAACAGGCGCAGCTCGGTATCGGCCGAGCGCACGTTACCGGGCCAGCTGGATGTTCCCGGCGGCGCCACGTAGACCAGTAGATGAACCCAGTCGAGTTCTTGCGAAAGCGGTGCATAGCTCATGGCCGCTTTCGGGCCAGGGCACGTGCGGTCGAGCACGGCGTTTGTGCCCGCTGCGGATTCCGGGTGCAGATACGGCCCGGTGCTGCATCCAGCGAGCAGCGCCACGAGTGGATAGAGGATGTAGTGCTTCATTCGGGGGGCCAACTCCATTTGCAGTACGCACGACTATCTCATCCCGGCGGTTGATTCTCACCACCACCCTTCATAAAAAATCTCCCCGGGCGGTCTAGCCGTCCGCTTCAAGACCTGTTTATACTGAAAAGGTCATAAAGTTAGTTGATAGGCATAAAAGTGACCTTTACAACAAAAGCTATCGCTCCAGACACCCACGCTCCGATGAAGCTGCACTGGTCGCCACGCTCGCCGTTCGTGCGCAAGGTGATGATCGTGCTGCATGAAACCGGGCAGTTGAACAGCGTCGACTGCGTGCGCAACGTGGTCGGCATGACCCAGCCCAATGAGCAGGTGATGCTGGATAACCCGCTGAACAAGATTCCGACCCTGGTGCTGCCCAGTGGTCAGACGTTGTTCGATTCACGGGTCATCTGCGAATACCTCGACCGTCAGCATCAGGGCCACCGGCTGGTGCCCGAGCAAGCCGAGGCCTACTTCCAGGCCATGACCTGGCAGGCGCTAGGCGACGGTTTTCTCGACCTGTTACTGGTCTGGCGCAACTGGTTCAGCGATCGGGCGCTTGCCCATGATGCCCCGCAGGATGCCTACCTGGTGACCTTCGCGTTGAAAGCCCAGCGCATCCTCAGTGAGCTTGAACAGCAAGCCGCCGCGCTTGGCGCAACGCCGTTGAACCTGGGCCATATCGCCATCGGCTGTACCCTGGGGCATCTGGATTTTCGCTGGCAGGTGCTGAACTGGCGCGATAACCGGCCGCAACTGGCGGCCTGGTACGCCACGTTCAGCGCGCGCCCTTCAGCCATCGCCACCGTCGTGCATGACGACGCCGCGGCCGTTGCCCAATAACCTTGATAAGGAGCACATCCGCATGGCTGGACCACTTTCCCATATTCGAGTGCTGGACCTGAGTCGCATCATGGCCGGCCCCTGGTCGGGCCAGGTGCTGGCGGACCTTGGCGCCGATGTCATCAAGGTCGAGCGGCCTGATGTCGGCGACGATACCCGCACCTGGGGCCCGCCGTTTCTCAAGGACCGCGATGGCAACGCCACCAAAGAGGCGGGTTACTACCTGGCGGTCAATCGCGGCAAGCGTTCGGTGACGGTTGATCTTGCCGATGCCGAAGGCCAGCAAACCATTCGCGAGCTGGCGGCGCAGTGCGACATCGTGCTGGAGAACTTCAAATCCGGCACCCTGGAGCGCTATGGCCTGGGCTATGAAGACCTCAAGGCGATCAAGCCGGACATCATCTATTGCTCGATCACCGGCTTCGGCCAGACCGGGCCGAAACGTGATCATGCCGCTTACGATTTCATGATCCAGGCCATGGGCGGGCTGATGAGCGTCACCGGCGAACGCGATGACGAGCCCGGCGGTGGCCCGCAGAAAGTCGGCATCCCGATTGTCGATATCATGACCGGCATGTACGCCACGGTTGGCGTACTGGCGGCCCTGGCCAATCGCGAACGTACCGGGCAGGGCGAGTATGTCGACATCGCGATGCTTGATGTGCAGACCGCCATCCTCGCCAATCAGGCGATGAATTATCTGGTCTCGGACAAAGAGCCCAAACGCGCCGGTAACCGCCACCCCAATATCCAGCCGCAGGATGTCTTCAAGTGCGCCGATGGCCATATCGTTCTGGCAGTGGGCAACGACGGCCAGTTCCAGCGCTTTTGCACGGTCATCGAACGGCCAGAAATGGCCAGCGACCCACGCTTTGCCAGCAACCAGGCGCGGGTGCGCCATTTGCCTGAATTGCTGACGGTGATCCGCGAGCGTTTTGCGCAGCAGCCCATGGCGCACTGGCTGGCAGCACTTGAGAAGCAGAGCGTACCGTGCGGGCCGATCAATACCATTCCCATGGTGTTTGCCGATGAGCAGGTTCAGTCGCGCGAAATGCTCAGGCACCTGGAACACCCGCTGGCCGGCACGGTGCCGCAAGTGGTCAGCCCGATCCGCTTGAGCAACGCGCAGCTGGATTTCGAGCGCGCACCGCCCTTGCTCGGCCAGCACACCGACGAAGTATTCCGTGAACTGGGGCTGACCCGCGCGCCGTAGTGCGCCCTTGGTTTCCCTGTCAGCTATTCATTTATGGAGAAAGAAATGTCCCGGATTCCCTTGTTCGACCCCGAGGGCATGAGCACCCAACAGGCCAAGGTCTATGCCGAGGTCGTCGGCGGACCGCGTGGCCGTCTGGTGGGGCCTTTGCGCGCAGCGATGCACAACCCCGAGCTGGCGGACCGCTGGCAGAAGTTTGGCGAGGTGTTGCGTTTCAATACCTCGCTGCCCAAACGCCTGACCGAACTGGTCATCCTGGTCACCGCCCGGCGCTGGAACAGTCAGCTGGAGTGGTACATCCACGCTCAGGACGGTCTGGCCGCCGGGTTATCGCCCGAGGTCATCGAGGCGCTGCGCTGTGGTGAGTCGCCCTGTTTTGATGACCCCGAAGACGCCGATGTCTATGAATTCGCCTGCCAGCTTCAGCAACAGGGCAATGTCCAGCAAGCGCTGTATGAGCGTCTGCATCGACGCTGGGGCACGGTGGCGATGGTCGATCTGTCGTCGGTCATCGGCTATTACACGCTAGTGGCGATGACGCTGAATGTGCATCAGGTGCCCGTGCCGGACGGCGCCAGTCATCCACTGCAAGCGCTGGGCCGCACGCCCGATGGCACCTGGGCACTGGCCGGTCTGGCGCCTGCCGAACAACAACTGGCAGCGGCCAGTGGAGGCGAGCGATGAGCAGCCCGATCGATACCGTGGAGGTGCGCATGCCCCGTGCGCCGCACAAGGCCTTGCCGGCTGGCGCCTGCGATGTTCATTGTCATGTTTTCGGGCCATTGGAGGCTTTTCCGACCGGGCCTGCGACCTATGCCATTCCGCTGGCGCCGCCAATGGTTTATCGGCAGATGCTCGACAGTGCTGGCTTCAGTCGCGGCGTACTGGTACAGCCTGCGCCTTATGGCACCGATACCCGTGCGTTGGTCAACGCGCTGGAGCTGCTGGGCGAGCGGGTACGCGGCATCGCCGTGGCGGACGCCGACATCAGCGAGGCGCAGTTGCAACAGCTGCACCGGGCTGGCGTGCGTGGCCTGCGCTTCATCGAGATGCTCGATCCCACCTCCGGTAAACGCTATGCCGGCAGTATCGGCATCGACACACTCAAGCGTCTGGCGCCGCAAATGCGTGCACTGGGCTGGCAGGCGCATATCTGGGCGCGTGCCGCCGATTGCCCGGGCGTCTTCGAGCAAATCCAGGACCTCGGTGTGCCGGTGGTGTTCGACCATATGGGCCAGTTCGATGTCGGCCAGGGTGTCGACTCGCCCGACTTCAAGGCCTTTCTTGCCTTGCTCGAAACCGGGCAGGTGTGGGCCAAGCTGTCGTTGTGCAGGGTCTCGAAACAGGCGCCCGGCTACGACGACGTAAAGCCTTTTCACCAGGCCATGATCGCTGCCCGGCCAGACCGTTTGCTGTGGGGCTCGGACTGGCCCTTCGTGCGCATGGCCGAGAACTCCCCGGATGTGGGCCATCTGCTCGACGTGTTCCAGACCTGGGTCAACGATGACGCCGTGGTACGGCAGATTCTGGTGGATAACCCGGCCCGGTTGTTCGGCTTCTAAATCAACAAGAGACTGCTGCGATGCAAGATATTCGCTTGGACATTCAGGACGGCGTCGCCGTCATCACCCTCGACCGCGCGCCGGTCAATGCCATTACCCTGGCGCACTATCAAGCCATTGGCGAGCTGTTCGAAACCTTGGGACAGGACCTGTCGGTCAACTGCGCGATCTTCACCGCCGCCGGCGAGCGAGCCTTCTGTGCAGGCCTGGACCTGCATGAATTCCTTGCGGCCACCGTCGACGAGGATCCTGCGCGGGCCGCCGTGGTGCGCCAGTGCTTTGCGGCGGTAAGGACCTGTCCGATTCCGGTGATCGCCGCCGTGAATGGCCCGGCACTCGGCGCCGGCACGGTGCTGGCGGCGGTGTGTGATTTCCGCCTGGCATCGGAGAAAGCCAGTTTCAGCATGCCGGAAATCAACGTCGGCCGTTGCGGCGGCGGTGCGCATCTGGGGCGTCTGATCGGCCAGGGCAACCTGCGCAAAATGTTCTTCACTGGCCAGCCGATCAATGCTCAGGAGGCGCTGCGCATCGGTCTGGTCGAAGAGGTCTTGCCGGCTGATCAACTGATGGCGCGTGCCTGGGAACTGGCGCGCACCATCGCCGCGAAAAGCCCGCTGGGGCTGCGCATGGGCAAGGCGTCGCTGAACGAGATCGAGTTCATGCAAGTGGAGGAGGGCTATCAGGTCGAGCAGGGCTACAGCACCCGCCTGATGGCCACCGAAGACGCCCGCGAAGCCACCCGTGCGGTGGTCGAGAAGCGCAAGCCGGTGTTTGTCGGTCGCTAGATAACGGGCACAAAAAACCGGCTTTCGCCTAATGCCGATCAGTTAAGCCGGTTTTCACCAGATTTTACGTCTGATGCTCAATTGATCTGACCCCAAAAAGTTGGACAGTCTATTGCCACACGCCCACCGAGCGAGTCCTGAACTCCACAGGACTCAATCCGCCAAGCTTCACTTTTATCCGGTCATGATTGTAGTAACGGATGTA
>NZ_BAAILM010000024.1:0-625 GCF_054589175.1 Pseudomonas sp. 3A(2025) | reverse complement strand
TCCAGCATGTCGCGGCGTTGGGCGGCGGTAAACGGTGACAGGCCCCAGTCGTCCAGGATCAGCAGGTCGGTCTTGGCGTAACCGGCCATCAGTTTGGCGAAGCGTCCGTCACCGTGGGCCAGGCCCAGTTCTTCCATCAGGCGCGGCAAGCGCAGGTAGCGCACGCTGTAACCGTCCCGGCAGGCCTTGTGGGCCAGGGCGCACGCAAGCCAGGTTTTGCCCACGCCGGTAGGGCCGCCGATGATCAGGTTCAGGCCGTCGCGCAGCCATTGACCGCTGCCCAGTTGCAGGATCAGGGACTTGTCCAGGCCGCGCGGACTGCGGTAGTCGATGTCTTCCAGGCATGCGTTGTGACGCAGTCGGGCGGCTTTTAGGCGCGTTGTCAGGCGAGCATCTTCGCGCTCGGTCAGCTCGCGGTCGACCATCAGGCCCAGGCGTTCGTCGAAGCTCAGGTCGTTGATATCGGGCATCGCGTGCTGATCGTCCAGCGCCTTGATCATGCCGTGCAGGCGCAGGGTGTGCAGCTTGTCGAGGGTCGGGTTGGGCAGCATGTTCAGTTTCCTTTCTCAGGTCAGTGGTAGTAGCCAGGGCCGCGCAGGTTGCTGTGTTCGTCGGGCAGCAGCGG
>NZ_BAAILM010000023.1:0-393 GCF_054589175.1 Pseudomonas sp. 3A(2025) | reverse complement strand
GCCTGGCCCACGGTGACGGACGCTTCGCCAAACTGATGGCCGGTTACGCCAAGACCGACCTGCTGATCCTGGACGACTGGGGCCTGTCACCGTTTACCGCCGCCCAACGCCGCGACATGCTGGAGCTGCTGGACGACCGCTACGGCCATCGCTCGACGCTGGTGACCAGCCAGATGCCGGTGGATAAATGGCATGCACTGATCGGCGACCCGACCTTGGGCGATGCGATCCTCGACCGGTTGGTGCACAACGCTTACCGCATCGAACTGAAGGGTGAGTCGATGCGCAAGCGCGCAACGAAATTGACGGTGAGCGGTACTTCAGACTAACAATGCAGACCTGCGTCGCTGCGCTCCGACTGCCTGTCCAAATGGACGTGGATCAGGTGTCCAA
>NZ_BAAILM010000022.1:216765-243997 GCF_054589175.1 Pseudomonas sp. 3A(2025) | reverse complement strand
TGCAGACCTGCGTCGCTGCGCTCCGACTGCCTGTCCAAATGGACGTGGATCAGGTGTCCAAGTGAGCATGGAACGAGTGTCCAAATGGTAGCGGTCTGAGTGTCCAAGTGGCGTGGAATGCGCATTGGTGATCGCGATTGGCCTACAGCTGCGTTTCCTTAAGGGCCACTTTGGGTCGACTTTTGCGGGTCAAAGATGCTGGGTGTGCTGGTCAAATGTGATGCAAATGGCTGGTCAAGCCCATGCAATTACGCATAAGCCATAAGGATTCTCCGAATCCCCAAAAAAGCCCGACACTTAGGGCCGGGCTGGGGGAAATCAGTTCAAAGCTTTCTGGCGTTCCACACTAGCAACACGCGAGCTTGGATATGCACCTTTTCCAAGTCTGCGCCTTCCAGGGTGATCGACTTGTAGGCTGGGTTGTCGGAGATCATCAGTAATGATCCTTTGGTCATTCGCTGAAGCCTCTTGATGAATAGCTCTCCGTCAAGGGTGAACACGTAGATCGCATCAGTCTTTATCGCGGTGATACCACGGTCTACCAGGAGGGAGTCGCCATTGCGAAAAGTGCCCTCCATGCTGTCACCGTCCCCAGTGATGATCGCCAGATTGTCGAGGCTGGTGAAGGCCAAACCTTGGGTTTTAAGCCAGTCGTAATGCACCGTGATGTCACGAATGACCTCTACCTGATGCTCAAGAATGCTGCCATGGCCCATTGAGGCAGCCACATTCAGATGCGGAATGGTGATGAACCCTAACGTCTCCATCAGTCGTTTCTTGTCGAGCAGCGGTTTCGGCACAGGTTGATGATTGTCCTCGCCCCCACTGTCGGCACTCGGAGCGACCAAGCTCCCTGAAGGCAGGCCGATTTTTACCTCAAGTGAGGCAGCAGCCTTTTCACCGAGATTGCGGTGGCCGTTCAGTAATTGGGATAGATAGGACGCATCCAGGCCATGCAGGTTGGCAAAGTCTTTTTGGCTCATATCACCCATTGAATGGCGTAGAGCCTTGATACGAAGCTGTTTGATATCCATCCGACAATCATCGTCATCTGTTAGCAAACAGTAAATTACGGTTTGCTATTGCGCTTAAAATTAGCAATTGCTAATCTTTGGGCTCGATAGGAGGTGAACATGACCCTGTACGAGTATTTGAAAGGCTTGGATAAGCCATCTGCTGATGCTTTTGCTGAGCGTTGCAGGACCACATTTGGACAGCTGCGCCAGGTGGCCTATGGCAATCGCCGGGCAAGTGCAGGATTGGCTGTTGATATTGAGCGTGAATCTGGTCGAGCTGTTATTTGCGAGGAGCTTCGCCCGGATATTGATTGGGCATATTTGCGCCGCTCTACCGCTGCTTGAAGCTGCCATACCAGGGACCTGTACAGGCACTCCTGGCATGGCATAGACAGCGATAAACGCTGTCAGCACCGCCGATCAGGATCTCTCACCACAAGTCACCTGATCGGCTCGAAACGAAACGCCGTGCCCACAGCACGCAAACACAGCGCTTCGGTCGTGGCTGAAGGATAGGGCGTGCCCGATTCTTTGGCTACACCGTAAAAGGAGCATTTACGGTTATGAGTCGTACAGACCTGCTGCCGGATCCGGGTCCGGTTCTTTCATTACGCCAGGCGCTTTACCGTGCTGGGCGGGACTACAAAGGCGGGATGACTGCCCTTGCTTTTGCCATGGTTATTGACCCCGATACTTTGCAGAAGAAACTCCACTTGGAGGAAGAGCGCCGCTGGCTCTCGGCCGATGAGCTTGAGGATGTCATTCGGCTGACTGATAGTCCTCGTCTGTTGGACGCCCTCGTGCGGCCAGCGGGTGCGGTTTGGTACAAGCCAGAGCCAGTCCCAGCGACCCAGGAAGCATTGAAGGCAGTCGGCGAGATGCTCGCGCAGGCTGGGCATTTCGTCGCGACAATGCACCACGGTGCTGCCGACAACGTATGGGAGCCGCATGAAGTCGCCGCGCTGGAAAAGGCCGGCCACGACTTGATTCGCGAGGTGCTGGGCATCATGGCCGGCGCAGCTCAGGCCATGGAGGGTCGTGATCATGGCTGATGTCGTCGACAACGCGAATGATGAAGCGGAATACCACCTGCAGGTTGCTCTTCGTCGAGTTTCTGCGGGCCCGGTCGGAAGCAGTGCGCACTTCTGTGATGACTGTGACGACCCGATCCCTGAGCTTCGCCGCTTGGCTATTCAAGGGTGTTCCACCTGTGTCGACTGTCAATCGCGTCGGGAGCGCCGAGCATGATCGATGCGTCGTCTCCCATTTCGTCGTTTGCCCGCTTCTACATCGAAAAACTTGGTATGGCTCTGGTCCCGATCTCGCCTGGCGAAAAAGGGCCGAAGGGCGCTGCCTGGAACAAGCCAGGTGGCTACTTTACCGATCCGGCTGCTGCTGAGACGTTCTGGCAGGAAAACCCGACCCACAATCTGGGCGTGGTTCATGCGCCCAGCCGGGTCTGCTCGCTTGACGTAGATGATGTGCAGTGGACCCGTCATGTGCTTTATGACCTGCTCGGCATGGATCTTGATGCCATGGCGTTGGTGTTTCCCACCGTGGTCGGCAACCCTGCGCGGTTCCGCATCATGTTCCGAGTGCCTGAAGGTATTGAGCTGGAAAAGCATGCCCTTGCGTGGCCTGCAGAGAACGACCCTGATGGCTCGAAGCATAAGGAACTGATGCGCAAGGCTCGCGAAGCGGCCAAGGCCGGGGATGATGCGCGAGATAAGCTGTTCCGTGCCGAGGCCCAGCAGTATGCGCGGCTGACAGTGTTTGAGCTGCGTGCAGGCCTGCATCAGGATGTGTTGCCTCCTTCGATCCATCCGGGTACTGGCAAGCCATACGTCTGGAGAACAGCGCCGGGTGATGAGTTGCCAGTGCTGTCGGCTGAGTTGCTCGCTGTCTGGAACAACTGGGACATTTTCAAGCGCGATGCCGAAGCGGCGTGCCCCTGGGCGCCAAAGCCTAAGGCGAAACCTGCCAAGCCCAAGCGGGTATCGCCGCCGGCTGGTAACCGGCCATCGGTGATCGACGAATTCAATCGCTGCCATGACGTTACCGAGCTGCTGCGTGCTAACGGTTATGTGCAGAAGGGCAGCAAGTGGCTTTACCCCGGCTCGTCGACCGGCCTGCCGGGTATCACTGTCGATGCGGACGAAGGCCGCGTTTACTCGCACCACGCGGCCGATCCGCTCGCCAATGGCCATCGGAATGATGCGTTCGAAGTGTTCTGTCTGCTTGAGCACAGCGGCGACCAGTCTAGGGCAATCAAGGCGGCGGCGAAGATACTCGGCATTGAGAACAGTCGCTCAAGGCCGCCTGAGCCTTCCCCGACCCCATCCAGTGAGAGCGCGCCGTCAGGCGAACCGCCGCAGCCAAGCGCGGCTGCTCCTGAAACCGGGGGGCAGGGGGAGGGCCTGACCCTGGAGCAAATGCTGCGGCGGTTTGCGTTGATCGAGGCCACGACACAGGTCTGGGACATCGATAAGTCGGGGCGGATGAAAAAGTCCGCATTCGAGGCCCTGGTCGGAAAGGCCAAGGCCAAGGAGTGGCTTGAAAGTCCTGGGCGAAAGCTGATCGGTGATGACCAGGTCAAGGACGTCGAGCGCAATAAAAAGGATTCGAGCAAGAGGGCCGGGGCCTTGGGCATGGCGCCTATTGAGCGCTATGTGTACATCGATGGCACCAAAGATGTCTGGGACCGGGAAAAGAAGCGGCGCATTGCCGAGGGCGCGCTGAAGATGGCGCTCGGTGACTTCTACCCGATGTGGTTGAACAGCCCGAAGCGGCGTGTGGTGGACGTTGACCATATCGTCTTCGATCCGACGATGAAGAAGGACCCAGCGGTTTACATCAACACGTTCGATGGCTTGCCGCTTGAGCCGGTGAACAACCCAGCCGCCTGCGAGAACCTGCGGTGGTTGATCGGCTTCCTGTGCAATGGCGATGAGGACGCAACCCGGTGGCTCACGCGCTGGCTCGCTTATCCCTTGCAGCACCTCGGGGCGAAAATGGACACGGCGGTGCTGATGCACTCGGTGATGGAGGGCTCGGGCAAGAGCCTGTTGTTCGCGGATACGTTTGGCCAACTGTACGGCCAATACGCGGCAACGGTTGGCCAGACCCAGCTTGAAAGCAACTTCAACGCCTGGCAAAGCCGGAAGATGTGGGCCGTGTTTGAAGAAGTGGTCAGCCGTGACCAGCGATACAACCAAGTCGGCAAGATCAAGCACCTGGTCACCGGCAAAACGGTACGCATGGAATCGAAGTTCATCAACGGCTGGGAAGAGTCCAACCACATGAACGCGGTGTTCCTTTCGAACGAGATCCTGCCATGGCCAATCAGCGAGAGCGACCGGCGCATGTTGGTCATGTGGCCGATGGAAACGCTGCCAGTCGAGCGACAGAAGGCCATCGGTCGCGAGCTGGAGAATGGTGGTGTTGCTGCGCTTTATGGATGGCTGGTAACGGTCGACCTGGGTGACTTCAATCAGCGCACCCGGCCACCGAATACCGATGCACGCGAGCGCCTGGTGGCCCTGAGCAGGGCTGGCTGGCAGACGTTCCAATACCTTTGGCGTACCGGCGAGCTGGGTCGAGGCCTATGGGGCGCGTGCCTGACGAGCGATCTTTATGCCTTGTTCCTGGAGTGGTGCCAGCGCAACAAAGAGCACTCCATGAGCCAGACGAAGTTTTCATTGTTCATCAGTTCCGAGGTCGAAAAGACCCGCTCAATACCCTGGACAGAAGGCAACACCCGTAAGTTTGGGGCGTTCTTTGTTCCGACTGATGCCGAGGCTTCCCTTCCCCCATCGATGAAAGCGCCGGACTTGGGGCGCAGCGTCACGGAATGGCGTGAGCGGGCGAAGCTGTCTGGGTGGCGGGTGGACGATTGGGATCACGTGAAGGCGGCCGCATGACTCTGACTAAAACTGTGTTGGGTGTGTTGGGTTTGTGTTGGGTTGATTTGGCCAACATGACACACGAAAGAGCCGCTGTTTTCGCTGGCTTGAGGGGTGGTGTGTCGAGCGTGTCGGGTTTGCGCGCACGCGCGCGCCTGAGCGTTATTTTATTGGCTGATATGAAGCCAGAAAAAACTCTTCATGCGATGCCGAATAAACCCACCAAACCCAACACACTCAACACAAATCTATTCAAGCCCTTGATTTTAAAGGTCTGTAAGTGTGTTGGGTTTGTGTTGGGTTGGGTGGTTCTGTGTCGGGTACGGTTTTTCATGGAGAAAGGTCAATGATCGCGACGATTGAAGACCTGATGGTTCATTGGGGCGAGCAGCACGCCCGGCTCGGCCTGGGTTCTGGAGTCGGTAGCCAGATGGGAACCATCATGGAATGGAAGGGCTTGCCGCCAAGCGGTACGCCTGGCTCACGAATCCTTAAGGACGGAATGGGGCTTGACCACATTGCGAGCGAAGTCGATGCAGCGGTGGCCGAACTTGAACGCAGCTTTAACGGCGCTGCCCGGCGTGGGCCGCGACTCGCCAAGCTTGCCAAGCTGCGGTACCTGGATCACGCGACGGTTCGGGAGCAGATGCGGGAAGTGGGAATTGCAGAGGGGGCTGACCGGACCTATCGCAACTGGGTCACCGCACTGCATCAGCAGGTCATGACGATACTGATCCTGCGTGCCGGACCCGCCCGGGCGATTGCCGGGAAACTGAGCGTGCAGCTCAAGCAAGCTTCCAAGCCCTGACCGTTCGTCGGGGTATGTTGTCGTATTGTGGTCGTATCCTTGTTGCATTCTGGTCACATTCAAACCAACCGTTAAACACCTCTTTTCGGTTTTTCCGAACGCAGGTACAAAGTCGCCACTATCTGAGATTTCCGCCTGACGGCGTTCCAAAGCACGTGCTGTGCATCCAGCCTGGGTCATTCACCCCGGTACCCCAAACCCTGCCCTCCGGCGGGGTTTTTTATGCCTGGCCAAAAAGGAGAGGAGCATGCAAGTACGAGTAGTTGATCAGGGTGGACAACTGATTTGGGCGAGAAGCCCCATAGGTGGAGTTACGAGCCTTGCCTATGGGGCTGATGGAACCTTGAAGAGTATTGAGCAAGCGCTTGAACTGGCCCTCACTCAGTGCAAGGGGGAGTTAGCGACGATGAATCGTGATCGAGTGAGTGATATTCGCGGATCCACCACCTAAGTCGATTGTGATGTTCCAGTAACCAGTACTGGGGGCCTGAATACGTGCCGGCAGCCTTTCGAAAAAGCCGCCGTAGTAAGTGTGCTGCCTTCCATTTTTGAAGTTTGAGAAATGAGTGTCGTTGGTCAGGCGAACATTGCATTGGTGAGAGCACGCTACCTCTACAACATCGCCTTTATTCAAGTGTTCTCGTGAATGTATGAACTGCATATGGCCTCCTATGCCTAGCGGTGTGATTGCATCGTGACATTAACACTTGGTCCTTTTTGCGTGCATTAGAACTTGGTATTAGAAAATGACAGACGAGCAGCAAGCTCTAGCTGAGATGCCGATTTGGTTGGTGATCATCCTGGCCCTGATCGGCGGGGTGTCGGGTGAGATGTGGCGCGCAGATAAGGCCGGACTACATGGGTGGTCGCTGGTTCGCAGGCTTGCCTTGCGGTCTGGCGCCTGTGTGGTCTGCGGCCTGGCGGCCATGATGTTGTTGTACGCGGCGGGTGTGTCGATCTGGATGGCGGGCGCGGTTGGCTGCCTGACCGCAACGGCCGGCGCCGATGTCGCGGTCGGCCTTTATGAACGCTGGGCCGCGAAACGCCTGGGCGTCTCGGCGCCGCTGCCCCCCGGTGAGCCGGGGCAGTAGGGGGTGGGCCCGCCGACCCCGAGGGGACCCTGGCATATCTTGGCCCATACGGGTAAGGGAACTCGCGGGAAAGCGTTAGCGGACAGTTCACCCGCTTAGTGAACTGAGGTGAACAGGTGAACAGATTCAGGTTCACCCGGTGAACTGGACGGCAACCATGACTGTTATCAGCAAATCGGAGTTTGCAGCTCGCCGAGGGTGGGGCAAATCCTACGTTTCAAAACTGGCCAGCCAGGATCGTCTGGTGCTGACGGCCGATGGCAAGGTGGATCTGGAGGCCACAGAAGCATTACTGATCCAGACTGCCGACCCCAGCAAGGCCGCTGTGGCTGCCCGGCATGAAGAGGAGCGGATCCAGCGGGGGGGGCGGGACCATATCGCGCCGCTGGCAGAGACAACGGTCGAACTTCCCGCTCTCCAGACCCGTGGGGGGCAGGGGGCCGACTTCCAGAAATCCAAGGCACATCGGGAGTATTACCTGGCCCAGTTGGCCGAGACCGAGTTTCTGAGGGTGCGCGGTGCCCTGGTGGAAATCGAGGCGGTCAAATCGGCCTCATTTGAGGCGGGGCGGTTGTTGCGTGACGCCTTGCTGGGCTTGCCTGCACAGATATCGGGCGAGCTGGTTTCCATGTCGGATCCCTGGGACATCGAGCGCTATCTGATGACGGTTCTGCGTCGTGCGCTTGAGGATGCCCGGCAAATGTCGACCACAGACCTTGATGACTCATTGATCATAGCGAGCTGACCCTATGCACACGGAATTACCCGACGGTGCCGAGGTGTACCGCGAGGCGTATTTCCGTGGCTTGAAGCCCGATCCAGACCTATGGGTCGATGAGTGGGCGGATGAGTACATGCGCATCCCCCGCGATGCCGGGGCCGCAGAGCCTGGAAAATATCGTACGTCGCGTACACCCTATGCCCGAGAGCCCATGCGTTGCCTGTCACCGGCTCATCCCTGCAAACGGGTGGTGACCATGGTGGCTTCGCAGCTCATGAAAACGCAGATTGCACTCAATTGGATAGGCGGGCTCATCCATATGGTGCCCTCGAACATTCTGACATTGTTGCCCAGCCTGGGCCTGGCCAAGCGTATTTCATCACGGATCAGCAAGACGGTGGCCGCTACCCCTGAGCTGCGCGAGCGGGTAGCTAACAGCCGTTCTCGGGATGCCCGCAACACCCTCGACACCAAGGAGTTCGATGGCGGCGCGCTGTACATCACCACGGCAGGATCGGCGGCAAACCTGTCCGAGCTGTCGGCCCGGTATGTTTACGGCGATGAAGTGGATCGCTGGGATGTGGATGTCGGGAGCGAAGGCGACCCCATCGAACTGGCCGAAGCGCGTGGCTCGACATTCGGGCGGCGGGCCAAGTTCTATTTCTCCAGCAGCCCGACCATCAAAGGTGCCAGCCGCATTGCCGATCTGTTCGATACCAGCGACCAGCGGCACTACTACGTGCCATGCCCGACCTGCGGCCACATGCAGACGCTGGAGTGGGAGCGTCTGATCTACAGCCCGGATTATCGGGTGGTGCATTACCAGTGCGCCAATGCGCACTGTGATGTGCTGATCGAAGAGCACCACAAGAACGGCATGCTTGAGCAGGGCGAGTGGCGTGCCCATTCGGCGGGCGACGGTGAAACGGTGGGCTTTACGCTCAATGCCTTGTACGCACCCTTAGGCTGGCAGGACTGGCCTTCACTGGCCAAGCAGTATGAACGGGCCAAGAGGGCGTTGGCCAAGGGCGACCAGGAGCCGATGCAGGTGTTCTACAACACGCGCCTGGCCAAGGTCTGGGACAGTGCCATCGAGCAGACCAAAGCCGAGGTGCTGCTGCAGCGTGCTCGTCTGTCGGGCTACGGACTTGGCTCGATGCCAGCCGATGTGCTGATGCTCACCGGGGCCGTGGACGTGCAGGGCAACCGGCTGGAGTTCATGGTCGTGGGCTGGGGCGTTGGCATGGAGCGCTGGATCGTCGACTTCCAGGTGATCGCGGGTGATCCCTCGGATGACCGCACCTGGGCGGCGCTGGATGAAATGCTCAAGGTCAAGTACCGGCACCCGTGCGGGGTGGGTCTGGGGATCCTGGCCACAGCGGTGGACAGCGGTGGTCACCACACCGATGAGGTGTATCACTTCTGCCGCGTCAGGCGGTGGCGCAACATCTTTGCCGTCAAGGGTGCGAACAAACCCGGCCGGCCCGTGATTGCCCAGCGGCCGTCCATGGTGGATGTCACCTGGAAAGGCCAGACCGAACGCGGCGGTGCCGAGTTGTGGTTTGTCGGCACCGACACGGCCAAGGACTGGATCTACAACCGTTATCCGTTCGAGCAGGGACCGGGTGCGCTGCACTTTGCCAATGACTTGCCGGATGACTTCTTTGCGCAATGTGTGGCAGAGCGCAAGGTCGTTCGATACGTCCGGGGTCACAAGCGCATTGAGTGGGTCAAGGGCAAGTCGGAGCGTAACGAAGCGCTCGACCTCATGGTGTACAACCTGGCCATGGCGCAGTACCTGGGCATCAACCGATACAACGAAGGCGACTGGTCGCGGGTGCGGCAAGCTCTGGCGCAGGCGGGACTGTTCGATGAGGCCCCAGTTTCACGCACGGTGTCTGCACCTGCTGTTCAGCCCGGCTCGGCTCCGGCCATACCGGTTTCTACACCGTCGCCTTCATCACCACCTACCTCGCCAACGGCTGCGCCCGTGGCGCGCCCAGCGGCCGCCACTCCACCCCCACGTCGCTCGACACGCAGCGGCTACCTGAAGAGACGCTGACATGTCCTTTACGCAAAAGCACCTTGAGGCCGTCGAAGCGGCCATTGCACGCGGCGAAAAAGTCGTTCGCTACGCTGACCGGACTGTCGAATACCGCACCGTCGACGAACTGTTGAAAGCCCGCGACGAGATTCGCAGCTCGTTGGCCAGCAGCGGGCCGGCGCGTCCTCGCGCTTTCCGGCTCAGGCATGGCGGCAGGGGACTCTGATGGCACGCTATCCGAACCTGACCCGCAATGGCTTCCTGTTGCCGTCCAACATCAGGGCGAGTTACGAAGGCGCTGGCGAAGGCCGGCGCTCATCAAACTGGGATGCCCCCGACAACGGCATCAACAGCCTGTTGATGCCGGCCCTGACCAACCTGCGTTCCCGCTCTCGGGCGGCGCTGCGCAATGACCCGTATGCCTTCAACGTGATCGACCGGCGGGTCAGCAACCTGATCGGTACCGGCATCACGCCAAGACCGCTGATCACCGATGCCGCCTTGCGCAAGGTCCAGCAGGAACTGTGGTCTGACTGGGTGGATGAGGCCGATGCCGATGACCGCAGCGACTTCTACGGCCTGCAGGCGTTGGTGGCCAAGACCGTGGAAACGTCCGGCGAGTGTTTCGTGCGCCTGCGCCCCAGGCTGTTGACGGACGGTTACGCCGTGCCGCTACAGATCCAGGTGCTGGCCCCCGAGTTTGTTCCGCATGACAAGTTCGAGGTCACCCGCACGGGCAACGTCATCAAGGCCGGTGTTGAGTTCAACGGCATTGGCCGGCGCGTGGCGTACTGGATGTACCGCTCGCACCCGCGTGATGCCTCCTCGCTCAACGGTGGCTATAACCAGTTGATCCGGGTACCGGCCGCGCAGGTGCTACATATCTTTGAATCCCAGGAGCCGGGCCAGTTGCGTGGCTTGCCCCGCATGGCTCCTGTACTCAAGCGCTTGCGCAGCCTGGACAACTACGACGACGCGGTGTTGTTCCGTCAGGAAGTGGCCAACCTGTTCGCCGGCTTCATCAAGCGGCCAGCCCCCGACGCAGGGCCAATGCCACGCGACCCGATCACAGGCGCACCCCTGAGTCTTGATCAGGATGGCTTCACGCCCATGGTGGCCTTGGAGCCTGGCACGATGCAGGAGCTGGGGGCCGGTGAGGAAATCGAGTTCTCTACGCCACCGGATGCCGGGAACAACTACCCCGACTTCATGCGTCAGCAACTGATGGCGGCGGCCGCCGGTGCCGGAATGCCCTATGAACTGCTCACGGGCGACATGCGTGGGGTCAGCGACCGGGTCATGCGCGTGGTGCTCAACGAGTTTCGCCGACGCATCGAGCAGTTGCAGTTCGGTGTGTACGTTCATCAGTTATGCCGCCCGGTGCGTGCAGCCTGGATGGACATGGCAGTGTTGTCCGGTGCGCTGGAGTTGCCGGACTACGCCCAGCGTCGGCGCGAATACCTGCGCACCCGCTGGATCCCGCAGGGCTGGGCGTATATCAACCCGGTGCAGGACGTGCAGGCGCGGATGCTGGAGGTCAACGCGGGCTTTGCCTCACGCAGCGAGATGGTGCTGCGCACCGGCTATGACGCCGAAACCGTCGACGATGAAAACGCCGCCGACATCGCCCGCGCCCAGCGACTGGGCCTCTCTTACACAACGCTCGTTACCGAGCCAACAGAAGATCCAGAGGAAAAACCATGAGCAAAGCGGTCGCTCCGGTGGTGTACAACCAGGCCGGACAAAAGGTGCAAATCAAGGACGAACACTGGTATCACATTCAGGCGGCCGGTGAGGGCGAACAAGGTGTGATCGAGGTATTCGTCTATGGCGAGATCGGCGGGTGGGGCATCACGGCCAACCAGTTCGTGCAGGATCTGCGCGCCGTCGATGATGGCGTGTCGCAGGTCATTGCGGCCTTCAACAGTCCGGGTGGCGACCTGTTCGAAGGCCTGGCCATTCATAACGCTTTGGCACGCCTCGGTGAGCGAGGGGTCGGGCGGGTCGATGCGCTGGCCGCCAGTGCGGCCAGTGTCGCCGTGTGTGGTGCGCACCGCGTCGTGATGACCGCCAATGCCTTGATGATGATCCACAACCCGTGGACCTGGACCGCCGGCGATGCCGAGGATTTGCGCAAGGTGGCCAGTGTCCTGGACCAGACTCTGGAGGCCATTGTCGCGGCCTACAAGTCGAAGGCGCCGGAGATCGACGAGGCCGAGCTGCGCCGGCTGATCGATGCCGAAACCTGGCTCACGGCCAACGAAGCCAAGGAGTTGGGCCTGGTCGACGAGGTGACCACCGGCGTGGCGGTCAAAGCCTGCCTTGGTCAGGGGCAGGCCATGAAGCGTTTCCGAAACGCGCCTGCCTCGCTGGGCACCGACAAGCCAGCGGCCAAGCCTGAGCCGGTCACGCCTGAGGATGCGCCCGCGCTGGCCTTGCTGATCACCCAGGGCTGCAAGGAGGCCGGGATCAGCAATCTGGTCGAGCCCATTATCAGCAGCACCAAGCTGGCCAGCGAGGCGGTGGTGAAAGCCGCCATTGGCCAGGCCAAACAGATCCACACCCTTTGCGTGGCTGCTCGCTTGCCGGAGCTGGCCACCGAGTACGTCACGGCCGGGCTCGACACCACGGCGGTGCGCGCCCGGCTGTTCGAGAAGGTGGTCGGTACCGGCCAAGGGATCGAGATCGATAACAGCCTGCCCATCAACGACGACCCGGCCAGCAAGCCTGCCGCCAAGCAACCTGATGTGCACAACATCTATGCCGCTCGCCGTGCGGCGCAAACCGGTCATTCAGCCGCCAATAGAAGGTAACCCCCATGAGCATCATTAAAGAGCCGATCCACTCCGGCGAGTTTGTGCTGTCCGAAGGCAACGGCACTATCTCCCGTGAATCCATCAATGTGATCGCCGGTGATGCCTTGCCGGCCGGCCAGTTGCTGGGCCTTGTGACCGCATTGGGTCAGTTCGCGCCGTACGATCCGACGGCCGAGGACGGCAGTGAAGTGGCCTCGGCCATCTTGTTTGCCGGTCTGGCGTCTTCGGACATTGTCCGCCGTGGCCGTGCCGTGGTGCGTCAGGCCGAAGTCAGTGAAGCGCATCTGACGGGCCTGGATCTGGATGCTGAAAAGGCACTGGGCAAACAGTCGGTGATCGTTCGCTAGCGAAGATCCCACGCCAGTCTCTCTGGCACATCAACCTATCAAAGCCCCGCGATGACGGGGCTTCGCGTTTCTGGAGAATTATTCGTGGCTGAAATCAATATTTTTGAAGACCTGGTGTTTGGGGTGCCGGCGCTGACTGTGGCCATCAACGAACAGCCCTACCTGCCGGGCCGTATCAGCGGCCTGGGTTTGTTCCAGGAACAGGGCATTCAGACCCTGACGGTGCAGATCGAAAAGGACGGCGACACCCTGGCCTTGGTGCCAGCGGGCGAGCGTGGTACCTCGGGGCTGGTTGTCGGTTCCAGCAAGCGCAGCATGATCCCGTTCAACACCGTGCACCTGCCGGAGCGCTTCACCATCAAGGCTGACGAGATCCAGAGTATCCGCGCCTTCGGCAGCCAGACCGAGTTGCAGGCCGCTCAGGATGTGGTCAATGCTCGACTGGCCAGGGCGCGTCGGCAGCTGGATGCCACTCATGAGTTCCAGCGCATGGGGGCACTGAACGGTCTGATTCTCGATGCGGACGGGAAAACCGTACTGCTAAATATCCATGAGCGCTTTGGCGTGCAGCAACAGATCCTGGTCATGGGGCTGAATGATCCGACCACGGAGGTCCGTGTAAAAGCGGGCGAAGCGCTGGACATGCAAGAGGATGCGCTGGGCAGTGTGACCAGTTCCGGCTCGCGTGCGTTCTGCGGCAAGAACTTCTGGAACAAGCTGATTGCTCATAAGTTGGTCAAGGAGAGCTATCTGGCAACCACCGCTGCCGCTGAATTGCGAGGTGATGCACGGGCCAGCTTCGAGTTTGCAGGTATCGTTTGGGAACGCTATCGCGGCAAGGTCGCCGGTAATTCGTTCGTCCATGACGATGAAGCCTTGCTCGTGCCGGAAGACGTCCCGGACCTCTACATCTCGGCGTTTGCCCCAGCCGATTACATGGAGACGGTCAACACCCTGGGCATTCCGTACTACAGCAAGCTGGAGCCCCTGCCGTTCGGTAAGGGCGTGGCTGGCGAAGCCCAGTCCAATCCACTGCACATCTGCACCCGGCCTCGGGCGCAGATCCGCCTGAAAATGTAGCGATGAGCTTCCGTGACTTGGTGGCTGACATTGATACGGTCGTTTTCGACACCTTGTCGGATGAAGGTGTGATCGAGGGCCGTACGGTTTGGGGCATGTTCTCTGCTCCTTGGTTACAGCCGAAGCTGGGCCAGTTGAGGACTGCACTGCGCGAGCCGAACTTTGTCGTGCGTGTAGCTGATAGCGACGGTATAGAAAAGGCGCAAAGCCTCACGATCAACCTGCCGGTGCAGGACGGCGGCGGCAATTACACGATTGTCCTGGTCGAGCCCACGGGCGATGGCTTGGTCACGTTGGTGTTGAGGATCAAACCATGAGCATCGGCAGCTTTTACAAGACCTCGGCCGATGGCGGCCTGATTACCCTGCAAACCAGCAAGACGGATCTGGCAGCCTTCGCGACCTTTGCCGCACAGGTGCCCAAGGCCGCAGCAGCGGCCCAGCGCCGGGCGATCAACAAGACCCTACGCTGGCTGCAGAAGCAAATCAGCAGCAGCGTGGGCCAGCAGGAGCGTATTGCCGTGGCTGCTGTTCGCCGGCGTATGCGCGTCTTCCCGCTTAACGACAAGGGCCAAGGCAAGCTGTGGTTCGGCATCAACCCGATTGAAGCCAGCCGCACCGGCCGGCCCCGTCAGACCCGCGCCGGGGTAAGCGTCGGCAAGCGGCGTTATGCCGGTGCCTTCTTCAAGCGCGTGTATGGCGGCAGTCCAGACATCTGGATCCGCGCAGCCAGCAAGCACTTCCGAGCCAGCGACTACCCGGACAGCGAAGTCTCCAGTGCGAGCGGTGCCAGCTCGGGCTGGATCGCGGAGAACAGCAGCCGCTTCCCCCTGGCCAAGGCCAAGGTCTCACTGGAAGACGTCCGGCCACACTTCGAGCACTGGACGCGACAAGCTGAGGCGCGGCTGGAGCACGTACTGGCCCAGGAAATGAACTACGAACTCCAGAAGTATTTGCGAGGTGGCCGTGGCTGACCAACCCTTTCAGCTCGATGAGCTGTATGCAGCGATAGAGCTGCATATCAAAAACCATCTGCCGGGGCTGGCCTATGTCGGCACCATGCCCGACATGCTTAAGCACATCGCCGTGCCGGCGGTGGTGATCGAACTGGCCGAGTTCGAGCCAGGTGAAGACCCCGGCACCGGTGAAACTGCCATGGTGCTGCGACTGGAAGCGCGGATCATCGTCGGCGCTGAAATCGAAGACTGCCAGAAACTGGCGGCCTGGAGCGCGGCCCAGTTGGCGATCCTGCTGCGCATGCAGTATTGGGGGCTCGACGTAGGGCCGGCCCAGTTCGAGCGCGCCGGCCAGGACTGGTCGCGACCGGAACTGGACGGCTATGCAGTGTGGGCCGTCGAGTGGACGCAGGAAATCAACTTGGGCGAACAGGAGTGGCACTGGCCGGTTCAGCCGCCTGGCTCTCTGGTCTGGGGTGTGCACCCCGATGTGGGACCAGGCCATGAGCCCGATTATGTGCCGGCTGATCAGTTGGGGAATCTCCCATGAGCTACGTGACAGCCGAGCACGACCGCATGCTGGCCGGCGTAGCGATTGAATGTCGTGTTGTCGCAGTGGATCTGGCGGCAGCCCGTGTGCGGGTCTCTGACGGCGGGAGCTGGACTAGCGCCTGGGTGCGTTGGCATGCGCAGGCGGCCGGAAAGTCCAGGCACTGGCGGGCACCCAGCGTTGGCGAGCAGGGCACCCTGATCAGCCCGAGCGGCGATCCCGCACAAGGCACGTTCCATCCAGGATTGTACGGTGTGGCCGGTGCGCAGGCGGATAACCGCGACCACGTTGAAGTGTGGCGTTTCGACGATGGCGGCTCGCTGGTCTACGACTGGCAGGCCAAGAGCTACACCATCGATCTGCCGACCGGCACGGTAAACATCAAGGTCGGTGGCACTGAGGCCGTGTTGACCGACGATGCGATTAACGCCAAGACCAGCACCGCGACAATTGAGGCCGGTAATATCACGCTCAAAGGGTCGGTTCAGATCGAGGGCCCGTTACGCGTAACGGGCAACATCCTCGGTATGGGCTCGATCACCGACACCACCGGTAACACGCCGAATCACAAGCACTGATTTAATCCATACCACTCAAGCCCGCCCTGTGCGGGCTTTTGCATTTCTGGAGGGCCTAATGGCCGGTATCAAAAAAGAAGACCCGGAAACACAGGCTTCGGTCAATTTGACTGATGCAATCCCCATCCCGGCCGTGGCTCAGGCCGTGGTCATCTACCGCGACACGCTCTATACCTCGCGCTCGCTGTTCCTGCCGGATGAGCGTGAACTGGCCGTGCTGCGCGGTCACGTCACGGTGTTGGCTGACGACGTCGAGGCGCAGACCTATCTGGCCGGCCATCCCGAATTTCAACTGTTGGCTGAATAATCGTGATCGGCGTAGACCGCCGCACGGGCTTGTCGCTGTCCGGCATCGAGCATTTGCGTCAGTCGATTGAGGACATTCTGACGACGCCGATCGGCTCCCGGCGTATGCGTCCTGAGTACGGCAGCAAGATCCGCCGTTTTGTCGACCTGCCGGTAAATGATGGTTGGAAAAGCGCAGTACAGGCCGAGGTCGCCCGCGCCCTAGGCCGCTGGGAGCCACGCTTGAAACTTGAGCGTGTGCGTGTCACGGCTGTGCTTGACGGCAGGATCACCCTGCAGCTGACGGGCCAGTATCTAGGCAACAGCGCAGTCGTTGAGGTGCGTGCATGATTGATCTTTCGTTGTTACCCCCGCCCGATGTGATCGAAACCTTGGAGTTTGAAACGCTGTATCAGGAGGCGCTGGCAAATTTTCGCGCAGAAATGGGCGATCAATGGACCGCGCTGCTGGAGTCTGATCCGGTGGTCAAGCTGCTGGAAGTCGCGGCCTACCAGCAGATGCTGGGCCGGGCGCGGGTCAACGCGGCGGCCAAGGCCAGCATGCTGGCTTATGCCAAGGGGGCCGACCTGGACAACCGCGCGGCCGACTACGACGTGCAACGTCTGGTACTGGTTGCGGCCGATCCTGATGCGGTGCCGCCGGTAGCAGAGGTGCTGGAAGGTGACGAAGCGTTGCGCTACCGCACGCGGCTGTCGCTTGAAGCGTTGTCGGTCGCCGGCAGTCGCGGCGCCTACGAATATCATGGGCTGAGTGCGTCGGCCGAGATTGCCGGCGTATCAGTCGATTCGCCGACATTCATCGGTGCAGAAATCAGCGCGGCGGTCAGGGCGCAGTTGCCAGCGGGTTCGATTGTCCTGGTCTGCGATTACGACGCAGGGCTGGCCAACCCATTGCCCGGTGATGTGTCGCTCGCGGTGCTACCCCGCGTTGACGCCCTCACCGCCGGCGCCGACTTGGTGGCGGCAGTGCAAGCGGCGCTGTCTGCCGAGACAGTCCGGCCGCTTACTGACCGACCGCGCACCCAACTGGGTCAGCCGGTGAACTTTGCTGTGGTGGCCACGCTTGAAGTCGAGGCCGGACCCAGCCCGACCGTGGTCCGTGCGCAGGCGCGGGCCAACCTCGACGCAGCGATTGCGGAGGCCAGGCGCTTGGAAGGGCAGTTGTCGCTTTCGGCGATCTATGCCGCGCTGCATGTGCCGGGTATCAGCAAAGTCACGCTGGTACAGCCTGTGGAGGGTGTGTCGTGTAACAAGCGGCAGTATCCGCACTGCACCGCGATTCAGTTGACCGCGAAGGTGGCCCCATGAGCCTGCTGCCGGACAACTCGACGCGGTTTGAGCGTGCGCTTGAGGTGGCGTGCGACCAAGGTATTGACCCCGAGGTCATACGGGGCATTGCCGATTCGGCGCGTTGTCCGCCGAGCTTTCTGCCCTGGCTTGCTTGGGCAATGCGGGTGGAAGGCTGGGAGGCGGCGAATACCGACGACCAGCGGCGGGCGCTGATTCACGAAGCCATCCCGGTGCACAAGACCAAAGGCACGCTCGGCGCGATCCGGCGGGTGCTGAAAGCAGTGCGGGTCAACGCCGACGTGACGGAATGGCAGCAGATCCCGAACGCGGTCCCGTACACCTTTCAGGTCACGGCCTGGGCGAACGAAAACCGGGAGGGGGAAGGCTCGATCATCTCGCCGCAACTGGGCGAGCGTCTGCGCGCACTAATCGATGCGACCAAGAACGAGCGCAGTCATTACAGTTTTGCCCTGGGCGCCCGTTTCGACGGCGGCCTGGTGCTGGCAAATGCGACCCGGTCCCGCGTGCTGGTACGCGAAACGGTCGAAGCGCGGGCGCCGCCGGTTGAAACCTTTGCTCAGGGGCTGCGCCTGGCCAACACCACTCAAGCGCTGTGCCAGATCAGACAGACCGTCGAGCTGCGCAGCGATCCGATTAACGCCGAGGCCGGGCTGCAGGTGGCCTGCGCAACCCGGTCCCTGACAATCGTGCGCGGCACGATGGAGGCCGTTTTATGAGTACCCCGTTACAACCTGTGATTACCAAAAGCGGCTTGGCGGCGATTTTCACCGCTGACAACACCGGTATTGCCGCGAAAATCGGCAGTGTCGTGCTCGGCACGGCCGGCTATGAGCCTGATGCGGATCAGAAAAGCCTGGTCAACCAAGTAGCTGAATACAAGATCTCCGGCGGCGAGCGGCTGAGCAGCACTCTGCTGCATATCACCGCGCTGGCCGACGATGACAAAGCGTACTGGGCGCGTGAAATCGGCTTCAAGTTGACGACTGGGCAGTTGCTGGCCGTCTGGTCGCACCCCACCGAAGCGCTGACCTACAAGGCCGCCAACGCGAGCATCTTGCTCGCTTACGATCTTTCGCTGGTTGCGCTGCCAGCCGACAGCGTCACCATCGTCAGTAACGAAGCCGGATTGAGCCTCAGTCTTGCAGCGCCTCTGGCAGCGCTTGCCAGCTCGTTGCTCAGTGAGCAATTGCGTGGCCTGCAGCACAACGACCAGTTCACTGAGCTGGAGCGACAGCAGCGCCTTGTCGGCGACCTGACAACCCGGCGCCTTGACGACCTGGCTGAGCGCCTGGTGGTGGCCGAGCAGCGTAACGAAGGTTTGCTGAGCATGGGAATTAGTGCGGTCGAGGCGGTACTGAGTGCCCAACTGCGCGGCCTTGATCTGCAAGACCAGATCACCTTGCTGTCGCGGCAATTGGTCATTGCGGTCGAGCAAGCGGCCCGGCAAGACGTGCGTTTGACGACGGCCGAGCAGCGCCAAGCCATCGATCACGAAGGCGTGCGCAGCATGGGTATTGCCGTCGCAGAGGCTGTTATCACCGCACAAACACAACTGTTCAAAAACACTGGAGCATAAGACACATGAGTCTCGAAACTGAAATTGCAGGCCTGTCCGGCAAAGCCACTGCGCTGATCGACTATTTCACCAGCATCCGGGCGTCGATTACCGCCAGTATCGCCTCTGCGGTTGCAGCAGCACCGGCTATCTCCCGCACGTTCTACGTCAGCCAAGTGTCGGGCGATGACAACGCCCTGGGCAACGCAGACAGTCCGCTCAAAACCATCGACCGTGCGATTACATCCACGCCAAGCGGTGGTGTTGCGGACATCATCCTGCTTGAAGACTACACGCTGGCCGCGAACATCTCGGTCGGCAGTCGTCGCATCATCATTCGCGGTGAAAACGAAGCAAGCACGGCCCGCAAACTGACCGTCAACGAGTTCCTCATGCCCAACGGCATGAAGCGCTTTGGCGGGTTTCAGGTCAACCGTGCCGCGTCGCTCGACTTGGCCGACATGACTATCGCGCTCCCGGACTCGGCCGGTGGACTTGCTGCATCGCTGGACACTTACTACGCGCTGATCTTTGCCGGCGGCAGCCGACTGCCGGGCTTTATGCCGATCAAGTTCTTCAACGTCAATTTCACGCTGCGCGGGACCTTCACCGGGAAAATCGTCGGCACCGGCTTCCCAAGTCTGGCCCTGACGGCATCGTCCTGCGTTATCCCGACGGCGCTTGAAGGCTCGCTCATTTCTGGTGTGGCCGCAGGCAAAGACCCCAACACCATTCCTTGGTTGGTAACCAACATCACCAAGCTCTGACATGCCGTCCATTCTGATCAAGGTCTCACATCATGCGTAAAGATTCTCTGAACATCACGTTCGAAGGCGGTAACTACAACGGTTTTGAATTCGCCCGTTTGCCGCTTGGAGCGGCGATTCTGTGCGCGGCCCTGCAGATCGAGGAAGCCGCTGACAACGCTCGTGTCGCGGTTGTAGGCAACGCGGTGCGTGTCGTCGAGTACCAACTGGCCGAGCAAGAAGCCAAGGCCTTTCAGGCGGCCGGCTTTGAGGGGCCGGTGCCTGAGACTGTACAGGCCTGGGTCGATGCCGCTGGCCTCACGCCGCAGGCCGCAGCCGAAAGTATTTTGACCGAGGCGACTGCCTGGAAGGGCGCGCTGTATGCGATCCGTGCGGCGCGCCTCAAGGGCAAGGTCCGGGTGCTTGAGGCGGCGAGTCATGATGCGGCCGAGGCGATTGCTGACGAAGCCATCGCGGCGATCAACGCCAGTGTGAGCGGTGTCGGCAACGCCTGACCCATCACCCGCTCTCCTCAATCGCCCCGTTTTCGGGGCGTTTTCGTTTCTGCAGGGCCGCCATGTGCGGCCCTTGTGCTATCTGGAGTTTCTCGATGCCTTTTTATCATGGCGTTACGGTCACGAACGTCGACACCGGCGCACGCAATATTGCGCTGCCGTCGTCCTCGATCATTGGATTGTGCGACACCTTCACCCCTGGGGCCGGTGCCACGGCGCTGGCCAATGACCTGGTGCTGATCACCAATGAGCGTGAAGCGGTCGCTGCATTCGGTGCCGATTCGGCAATCACCAAGGCCTGCCAGGCAATTTTCACCCGCGCCAAGGCCGTCATCGTCGCGTGCGGTGTCGCCAAAGTGGCCGACGCTGCCGCACAGACGTCCGCAATCATCGGTGGCGTGCTGGCCAGCGGCAAACGTACCGGCCTGCAGGCGCTGCTCGATGGCAAAAGCCGTTTCAATGCCCAGCCGCGGCTGTTGATCGCGCCCAAGCACAGTTCAACTCAAGCGGTCGCCACGGCGATGGACGCTCTCGCCGGCAAGCTGCGCGCTATCGGCATCATCGACGGCCCCGGCACCACCGATGAGGCAGCGATTGCCTACGCGGCAAAGTTCGGCTCCAAGCGCTTGTACATGGTCGATCCGGGCGTACAGGTCTGGGATACGGTCACCAGCAAAACGCTTGATGCGCCGGCATCCGCCTGGACCGCCGGCCTGTTTGCCTGGACCGATGCCGAATACGGCTTCTGGTCGTCGCCGTCGAATAAGGAGTTTGTCGGCATCACTGGTACCACGCGCTCGGTCGAGTTTCTGGATGGTGACGAAACCTGCCGGGCCAATCTGCTTAACAACGCCAATATCACCACGATCATTCGTGATGACGGCTATCGCCTGTGGGGTAACCGCACGCTGGCCAGCGATGCCAAGTGGAAATTCGTCACCCGTGTACGCACCCAGGACATTGTGATGGACGCGATCCTGGCTGGGCACAAGTGGGCGGTCGACCGTGGCATTACCGCGACTTACATCAAGGATGTGACCGACGGCCTGGAAGCGTTCATGCGTGACCTCAAAGCCCAAGGTGCAGTGATCAACTTCGAGGTTTACGCGGACCCGAACTTGAACACGGCCAGCCAGCTGGCTGACGGCAAGGTGTACTGGAACATCCGTTTCACCGATGTGCCGCCGGCTGAAAACCCCAATTTCCGCGTCGAGGTCACCGATCAGTGGCTGACCGAAGTCCTCGATACCGCCGCTTAAGGAGCACATGAAATGGTAATGATTCCCGAAACGCTGGCGAACATGAACCTGTTCGCCGACAGCGTCAGCTTCGCTGGTGACGTGCCCAGTCTGACCCTGCCGAAGCTCACGATCAAAACCGAGGCGCACCGCGCCGGCGGCATGGATACCGAAGTCGAGCTGGACATGGGCATGGAGAAGCTGGAGGCCAACTTCACCACCACCGGCGTGCGCAAAGAGTCGCTGAAGCACTTCGGCTTGGCAGACGGCACCTCGGGCAACTGGGTGTTCCGTGGCGCCTTCAAAGGCCTTAAGGGCGTGATCAAGCCCGTCATCGTCACACTGCGCGGCCTGCTCAAGGAAGTGGACATGGGCGACTGGAAGGCCGGTGACAAGGCCGAGGTCAAGCACGGCATTGCCGTGAACTATTACAAGCTCGAAATCGACGGCGCTGTGATGTACGAGATTGATCCACTCAACATGAAGCGTGTGATCAATGGCGTCGATCAGCTAACAGCCCAGCGTCAGGCGCTAGGTCTGTAACTCTTTCATCCCTCTATACCCATTCCGATTCAAGGACATTTCTCATGAGCAACCTCAAGCCGCTACCGAAGTATCTGACCCTGACCGATGACGGCGTGATCATCACTCTGAGCAAGCCCATCGAGCTTAACAGCGTTGCGCAAGACCGTATCACCATGCGCGCCCCAACCGTGCGTGACGTGCGCCTGGCCAACAAGACGGCCGAAGACGACGAGGAGCAGCGCGAAGTCAATCTGTTCGCCAGTCTGACCGGCGTTGGCGTAAACGACTTTGATGCGATGGCGGTGAAGGATTACACCCGCCTGCAGGCCGGCTATTTTCGTCTGGTGCGCGAGTAAAGGGTTTGATCCCAGGGTGCAAAAGCAGCTGGCCAAGCGGCTGGCTGCGGAGCTGGGATTTTCAGCCGCCGAAATCACGGACATGTCCTGGCCGGACATGATCTGGTGGCTCACTGATTGAGCCGCGCACAAGGGGAACAGCGCATGGCAAAAATGGCACTTTCGCTTGTCATCGGCGGTGCCGTCGCATCGACCGTCGGATCGGCATTCAACACGGTCGAAGGCCACATTCAGAAGCTGGAGGCCAAAGGCAACAAAGCCAAGGTGCTGAAAAGCACCATTGGCGAAACCATCAAATTGCGTGACGAATGGAAGCGTGCGCACGACAGCGGTGCAGCTGCGGCAGACGGGCTGCTGCGCAAGCTCAATACCAACCTGGAGTCGCTACGCCGGCAAGGTGTGCAGGTCGGTAAGCTGGGTCAGGAATACCGGCGCCTGGGGCAGGAAGCCAAATCTGCGGATCTACAGATGAAAGGCCACCAGCAACTGCAGGCAGGCAAAGAGTCGATGAAGTCGAGCATTGGCCAGGCCGTGACCGGTGTCGGTATGGTGGCGGTGCCGACCAAAATCAGCGGCGACTATCAGGCGGTGATTCGGGACATTGCGATCAAAGCCGGCCAGGCTGGTAAGCCAGAAGAAGCACAGATGGCCCAGACAGTTGTGCAGACGTCGCGTGATACGGGCATGAAGCGCAACGACGTGGCCGATCTGGTCAACCAGTTGGTCGGCGCCGGCATGGACGTCAAGCAGGCGCTGGAATACGCGCCGGTGGCGGCAAAGTTTGCCATCGGTCAGGGCACTGACGGGGCCACGACGGCGAAGATGATCAGTGCCCTGGGGCAGAACGCCAAGATCACTGACCCGAAAATGATGGAGCAGGCGCTGGAGGCCATTGCCTATCAAGGGCAGGCCGGTTCTTTTGAAGCGGCCGACATGGCGAAGTGGTTTCCCGAACTGCTATCGAACATGGCCGGTATGAAAATCACGGGCATGGATGCCGTGACCCAGTTGGGTGCGATTCTGCAGGTGCAGATGAAGTCTGCCGGCAGCAGCGATGAAGCCGCGAACAACCTGAAAAACTGGATGGGCAAGATCGGCGCCAGTGACACCGTCGAGGCCTACAAGAAAGTCGGTATCGACTATGAAAAGTCGATGCAAACGGGTCTTCAGAATAAAAAATCCACCTTGGAGTCCAGCTTTGCCCTGGCGCAGGAGTACGTCAAAAAGACTGATCCCAAGAAAGAAAAACAGATGGCCGAAGCGATGGCCAAGATCAACAAGGAGACGGACCCCAAAAAAGCGGCGGCTCAGATTGAGGCGCTGAATGATTCCCTGAAAACCGGCAACATCTTTGCCGACATGCAGGTCAAGGCCGCACTGCAGGCGTACACGCAGAACAAGGCGCTGTACGAAGACCTCAAGTCCTCGTCGGGCAACTCCAAAGGGATTCTGGACAAGAACCTTTCCGAGCGGCGCGAGACGTCAAATCAGCGTTGGTCCGAGGCCGGGCAGGCACTGAACGACTCGATGCGCAGCATTGGTGACGCGATCCGGCCGATTACCGATCAAGTGGCGATGGGCATAACGAAAGTGGCCCAAGAGTTCACGAAACTGTCGGACGGTTCGCAATCGGTCATCGCCGGCGCCGTGGCATTTGGCGGTGCACTGGTGGTGCTCAAGAACGGTTTTAACGCGTTCAAAATGGGGAAGGGGCTGCTCAACATTGCCCAAGGCAAGCTCAGTGACCCGAACAAGGTCCAGAAGGTTTTCGTCACAAACGCCGAGGATGAAAAGGGCGACGACAAGGCGGCTGGAAAGGCCGCTGGCAAGGGCGGCGACGACGACAAGAAAACCAGCAAACGCGACAAGGTACTGGGCCTTATGGCTCTGGGTCTTGGGGTTTTCGGCAAAAAGAAAAAAGCGGCCGCTGACTCTGATGATGCCGACGATAGTGACAAGGACGACGCAGGCGGCAAGGCCGATACAGGTAATGATGCCTCGGACGACAAGGATGACAAGCAGGCCAAGAGCCCCAAGGGCGGCAAGGATGATGACGCCAAGGCTGATCCGGGCGATGTACGCGGCAAGGTGCTGGATCTACTCGATACCGGTGTCAAAGCCATTCGCAAGAAAGGCGGCGCACCGGGTGAGGTCGAAGACGGTGCAGACGCACCTGAGGAGGGTTTGCGCGGCAAGGTACTGGGCTTGGTTGAGACCGGCATTAAAACAATGCGCACGGGTGGTCCTGGCGCCGCTGAGGATGATGCAGACGGCGAGGGTAACGATGAGCCGCCCGGTGGCCTGATCGGTACCGGCCTCAAGATGCTGGATATTTTCCGGTCGGCCAGCAATGACGACGACGGCGAGGGTGATGCCGGCGGCGGTGATGGCGAGGCCGGCGGTGCCGTCGAACTGCAGAAGGTGTTTGTCGTCAACGCCTCGGAATTCGGCGGGCCGGGTGCTGCCGGCGGTGGTGGTCCAGGCGATGCCGGCAACGCCGGTGGGCGCAGGTCCCGGCGCCGACGTGGTCGACGTCGCGGCGGTGCTGGTGGTGGCGGTCAGGGCGCAGGTTCTGGACCGCGTCCGCCCGTGCCGCCGGTTCCCCCTGTGCCGCCAGTCCCACCCACACCGCCGGTGCCTGAAATGGGCCGTATGGCGCGCATGATGGGCGCGGTGGGCAAAGTGGGTGACCTGGCCAAGCGCATTCCGGGCGGCTCGCTGCTCGATGCCGGTATGTCGGCGGTCAATGTCGCGATGACAGCCGAAACCGACGATGAAAAAGCCGAGGGCTACGGCCAGGCAGCGGGCGGACTGGCGGGCACACTCGCCGGCGCTGCTGCCGGCGCGGCCATCGGGTCGGTTGTGCCGGTGATCGGGACGGCGGTCGGTGGTGCCATTGGTGCAATGCTCGGCAGCATGGGCGGCGAAGTCGGTGGCGGCTGGCTGGGCAAGACGCTGTTCGGCGACAACGCGCAGGGTGATGGTGATGAGGCCAAGGACGAGGCCGACGGTAAGGATGACGAATCGTCGGTGGGCAAGTGGCTGGGCGATCTGTTCGGCGATACCCCCGACAAGAAAGAGCCTGCCCCGGAACCTGCACCGGCGCTGGGCGATGCGTTACGTTTAACGCAACTGGACAAGGCTGAGGTCAATCCGTCCGCCCTGGGCGATGCAGTGCGTGAACCGGCGCCGGTCGAAACGCCGGCGAAACCGGTCGATCAGAAACCATCTATCACGCCTGGTGACGTGGTGCGCGAAATGGCCAAGGCCACACCGCTACCGCCGCCGGCGCCGGAGGTGGCCAAGGCCGCAGCGCCGGCGGTGACGGCAACGGCCAAGGTCGATCAGGCATTCACGTTTGCGCCGAACATGCCCGTCCGGGTCGACGGCGATGTGAAAGACCCAGCGCAACTGGCCCGCGAGCTGGTGCCGCACCTGCAAGGATACTGGGAAGAGTTTCAGCGCCAAGTCGCGGCCCGGCAGGCGTCCAGCCAGTTGTTCGATCAACCACACGTCTAAGGAGCGCTCATGGCGTACATGGAGCAATTGCAGTCAGCGCTGAAATACCTGGTGGCCGCCGGCGAAGCGGGGCGCCAAAGCATGGACGGTATGCTGGCCCCTCTGACCGGGGCGGTGAGTGACATCACCGGCGCTGCCCTGGAGCTGGAGAATATACCGTTCGTGGGGCCGCTGATCGGCGGCAAGCTGGGGCGCGTGACGCGCGCCATTGGCTTGGCCCAGTCGAAAGTGGGTCAGGTGGCGTCCACTTACAGCTCGGTGGTCTCAGGCGCCGGGCAGGTGCAGGAACGGCTGGGCACCTTCAAGGAACAGGCCGCCAGGATGAAGTCCGAGGTAGGGCGGGTGACAGGGTTGTCCAGTCCTGCGGTGGCCACGGTGATGCCCACCACCAGCCTGGCAGCGGAAACAACGCCGCAACCGGCGGCAGTTACGCCGTTCCCGCACCTGCTGATCATCCAGTCGCATCACCCGAACGTGCAGCCGTATTACTTCAACCTTGACACCGCCACCTTTGACGAGCTGCGCCGACAGGCGTCGTTCAAATGGGCCGGGCAAGAGCGCTTGCGGCGCAGTGTTTCGCAACAGGCGGTCAGCCTGGGTGAAGAAAAGATCAGCCTCAAGGGGGTGATCTTTCCCGGTTACAAAGGCGGCATGGGGCAGCTCAATACCCTGCGCAGCATCGGCCGCAACCTGCAGCCGCTCAACCTCGTGACGGGTTACGGCGAAGTGTTGGGCGACTGGTGTTTGCTCAGTGTAGATGAAGAGCAAAGCAACCTGCTGGCCGGCGGTATTCCGCGCAAACAAGGCTTTTCACTGGAGTTTGTGAGCTATGGCAACGACTTGCAGAACGTCTGACGGGGATCTGCTCGATGTCATCTGTCAGCAGCATTACGGGCACCTCAACGGCACCGTGGAAGCGGTGCTGGAAGAAAACCCGGATCTTGCCCGGCAAGCGCAGCCGTTTCGCGCTGGCCTGCTGATCCGCCTGCCTGATCTGTCGGCGCCGGCCGTGGAGCTGCTGCAACTGTTCGGCTGATCCGACGTTACGCGTAACGAGCCCCGCCCTGTGCGGGGCTTTGTCATTTTTGGAGCTGCGATGAAACCCACATACCGCGTGATTGCCGATGGCAAAGACATCACGACATTGATCAACGACCGACTGCTGATGCTGCGTGTCTCGGACAAACCCGGAATGGAGTCGGATGAGTTCGAGCTGCGCATCGATGACCGCGATCAAGCCGTGGCGCTGCCCCA
>NZ_BAAILM010000022.1:138186-216656 GCF_054589175.1 Pseudomonas sp. 3A(2025) | reverse complement strand
GCGGCAAAGTTGAGGTGCTGCTGGGCTATGACGGCCAGCCGCTGACCCGGATGGGCTTGTACACGGTCGACGAAGTGCAGGTGTCCGGCGCGCCGGACACGATGACGATTCGCGGCAAGGCTGCCGACATGCGTGGCAGCGGCAAAACCACGCGCAGCGGCAGTTGGGAAGGTGTGCCCCTGGCGCAGATCGTCTCTGAAATTGCCAAGCGCAATGTCTGGGAGCCGGTCTGTTCGGTGCAAACGAAGGTCGAGCGCATCGATCAGCGTGGCGAATCTGACTTCAATTTCATCACACGCCTGGCAAAGCTGCACGACTGCACCGCCAAAGTGGCCGACGGCAAGCTATTAGTCATGCCCCGGCAGTCCGAACTGAGCACGACCGGCAAAGTGTTAGGTGTCGTGATGCTGGTCAAAACAGATGTCACTCGCTACGACTTCAAGCTCGGTGATCGTTCCACGCAAAAGGCGGTGAAGACCCAGCACAAGGACAAGAAAACCGGCGATCTGAAGGTGGTCGAGCTGGGTAATCCCGAGGCCCCGGAAGGCCTGCCGCCGGTGCACACCGACCGGCATATCTACCCGAACGAAACCGCCGCCACTGCCGCCGCTAAAGCGCGTTTGGCGGCGTTCAACCGCAGCACGGCGACGGTGCGTCTGGAAATGCCTGGCCGCACCGACCTGTTTGCCGAGCGCGTGATCGATGCCCAAGGCTTCAAACCCGGTCTTGACGGCAAGTACTTGGTCGACAGTGTCGAGCAGGTGTTTACCCAGGGCGGGTGGTCAACCACGGTTGAATGCAACGGTGGCAAGGACGGCAAGGCCAAGGCTAAAGGCAGCAAAAAGAAGGAAGAAAAACCGCTCAAGGTTGTGCAGCTGTAACCCCTCATCGGATTTAACTCATTCATCCATGACCTGCCTTTGCGGGTTTTTTTGCGTCTGGAGAAAGCCTATGCCCATCACTGAACAGCAACTGCTGCAGATCCTGCCGGGCTGCCGGCCCGTCGTCGGCATCTTTGTGCCGGCACTCAATCGGGCTATGCCCCGTTTCAAGATCGATAACCGTCTGCGCATCGCGGCGTTTCTTGCCCAGGGCGGCCATGAGTCTGGCCACTTGCATCGCCTGGTCGAGAACCTGAACTACAGCGCCCAGGGTTTGATGAGCACCTGGCCGACCCGGTTCGACGCTAGGCTTGCAGCGGAGTGTGCCCGCAAACCGGAGCGCATTGCGCATGTCGTGTACGGCTCGCGTATGGGCAACACCCAGCCCGGCGATGGCTGGCGGTTTCGTGGGCGTGCGGTGTTGCAGATTACCGGGCGGGATAACTACCGCGTCGCCGGTACTGCGCTTGGGCTTCCCTTGGAGCGGGAGCCCGAACTGTTGGAGCAACCGGAGCAGGCCGCACTGGCCTCGGCCTGGTGGTGGTCCCAGGCCGGCTTGAACGAGCTGGCTGACGCCGGCCGCTTTCAGGACATCGGCATCCTGATCAACACGGGCAAGATCGGGCGGGTGCCGCATGGTGCCGCCGAGCGTAAGGCGTTGTATGACGTGGCGCTCAAGGTGTTGAAGTGATCGCGCTGACGGCTGCCACTGCCAGCACCGGCCGGCTCTGGCAGATGTTGGTCAGCGCTCTGCTGGCCATCGGGCTGATCGGCGGGAGCCTGTACCTGGCTTATGACCACGGCCGCAGCGTCGAAAGATCAGAGTGGCAATCTCGCTGGAGTGCCCGTGATGCTGGCGATCAGCAAGCCTGGGCACTGGCTCAGGCAAGCGAGCGCGAGAAAGAACAGGTCCGACAGCAATCAATCAATAAGGCGATTCAAGATGGACAACACATCATCGACCAGGCACTGGCTGATGCTGCTGCCGCTCGCGCTACTGCTGGCAGCCTGCGGGACACAGCCGACGACCTTGCCCGCCGTCTCGCAAGTCAAACCGGCAGCCATTCCTGCACTGCCGCCGCAAGCGCGGCAGCAACTCGCGCCGTCCTGGTGCTTGCCGACGTGCTCAAGCGCGCTGACGAAAGAGCGGGAGATCTGGCGGAATATGCTGATCAGGGGCGGGGCAGGGGACTGACGTGCGAGCAGACCTATAGTGCGCTCGACTGATGACCTGACTTTTCTTCGCAGTCGACAGGCCATGGCTTGTTGGCCACCGCGATGCTGAAAGAAATTCGTAGTAAAGGAGAGGCCGACACTGGATGCGTCAACATCCAGTGTCGGTCACCAAACCCGCAGTCCATTCCTGCAAGTCCAGCCAAGGCCCCCCGCTTCGTGCACAAAGCGAGCGGAGCCTATCACCTGTCTATTTATACAGTAAAGGCTTGCAACCAATGTCCTCTCCCATCATCCCCTGGATGGGCGGTAAACGCCGTCTGGCCGACCGCTTGATACCAATATTCCCCCCTCATGAATGCTACGTAGAAGTCTTTGCCGGCGGCGCCGCGCTGTACTTCATGCGTCCTCAACCTGCACCTGTAGAGGTGCTCAACGATATCAACGGTGATCTGGTCACCCTATACCGGGTCGTGCAGAACCACCTTGAAGAGTTCGTGCGCCAGTTCAAATGGGCGCTCAGTTCACGCCAGATCTTCGAGTGGCAGAAGATGACCCGGCCCGAAACCCTGACCGATATCCAGCGTGCCGCCCGGTTTTTCTACCTGCAGCAGCATGCGTTCGGTGGCAAGGTCAGTGGGCAGACTTTTGGCACTGCAACGACTGGCCCGGCCATCAACTTGCTGCGGATCGAAGAGAATCTGTCTGCGGCTTGGCAGAGACTCGCCGGCACCTACGTCGAGAACCTGCCTTGGTTGGATTGCGCCGAGCGTTACGACAGGGGGGATTCCTTCTTTTACATAGATCCGCCGTACTGGCAGACCGCTGGGTTTGGTCTGAGCTTAGATTCGACCAGTACTAGGCGATGGCCGACTTCATGCGACGGTGCAAAGACAGGGGGATGGTCAGCATCAATGACCGTCCTGATATTCGGCAGGTAATCAAGGGGGATTACTGCAGGACCTTAAACATTCTTAACACAACCGGCAATCAGCGTGCCAGACAGGCTGAAGTAAGTGGGGAGTTAGTGGCCATGCTCAGAAAACTTCTGCGTAGGACTTTTTGATTTGAGTGTTCCAAATGAGGTTCTGCAGCAAAGCAAGCGTCGACTCCAAACTCGCCTGATAGCTTGCAGTTTTTTCAAGTAAACCTAAGGTTGATAGGAAAATGTTGAATTTGTTATGCGTCTTTTCTATGATGAGTTTCTAAGATGTAAAAGGGTTGTCTTTTTACAATGAGAGTGCTGTTTTTATGCGAGCTATATGGTCCGGTGCTATAAAGGATTATCATTATGGTCATGAGGGGGGTGGGCTTAAAACAGATAGATTGAATTTGCTCATTGGTCCTAATAATAGTGGGAAAAGTCGACTTCTTCGCAGTATTTTTTATAGCGATATTCAACAGCGAAAATTTGCTTTAAAAAGCAGGTTTGATAAGCTTTCGAATGGATTCTATGATGTATTCGAAATACTTAGCCGTAATCCTGTGGTCGGTGGTTTTGATTCTGGCGGATTTTTTGATTTGATCAGTGGGGAGTGTGTTTCAATTGAGGGTATGTTGGAGGCATGCGAGGGGTTTTCCAAGTTAATTAATGACGCGACTCGGCCTAATTATAGTATGTCAGGCACTGGTGCAGGGGTAGTAGCATTTCGGGAGTTGCAACATTTATTGATAGCCTATAGAGAGAGGAATGCTCTAAACGATTTTATTACGGATCTTAAGGAAGAGGTTGATTTTCTTGCTAGAATCAAAAGCTTTTATGTGCCTGTATTAAGAGGGTTGCGACCTCTGAATGATCAGGGGGACTTTTTTTACGAGCGAACTGTTAAAGATTACTTTCCTAAGTTGAAGGATGAAAGAGAGCTTAAGCAAGGTGGTGGGATAAAGAGTTTAAAGTTCTTGGATCATATCAATGTAGTCACAGGTTTTCATCTTTATAGCTTGCTGGTTAGCCATTTGTTAGGGCAGCCAGAAGACCGTGCGCGGATAAGGGAATATGAAGAGGTACTAGGGCGAGAGTTTTTTGGGGGAGCGGTCGTAACATTGATTCCATCATATGGTAAGGATACAATTTCAGTAAAAATTGGAGATGAAGACCAATTCCCTATTTACGATCTGGGCGACGGTATGCAGCAAGTCATCATCATTACTTCCGAAGCATTTCTCAATAAAGAAAAATCTTTGTTTTTTATCGAGGAGCCTGAAGCTTGCTTGCATCCCGGACTTTTGAGAAAGCTTGCGGCGTTTCTTCTTGAATACACGAATCACTATTATTTTGCTACTACTCATTCAAATCATCTGTTGGATCTGGCTGAGGTTGACAATAGGGTGGTAATTCATAAAGTGTCAAAGCGTGGAGTGCAAAAAGACCTAGTGTTTTCAATTCAGGAGTGTACTAGAGATAAAGATATTCTTGCAGAGCTAGGTGTGTTGGCATCTTCAGTTTATTTGGTTAATTCTACTATATGGGTTGAGGGCGTAACTGATAGACTTTATTTAGGGGTTTTCTTAAAAAAATATCTTGAAGAATTGTTGTGCGATAAAACTAGGCTCAAGCTTGAAGGGTATCTTGAAAATAACCACTATGCATTTGTGGAGTACCAAGGAGGTACTTTGGGGCATTGGTCTTTTGAAAATAATTGTGAGGACGGTAATTTAAATGCAAAATCTCTTTGCTCGAGCGCTTTTTTAATTGCGGATGGCGATATAGTCGGTAAGGGGAGTCGGGCTAAGATTTTAGAAGAACAGCTAGGTATGCGTTTGCATATACTTGTTGGTAAGGAGATTGAAAACTTTATTCCTAGAGATATTCTGTTGGCGGCAGCATTAAATATTTTCTCCCGCAAAAAGAAATCGTCTGTAGATGGATTGGATTCGGATTTATTGAAAAACTTTCCAAGCAATATTGAAAGTTCAGAGCAGGGAGTTGGCTTTCATTTAGATGTGGCTCTAGGTTTGAAAGGCAAAGGTAAAGATAATCGTCGAATTTTTGCTGATGAAAGTGGAACTATAAAGGATAAAGTTAAATTCTGTCATGAGGTTGTAGATGTGATGACGGTCATGGACTGGCATCTAACTGACTCTTTGCGTGATTTGTGTTCCAAGATATTTGATCATGTGATGGTCTGCAATTCTAGATGATATGGCTTGAAGTCTGGGCTTATACTAGTGTGGTTCATTGATTTAGCAAGGTTGATCTGAGCTTAAAGAATCTCTAATCCAAGTGTTGATCAGTTTCAAAAGTTGTTCTTGGCTCAAAGCTATCCATGTGCTGTACAAAAAATCGTTAGTGTCTAGTTCTAAATCAGAGGTAAAGCTATTTTTTGAACTAGGCAAAGGCAAGAAGTTGGTTATCCTCGGCTGAAGACGCGATTTTTTTGGGTAAAGGTGGCTTAGCTCGAACCGCTTTTCGCAATAATTTCAGTTCTAGGAACTGATTTTAAATGTGGTCAAGCCGCGCGTTTGGCACTGAGATGACTTGTGCATCCGCCTGCTATTCCGCACAAATGAGGTTGGCATGTGGTGCCGTTCTATAGGGGCGCTATGGTGGCTTGGGCAATGGCTTGGCTTTGGATTAAGCGTAGTAGTTAGTCCATCCCTGCAGAGGTGTCGCTTTGGGTTTTGTCTTGAAGCCATACCGAATCCGTGGGGCAAAAATGGGGCAAATCGTACGCCATTCCATGCCCATCTATGCCCACATAGTGATCACCTGAACTTTAGAAAGCGGCCCGTAGTCTCTATAAACAGTGGTTGCGGGCTTTTTTTGCTCAATACTCAAGCACTATGGGGGTGTGGCATGAGCTTTGGGTTCAGCCAGAACCAGACATGATCGGCTCATGCGGCACTGCAAAGCAAGGACATTGTGCCCAGCACTAATGATCATCCTGATATTCAGCATGTGTTCGCAGGATTTTACTTGGAAATCATCACTGGGATTTCGCTATCCTCCATGAAAATCATGCAGAGACAAGACTCTAATAGATGCATGCAAATATCTTGAAGCATATTGAGTTGTTGCTGGTGCAGAAGTCCATTGGGGTGAATTAGGTTGTGCCGAAGTGGGTGGTATCGCTCATCCGACCTTGATGACATGTGAAATTTTTCTAGTGTCAATAACAACTTCAAACTCACCGGACTGATTGGAAAAATATACGTGCTTTTTTGATATTGTAGTTCTTAATATTGCTCTTTTGTTGATGTCGAATTCAGGCTGATCTTTGTAATGTTTGAAAGCGAATAGCTCTGCTATTTCTTTGCGGGTGGTCCATGACTGTCCATAGTTTGATGAGGTGTATTCTATAATATCTGTGCCTCTGTATAAGGTGATTATTTCAGGGAGTTCATTGATGTCATTTGGTTTTAGCTCTTCGTCAAGTATTATTTTGGGATGCCAGCTTTCATTTTCCTGTAATGTAAATAGGTGGTGGTGTCCGTTACAGGCAAATGAGGCGAATGTATGTCTTAGTGAGTCAAGAGTTGTTAATGCTTCAGTGTTGTTAAGTTTTTTAGATAGTTCAAGGCTGAAGTTATTTATTTCTGCTTGAGCTGGACTTTGCTCTAGTGAGTTGGCGTTATAAGTATGGTTGGAGTTGTTTTGGTCGATAATTGAGCGTATGAAGTGTGAGATTGCATGCTCAAGGTGGGTTTTGTATGGTGATAAAGCGCGCTCGCTGAGCTTAAAGGTTATGGAGTTAAGTACAATTTTCATTTTTTCTGATATAAATTCTTGATCTTCTTTTGATAACATGGCGTATATCTCGTGGTTTCTTTTGATGACTAAAGAGGCAGTTTTACTGGGCGGCTACGCAGATGCAATTTTTTATATTTGGCTGGGAAGTTATTCTGGGTTCTCGAGGAACGGAATGTGCCTCAAGATTATAAATATATTGATCGGTCCGTTCTACGGATGTTGCTGGATTTTTGTTGTGAGTCTTGTTTGATCAGGTGAAGGTTTTTCTAATGCAATACCTGGCTCTTGATGGGAGGTGCTGGTTGCGGGCTTTGTTGAATCATATATGTATGATGCCAAAATGGAACCTATAGCTCCTAGGCATATTGCTGTCAGGCTAGAGATCAAAAGTGACCAGAGAGGATGTTGCTTGATGAAGTCAGTTATTCTGTAAAAAAGATCTTTTCTGATTTTTATTATTTCTGACTGATATTTTTTTAAAAGCTCGATTGAGATTTTTTCTCTTTTAATTGTCGCGACACAGCTTGGGCAAATTACTGGTTTGTGGCATGAGTTTATTATCTCTGTTTTGATGCCGTTTAGGTCATAAATACATCCGCGTGTATCGTCGTGCGTGTAGTCTGTGTTTTCTGCGTTTGTAGGTATACGATTCCCATTTCTTTTGTAAAGTAGGGTCTGGGCGTATATCAACCGAAGAATAGCATTCTCAAGTGGAATATTTGAAGATGTTAGTATGTCTTTTATTTCATGGAATGAAAATAGTATTCGGTTGTTTTTTAGTCTTCTGGTGTACCAGTTTTCTTCAATTGGAAAGTTTACTATGGCAATCAAAAAATGTTCGGAGGAAATTGAGGGTATTTCTGGTTCCAGTGTTTTGTCTGAATAATCCCATTGGTGTCCGTCGGATTTGCAATTAAGATCAAAGCTCTCTATTTCTCCAGTTATCTCAAATATGGAAGATTTCCATTCTTTCAATTTGCGGCGTTGGAAATTAACTGGAGGAGATCCGAGTGTGATTAGCCTTATTTTGATTTTGTCCATTTCCGATCCTTGGCGTAGTGAGTTAGATGGCGACAGGGGTTTACAGAAATTTTAATTTTTTGTTGACTGGAAATCAAATTTAAAAGCTCTTCGAGCTTTCAGCCCAAGATTACCGCATTCGCACGTCGCGTGATCTCCATTGCCTCATCCACGGTAATGAGGTCGAGCACCCGCATATGAGCTGTCCTGGCCAGCAGCGCCTTGAGGACCCAGTCACGGCGGCCGTGCTTTCCTCCGATGATCCTGATCTCATGCTCCACAGCCGACAAGAAATCAGTCCTGAGGACGAGCTCTACTTCGCTGCGCATGCGGTGCTGCTCCATGGGTATGCAATGGGGTTCCTCAGGCCATGGCCAGGCTTGAGATGAGGCTGTTACTGATGTGGTGCAGGCATGAAGTGACGCTGTTACGACTAGGTATTGAATTTATGTCGGCAGAACGCCGGAGAGGGGTGCAGCTTTGGGCGTTGCGAAGCAAGCCGTTTTGTTGCGAAGCATGTACACTACCTGATCAGCAGGAAAAGCGTGCAAACCCTTGAATCATATGGTGCCCCGAGCCGGGGTCGAACCGGCACGTCCAAAGAACGAGGGATTTTAAGTCCCTTGCGTCTACCAATTTCGCCATCGGGGCATAACGACAGAGCAGGGAATATATACATCAAGTTCCTGCGAAGCAAGCGCGAATGGCTCTCACATGGCACAAGATGTTGCATTTGCCTGAAATAAAAAAAGCGCTGTAAATCATGGGGCTACGGAAAATACCGGCTGTGGCGTCATGCCGTTGGCACGCTTTCAGGTTCACACCTGGCGAAAGCTGATCACCCACACCCAGGGATTCTCATGCCATGAACCATTTTTATGCGAGCTCTGCCAGTAAGTCGCAAAAGCAATCACGGCTGTGGCACTCAAGCCTGAGTGAGGCGAAGGCAGATGGTTGGCAAAGTAGATATGCACGCAGTTCTGTATGGGATAAAACCCTTCGGCACCCGCCTGTTCATCGGTGATGTCGTGCAGGTGCTCGCTGCTGACGTCCATCACTTCCAGTTCGATGCGCGAGGCTTGCCTGGGCATCAAGCGGCCCGGCCTGTGCCACCACAGAGGGATGGTGTTGCTGCGTTGGGATTTGGCGTAGCGTTGCGGCTGTGAAAACCGATAGGACTGACCCGACTGCAAGGTCATGTCGATGAAGTGCCAGAGGTCGCGCTGTCTGCTGATGCTGTATTTGGATTCCCAATACCCGTAGGCATAGAAATCTTCTTTAAGCCACAGGTGTGTTCCGGGCGGGCCATAAGGGCAGAGGGGGGGAGAGCGGGCGGAGATGACGCATCGGGCTACGGTTTTCTTGCCGATGAGTATCGCATTGGCCATGGGCGTGCTGAGCATGATCGAACGTTTCATGGATCGGCTTCCCTGAAGGTGTCTACAAGGCATTACAACACGGCGCCGCCTGTGCCCGTGTCGTTTGTCTTGAATAGAGCTGTCGATCCGATGAAGCGTTGTCTGTTTGAGCCGCCGCCTCGTCTCGAGCACGAGACGGCGGTATTGAAGGGTGAAGCTTAGAACGCGTAATTGGCCGACAGAATCGCAGCCCGCGAATCGCCATACTCGATGGCCGAAGAGCGCGCACCGGTGCCGTTCTGCTGGCGAACACGCTCAACGTAGTCCTTGTCGAACAGGTTGTTCACGTTCAGCTGCAGGTCGAAGCTTCTGTTGACCTGATACCCCAGCATCGCGTTATGCAGCAGGTAGGCATCCAGCTTGGCGGTGGTGCTGGAGGTCACGTTGCGCTCACTGACATAGCGGGTGCCGTAGCCCACGGTAAAACCGGCCGGCAGTTTGTAGGTGGTCCACAGGTTGAACGAGTGTGGCGGGGTGTTGCCCAGCGCCTGACCTTCACGAGCGATACCGGCAGCGGTGTCGGCCGCCTTGAGGGTTTCGCTGTCGAGGAAGGTGTAATTGGCGTACACGTCCCACTTGTCGGTGATGTGGCCGGTCACGCCAACCTCGACACCTTGTACGCGTTGCTCGCCGGCCAGTTGGGTCGAACCGTCGGCCATGGTTTCGCGAGCATTGCTCTTTTCAACCCGGAAGATGGCAGCATCCAGTTCCAGGCGCTTGTCCAGCAGCTCCCACTTGGTGCCCAGCTCCCAGTTCTGGTTCTTTTCCGGGTCCAGATTTTCGTTGGTCAGGTTCAAGCCGCCGCCGCTGGAGGCCAGGCTTTCGGCAGACGGGTTGAACGAGTTGCCCCAGGCCAGATAAATGCGGCCGTTTTCAACCGGTTTGTAAACCAGACCTACGCGGCTGCTGGCTTTCTCGTCGGACGACTTGAAGTGCGTGGTGCGCACCTGCGCCGGCGAGAAACCTTCGGCCTCACCCTTGAAGCGGTCGTAGCGTACGCCCAGGTTCAGGTCCCACTGCTCGTGCAGGGCAATGGTGTCGAAGGCATAGATGGCCTGGTTGGTCAGCTCGGTTTCGGTGTAGCCGCTGGTGGCCTTGCTGGTGGCGCCGCCCCAGTAGCCGGGCGGGTTGGTCAGCGGGTAGCCGTTGGCCGGGAAGCCGCTGAGGTTATAGCTGTAGGTCTTCAGGTCCAGGGTTTCGCGAGAGATTTCTACGCCGGTGACCAGGTCATGACGCATGCCCAGCACATTGAAGTTGCTGATCAGGTTGGTCTGGTTGATCCACATCTCGGTGGTGGCATGGCGGCCATAGCCTTGCGGGCCGGCGGGCAGGTATTGGCCGGCGGGTAGCCCGGTAGTGTTGACGTGAGACGCCGATACCGTGGTGTCGCGGGTGATATGGCTGTAGCGCGTCAGGTTCTGCAGGCGCAGGTTGTCGCTGAATTCATGCTCGAAGTTGGCGGTGAAAGCGTTTTGCTCGATCTTCTCTTTATCGAGGTTCTTCCAGCCGAAATAGTCTTCGCGGCTGACACCGGCCAGCTTCTTGCCGTCCAGAGCCGGCACACCGTAATCAGGGGTGTTGTCGTCGGTCTGGTGGAATGCGCTGAGGGTCAGGCGCGTGGAATCGCTCAGGCCCAGGCGCAGGGACGGGGCGATACCCCAACGCTCGCGCTCGATCTCGTCGCGGCCGGCCACGTCATTCTTATGGCCCATCAGGTTCAGGCGAAAGGCGCTGTCGGTGCCCACGCCTTCCAGTGGCTGATTGGTATCGACGGTCATGCGGTAATAGTTGTCGGTGCCCAGGCTGCCGCCCAGGCGGGTGAAAGCGCGGTTTTGTGGCTGCTTGCTGATGATGTTGATGCTGCCGCCGGTGGTGCCAGCGCCGCCGAATACCGAGTTCGGGCCTTTGATGACTTCGACCTGATCGATGTTGAAGGTGTCGGTGCGGCTGGTCTGGGCACTGTCGCGCAGGCCGTCGATCTGGATATTGCTGTTGGCCGAGAAACCGCGGATGTTGATGCTGTCACCCGAACCGCCGCCGCCTTCGCCAGCATTGAAGGTGATACCGGAGACGTTGGACAGCACCTGGCGCAGGCTCAGGGCCTGTTGCTCCTGAATGACCTGGGCGGGGACCACGGTGATGGTCTGCGGGGTGTCGAGCAATTGGGTCGTGATCTTGCTGGAGGCCGAGCGCTCGGTCTTGTACTCGCCGGTGCCGGCAGCGTCGACATTGATGTTATCCAGTTGCACGGCTTTATCGCGTGACTGATCGGCCAGCGCATGGCCTGCGCAAGAAGCAACGGCCAGGCCGAGGGCCGACAGCATCAACGTGTTGGAGGAGCGATTGAGGGCAAGCTTGTGGGTCATGTGCAACGCTACCTATGAGAATCCAAGTGTAATTATTTTTGAGAAGCATTCGCAGTTGTGCTTCGGGTGCCAATAGTGCTGAGAATCATTTCTTTTTACAATGTATGTATCGAAATTATTTCTGCGTGCTGTTGTCGCGGATACGAAGTCGCTGCGCAGTGTCACCGCAGAACGGGCGCAAGGTCTGTCAGACCCATGCCTCTGGTTGGGCAGGATCTGCAGACATTGATGGCAGGAAGGAGGTGAAGCAGGATGTAGGTCAGGCCAGAACAGCAACGCTCTTGATCTGCGCCCAAAGCGGTTGGCCGGTGTGCAATTGCAACTGATCGCTTGAGTAGCGGGTGATGCGCGCCAGCAACGGCGTGCCGCTGGCGTCGAGCCGAACCAGCACATGCGCTGGATGCTCGGCGGGCACCTGGCTGACCACGGTGACCGGCAGGCGATTGAGAATGCTGCTGTGCTCGTCCGTTTGTCGGGTCAGGCTGACATCCCGTGCCTGCACCTTGAAGCGCAGACGACTGCCGGCGGCCTGCGGGCCATGGGCAATGCGCACTTGTTGCTCGCTGCCGGGCAGGTTCAACGTCAACAACTGGTAGTGCGCATCAAAGCTCGCCACCACGCCCTCGATCACCACGCCGGCATCGGCCTCCAGCGCGGTCGGCAGATCAAGCCGGGCGAGGGTATTCTGCAACGGACCGCTGGCAATCGCGCGGCCTTCGCTCAGCAGCACCAGGTGATCGGCCAGCCGCGTGACTTCATCCTGCGAATGGCTGACATAGAGCATGGGAATACGCAGCTCGGCGTGCAGGCGCTCCAGATACGGCAGAATCTCTGCCTTGCGCCGGGCATCCAGCGCCGCCAGTGGCTCATCGAGCAACAGCAGGCGCGGGCTGGTGAGCAGGGCGCGGGCAATGCCGATGCGCTGGCGTTCGCCGCCAGACAGTTTATCGGGGCGCCGGTCCAGCAAATGGCCGATGCCCATCAATTCAATCGCGTGCTCGATCTTGACCACTTGCTGTACGGCGGGAATTCGACGCAGGCCGAACTGCAGATTGTCCATCACACTCAGGTGGGCAAACAGGCTGGCTTCCTGAAAGACATAACCCAATGCGCGTTTGTGTGTGGGCACGAAAATGCCGCGCCGGGTGTCTTGCCAGACCTCGCCGTTCACCTCGATAAACGCCTCGGGCGCCTTTTCCAGGCCGGCCACGCAGCGCAGGCACGTGGTCTTGCCGGAACCGGAGTGGCCGAACAGCGCGGTCACGCCCTGGCCGGGCAGGTCCAGATTGACGTCGACGCTGAAGTCGGCGAACGCCAGTTTCAGGCGTATATGCAAGCGGTCGTTCATCGATCAGCTCCAGACCGTCTTGTTCTTGCCGCTGGAATACAGCGCCAGCAGCACCAGAAAGGAAAACACCAGCATGAACCCGGCCAGCCAGTGCGCCTGCTCATAGGCCATGGATTCGACGTGATCGAAAATCTGCACCGACACCACGCGGGTCTTGTCGGGGATATTGCCGCCGATCATTAATACCACCCCAAATTCGCCGACGGTGTGCGCAAACCCCAAAATTGCGCCCGTCAGGTAACCAGGACGAGCGAGCGGCAGCACCACATGGAAAAACGTGTCCCAAGGCCCGGCGCGCAGGGTCGCGGCGACCTCGAGCGGGCGGCTGCCCATGGCGGCGAAGGCGTTTTGCAGCGGCTGCACCACAAAGGGCAGGGAATACACCACCGAACCGACCAGCAATCCGGCAAAGCTGAAGGTCAGGGTGCCCAGCCCCAGGCTTTGGGTCAATTGACCGACAGAGCCATGGGGGCCGAGCAACAGCAGCAGGTAAAAGCCGATCACCGTGGGCGGCAGCACCAGCGGCAACGCCACCACAGCGCCGATCGGGCCCTTGAGCCACGATCGGGTGTGGGTCAGCCACAGTGCGATCGGCGTGCCGATCACCAGCAGAATAAGCGTGGTCAGTGAAGCCAGCTTGAACGTCAGCCAGATCGCCGCCAGGTCGCTGCTGTCCAGCGGCATTTACAGCTCGTAACCAAAGGATTTGATCACCGCAGCGGCTTTCGGACCCTTGAGGTAGTCGAGCAGCGCCTTGGCGGCGGCGTTGTCCTTGCCCTTGTTGAGGATCACTGCGTCCTGCTTGATCGGATCATGCAACTCGGCGGGCACTTGCCAGGCCGAACCGCTGCTGATCTTGCCGTCCTTGTAGATCTGCGACAGGGCGACAAAGCCGATCTCGGCATTGCCGGTCGAAACGAACTGATAGGCCTGAGTGATGTTCTGACCTTCAACGATCTTCGGTTTGGTCGACTCGGTCAGGCCCAGCTTTTCCAGCACTTGCGTGGCGGCAAGGCCGTAAGGGGCGGTTTTCGGGTTGGCGATGGACAAGTGCTGCCAGGTATTGGCCTTGAGAATATCGCCCTTGGCGTCGACATAACCTTCCTTGGCCGACCACAGCGCCAGGGTGCCGACGGCATAGGTGAAGCGCGAGCCTTTGACGGTGTCGCCTTCCTGCTCAAGCTTGGCAGGTGTGGTGTCGTCGGCCGCCAGGAACACCTCGAACGGCGCGCCGTTCTTGATCTGGGTATAGAACTGGCCCGTCGAGCCAAAGGCCGCCACCAGTTTATGCCCGGTGTCTTTTTCGAAATCCTTGGCGATGGCCTGGATCGGTGCAGTGAAGTTGGCCGCCACCGCGACCTGGACTTCATCGGCGTAAGCCGGCATCACGCCCCATACGGCGGCGGTGATGGCGAGGGACTTAAAGGCGACACGCAAGGGGAATTCACGCATGAAACGGCTCCGGCAGAAGGTGGGGGGTGTTGTTTTAATCACTGAAGGCCTAACGCTATGTATTTGAATATATAGCGTTAGGTCGTGCACGGGAAAGTGCTTTCACATGACAGCGTCGCCGTACGCCCGCTTGGCATAACACAATTGACATTTAAAACACTCGGTCTAATATCTACCCTCATGAATGAATCTATCGCCAAACCCCGCCGTCCAGGTCGCCCGCCCAAGCTCGACCGCGACAACCTCGAAACCCGCGAGGTGTTGATCCGTCGCGGCCTTGAAGTCCTCACCGAGCAGGGCTTCACCGCCACGGGCCTGGATTTTCTGCTCAAGCAGGTCGCCATTCCCAAGGGCTCTTTCTACAACTACTTCGCCAGCAAGGAAATCTTCGCCCGCGAAGTGCTCGATCGCTACGCTGAGTATTTCGCCGATCTGCTGGACCGCCATCTGCTGAATGAGGCCATGTCGCCGCTGGAGCGCCTGGTCAGTTTCGTGCAGGCGGCGAAGACCGGCATGGCCCGCCATGATTACCGCCGTGGTTGCATGGTTGGCAATCTGGGCCAGGAAATCAGTGTGCTGCCCGAAGCGTTTCGCCCACGGCTGGAGCAGATCCAGCTCGACTGGCAAGCCCGTCTGGCCACCTGCCTGCGCAGCGCCAAAGTGGTGGGTGAACTGGGTCGCAGTGCCGATTGCGATGAGCTGGCGGCATTTTTCTGGATCGGCTGGGAAGGCGCGGTATTGCGTGCCCGGCTGGTACAAGGCGATGCACCGTTGAACACCTTTATTGCCGGGTTCCTGCGCGGCTTGCCGCAATAAACCCGGCTGCAAGACGATCGGTCCAAAAGGAGGCGACATGTCCAGCAGCACATTCAAAGGCATCCTCATCGACAAGAACGAGGCGGGCTATCAGGTCAGCCTCAGCAACCTTGAAGAAAGCGCCCTGCCAGACGGCGATGTGACCGTGCGCGTGTCGCACAGCACCCTCAACTATAAAGACGCGCTGGCCATTACCGGCAGCAGCCCGATCATCAAGCGTTTTCCGATGGTGCCCGGCGTCGATCTGGCCGGTACGGTCGACAGCAGCGATCACCCACGCTACAAGACCGGCGATCAGGTACTGCTCAATGGCTGGGGCGTCGGTGAAGGCCATTGGGGCGGGCTGGCCCAGCGGGCGCGCCTCAAGGGCGAATGGCTGATTCCCTTACCCGCGGCGTTTACTCCCGCCCAAGCGATGGCCATTGGGACTGCGGGTTACACCGCAATGCTCAGCGTCATCGCCCTGGAAAAGCACGGCGTCAAACCCGAGGACGGCGAAGTGCTGGTCACCGGCGCCAATGGCGGCGTGGGCAGTTTTGCCGTGGCTTTGCTGGCGCGCCTGGGTTACCAGGTGGTGGCCTCCACCGGCCGCCCGCACGAGAGCGACTACCTCAAGCAACTGGGCGCCAGCGCCATCATTGACCGTAACGAACTCAACCAGCCGGGCCGGCCATTGCTCAAGGAGCGCTGGGCGGCGGTGGTCGACTCGGTGGGCAGCCACACCTTGGCCAATGCCTGCGCCGCCACGCGCTATCGCGGCATCGTTGCCGCCTGCGGCCTGGCCCAGGGCATGGAATTCCCGGCGACTGTCGCGCCGTTTATCCTGCGCGGCGTGACTCTGGCCGGCATCGACAGCGTGAACCGCCCGTTTGAAGACCGTATCGAAGCCTGGTCCCGTCTGGCCACCGACCTCAATCCGGCCTTGCTGTCCCTGATCAGCCATGAAATCGGCCTGAGCGAAGTCATCGAGCAATCGCCCCGGCTGATCGCTGGCGAGATACGTGGACGTGTGATCGTCGACGTCAACCGCTAAACCCAATCCAGAGCTGCAAAAGAAAAGGCTTCACACGTGTCAGAGCAACCGCGTCCCACCCCGATCACCTTGCCGGATGTCAGCAACCCGCTGCGCCTGTACATGGACCGCCTGGCGCCTTCAAGCCGGCAGACCATGCGCTATGTGCTGCAGGATGCCGCCGACCGCCTGGGGCTGATCGATGTGGACATTGCCGATGTGCCCTGGCACACCCTGCAACCAGGGCATATCACCGCGTTGGTGGCGACCCTGCGCGATGACGATTACGCGCCCAACACCACTTCGCTGTACGTCAACGCCATTCGTGGGGTGATGAACGAAGCCTGGCGGCAGAACCTGATCAGCCATGACCAGTTGCTCAGAATCCGTTCGGTCAAGCCCATGGCCGGCTCACGGCTCAGTCGCGGGCGCAATATCCGCCGCAGCCTGATCCGTGAGCTGATGGACGTCTGCGCCGCCGACCCGCGCCCGCAAGGCCGGCGCGATGCGGCGATCATCGCTATTCTTTATGGCTCGGGCATGCGCAAGTCCGAGTCGGTGAACATCGATCTGGCCCAGGTCGATTTCGAGCAGCGCAGCTTGTGTGTGCAAGGCAAGGGCAACAAGCAGTTGATCAAATACGCCCCGGCCTGGGCCTTCGAAGCGTTGCAAACCTGGCTGCAACTGCGCCGCGATGACCTGCCGGCCGGGCTGCCGGACGACACCTTTCTGTTCAACCGCATCCGTCGCGGCAGCCACATCACCCGCGAGCGCATCACCAAGCACGCCATCTATTTCATCGCCCGTCAGCGTGGTCGCCAGGTGGGCGTGGACATCATGCCCCACGATTTCCGTCGTTCGTTCATCACCCGCGTCATCGAGGAATTCGATCTGTCCATCGCCCAGAAACTGGCGCACCACACCCACATCGCGACCACCGCCAGTTACGACATGCGCAACGACAACGAGCGGCGGCGAGTGGTCGATCATCTGGAGCTTTAAGGCTCGCGACAGCCCAGTACCTCGCACAATTCAGCCAGCGCATCGGCCCGCGCCTGCTGCCCGGCGGGCAGGTTGGCGCCCACGTGCGGTGCGGTGTTCACGCAGCTGTCCTGAAAGCTGAACGTTTTGCCGGTCTGGCGATTGATCAACTCGCCGGGACGTTGCTCCTCGATCCGGCAATTGCGCACGCTCTGCGCCCCTTGTGATACACGGGTGGCGAACGGTAGCGGATAGTCGAAGCCGTGATGACCACCGGCATACGGGTAAAGCTTCACTGACTGGCCAGCCTGTTGCAGGCGCTGAACATACTCGGCGCAACGCTCGAAACCGTTGTAGTCATCGGCCAGGCCATGGAACAGGCGAATCGGCACGGCCTGGGTCTGGCTGTCGTCCAGATAACGGGTGGCGCAATCGGGATAAAACGCAAAAAAGCCCTTGAAGGCGTTCTCGCCACCCCACAATTTCTGAAAGCGCAGCACGCTGGCGTACAGCGCCGACTGCCCGCCGCGCGAGAAGCCCAGCAGCGCGACCCGCTGGCCATCGACCAGTGGATGCGCCGCCAATGCCTGACGCGCCCGATAGCTGTCGAGCACCATGTTCAAGCGGCCCAGACTCGCCTGGTCTTTCGACACATTGACCAACCCGCGCCCGCTGAAACTGTCCAGCGTCAGCGTTGCCAAACCGTTGTGATTCAGCAGTCGTACCCAATATTCACTGCCCGCGCCGAGACCGCTGGAGCCATGCAGCATGATCACCACCGGCGGCTTCTGCACCCCTTGCGGCAGGCGCAACTCGGCGCCGAGTCGTACCGGCGTGGCCTTGCCGTCGCCGGTCAGAAACTGCGCATCGCTCAGGGTCAGGCTGTCGATGCTCAGCAACTCGACCCGCGCCGGCAGATCGGCCAGCGACTCATCGGCCGCCTGCGCCTGCGCAAAAAACAGCCCGACCATTAGCAGCCCCGCAATCAAGCCCTTCATAGCTCGTAGCTCAGCGAAAACAGCACGGTGCGCGGGTCGTTCAGGCCATAGGCGCGGGCGCCGCTGGCGGCGGAGTAGATCACCGACTGCGGGTAGGCGCGGTTGAGAATGTTCTTCACCGCAACGCCCGCGCTCCAGTGGCCGTCGCCTGTGACATAGCGCAGGTTGGCGTTCCAGAACCACTGCTCGGGCAGGTCGTAGATCGGCTGGTTGAGCGGGTTGGAGGTCGAGCGTGCCTGGTATTGCAGGTCGCTGTTGGCGGTCAGTTCGCCCGGCAGGTCCAGTGGCAAGCGGTAACTGGCGGCGGTGGATGCACTCCAGCGCGGCGACAGCGGCATGCGGTTGTCGTCGGCATCGATGCCTGGGCCGCCGGCATTGGCGAAGCGCTCGTAGTAAGCCTCCAGGTAACCGACGTTAAGCGTCAGTTGCAGGGCATCGGTAGCCGCCCACTGGTTTTCCAGCTCGACGCCATAGGTGTGGGCACCGCCGGCGTTGATGCGCGCATATAAAGTTGCCGATCGAAGGCGCGTAGGCGGTGGCTTGCAGGTCTTTGTAGTCGTTGTAGAACAGCGCCACATTGCTGCGCAGCCGGCCATTGAAGAACTCACCTTTCAGGCCCGTTTCCCACGTAGTAACGGTCTCCGGGTCGAATGCCGTTTCGGCGGAGGCCGCTGCGGTGGCGCGGTTATCGAAGCCGCCGGCCTTGAAGCCCTGCGACACCGAAGCGTATTGCAGCAGGGTATCGGACCAGGCGTATTCCAGGCCCAGCTTCGGCGTCCAGGAGTTCCAGGTTTGATTCTCGTCGGCGCTGAAGCGCAGGCCATTGCGCTGCTGGTCGGTGGTGATGTCGTAATTGGAGAAGGTGAAGTCCTTGCGCTCATGGGTAAAGCGCAGGCCGGCAGTCAGGCTCAGTTTGTCGGTCAGGTGGTAATTGCCCTGGCCATAAATCGCTGCGCTGTCGGTGCGGGTGGTGCTGTACAGGCCGTTGCCGACGATGCGGTTCTGGGCAATGTTGTTGGTCAGGCTGTCACGCTCGGCCCTGAAACGCTCATGGAACAGGAACAGCCCGGTGGTGAAGTTGAAACGGTCGTAATCACCGTTGAGCTGGAATTCCTGGGTCGCGTAGTTCTGTTTGTAGAGGATATACGAGCGCTGGATAAACTCGGCGGCGCCTGAGTTTTCCGAGTTGACCCGTTGATTGAACGCCGACCAGGCGCTGATGGACTTGATGCTCAGGTTGTCGTTGATCGCGTAAGTGGCGCGCAGCACCGAACTGCCCTGGTCCAGGCGGTTGTGCGGTACCCAGCTCAGGCGGGTGCTGAACTTGTCGTAATGGCCGTTGCTGTCGAACGGCGTGTAGCTGGCGCTCTCGCCGTGGTCGAAACTGCCGGACAGGGTCAGTTGCACATCCCACGGCGAGTCGTCTGGCGCCCAGCGCAGCTTGCCGCGATAAGCCTGGCTGTCGATGTCGTTGCCATCGCGGTTCAAGGTCTTGTTGCGCACCGTGCCGTCACGTTGCAGGTCGATGGCCGAGAAACTGGCAAACAGGGTGTCGTCGATCAATGGCCCGGAGACCGTCAGCCGTGCATTACGCGCGTTGTAATTGCCTGCTTCCAGCTCATACAGGGCGCGGGTTTCCTGATTCGGGTCGCGGGTCAGAATGCGGATCGCACCGGCGCTGCTGTTACGCCCGTACAGCGTGCCTTGCGGGCCGCGCAGCACTTCGACGCGTTCGACATCGCTGAAATCGACCATCGAGCCGATGGCGCGCGGAATGTACAAATCGTCGGCATACACCGCGACGGCAGCTTCCTGAATCGGGTCGGACTCGCCAATGCCACGAATCGAATAGGTCTGGGTGCTGTGGCCGATGGAGTTACGCCCCAGGCTCAGGTTGGGTACCTGGCCGGCCAGGTCGCGCACGCTTTTGACCTGGGTCTGTTCCAGCCGCTGGGTATCGAAGGCAGAAATCGCCAGCGGCGTACGCTGCAGGTCTTCGCTGCGGTGCTCGGAGGTCACGGTGACCACCGCCACCGCCAGCGCCGGCGCGGGCGGCAAGTCGCTGGCTGGTGCATCGCTGTATGCAACGCTTGCGCGGGCAACCAGTGTGCCGTGTTCGCCAGGACGGGCCACCAGACCGGTACCTTGCAGGGCGGCGGCAATCGCCTGTTCGTTGCTTAACCGGCCGCGCACCGCCGGCGCCTGCAAGGGCGCCACCAGCTCAGGATCAAACGAAATCGCCTCGCCACTTTGTTCGGAAATACTCAACAGGGTCGTGGCCAAGGGGCCTGAGCTGATCTGGAACTCATGGTCGGCCGCCAGTGCGGGCAAGCCAACGCCCAGGCCGATCGCCAGGCTGAGGAGGGTGCGGGAAAACGGCATTGAAGCATTCCTTTGGTGGGTTATGCCTTGATGTGCAATGCCGGGCGCGTTTGTTAAGAGCAACGCTCAGACCCTTTGCGCATAAGCTTATGCCGCCGTGATGCGCACCCAGTACCGGCTGAAAAACTGCAGGCGCAACCCCAGGCTGTCGCTGAGCAAGGCCAGGCTGCGGTCGGTGTCGTCCAGCGGGTACACGCCGCTGACACGCCGGAGGGCCACGCTGGCATCGAGCTGGATCACGCCGCGACGGTAATCCTGCAAGGCTTGAATCACCTGGCTCAGCGGCTGGTTTTCGACCCGTAGCAGGCCACGTGTCCAGGCATCGTCGGCATTGGCGCCCGCCTCGATAGCGATCAAGCCACTGCTATCGAAGCGCGCCCGCTGCCCGGCATCGAGCCGATGTTCCTGACCCTCGCTGAACAACCGGGCGCTGCCTTCAAGCACCGACACGCGGCTGGCGTGTGCCTCGCGGCGCAGCACCAGCCGTGCCTGATGACTGAGCAACGAGCCGTGCGCGGTATCTACCCGAAACGCTGCACCCTGAGCGATGCGCAGGCTGATCTGACCCTGCTCCAGTGCCAGGCAGCGTGGTTGCGGGGCGCACACTGCGCTGCAGGCATCCAGAGTCAACTGGCTGCCGTCGCCGAGCATCAGTTGCCGGCGCTCGCCAGTGTCGGTGCGCCAGTGCTGGCCCGGCTGCAAGGCGCGTAGCGCGTCGGGGCCTACCAGCATTGCCAGCAATCCCAGGCCCAATCCGCCACCGGCGGCGCGCAACACCCGGCGCCGGGTCGTCGGCGTGTTGACCACACCGACCAGTTGGCGGCTCGACAAGCCGCCTATGCCTTGGTCCTGCAAACCGCGCAACTGGCCGCTGAGCTGGCCGATAGCCGCCGCTTCACGCGGGTACTGCCGACACCAGCGCTCATAATCCTGATGCTGTTGCGCCGTGGCTTCGCCCGAACTCATCAGCGCCAGCCAGCTGGCGGCTTGCTCCAGTGTGTCGTGAGTGTTCATGACGGCATGAACGCTTGCAGGCAGCAGCGATACGCCTGGGCCATGTATTGGTGCACGCGCGGCGCGCTGACCCCCAGCTCTTGAGCTATTTCCCTGTAAGTCAGGCCGCCGAAATGATGATGGATAAACGCCGCCTTGACCTTGCCCGGCAAACCGTCGAGCAAGCGGTCGAGCAACTGCAGCGCCTCGCAGGCCAGGTACTGATCCTCAAGCGAAGGCTGCACCTCTTCGGGCAGGCTGGCCAGGCTGTCGCGGTACGCACGCTCAAGATCCGCGCGGCGCCAGCTTTCATACATCACCCGCCGGGCAATCGTGGTCAGCAGTGCGCGGGGTTCGCGGATGCTCTCGCCGTTGTCCAGGCGCAAGACCCGCAGAAACGTCTCTGCGGCGAAATCTTCGGCATCGTGGCGGTTCTGGGTGCGCCGTTGCAAATGGTTGCGCAGCCAGGCGAATTCGCGTTCGAACAGCAGGCGGGTCCAGGCATGCTGCCCGGTCGGCGAAGTGATAGACATGGCGGATCGATGCGTAAGACGGCAGTCAGGAACGCTAGCCTAGCGTGATGGCGGGGTGCCGACGAAAGAATATAAAATTCGCGCATCTAATCAAAAAGTAATATGAAAACCTTTTTACAGGGCATAAAAAAAGGCCACCGCACTAACGTGAGGTGGCCAAACAGATCTAACCAAAGGAATGATGAAGGGAGCACCCGGCCGCCGGAGCGGGCCACCGGGTCGTTATTCATCGAGGCGCACCGTACCATCGGGGCGCGCGAATTTATCATCGACTTTATTGATAGTGACTATCGTCACGGATTGCTTGTGACGACTTAATGGCCTGCGTGTGCGGCATCCTTGGCAACGGACGGGTCTGCAGAGTCGCCTGCAAGATAGACATTGACGCGCTGCATCATGCCGTTGTCCTCATGGTCAAGGATGTGGCAATGCAGGACATATTCGCCGATGTAGCGCTCGTACCGCGTGCGCACATAAACCTTGTAGCCCTGCTTGACGAACAGCGTGTCTTTCCAGACCCCCTTCAGGTCGATGTATTGCGGATCTCCTCCCTCCCATTTCAGGCGCTGGTCTCGCGAGTAGGCCGGGTTGGTCACATCCAGACAGCCGTCGTTCCTGGCCGCTTCGGCCTTGAGCTCCGCAGCGTCATTTTCGCCGATATTCTTGCAGATGCGGCTGACAATGAACGGGTTCACGTGGATGTGGAACGGGTGGTTGATCAACGCATCCGAGTCCGGGATTTGATTGTGCGCCTCCAGAACCCATTCTTCTGCCGTGCCCAGTTTCAGGTTACGGGTTGGCATATCCTTGTCGCCAAAGGACTTGCCATCGATCATGAATTTGAACGTCCCTTCAGCATCGTTGCCGATGGCAAAGGCCAGATGCTGGCGCTGTTCAAGCAGCTCGTCATCCGCGATGGGCTTGTGTTTGACGAAATGGCTGAACGCAATGGCGTCCTGCTGCAGATCGCTGACCACGGCCCCGCGAATATCTTCGGGCAAGCGCCTGGCCGCCGTCACCAGGGTCTGGCGGATGACCTCTTTGCTGTCCTGGGTGGGTTTGGAAGTGCCGGCCTTGACTTCGACGAAGCCAAGCAACTGGCTGGGCGTCTGCAGGGTCCGCTTGTTGTCGTTGATCGAGGCGGCCGAGACGGTCTTCTTGTCGATGACACAATACTGCCCGGCCTTGTCGAAGACGGTGAGAAATTCCGTACGGTAGCCCGGTTGCAGCACATTGCTTTTGATCGGCGTCAGGTGCGTCTGGGTCAGGCCATCCGAGGCGTACTGCCACTGCACCTGCGCAGCGCTGGGTTCGCCTTGGGCATCATCGTTCAGCCCTTCGCAGTTTTCCTGAATCCACAGAGCTTCGGCACCGGGCTTCTCCGGGAAGGGAGCGGCGTCGGCCTTGACCTTATAGAACCCCAGGTCGACGGTATCGCGGATACCGGCATGCACAACCCGCCAACGCTCGACCCGCCCGGCCACTGCGCCGTCGAAGCGCGGTTGCACCTTGCCGTTGAGGGTGGTGTAGCGATTGGATTCATCCCAACTGCTGGGCCCCAGATCATCCAGGTTATTGATGACCCCGATATCGCCTTCTTCGCACGCCCAGCCGATGACTTCTCCGCCGGAGGTGGTGGTTTTCTTGATGTTGCCTTCCTTGTCGCGGCAGGCGTACTGGATTTGCTGCAGCACCACCACGCGCTCTGGCAGCTTTTCGCCATTTGCAGCTTTGAGGATAGTGTCGAGATCGCCGGTCTTTTTCAGCGTCGGCACACGGTTGCCCTCGATGATCAGCGCGCCGCCCATACCGCCAGACACCTGGATGGCGGTCGAGCCATGGGTATGCGGGTGATACCAGTACAGGCCGGACGGGTGGTCGAGGGGCACGTTGTATTCGTACTGGAACTTGACCCCGGGCTTGATGCTCAACAACACATTGTCGCTGTTGCCCGCTGGTGAAACCCAAAGGCCGTGGCTGTGCAGATTGGTCACGTTCAAAACAGGGTTGTCGTCTTTGCAGTGCTCTGGTGATTTGGCCTGGTCGCAGATCAACTGGTTATCGACATTCATGCGCACGGTATCGCCGGGACGAACGTGAACGGTCGGCGGAATCAGTTCCCCGTTGTAGGTGCGAACCTGCAGATGGTCCTGCCGACCGGACATTGCATTGCGCACCAGGGTCTTGGCCGGGTCCGAGAACGTGAGTGTCAGATCGATCTCTGTCTCGTTGCTCAGCACGTCCACGAATGCCTGGCCGGCCTTGGCGTTTTGCGCAACGCCCGGCAGGGCCTGGCCTGGTGTTGCCTGAACGCGATAAAGCGTGCGCTCGCCGGTGAGTTCGCTGGGGTTGCCGACACGAGGGATGCGTCCCTCATCCAGAGAAAGGGCCAGGGCCATTGGCGGGCTGAGCAGGGTCAGCGCCAATGCACCCGATAGAAAACCGCCCTGACGGTTACGGCCCGACCGGGCCTCCTTGTTGAGACTGATCATCCTGATGCCTTCCTTGTGTTCGTGCCGACTGCGGGATCGAGCCTGGCTCCACAGGAATGGAAATGTACTCCGGATCCGATGACTGTAAAATGAATTTTTGGCACATCGCCATCATTGATATTGAGGTCAGAGCGCTAGTTCGCATTGGACGGAAAGAGGTTTTCGACCATGTGGTCAATAAATACCCGCAGCTTGGGTGACAGGTGCTTGCTCGACGGCCAGAGCAGGCGGAAGGTGCCTTGAAACTGCAAGGCATCGTCCAGCACGCTCACCAGTCGCCCTTGCTCGATAGGCTCACCGACCAGAAAGTCCGGCAGGCAGGCGATGCCCAGATCATCCAGCACCACGCTCAGCAGCGCCTCGATGGTGTTGCACACCTGCGTCGCCGGCACCAGCGGTTCTGCCTCGTCCGGTGCGCGCAGCAACGGCCAGGTTTCAAGCTTGCCGGTGCTGGGAAACTTGTGCCGCAGGCAAGCATGCCGGGCCAGGTCGGCAGGCGTGCGTGGTGTGCCATGGCGGGCCAGATAAGCGGGCGTGGCGACCAGGCGCATCTGAAAATTGCCCAGCACCCGCGACATTAACCTGGAGTCCTGCGGCTCGCCGGTGCGCACCACCACATCGAAGCCTTCTTCGATGACCTCGACCAGACGGTCGCTGAAATCCAGGTCCAGCTCGATGGCCGGATAGCGGTGCATGAAGCCGGTGAGGGCGGGCATCACCAGGCGCTCGACCAGCGGCAGGCTGACGCGCAACCGTCCTTGTGGTGCCTGGCGAGTCTGCGACAGCTCAAGCTCTGCCGCTTCCAGTTCCCCTAATACCCGCCGGCAACGCTCCAGAAACAGCGCACCTTCGCCGGTCAAGGTGATGCTGCGGGTGCTGCGATGCAGCAGGCGCACCCCCAGCCGTTGTTCGAGGCGTGCCACGCTTTTGCCGACCGCCGAAGCGGAGACGCCGAGGTTACGCCCGGCCTCGGAGAAACTGCGGGTTTGCGCCGCCTCGACGAAAAAGGCAATGCCGCTCAGCGATTCCATGACCGATTCATTCAGGAGAATTTGTCCGATATGTTAAGAATATCAGCAATATTGTCCAGAAAGATCCGTCTGCCTAAGGTGAGCGCCTGTTTTTCCATTCCAATGCAGACAGGTGCCTATGAGCTCTTCAGCGGCGACAACATCACTCGATAGCGACACCCAACCTGCGGCGCGGCTGCCGCTGGCCTCTTTGCTGGCGCTGGCGCTGGCCGGTTTCATCACGATCCTGACCGAAGCCTTGCCGGCCGGCCTGCTGCCACAGATCAGTGCCGGCCTGGAGGTGTCCGAAGCACTGGCCGGGCAACTGGTCAGCGTCTATGCGCTGGGGTCGCTGATTGCCGCCATTCCCTTGATCGCCATCACTCAAGGCCTGCGCCGCCGACCGTTGCTGTTGGCGGCGATTTTCGGTTTTGCCATCGCCAACACCGTTACTACCTTGTCCGACAGCTACGCATTGACTCTTGTGGCGCGCTTGCTGGCCGGGGTCTCGGCCGGCCTGCTCTGGGCACTGTTGGCCGGCTATGCCGCACGCCTGGTCGCACCGCAACAACAGGGCCGGGCGATTGCGATTGCCATGGTTGGCACGCCGCTGGCGTTGTCGCTGGGCGTACCGGCCGGCACCTGGCTGGGCAATCTGCTTGGCTGGCGTTTGTGTTTCGGGCTGATGAGCGGGTTGGCGTTGCTGCTGATGGTGTGGATACGTTTCAAGCTTCCGGACTTTGCCGGCAAGCCTGGTGGCGCGCGCCTGTCGCTGCGCCAGGTGGTGAAACTCCCAGGCGTGCGGCCGGTGTTGTGCGTGGTGCTGGGGTATGTGCTGGCGCATAACATTCTCTATACCTACATCGCGCCGTTTCTGGCCGATGCAGGCATGGGCACGCACACCGATCGGGTGCTGCTGGTGTTTGGCGTGATGGCTTTGCCGAGTATCTGGATTGTCGGCGTGTTGATCGATCGGCATTTGAGTACCTTGACCCTGACCAGCATCGGCTTGTTCGGTGTGTCGGCAGCGTTGCTCGCGGTGGCCGGACAAACACCGTGGGTCATCTATCTGGCAGTGGCGATCTGGGGGCTGGCCTTCGGTGGTGCGGCCACGCTGTTTCAGACTGCCTTGGCCAAGCGCGCGGGGGAGGCGGCGGATGTGGCCCAGTCGATGCTGGTCACGGCCTGGAACATGGCCATTGCCGGCGGTGGGTTGCTGGGCGGCGTGCTGTTGCAGCGCCTGGACGCCGGAGCCTTTGCACCGGCCATTATCCTGCTGTTGCTGCTGACGCTTATTACTGCCTGGCCACGTATCGAGAAAACAAAAAAGGCCGCCTGAACCCTGAGTTCGGCGGCCTTGTCACAAGCCTGTTGACTCAACCATGAGCAGAGCAGGTTTCGCTCAGGCGCGAGTAGTGCAGTTCGTGCTCAACGCCTTGGCTGTCGAGGTAGACCATGCTCGCGGCCACGGGCTCGCACAAGTCCGATTCAGCCGCATCGATGCTGATCACTTTGGCGACATCGAGGTTTTGCGAGTAGCTGTACTGCTGTACATCGGCCGCTTGCGGGGTGGTGTCGCTGTTGGCCGAGGCCATAACGCTGAACATCGACAGGGCAGCAAAGATTACATATTTCATGGTGTTCTCCGTGTTTCTCAACAGTGCAAAGTCGCAGTTCGCTTTGCCTATGGCGCCATTCTAGAGATGCCCCCCGGTCTGCAGAAATGGTGCCTGTCAATACAGACAATCGATATAACCGATACAGTTCCGATGGAACGATTAAAGGTCATCGATTGAATCCTTCGATTCGTCGACCCTGAGCTATCCAGCCATCCGATAGTGCATTTTTGCCATCAGTTTCATGCTCTGCCCACCAACAACAGCGGGTTTGAGCATGGAACAGTTCGATATCTACCGTAAGACGCGATTTGACGCCCTGGTTCACGAATATGGCCTGGACGGCAGCCGTTTGCTGCCCTGGGAGGGGTACCCGATGCCGTTTGGCGGCGGCTGGTGCGTGGTGCGTCCCGGCACCACCAGCGCCACCCACACGCAGATCGACCAGGAGCTGTTCATCGCCATCCAGGGCACGGCGCGGCTGGTGATCGGCGACAAGGAAATGAGTTTCACCAAGGGCGACATCGCCGCGATCCCCAAGCACACCCACCACTACGTCATCAACGATTCCGATGAAGACTTTCACTTCTACGTGATCTGGTGGGACATGAACCACGTCAACGATTTCCTCACCCGTCACACTGAAACGACGGGGTGTCTCGATGACTAAGTTCATTGTCACCATCACCCCGCCAACGCCCAACGGTGATCTGCACATCGGCCATATTGCCGGCCCGTTCCTGGGTGCCGATGTGTTCACCCGCGTGCAGCGCCAGCGCGGCCACGACTGCGTGCTGCTGTCGTATTCCGACGACTACCAGTCGTACATGCTGCGCAAGGGCCTGGAGCAGGGCGTCGACCCCATCGAGCTGGCGCGGCGCAACACCGACCGCATCGAAGCGTCACTGGCGGCGGTGAATATCCAGCCCGACAACTGGATGCGCCCGTACGACAACCCCTGGTTTCATCAGGCTGTCAGCGAAGTGTTCGGTAAGTTGCAAGAAGCCGGCGCCATCGAGTTTCGTGACAGCGACGAGCCGTATTGCGCCGACTGCGATAAATGGGGCTATGAAGCCTTTGCCCGCGGCCTGTGCAACTACTGTGGCCACGACTCGGACCCCAGCCAGTGCGAAAACTGCGCCCAGGCGCCTGACGGCGCCTTGATGAGCGGCCTGTATTGCAAGCTGTGCCACAAGGCGCCCAAGCTTAAAAGCACGCACCGGGCGTTCCTGAAACTGGCCGATTTCAAGCCGGTGTTGCGCGACACCTTGCTTGGCCGTCAGTGGCGCGAACCGCTCAATGCCTGGCTGCGCGATACGATTGAGCACCTGCACGACTGGGGCGTGACCCGGCCGCACGACGGTGGGCTGGACCTGGCCGCCGATGGCTCGTGCCGCGTACACACCTGGTTCATGGGCCTGGCCGGCTATATCGCCGCCTTCAGGGAATACGCCGAGCGTGTCGGCAACCCGGAGCTGTTCAATCAGTACTGGCGCTCGGGGCAGGGCACGCTGGTCAACTTTCTGGGTTTCGATTGCGTGTTCAGCCACTGCATCGTCTACCCGGCGCAACTGGCCGCCCATGACGGGCTGCGGGTGCGGCAGCATTTTGTGCCTAACCAGTTCCTCAAGCTCGACGGCCTGAACCTGTCGACCAGCCGCAACCACGCCATCTGGGTCGCCGACCTGGCCCGTGAGGCTTGCCCGGACAGCGCCCGGCTGTACCTGGCCAGCATCGCGCCTGAACAAAGCGAGGGTGATTTTCGTCTGGCGCAATTTCAGGCCTGGCGTCAGGAAGTGTTCGGCGAATTTTTCCCGACGCTGCTGCAGGCCGGCCCCGCCCAGCGCGATCACTGGTGGAGCGGCTTCTGTGGCCCGGATGCTGGCTTGCTCGAGGCGCTGCGCCTGCAATGGTGCAAGGCCTCGGAGCTCAAGCAGTTCTCGATCCAGCACATGGCCCAGGTGCTGCTCGATGCGATTGCCATTGCCCGCACGCGGCTGGCCGAAGGCCGTCCGGTCAGCCACTTTGCCGCATTGATCGCGGTGATCGGCAAAAGCCTGATTCCCGACACCGCCGCCCATCTGGTGACCGCGTATGGCCTGCCCGAAGCGCGGATCACCGCCACCGTGCTGTCCGGTCCTGCCGCCGACTATTCCATCTGAGCGCACCCGATATGGACATCGATTATCAAGTCGCCGTGATCGGCGCCGGCATTGTCGGCGCAAGCATTGCCGCGCGCTTATCCAGCCTCGGCCTGGAGGTGGCGTTGCTCGATCAGGGCAGCGTCGCCAGCCTCGGTGCCAGCGCCTGTTCCGGCGGGCTGGTGCGCCTGTATGACGGCGACCCGCTGCTGATGCAACTGACTGCGCATTCGTTGCAGGTCATGGCCGGCAACCTGTTCGCGGCCACCTACACCCAGGCCTTGCGCCGCACCGGTGTGCTGTATCGCGCCGCCCCGGAGCAACACGCAGAGTTGAACGCGGCCATCGAACGCTATGCCAGCGCGGAGTATCCGCTGCGCCTGGTACAGGGTTATGGCCCGTACCTGCACCGCGAAAGCCGGCTTGATCTGTACGAAGCCCGCGCCTGCGTCGGCGACGTGCGCCAGGCCACGGCGCGCCTGTGTGCGGTGCTGCGCGGGCCGGGGCTGGTGCTGGAGCATTGCCGGGTGCAGGCCATTGACTGGCAGGCCGATGGTTCGGCCAGCATCCATCTGGGCGAAAGCCGTTTGCGCTGCCGGGTGCTGGTGCTTGCCAGTGGCGCCTGGACCCGGCGCTTGTTGCCGGAGCTGAATGTCGAAAGCCGCAGCATCCCGCTGGCCCGGGTGTTGACCGACCGCGACTGGCCGTTGCCGGTGATCGACGCGCCGACCGCCAGCTACGCCATTCCGCTCAGCCGGCACATCGTGCAGAGCGGCTGCGGCCTGCGCGACCGCGCGTTGTTGCCCGAAGACCTGGCGCGCCCCGATGCGCGGCATCTCGCCGATGCCCGCCAGCGGGTCACGCAACTGGCCGGCGGCGGCCAGGCGCAGGTGCTCGACATCGTGCCGGGATTTGACAGCTACAGCGCCGATGGCCGGCCGTTACTGGGCTTTGTCGACGACCAGCGCGGGCTGTATGTGGCCTGCGGCATGTCCGGGCTGGGCTTCAAGTTTGCGCCGGGCATTGCCGACATCGCCGCGCGGCAACTGAGCCGCTACCTGGCCGATGAAGACCGCCAGCCAGAGCCGCAATGGGCGCCACTGTGCCCGCGTCGCGCCCTGCAACCGGCGGTGTTTGCCGAAAGGGTGCAGCCATGACGGCTTTCAACGGTTTGCCCAGTCCTTTGCGGGTCGGCGTCAGCGCGGTGTTCGATCCTGCGGTCACTGCGCATGCGCGGACCTTTCTGCGGGCCATGGCCGTGGGCCGCAACCTGCTGCCGGGCCTGAACGGCGTGCGCTGGCACTGGCTCGATGACGGCGCCGACCCACAGCGCGGCGCCGAGGTCGCGCAGCAGATGATCGACTGGGGCGCAGACCTGGTGATCGGACACTTTTCTTCCGATGCCGCCCTGGCCGCTGCACCGCTGTATCGCGAAGCCGGTATCGCGCTGCTGACCCCGGCAGCGACGGTCGATGCCTTGACGCAGCACGGCAACGTTTTGCGTTTTTGCCCGGCGGATCAGCACCTGGCCGGCGACCTGTTGGCCTGGGTACAGACCCGCGGCTGGCAACGCCTGCACATCGCCGCCGATGACAGTGCGCATGGCCAGGCTTTGGCGGTCGCCATTGCCCGACAGGTCGCCAGGCAGGGGTTGCAACAGGTCGCCACGGCGGAACAGGCCGAACTGGAAATCTTTGCCGGGCGCCTGAAACCCAGCCGCGAACACTGGCAGGCCCGGCGTGCGGCCGGCAGTCAAACACCGCTGGTGCTGACCGACGATGCCGCCTCAACGCACCTGGGCAAGGCCTGTGCGCAGGACAGCGACACCTACGTGATCGGTTTCGACGATAGCGCTGACGATTACCAGCACCAGCCGCTGTTCGGCTGCGCGCCACAGACCTACTACCGCGAAAGCCTGCGCCTGTTGCACGTGGTCGCTGCACTGGCCGGACGCGAGTGGCCGAACCGCCGCGCCTTGCTGGAGGCCTTGCACCGCGAACGTTTCGCCACCCCGCTGGGCGACGTGGCGTTCGTGCACGGCGAATGCCAGGGCGTACGCAATTGCATCTGGCGCGTTGGGCCGGGCGGTCTTGAGCCATTGCACGCCACACCTGTTTACCCACATCACTAAGGACGGATTTTCATGGGTCATCACACGATTGATTCCGATGCACTGTGCATCGGCTTTGGGCCTGCCGGGATTGCCCTGGCCTGCGTACTTGAAGACGCACGCGAACAGGGCCACCCGCTGGGGCGTCTGGACCTGCGCTTTGTCGAAAGCGCCGCCGACACCCAATGGCACCGCGAATTGCTGCTGGCCGGCACCGACATCAACCACCACGTGTTCCGCGATCTGGTCACGCCGCGCAACCCGCGCAGCCGTTTTTCCTTTGCCATGTACCTCAAGGACAAAGGGCGGATGTTCGAATTCGGCCTGCTTGGTCGCCCGGCCAGCCGCCATGAATGGTCCGACTACGTGGCCTGGGTGTCGCGCCAGGTCGACGCCAGCACCCACTTCAACACGCCGGCCACGGACATCCTGCCGGTGATCCGCAACGGCCGCTTGCGTGAAGTACAGGTGCAAACCCCGAACGGGCTGTTCACCACCCGTAATCTGGTGCTGTCCAGCGGCAGCGTGCCGCAGATTCCCGAACGCTATACCGCGTTGCTGGGGCCGCGAGTGTTCCACACCTCGCAATTTCTGACCCGCCTGCAAGCCTTCGGCAGCGAGCTGCTCAAGCGCTGGCTGGTGATCGGTTCCGGCCAGAGCGCCAGCGAGTCGGTGCTGGAGCTGATCGAACGCGACCGCGACGTGCAGGTGCATTCGGTGCACCGCAGCGCCGGTTTCAAGCTCACTCAACTGGGGCAATTCCCCAACCGTGTGTTCGGCCCCGACCACGTCGACTATTTCCATAGCCTGGACGCTGCCGCACGCCAGCACTTTCTCGACTACAGCCGCGCCACCAACTATGCCGGCATCGACCCGGACGAAAGCCAGAAACTGTTCTCGCTGACCTACGAAGACGCCATCGCCGGCCGCCAGCGCCTGCGCACTTACGGCTATCACCAGGTCAGCGCTGTAGAGCCGTTGGGCAACAGCTATCGGGTCACGCTCACCGACAGTTTCAGCCAGCGCAGCCAGGTGGTCGAGGTCGACGCCATCGTGCTCGCCACCGGTTACCAGCAACTGCGCGTGCCGGCGCTGCTCGCCAGCCTGCAACCGTGGCTGGCCAGCGACGCCAAGGGTGGCCTGCTGATCGACCGCGATTACCGCATCGCCACCGCTGAGCACTGCGATGTGCAGCTGTGGGTCAACGGCCTGTCCGAGCGCAGCCACGGCATCAGCGACAGCCAGTCGTTCTCGATGATGGCGCTGCGTGCCGAACGGATTGCCAATGCTATTAACAGCGCTGTCGCCACCTCGGCGCCGGCCATTGCCCTGGCACAGTGAGTGATGAGCATGTTTGACACCATCGGCGACATCATTCACGACCGCACCTTCCTTAACGTGACCGGCATCGGTCCTGACTTTCAACTGAAAATGGAGTCGTTCAACCCGGCCGGCTCGATCAAGCTCAAGACCGCCGTTGCGCTGATCGACGACTTGCAGGCCCGCGGCCTGATCACCCCCGACACCGTGCTGATCGAGTCGTCGTCGGGCAACCTCGGTGTAGCCCTGGCCATGCTTTGCGCCAGCCGTGGCCTGCGTTTCACCTGCGTGGTCGACCCCAACAGCGCCAGCCATAGCATCCGCCTGATGCGCAGCTACGGTGCCGAGGTGATCCAGGTCGAAACCGCCGATGCCAACGGCGGCTTTCTCGGCACGCGCATTGCGCTGATTCGCGACCTGTTGCTGCGCGATGCGCGTTATGTGTGGCTCAATCAGTACGAAAACGCCGCCAACCCGCGTGCGCATGCGCAGACCACGGCGCGCTCGATCGGCGAGCACTTCGGCCAGGTCGACTACCTGTTCGTCGGCGCCGGCACCACCGGCACCCTGATGGGCTGCGTGCAGTACTTTCGCAAGCATCACCCGCAGACAAAAATCATTGCCGTCGACAGTGTCGGCTCGGTGACCTTTGGCACGCCGGCCGGACGGCGCTTCATTCCGGGGCTGGGCACCAGCCAGCGGCCGCCGATTTTCGATCCGCAAGGCATTCATGCGCTGGAAATGGTCCCCGAAGCGCGCACCGTGGCCATGGCCCGTTTGCTGGCGCGCAGCCGCGGCCTGCTGGTCGGCGGCTCGACCGCGACAGTGGTGGCTGCCGTGCACGCCTGGCGCGAGCGCATCGAGCCGGGCGCGGTGGTGGTGGCGTTGTCGCCGGACTGGGGCGAGCGCTACCTCGACACGCTGTACGACGATACCTGGGTCGAACAGCGGTTTGGCCGCGAAGTGCTGGACATGACCCTGGCGGACCTGACCGTCGAGGCTGCGCACACCACGTACTTTGCCGAGCCTGAGCCGTTGCGAGCGGCCTTTCATGTGGTCGACGGTGCCAGCGTGGCGCACATTCTGGCCAGCGACCCGCAAGCCAGCATCGAGGATGTACGCCAGGCCTATCTGCACCATCAAGCAGGACGCACGATCAACCCGGACAGCTACTTTCTGCGCTTTCCGGCGCAGCCGGCCAACCGCATCATTGCCTTGCCGGCCAGCCTTGACGGCGAGCAGCCGGTGACCGGGATCAAGTGGATTTCCAGCTTTCCAGGCAATATCGACTCTGGCCTGCAACGCGCTTCGGCGGTGCTGTTGCTCAACGATCCGCACACCGGCTATGCCTATGCGTGCCTTGAAGCGTCGCGCATCAGCGCCACACGCACGGCGGCGTCGGCCGTGCTGGGTGCGCTCTGGATCAATCACCAGCAACGCAACATCCGGCATCTGGCACTGGTCGGCGCGGGCTTTATTGCCCGCACCATTCTCGATCTGCTGGTCGCCGATGGCTGGCAGTTCGAGCACATCAGCGTCCACGACAGTCACGCAGGTTCTGCGCAGGCGCTGATCGAACACGCCCGCCGGCAACACAACCTGCACATTGAAGCTGTGGACCTGGGCGCCAGCCTTCGTGCCGACCTGCTGGTGTTCGCCACCACCGCGCCCAACCCATATGTGCTGGAGCCGCTGCTGACGCCTGGGCAAATCGTCCTGAACATCTCGTTGCGCGACCTGGGGCCGGCGTTGATTGCCCAGGCCAACAACCTGTTCGACGACGTCGAGCACTGCCTCAAGGCCGGCACCTCGCCGCAACTGGCGGTGCAGGAGTACCAGCACCGTGCGTTCATCACCGGCACCCTGGCGCAGCTGATGCTCGGCGAAATCACCCTCGACCCGACGCGGCCGACGATCTTCTCGCCGTTCGGCCTGGGCGTGCTTGACCTTGCGGTCGGCCAGCGCGTGTACCGCCAGGCGCTGGAGCAGGGGCGGGCGCTGCCGGTGGCGGATTTCTTCTTTGAATCGAACCGCTGGTGATGGCCATGACTTCACGTATCGATCCATTGCGTATCGCCATCGTCGGCATGGGTTCGCGGGGCCTGAGCCTGCTGGAGCAATTCATTGCCCTGCACCGGCATGAGGGCCGTGCCCTGCACATCGATCTGTTCGATCCGCAGACACCGGGCAGCGGCCTGCACCTGAGCGAACAGCCCGATTACCTGATGCTCAACACCATGGCCGGGCAACTCTCGGCATTTAGCACCGCGCACCCGGCGACCCAGCCGCCGGGCTTGAGTTTTCTGGCGTGGTGCCAGGCCCATGATCTGCGCCTCGATGCGCGGGGCCATCTCGACAGCAGCGGTCAGGGACGGCCGATCGGCTTTGGCGATTTTGTTCCGCGCCGTTTGCTGGGCCGTTACCTGCAAGACAGCTACCGCTGGCTGCTTGGCCATTGCCCGCCCGGTTTGCAGGTGCAGCATGTGGCGCAGCGAGTCGTCAGTGCCCAGCCGCACGCTGCGGGCTGGCAGCTAGGCACCGGACAGGGCGAGCAGCGTATTTATGACGCGCTATTCATCTCTTGCGGGCATGCCATCGGCGCGCCGTTGCCCGTCGATATCGGCCAGCGCGTGGCCATCGAAGGCCTGGGGCTGAGCGCCATGGACACGCTTGCGTCACTCACCGAAGGGCGCGGCGGGCGCTTTGTCGCCGATAACAGCCTGGCCGGCTGGCGCTATGTGCCCAGCGGCGCGGAGCCGCGTTTGTACCTGTACTCGCGCAGCGGCCGGCCGTTTCATGCCCGCCCGCAGCACGATGGCGTACAGCGTCAGGCCTGGTCACGGCTGTACTTCACTGCCGCCGCCATCGAAGCGCTGCGTCGGCAGGCAACGGATGGCCAACTGGATTTCACCGGTGAAGTGCTGCCGCTGATCGAGGACGAAATGCGTGCCGTGTTCTATCAGGCCTGCGTGCGGCTTGAGGCACCGGCACAACTGAGCGACTTGCAACAGTCCTTGCGCCACGCCGCTGATACCCATGAGCGGCAAGCGCTGTTTACCCGGCTGGCTGCGCAATGGGGGCCGTTCGATCCTGCGCAGTGGCACGCCACCGAACCCTGGAGCGGCGCGCCTGAAAGCTACGCCGCCTGGTTTCGGCAGTGGATCGAGCAAGACCTGATCCGCAGCCGCTCGGGCACTTCGCGCAGCCCGTTGACCCAGGCGCTGGAAGTCTGGCGCGACTACCGCGATGTGTTGCGTCTGGTCGCCGATCACGATGGCTTGCAGGCGCACTCGACGCAGGCGTTTTACGCCGTGTATGCCGGGGTCTCCAACCGGCTGGTCGGTGGGCCGCAACGTGAGCGCCATGAAGACCTGCTGGCGCTGATCGATGCCGGCGTGGTCGAGGTGCTGGCGCCGGCTCAGGCCTCAGTGCTGGAGGTCGAGCAGCGTATTTCAGCGCGGGTCAGCCACAGCGGTCTGCGGCATAACCGTAATGAACTGCTCGCCGATTTGCTACGTCAGGGCCTGATTCACGCCGCCCATCCGTACCCGGCCGACGGCGTGGCCATCGATGCCGTTGGCCGGGCGCTGCGTGCTGACGGCCAGCCCCATTCACACCTGTGGCTGCTGGGGCCAGCGGTCGAAGGCTGCACCTTTTACAACCACTACGTGCCCACCCCCGACCCGCAGTGCCTCGCGCCCCTGCAAGCGCGGCGGGCGGTACACGATTGCCTGCAAAGCCTGGCACTTCATTTATCGACGGACCTGAGGAACGCTTCATGAACGAACTCACTTTGCTGACTGCGCTGGCCGGTGCCTTTATCGTACTGATCATCAGCCCCGGCCCGAACTTTCTGGTCATCACCCAACTGTCTTTCAGTCAGTCTCGCCAGCAAGGCATTTGCGCAGGGCTAGGCGTGGCCTCTGGCAGCATCATCTGGGCCTTGCTCGCCGCCACGGGCCTGGGCCTGATGTTCCAGCAACTGCCGTGGCTGCAACCGGGCCTGCAACTGCTTGGCGGCGCCTACCTGACCTGGCTGGGCACCAAGAGCCTGCGCAGCGCCGGCAGCCAGCCGGCCCCGCGTGACATCAAGGCGCTGGGCATCGGCAGCCTGAGCCGCGCCTATCGCTTTGGCCTGTTGACCAACATGACCAACCCCAAGGCTCTGGCGTTCTACACCAGCGTGTTCACCACCGTGGCCGCCCCCGGCCTGCCGATGTGGGTGCGCACCGCCGGCGTGTCGATCATCGCCGTACTGGCCATCTCGTGGTTCGTGCTGCTGGCCACGCTGTTCTCCATCCCGGCCGTGCAGGAGCGCTACCGCCGCATGAAAAAGGCCATCGACATCATCACCGGCCTGTTCATGGTCGCCTTCGGCCTGCGCCTGCTGCTGGGCCTGATTCCGGCGGCATGGCTGCACCTCTGACGACCCACACCGCCTTTGTAGGACCGACTTTAGTCGGGAATCGCAGCGATACCGTTCCCGGCTAAAGCGGTGCGCCGCCCGGCCGGTCCTACGGTCCGCAGCGTTACGGATTTTTGTATCCACTCATCAAGGAACGACCTCATGCACACCAGCAACTGGCATTACCCCACCTCCATCCGTGTCGGCGCCGGCCGTGCGCGGGAACTGGCCGGCGCTTGCCGCGACAGCAATATCCGCCGGCCGCTGTTGATCACCGACCGCGACTTGGGCAGCAGCCACATGATCCAGCAAGCACTGGACGACTGCCGCCGCGAGCTGGGCCACTGTGCGCTGTTCGATCAGGTCAAGGGCAACCCCACCGGCGCCAATGTCGCCGAAGGCCTGGCCGCCTACAAGGCTGGCAACCATGACGGCGTCATCGCCTTTGGCGGCGGTTCCGCGCTGGATGCGGCCAAGGCCGTGGCGTTGATGTCCGGGCAGAGCCGCCCGTTGTGGGATTTCGAAGACATCGGCGACAACCACCTGCGCGCCGACCCCGACGGCATCGCGCCGCTGATCGCCTTGCCAACCACCGCCGGTACCGGCTCCGAAGTCGGCCGGGCGGCGGTGATCACCGACGAAGAAGCACAGGTCAAACGCACCATCCTGCATATCCGCATGATGCCCAGGGTGGCGATTCTCGATGCGCGGCTGACCCTGAGCCTGCCCACGCACCTGACCGCCGCCACCGGCATGGATGCGCTGACCCACTGCATGGAAGCCTGGTGCTCGCCGGTCTGGCACCCGATGGCCGAAGCAGTGTCGGTCAAGGGCATGCAAATGATCAAGCTGCACCTGCCGCGCGTGGTTGAAGACGGCCAGGACCTGGAGGCGCGCGAGCACATGCTGGTCGCCTCCAGCCTCGGCGCGGCGGCGTTTCAGCGCGGCCTGGGCGGTGTGCACGCCATCGCTCAGTCGCTGGGCGCGCTGTACGACCATCACCACGGGTTGCTCAACGCCATCGTGCTGCCCTATGTGCTGCTCGCCAACGAGTCGGTGTTGCACCGGCCGATGGAAGACCTGGCCCACTACCTGCGCCTGCCGGTGCCGGGCTTCAAGGGCGTGCTCGACTGGCTGCTGCAGCTGCGCGAAGACATGGGCATTCCGCACACGCTGGCGGCCTTGGGCATCGACGAGCGCGATGCACGGTTGATCGGGCAGATGGCCTTTAACGACGGTTGTTCGCACACCAATCCTGTGCGTCATTCGGCCGAGGGCTATCAGCAGATCTTCAGCCACGCGGTGCGGGGGTTCTGATGCTCGATGCTCAGGCGCTGGCGCGTGTCAGCGAGGTGTGGCACAGGCAGGTCGACAGCGGGCAGATTGTCGGCGGCGTCTTGCTGCTGGCCCAGGCTGGTGAGCTGCGCCATGCCAGCGCCCGGGGCTGGGCAGACCGTGAAGCGAGCAGGGTGATGCAGCGCGACACGCGCTTTCGCCTGGCCTCGCTGACCAAGTTGCTCACCTCGGTGACCGCCTTGCGCCTGTGCGAGCTGGGTATGCTCGATGTGCAGCAACCGGTCAGCGACTGGCTGGAGGATTTTCGCCCCCGGCTGGCCGATGGCTGTGAGGCGGCGATCACCCTGCGGCACGTGCTGTCGCACACCAGCGGCCTGAGTTACGGCTTCGAACAGCCGCCCGGCAATGCTTATCACCTCGCTGGCGTGTCCGATGGTCTGGATGATCAGCAACTGACGTTTGAGCAAAACCTGCAACGGCTGGCGCAGGTGCCGTTGCTGTTCAAGCCGGGCAGCGCCTGGGGCTACTCGCTGGCCACCGACGTACTGGGTGCTGTGATCGAGAAAGCCAGCGGCTTGCCGCTGGCCCAGGCCATCGCCCGCTGGGTGACCGAGCCTTTGCAGATGACCGCCACTGGCTTTGTCGACCAGCCGGAACGCCCGCTGGCGCGGCCTTACAAAGACGCGCCGGAATTGCCGCAACCCATCGCCGAACACGACAGCCTGCTGCTCGACAGCGGCCTGGCGCAGTTGTCCGCCAGCCGGGCTCACAGCACCAACGCCTACGCTTCAGGCGGCGCCGGGCTGCTGGGCACCGCCGACGACTATCTGCGCTTGCTTGAGTGTTTACGCATGGGCGGCACGCCGCTGCTGACTCCAGCGAGCACCGCCGCCTTGCTGGGCAACGCGCTCGGCGATCTGCCGATGGCCAGTCGTGGCCCGGGCTGGGGGTTTGGCCTGGGGCCTGCAGTGCTTGCAGACCCCGACGCTGCCGGGCATGTACAAGGCCCCGGCACGTGGGGCTGGTGCGGGTTGTTCGGTTGCCATTATTGGGTCGACCCGCAGGCGCAACTGAGCCTGGTGGTCATGACCAATACCGCAGTGGCCGGCGCGTGGGGCGCGCTGGCGGACGGCGTTGTACAGGCTATCTATCGGCGTTGATGGCCGGGCGGCGTGGGGCTTATTTCATGCCAATCAAACCTTTGGCCAAGTCCCGGCTTTTGCTGTCCATGCCCTTGGCGCTCATCGCATTGTTCAGCGCATTGGTGGCCTGCCCCAGCGCCGACTGCATGCTTCTGATCTCGGTCGTCAGCATCTCCCGCTGGCGTTTGATTTCGTCGTCGGTCAAGGTCTTGTCGCTCAGAATTTCCATCAACTCCTGGCTTTTCTGAGCGATTTTTTCCTGCAACTTACGAATGTTCTTCAGCGCTTCCTTTACCTCTTCTGGCAATGGCGCGTTATCGATGTCGGCATACTTCTCGCTTTCCAGCTTTTCCTGGCCTTCTTTCGAGATATCAACCTTGGTCGTGGCAGGCGTAGCGCTAACGCTGGCGCTGGTCGTGCTGTCGCTCGCAGAAACGGGGGCTGAGCTGGGAACCTGCAGTTGCAGGACGGGGGTGTAATCGGCTGAGTCGATTTTCATTAGGGTGTCTCTAAAACAGCAAGGTAGTTATCAATCACGGTGTGCCAAGCCAATCAGCGGCAGTTTCGCCAGCATGTTTTTCAGGGCCAGTGCATCCCACGGCAGATGCTCGGCAATGCCCAGCCCGACCACATCCGCCACCGTCGCTATATCGGCCAGCAGTCGCACCACTTGATCGATACTCATCTTGCCTTGCGGCACCTGATCCCACTCACCGGGGGTTTGCGGGTTGGCGAACAGCAAGGCGCGAAACAGCGCAGGGTCCAGCACGTCCAGGTCCAAATGAATCGCCAGGTGTCGGGCGCCGGTGGCCTTGAACCACTCCAGCACCGGGGCGCTGGAGTCGGCGAGCTCCGCAGGGCTGGCGTGTTTGAGGCCAAAGCGCTGGATAAACGCTGTCTCGCCCTCGGAGGTTTCCTTGAGGCCGGCGTACATGACGTTTTGCGGCTTGAGCGGCCGGCTGACGGTGCTGGCGAACTGCTCGTCGCCCTGGCCCAGCAGGTTGCCCAGCACATGGGCGTGGGCATTGGGGTAATCGGCCGGGGTCATGACGTCGGGGTGCGCATCGACCCACAGCACCGCCAAGTCACCGTCGTAGCGCTCGTTCAAGTACGCGAAGGGTGCAAGGTCGACCAGGCAGTCGCCGCCCAGCACCACCAGCCGGTCAGGGCTGTGTTTGTCGATCAGGCGGCGGGCGTCCAGGTATTGCTCGAACAGCGCGCTGCGGCCACGGATGCCGTCTTCTATTTTCAACGGGGTGTCAGAAGGCTGCGCGACCTGGACCTCTTCGCTCGGGCCATCGTGTTCAGGCGCTAGCCAGGCCAGCAGTTGCGCGCCAAAATGGTAGGGCGGGTTGTTGCCGCCTTGCCATTGCGGGAAGAACAGGCGCAGGGTTTTCGATTCGGTAGTGCTCATGGTTCAAGCCTTGTCGGGCGAAGTCATTGATGAGCAAGAGTGATGCGTAGAGGCTTCAGGTGCTGTGTTCGGCCCGCCAATTGTTGTGCGCTGCGCGCCACTATTAGCGGGCGCGTAGCAGCTGCTGCGCAGTGACGCCATAGGCGCGTTTGAAGGCGTGGCTGAAATGCGAGAGATTGGTAAAGCCGAATGACAGCGCTGCCTCCGTGACCTGGTCAAAACGCCCGCTCAGCAGGGCTTGATGACAGGCGCTCAGGCGTTGCATCCACAGCCAGCGAATCGCCGTGGTGCCTTCACTGGCGAACAAACGGTTCAGGGTGCGCGACGACACGAACGTGGCTTGGGCGATGGCGTCGATGGTCAGTTGCGGGTCGTGCAGATTGTCCAGCAGGTATTCCTTGATGCGCTGCAACTGCGAGACCTGATGGGGTTTTACCGCACTCTCCTGCCGGGCAAAGGCCGTCTCGAAGGCGGTGGCCATGACATCCAGCAGCGAATTGTTGAGCCGCTGGCTGGCCGTGGCAGGCAAGGCGGGCGCGCGCCACATTTCCATGATCATCGAGTTGGCCAGCCGGCCCAGCGGCGACTGCGTCGACAGGGTGCGGCTGAGAAAATCATTGGCCTTGGGCATATGGCTGAGCAACAGCGGGCGCGGGATGACCAGCGCAATCTGGTGGTCGCCGTTGGGAAACGAGTTGATATACGGCTGCGCGCCGTCATACAGCACCATATCGCCCAGCTCTTGCCGGGAGTCGCGGCCCGCTTGCGAGACAAAGGTTTCTTCACAGAGGGTCACGGTCAGGAAAAATTGATCGCAGCCTTCGCCCGCGTGCTGGCGGTTATATTCGATAGGAATGGACTGAATACGGCTGTAGCTCATGTTGCCGACGGTGCGTACTTCCAGGGCGCCGTCGAAGCGCTGATCGCTCAGGCGTTTGTTGGTGACCGGCCCGTAAGTGGCACAGACCACATCCTGCCAGTATTCGTAACGCTCCTTCGCGGCGAGGTTCGCAACGGGGAATAGGGTGTTCATTTCTGTACCCGTTGCGACGGCAACGGCGCAAAGATCGCCCGGATACCGCGACACTTCGGATAGCTTGCGCAGCCCCAGAAATTGCCACCGGCGTTGGCGCCTGTGCGCGCCACCCTCATCACCATGGTCTGTTTGCAATGCGGGCAGGCCGGAGCAACAGGTTCTACAGGTGCCGGCGCCGGCTGTGCTTTTACCTTTGGCTTAGCCTTGGGCACTTGTGGGGTGACCGGTTGCGCGACAACCTCGGGAGCAGAGGCCGTAACTTCCCGTTGAGCAACCTGCGTCTCAACGCTCGATACCGTGCTTTCAGCGCGCCGTTGTCGGCGCTTGCGCTGTTTGAAAAACGAGGCAATGGCGCCGAGTACCAACAGCATCGGCACACAAAACTGCGCAAAATAAGCGCCGCCCCTGATAACGCCACTGATCAACGTTACCTCCATACGCTGCGCATCAACTGTCACAGGTGCAGTGGCCAGTGAGTGCAGCCACACCCCCGAAACGACGGCCAGCGTAAGGCCCAGCCACCAGGGCAGCGCACTGACGAACTCAAGCAGGGGGGAGGGACGGTAAGAGCGTTTTCGTGACATGGGCGTTTTCTTGAAAGGTTTTTTTCAGGGCGGTTGCAGGGCGAAAGCGTATCAGCAGAAGCTCAATACCTGCTGTCAGAAAATAAGTGATGGCTCAATAATATCATGGTAAAAGTTCGCCGGATTGTTCATCTGTCGAACCAGGGAAAGGCCATGACAACCTTTGCGACCCGTTTTATCGCCCTCTCAGTACTGCTGTGTGCCGTTTCGGTCGGCGCGAAAGAAACCAGAGTTTCCGATTCAACCATCGTTCAGCGTCTGATCGATGACTCCATCGCGTCTTATTCGGGCAACTGCCCATGTCCCTACAACGCCGCCCGAAATGGTAGCCGTTGCGGTAAACGCAGCGCTTACAACCGTGCTGGCGGCTATGCGCCTTTATGCTTCAAGGAAGATGTCAGTAAAGAGATGGTGCAGGCGTATCGAGAGCAAATGAAAAGGTAGGGGGCCTCTAAAAACGTAGGTGATTATTACGACACACAACGGCGGTTTTGCGATTGCCTGGCAGCGGAAGGCTCCCCTATCATGCGCGACGTTTAAAGACTCCGCGTATTAAGGGAACAACTGATGCAAAAGACCGAACCCGATCAGTTGTTAATCAAGATGCCTTCGTTGCGGGCGGTCAAGTCTTTTGTCGCGGCCGCCAAATGCCAGAGCTTTACCCGTGCCGCCGATTCGCTGTGCGTCACGCCGGCGGCGATCAGCCGGCAGGTCAAGGAGCTTGAAGACTTTCTCGGCGCCGAACTGTTTGTCCGTAGCGGGCGTGCGGTCGCGTTGACCACGGCCGGTACGATGTTTTTCAACGTGGCGCAGCTCTCGTTCATGAACATCGCACAGGCGGCCGATCGTCTGCGCAGCCAGCAGTTCCAGCGCCAGACCTTGACCATCTGCTGTTCGCCGGGCACCGCCAACTTATGGTTGGCGCCACGGCTGCCGGACTTTTCCAGTCGCTACCCGGACATCGAGCTGAGCATCGTCGCCACACACGACTTTCAGCACATGGAAACCGATGTAAAACCTGACGTGTTCATCACCCAGTCGGCGCGAATCCGCGAAGGCTATGTCAATACTCAACTGTTCGGCGAATTGATTTACCCGGTATGCAGCCCGGGTTATTTGTGCAATGTGCCCCAAGGCATGACGCTTGAGGGGTTGCGCGACATGGCGCTGCTCAACCTGAGCCCCTATGGCCGGGCAACGCTGGCCGAATACGTCGACTGGCGCATCTGGTTTGCGCTGCAAGGCGTTGAACTGGGTGAGCGCTCATCGGCTGCCCCCGGCATCATCCACGTCAATGACTACGCGATACTGATCCAGATGGCCTTGCGCGATCAAGGTGTTGTATTGGGCTGGCATCATCTGGTCGAAGAATTGATCTCACAGGGCAAGCTCATCCGCCTGGTGGGCTTTGAGGTGACCCAGCCCCAGACACATCACTACCTGGCGGTGCGTGACGACATCGACGAACTTCCCGCTGTGAGTGGTTTCAGGGACTGGGTCCTGACTCAGATCTGAGGTTTTTATCAGTTCAAGGCAGCCGCTTGCTGCAGGTTCAGCGAGCGGGTTTCAGGGGCCAGTGCCCATGCGGTGAACAGCCCGACCAGCGACACCGCGGCGGCCACGTACATGGTCTGCGCGATCCCTAGCTCGTCCAGTGACAAGGGCACCAGATAAGTGCCGACCGCTGCGCCGATGCGCGACACCGAGGTGCCCACGCCGACCGCCAGGGTGCGGATTTCAGTCGGGAAAATCTCGTTCGGATACACCAGTGCCAATACCTGTGCGCCGCCGATGAACAGCGCATAAACGGCGAACAGCAGCAGAATCACGATGCCGGAACTGGCATTGAACAGGCCCAGGCACAGCAGCGCCAGGCCCGAAAACAGGAAGCTGTTGATCAGCATGCTGCGCCGGCTGACCTTGTTGATGATCCTGGTGGTGATCAGGCAGCCGAAAACAAAGAATATCGTGATCAGTGCCGAGCCGAAGGCGGCGATGTCGCCCTTGAGGTTCAACGCTGCCAGTACTTTGGGCGCAAAGGAATACACCGCAAACACCGGGATGATCGAGCAGGTCCAGAAACTGACGATAAACAGCATGCGTTTGCCGTAGCCCGAATGCAGCAGGTCAGTGAACGACAACACTGGCCCGTCCTGTTGTTCCGGCAAGTTGGCCAGGCTGAAATCCTGGCCGTATACCTGTTTGATCACCGCTTCTGCTTCGCGCCTGCGGCCCTTGCTGAGCAGCCAGCGTGGCGACTCCGGGGTACCCAGGCGGACAAGCAGCAGTATCAGCCCGAACAGCGCCGAGCTGGCCAGTACCCAATGCCAGGCGTCTGGCCCTGCAATGCGCAGGATCACTTCTCCTAGAATGTAGGCCGTTGCCGCCCCGACGAACCACAGTAAAACCAGGGTGCCCAGCCGCGACCCACGGTATTTGCGCGGCATGAACTCGACCAGCATCGAGGTGGCAACCGGGTACTCGATGCCCACGGCAAAGCCTATGACAAAGCGCAAGGCAAAGATGGCCAGTGGTGCATCTGCCCACAGGTGGGCAACGGAGGCGGTGATAAACAGCACCGGGCCAATGAAGAAGGTCTTTTTGCGGCCTATGCGATTACTGATCCAGCCACCGAAAAAACCGCCGAAGAACACCCCGATCAATGAGGACGCGGCAATCATGCCTTCCCAGAAGTGATCCAGCGCCAGAGCGGCAGAAATATGCCCCAGTACCACGCCAATGATGCACAGCACATAACCATCGACAAACGCGCCGCCACCGGAGCGCCAGGTAAGAAGCTGGTGAAACGGGTTGAGCGGTACGTCTTCTACCGAAATATCAGAACTTGCCATCAGGGTCTCCATTCAAAGAGTGTTGTTTTTGGCAGTGGGCATGAGCCATGAGGTGCTATCGAGGGTCATCCGTCCACGCAGTGTGTGCAGATGGGCGCGCAGGCCCGCCACCGCAGACTCTGCGTCTCGTTGCTCGAACGCCTCGATGATGTTTTTGTAGTATTGGCAGTCGGCGTGAACATGGGCTCGCACTGTATGGGCAGACTGTTCTTGTTCAAACAGTTTGCCCAGGCGCGCATGATCGATCAGCAAGCGGTTCAGGCCTGGCATCAGATAGTGGTTGGCGGCCATCTGGCCAATATGCGAGTAAAAGGCGCTATTGAGGATTGAGTTGGACGGTGCGCTTTTTTTATCGGCCGATTTTTGCAGTTGTGCTTCGATGTCTCGCAAGCGCTTGATGTCTTGTTGAGTGGCGCATGCGCTCGCGAGTCGCACGGCTGCCATGTACACAAGCGGTGCCGCCTCGAAAAAATGTCGCAAGGTGTCGTGAGTGATCACCGTGACTCTGGGGGCGCGGTTGGCTTCCAGATACAGCGCGCCATCAGCGGCCATCTGCAGCAGGACATCACGCACCTTTGAGCGTGAAAAGCCGGACTCATTGCACAAGCTTTGTTCATTGATCGTCTCGCCGGGCGCTAATTCAAGGGTGCAGATTTTACGCCACAGCGTATCGATCATTTGCCCTTTTTCAGTTTTCTCAGCTTTGTCAGTTTTTTCAGATTTCATGCCGGACTTCATGCGACGGCGGGTGGCCGAAAAAATCGCTGTAGCACTTGCTGAAATGACTGCCGGAAACGAACCCACAAGCAATCGCTACATCCAGAATCGACAGGCTGGAGTTCTGGATCAACCTGCGCGCTTCGGTGATTCTCAACTGCAAGTAGTACTTTTGCGGGGTGGTAGCCAGTTGCTCGCGAAACAGCCGCTGGATCTGCCGTTTCGACAGCTCGGCATAACCGGCAAGCCGTTCGGGCTCCAGCGGTTCTTCAAGGTTGGACTCCATCAGGCTGATCAGCTCGCGCAACGGCTTGCTCAGCTTCTGCCGGTGCGTGATCTGAGGGCTGCGAAAGCGGGTCTGGTCGTAGTCGAGCAATTCGACCACGGCCTCGGCCAGTTTGGGGTCGCAGGCCTTGCCCAGCCATTGGGTCATGACCTCAAACGCGCCGGCGGGTGTGGCGGCGGTAATACGGTCGCGGTCGAAGACCAGGCGTTCCAGGGTCACATTGGCGTTGGGCGAGCGCTCCGACAAGGCAATGCGCTGCTCGGCATGAATCGCACAGCGATAACCGTCGAGCAGGCCGGCCCTGCCCAGATACCAGGCGCCATTCCACAGACCGCCCAGCGACATTGGCCAGTCGGCCAGCTTTTTCAGCAGGTTTACCAGCCATTCCGGCACCGTGCGCGGGGTGCGCAAGCCACCACACACCAGCAGCAGGTCGAGGTCGGCCAGGCGAATATCGGTCAATGGCGTGTCGGGGCGGATCGGGATCGCCAGATCGCTCATCACCTCAGCGTGCTTATGGCTGAAGGTGTGCACCTTGACTGAGCCGGGCCGGATCAGGTTGGCGGTCATCAACACATCCAGCGACTGGGTGAAGCAGGGCAGCGAGAAGTTATCCAGCAACAGAAAACCGATGCGTGAGGTTTTGTGCGGCCGGGGCGGCGTCGACAAGTGGGTCAGGTTGCGTGGCTGGAATGCCTGGCTGAAGCCTTTCGAAAGTGTATCCATCATGTCGTACGCCGCAGGGGGTAAAGAGGCTAGTCGCGCAAAAAGCTTTGCTCGAACGGGTAGTGGGTCAACAGCTCATAGCCGCTCTCGGTTACCAGCAACTGATTCTCCAGCTTGATGCCGTCGCGCCCACCCACCTCGCCGACATAGGCCTCGACGCACAGCGCCATGCCCGCTTGCAGTTCGCCTTCATAACCATACGACTCAAGATCTTCCGGGTAACGAATGCTCGGGTATTCGTCGCAAAGGCCGACACCGTGAAACATCACGCCGTAGCGCTGGGCGCGGCAGCTTTCCGGCAGGCGGTGACTCCTGGCAGTCAGTTCGGTAAAGCGCACGCCGGGTTTGACCATTTCGATGTTGGTGGTCACGTGCTCATGGGCGATGCGGTACAAACGCTTCTGTTCGGCCGTGGGTTCCAGATCGCCACAAATCCAGCTGCGCGACATGTCGACACAAGTGCCGTAAACGCCGATCAGGTCGGTGTCGAACGACAACAGGTCACCATCGCTGAGCACACGCGGGCCGGACTCCTGGAACCATGGGTTGGTGCGTGGCCCGGAGCTGAGAATGCGGGTTTCGATCCACTCGCCGCCACGGCGGATATTGCCCGCGTGCAGGGCGGCCCAGACATCGTTTTCGGTCGCGCCGGCACGCATCGCCAAGCGCATTTCAGCCACTGACGCTTCGCAGGAGGCCACTGCGCAACGCATCGCAAGGATCTCGTCGGGGCCTTTGATCAGTCGGGCAAACTCGGTGACTTCCTGGCCGTTGTGGATCTCGACGCCCAACGCGTCCAGCGCACGCAGCCCGGCGACTTCGATGCGGTCTACCGCCAGGCGGCGATTGCTGCCGGCATGCTTGCGCAGCAGTTCATCGACCTGAGCCGTGAAGCGCTTTGCATGCTCATCGGTGCGGTCGGCGGTTTCGAAATAGAAAAATGACGCACCACTGCGCAGTTCGCTGACCAGCGGCAGGTGTGCAGAAAGGTGGTCGCAGCCATGAAAGTCCCACAGCACTACATGGCCGCTGGCGGCAACGAAGCACGCCCGGGCCGGGTTGTGGGTGGTCCACAGCTGCATATTGGTGGTGTCGGTGGCGTAGCGGATGTTCAACGGGTCAAACAACAGGATGCCGCCCAGATCACGCGCAATCAGTTGCTCACGAATGCGTTGCAGGCGGTATTCACGCATGCTCGGCAAATGCGGCGCCTGCAAGCCCAGTTGCGCCCATTCGGCGAAGGCCAGGGGCGTAGGTCCGATTTCGACACGGTCGTTGTCGTCCAGCGAACCGTCGGGTTTGCGCCGGCCCGGATCGATACGCCGGGCATGCTGCGGGATGGAAAAGGGTGACGTCATCATGGTTGGGCATCCTGTCGTTATTATGTTCTACGGCCTTACTGCTTCGCCGCGTCACGCGAGGCTTGCAGCCACTGGTCGAACTGAGCACGGTGGGCGGCGACCCATTCCTTGGCGTGGCGGGTGACATCGCGGGCCTTGTTCTCGCCTTGCTGCATCTTCAGGTTTTGCGCGCTTTCGTCATCGGCGCTGAGCTGAACCTGCGACAGAAACTTCAGGGCTGCCGGGTTCTTTTCGGCGAAATCCTTGTTCAGCACGGCGACCACCTTGTCGACGGCAAAGCCCAGGTTCTTGCCCTTGTACATCGTGTCTACGTCGTTCTTGCCGCCGGGCAGATCTGTCTTGGGCACTTCAAGCCAGACCACATCCTTGCCTTCGACCAGCACACCGGAGATCCACTGCGGTACCCAGGTGTAATACAGCACCGGCTGGCCGCCCTTGTAGCGGGTAATGGTGTCGGCCATCAGCGCGAAGTACGAACCGCGGTTGACGTTGACGGTCTTTTCCAGGCCATAGGCTTTCATGTGGTGGTCGATGGTCAACTCGCAGCCCCAGCCAGGGTTGCAGCCGGTGAGGTCGGCCTTGCCGTCGCCGTCCACGTCAAACAGCTTGGCGATTTCGGGCTTTTGCAGGTCGGTGATGTACTTGATGTTGTATTGTTCAGCGGTTTTCTTGTCGATCAGGTAACCCTGCAGCACACCCGGCAGCACATCGCCGGCCTTGACGAGCGTGCTGTCGCCGCCGGCTTTCTGATAGAAGGTGTCGTGCAGGGTGTTCCATAAGTGCACGGTAAAGTCGGCATCCCCGTTGGCCAGTGCGACCATCATCACTGCGTATTCGGTTTCCTTGGGTTCCTGGACCTTGTAGCCCAGTTCGCGCAGGCCCTCCATGGCCACCTCGCCACGGAAGCGCTCTTCGGCAATCGGCGGGAAGATCGGCGTGACCTTGACGCCGTTCCCCGGTTTTTCCGCCGACGCCGAGGCGTACAGGGCGGCCATGGTCAGCGACAGCGCGGTCGCGCATTGCACAAAACTACGAGCGAGTTGCGTCTTGTTCATCGTTGCATACCTTCTTCTGGTTTTTATCTTCAAGTACGGCAGATCAAGAAAGGGGGGTGCTCAGGCGGTCTTGCGCCGCCCTGCAGGGTGTTTCGCGCCACAGGCACGCAGGACGAAACCCACTGGGCCAGTCTGGTACCAACGCAGGCTCGGGTCGGCGCCGGTGCGCTCGCCCATGGCCTGGGTCAGGCGGTCGAGGAAAATTGCCAGCAGCACCAGGCCGACGCCGCCCACGGTGGCCAGGCCCATGTCCAGGCGGCCGATGCCGCGCAGGACCATCTGGCCCAGACCGCCGACCGAGATCATCGAGGCGATGACCACCATCGACAGCGACAGCATCAAGGTCTGGTTCAGGCCGGCCATGATGGTCGAGGTCGCCAGCGGCAATTGCACGCGCTTGAGCATCTGCCACGGCGTGCAGCCGAAAGCGCGGGCGGCTTCGATCTTGTCTTCCGGCACCTGGCGAATCCCGAGGTTGGTCAGACGCACCAGCGGCGGCAGGGCAAACACGATCGTGACCAGTACGCCGGGCACGTTGCCGATGCCGAACAGCATCACCACCGGCACCAGATAGACGAAGGCCGGCAAGGTCTGCATGGCATCGAGCATGGGCCGTACGACCTTTTCCAGGCGGTCGCTGCGGGCACACAGAATGCCCAGCGGAATACCGATCACCGCGCAGAAGAACACCGCCGTGAGCACCAGTGACAGGGTGGTCATCGACTCCGACCACACGCCGATCAGGCCCAGTAATGTCAGCGTGACAAACGACAGCAGCGCCATGCGCTTGCCTGCCAGTTGCCAGCCCAGCAGCGTCGAAAGCAAGATGCCGATGCTCGGCGGAATGCTTTGCAGGATGTACTCGATGCCATTGAGTACCTGATCGATGGGCCAGCGAATGGCACGAAACACATCGCGAAAGTTGTGCACCAGGTAATTAAGGATGCTTTCTACCCAGTCGCCCAACGGAATAGTGGCGGACTGGAACGGGTCGAGAAGACTGAATTCAGACATGGTGGGGCGACCTCTTTTTCTGGCAGCAGGGGCTTAGTGGCGGCTCAGGGTTTGCAGCAGCTGATTCTTGGAAATCGTGCCCTTGAGCGTGCCGGCACGGTCCAGCACCGGAACCGGGTAGGGCAGTTTCGCAACGATGTTCAGCACTTCATCCAGCGGCGTATCGGTGTACACCGGATGCTGCTTGTGCAAATCGTGGCTGGTCCCGGCGACTGTCGTGAGCACGCCACCTGAGGTGTCGGTGTCGACCACACCCAGCAGCAAACCCTTTTCATCGACCAGATAACCGTAGGAGCCGCCAGCCTTGAATTGCGCCGGCTTGCCATTGACCCGGCAAACCAGCTCCGGGTCGAGACGCGCCACATCACCGGCTTTGAGTACCCGTGAGCTGTCAAAACCCTTGAAGAAGGTGCGCACGTAATCGTTGGCCGGCTGGTTGATCAGTTCTTGCGGCGTACCGATCTGCACCACTCGGCCGCCTTCCATGATCGCGATGCGATGGCCGATGCGGATGGCTTCTTCGATGTCGTGCGAGATGAAAATGATCGTGCGCTGTTGCTCGGCCTGCAGGCGAATCAGCTCGCCCTGCATTTCGTGGCGAATCAGCGGGTCGAGGGCCGAAAACGCCTCGTCCATCAGCAGAATCGTCGGGTCGTTGGTCAGGGCGCGAGCCAGTCCAACACGTTGCTGCATACCGCCGGAGAGTTGATGCGGATAGCTGTGCTCATGCCCGGCCAGGCCGACCTGGCTCAAGGCTTCGCTGGCGCGGCGATGACGTTCCTTTTCGGAGACGCCGGAGATTTCCAGGCCAAAGGCGGTGTTTTCCAGCACGCTCATATGCGGCATCAGGGCAAAGGACTGGAACACCATGCCCATGTCCTTGCGCCGGACATCTAGCAACTCTTTATCGGACAGACCGGTGATTTCGCGGCCATTGAGGTGGATGCTGCCCGAGGTCGGTTCGATCAGTCGGTTGAACAGCCGCACCATGGTCGACTTGCCGGAACCGGACAGGCCCATGATGACGAAGATCTCGCCGCGCTTGACCGAAAAACTGGCGTCGAATACGCCGACCACATGGCCGGTCTTGCTGAATATTTCGTTCTTGTCGGCGCCGTTGCGCAGCATCTCCATGGCCATGTTCGGGTTGGGGCCGAACACCTTGAATATATTGTTTACCGAAAGAATTTCATCCGCATGGCTCATACGACCCTCTTCTTATCGTTATGACCAATGATTAAAAGATGCATCGATTTTTCAGGATCGATGCACGCTCAATTCCATTGGCAGTCGTTCAAATCGAACGTGAATTGACTGCACACCGTTATCGTTCTTGTGCGGCCGGTGATGCAGGGATGTTTCTTGTTGTTGTGGCGCTGGCTCAAACGATCCGGCTGGACGCTTCGCTCAGACGGCGGATCATCAGTTCACTGTACCAGTCGACGAACTGGCACACGCCGTTTTCCACCAGCGGCGAGTAAGGGCCGGGCTGGTAAGCCGGCGATGTCACGCCGACCTGGGTGCCTTCGACCAGTTGACGGTCCTGGTCATTGGTGGCGATCCACACTTTGGTCAGGCGTTCGATGTCGTAATCCACGCCTTCGACGGCGTCCTTGTGCACCAGCCATTTGGTGGTCACTACGGTCTGGTCCGGGCCTTGTGGCAGTACGCGGAAGCTCAGGGCGTGGTCGCCGAGGAAATGGTTCCAGGTCGACGGGTAGTTGAAGTACAACAGCGCGCCGATGTTATTCACACCGCTGCGGTCCAGCCGCTTGGTCACGGCCGGCTGACCGTCCATGGTGTAGCTGCTCGCGCCCTTGCTGAGCGGGATGCGCGTCATGCGGAACTGGCCATTCGGGTCCATATTGATCCGGCTGGCCAGGCCTGCGGCTTCGCAGCTGTCCCAGTGCGCGGTCAGCTCCAGGTCTTCTTCGCCGCCCAGCCCTTGCACCGAGACGTTCTCGACGTACGAGTTGAGCAGTTCCGGGTGAGTACCGTCGCAGTGGTAGCACTCGCGGTTGTTCTCGAACACCAGCTTCCAGTTGCCTTTCTCGACCAGGTGGGCCTCGAAGGCGACTTTGCAGTCTTCCAGATAGTGCGGACCAATGAACGGTGATACGGCACTGCGAAACTTCTCGAAGTCCGGGGCCGTTGGTGCGACGCACACATAGATATAGCTGTGTACCACTTCGCAATGCGCAGGCTTCAAACCGTGCTCGGCGGCATTGAAGTCTGGCCCCATGTTGCCGGCATACAGTAACTTGCCGTCCAGCTCGAAGGTCCACTTGTGATAAGGGCAGACCATTTTTGCCACTTTACCTTTGTCTTGCGTGCAGACTTTGGAGCCGCGATGGCGGCAGGCGTTATGAAAAGCCCGAACCACGCCATCTTTGCCACGAATCACCACGACCGGATAAGTACCCACTTGCAAGGTGATGTATTGGCCAGGCTTTTCCAGTTCGAAAGTGTGCCCGGCAAAAATCCATTCACGGTGCCAGATTTGCTCAAGGTCTTGTTGGTACACCGCAGGGTCGTTATAAGCGGCGCCCGGCAAGCCATGTTGCGCCTTGCGTTGTTTGATCAAGCCTAATACATCGGTGGTGTTGGACATTTCTTATATGCACTCCTAAACACAGGGGGGCTTGTCTGGGCAAACGGGCACGATCGAGCCTGTTGTGTGCCCGGTAATCGGGATAGCCTTCGCGGAATATTCACGCCATGATCGCTGCTGCTTGCCGACAGTCTAGGGCGCGGCCTGCGCTATAAGAATCGATATTTTCTACGGTCAATTGATTACATAAAATCATGGTTAAACACACTGAGCCTGATCAGGCATTGATCAAAATGCCCTCGCTGCGCGCGGTAAAAGCCTTCGTCGCGGCGGCCAAATACCAGAATTTCACCCGCGCGGCTGAAGCCTTGTGCGTGACTCAGGCGGCGATCAGCCGGCAGATCCGCGAGCTGGAGGATCATCTGGGGGCCGAGCTGTTCAGCCGTGCCGGGCGCGCGGTCGAGCTGACGGCCGCCGGCTCGATCTTTTTCGATGCGGTGCAGTTGTCGTTTACCAATATTGCCCAGGCCGCCGAACGCATTCGCAGCACTGACAAGCCCAAGCGGGTGGTCACTCTGTGTTGCTCGTCGGCGTTTGCCAACTTCTGGCTTGGCCCGCGGCTGCCGGCGTTCTTTGCAGCCTACCCGCAGATCGACATCAATCTGGTCACCACCCAGAACTTTCTGGTCATGGAGAACGGGGTCAATCCGGACATCATCATCTGTAAGATGGCCAAGACCCAGGACGGCTATCACAGCCAGCCACTGGTCTGTGATGTGATCTATCCGGTGTGCACGCCACAGTACCTGGCGCAACACCCTGAACTGTCTGATTTACAAGGTATTCGCGATGCCGCTTTGCTCAACCTGAGCCCGTTTGGCCGCTCGCAAATCGCCGAGCATGTCGACTGGAATGTCTGGTTCGCCTACCAGAATATCGACCTGGCGACTCGTCCCAGTGACGCCCCGCACTTTTTCAGTTCCAACGATTACAACCTGCTGATCCAGTTGGCCCTGGGGCATCAGGGCGTAGCGCTGGGCTGGGATTATCTGGTGAAGTCTTACATCGAAAAAGGCCTGCTGGTGCGTCCGGTGCCAGAGCAACTGGTGCATCGCGACACCCTGCATTACTTGAGTTTCAATGAGGCCAAGAGCACGGACAACAGTTGTTGCGTGTTACGTGACTGGCTGGCCGCGCAGTTTGAAATACCCTTGCCGACGGTTGATATATAACGCCAGATCATCAATTGATCGCCGGAAATGTCGCTGTAGTCTCCGGGTGTTCCTCACTAGTCTTTCAACACTTTGTGAGCGAACAACAAGAGATTTCATTATGTCTGCATTCAAGTTTTGCGGTATCAACCTGGCAATCACGACTCCCTTCGATTATCAGGGCAAGATCGATTACCCACGCTTCGAGCAATTGATCGAGTCCTATATCGCTGCTGGCGTACAGGGTTTTGTCCTCAGTTCCGGCACGGGCATGCATGTGTACCTGAGCAAAGAAGAGTCCAAAGAACTGGTGGCTTTCGGCGCGAAAGTCATCAATGGCCGCGCTCGTGTCATTGCCCAGACTTCGGCATTACTGGTCGATGAAGTGGTCGAGCGCACACGTCATGCTGCCGACCACGGTGCCGACGGCGTCATGGTGCTGCCGCCGTTCTTCGAAGGCCCGACCGACGATCAAGGCATCATCGATTTCTATTCGAGTGTTTCCGAGGCCGGTTTGCCGATCATTGGCTACAACGTGCCGCAAGCAGTGGGCGTAGAAGTGACGCCGTCGCTGTTCAAGCAACTGGGCGAGATCCCCAACTTCGTATCGGTCAAGGACAGCAGCGGTGATCTGGCCGCCCAGGCCTCGCTGATTCGCACCGGCCTGCCGACCATGAACGGCGCCGACCCATTGGTGCCTTATGCGCTGTACGCCGGTGCTGCCGGCCTGATCTGGGGCGGGGCCAATATTGCACCGCGCACCTGCGTGTCGTTCGTCAATGCCGCGCTGGATCATCAATGGGATCGTGCTCGTGACCTTTGGCGTGAACTGGAGCCGGTCATGTCGCTGATCTGGCAGGGCGATTACGTGCAGTCGGTGTATGCCGGCGCTGAAATCACCGGTTTTGCCGCCGGTCATCCGCGCCGGCCACTGGCACGCCTGTCAGCCGAGAAAATCGCCATTTTGAAAGCGACCCTCGGTTCGCTGGCCGCCCACGAATCCAGCCTGGCTTGACGACCACGGAGTGCAGAGCATGTACGTGGCATCGAAGTTTCCGAAAAACACCAGCATGTCGGGGTGGGTGGCCATGCTGCCACCGCGCCAACCCACCCGGCCGCTCACTAGCGCGATTACGGCGGACGTAGCGATCATCGGTGCCGGTTTTGCCGGGCTGTCTGCTGCGCGCCGCTTGTCGCAGCTCGACCCGACTCTGCGTGTCGTGGTGCTGGAGGCCGGCGTGGTCGGCGAGGGCGCTACGGGGCGTAACTCCGGGTTCATTATCGACTTGCCCCATGAGGTGAGCGCCGAAGACTTCGGTGACTCTTCGACCGAGCGTGCCCGGCGCGACATCACCCTGTACCGCACGGCCATCAAGCTGGCCACCGACATGGCCGACGAGTACGGCTGGGGGCGTGAGGTGCTTGATCGTTGCGGTCGTTATAGCGTGGCGATCAGCGGCAAGGGTGACGCACACATTCGCACCTACGCTCGTCAGCTTGATGGCCTGGGTGAAAGCCACCGGATTCTCGACCGCCAGCAAATCCTCGATGTCACCGGCAGCGCGATCTACACCAGCGGCTTGTATATGCCCGGCACGGTGATGGTCCAGCCAGCGGCGTATATCCGCGCCGTCGCCGACAGCCTGCGCGACCCGGTGACCCTGTATGAAAATACCCCGGTGCACCTGTTCGAGAAAACCGGCGCCACCTGGCACCTGAAAACCGCCAGTGGCTCGGTCAACGCCGGGCGCATTATCCTCGCCAACAACGGCCATGCGCAGAGCTTCGGGCTGTTTCGCGGGCAGTTGCTGCATGTGTTCACCTATGCCTCGCTCAGCGAGCCGTTCGACCCCAAGCGCCTGAGCGGTCAGCGTGACTGGGCGGCTACGCCGGCGTTGCCGATGGGCACCACGGTGCGGCGTATCAGTGGTGAGCGGGGCGACCGCTTGCTGATTCGCTCACGCTATTCCTATCACGCCGGGCTGGAGATCAACGAGCGGCACATTCGCAGCGCGGGGCAGATTCACGACAGCAAATTCGCGGCGCGCTTCCCCGATCTGCCCGATGTGAAAATGCAGTACCGCTGGGGTGGGCCGATGGCGCTGACCGTCAACAGCGTGCCGATCTTTGGTGAAGTCGAACCGGGTTTGTTCGCGGCCTGCGCCTGTAACGGGCTGGGTGCGTCGAAATCCACGGCGGCCGGCATCGCGGCGGCAGAAGCGGTGGTGGGGCTGGATTCATCGATGGTCATGCTGATGTCCAGTTACGACGCGCCAAAGACACTGCCGCCGCAACCGTTTCTGAGCATCGGTGCCAAGGCCAATCTGCGCTTGCGCGAGTGGCGGGCAGGGCGGGAGTAGCGTGTCGCTTTTGCGCTGGTTTGCCGTCTGCGCCAGACAAATGCCGAGTGCCAGTATGGCGTATACCTGATTTCACCTCACCGGAATGACCCCATGCTGACCACCTCCACCCAGGCTCCCGTATCGCGTACCCGGCTGGGCATTGGCCTGTGCGTGTTGTCCATGCTGGTCTTCGCCTGCCAGGACGGCATCACCAAGTCGTTGATTCAGCAATTGTCGGCCGCGCAACTGGTGATGATGCGCTACTGGGTCTTTGTCGTCTTCGCTGTGGTTCTGGCCCGTCACCAGGGCGGCGTCCGCCTTGCGGCGCGCAGCACCCATACCGGTCTGCAACTGCTGCGTGGCCTGTTGGGGGTGGTCGAAATCGGTCTGTTTGCCTTGGCGCTGCGCTATCTGGGACTCGCTGAAACCCATGCGTTGTACGCCGTGTTTCCGTTACTGGCGATTGCCCTGGCGGCGATCTTTTTGCGCGAGAAAATCAGTAGTCGTCAGGTGCTGGCGGCCTTCATCGGCTTTGCCGGCACGCTGGTGATCCTGCGGCCGGGTCTGGCCGCGTTCAACATGGCCGCAATCATTCCATTGCTGGCGGCACTGTGCTTTGCGGTGTTCAACGTGCTGAGCCGCAAGATCAGCGGTACCGATTCGTTTGCCACCAACACCTTGTACATGGCCGTGGTCGGTGCCGTAGGCTCGACGTATTTTGGGGTGACCCACTGGGTAGAGCCTGACGCCGGGCAATGGTTGTTCATCGCCGTCCTGTCGGTCAGCGGCGTGACTGCCCAATTGCTGATCATCCAGGCGCTGAAATACACCGAAGCCTCGACCCTGCAACCCTTCAATTACTCGCTGCTGGTGTTTGCCACGCTGGTCGGGATATTCGCTTTTGCCGAGGTCCCGGATATCTGGATTGTCGCCGGCTCGCTGATGGTCGTCGGCGGTGGGATGCTGGCGTTCAAAACCAGCCGAGCTACCTGAAAAAGCCACTGGGCGTCACACCAAACTGTTTCTTGAACATGGTGGTAAACGCACTCGGACTTTCATAACCCAAGTGCAAGGCCACATCGATGATCCGCTCGCCACAGGCAATCTGCTCCAGCGCGGTCAGCAGTCGGGCTTGCTGGCGCCATTGGCCAAAGGTCATCCCGGTGTCCTTGTGAAACAAACGCTGGATGGTTTTTTCATCCACCCGCAGATGCCGCGCCCAATCACTCAAGGTGCTGTTGTCGCCGGGGTTATTCTGCAAGGCAGCGCAGAGGGTTTTCAGGCGCGCATCCAGCGGTTGCCTGAGGGCCAGCGGCAGGGTCGGCAGGGTGACGATTTCATCGAGGATCAGGCGCATTATGCGGCCGGGTCGAGAATCTTCTGGTGCGTTCATGTCCAGGCCCACCGAGGCCTTGATCAACTCGCTGAGCAGGGCCGAGATACTTACGGCTTTGGTCTGCGTCGGCAAGCCCGGCACACAGTCGGGCTGCACGAACACGCTGCGCATCTTCACCGTGCCCACACAGCGCACGGCGTGCTCTTGCCCGTACGGCATCCAGATGCCGCGACTGGGCGGCACCACCCACTGGCAGTCCGCCGAGTGCACGACCATCACGCCTTCGATGGCATAGATCAGTTGGTGCTTCTCATGGCTATGCGGCGCGATAAACCAGTTTTCGGGGTAGTCGGTGGCGCTGCTGGTCAGCATCCAGGCGCTGGCGTCGATTTCAGCCACGTGTTCTTGCAGTGATCTGATCATGGTGTATTGATTTCAACTTGTCCGGGTCTTGGGCAACAGCGCCGTGACCAGCCCCAGTAACGGCAGCCAGGCAATCAGCTTATAGACCCAGATAATCCCGTGCACATCGGCCAGTTCACCCAGGCCCGCCGCACCGATGCCGCTGATGCCGAACATCAGGCCGAACATGACGCCCGAGACCATGCCGACGCGGCCCGGCACCGCTTCCTGGGCGTAGACCACCAGGGCGGCAAACGCCGATGACATCACCAGCCCGATGGCCACCGCCAGCACCGCGGTCCAGGCCAGGTTGGCGTAGGGCAAGGCCAGTGCAAACGGTGCCACGCCCAGAAACGATACCCAGATCACTGCCTTGCGCCCGATGCGGTCACCCACCGGCCCGCCAACAAAGGTGCCCAGCGCCACGGCGGCAAGAAACACGAACAGATACAGCTGGCTTTGCTGCACGCTCAGGTCAAACCGCTCGATCAGGTAGAAGGTGAAGTAATTGGTGAACGAGGCGATGTAGACGAACTTGGCAAACATCAACAGGCAGATCACCACCATCGCGCGAATGACCTGGTTTCGGGTCAGACCCGACGCCTGGCTGGGCGGCATGCGCTTGAGCGTCGCCTGACCATGGCGCAGGTTCCAGCCGGCCAGGCGCACCAGTACCCAGATTGCCAGCGCTGCGGCGAGCATGAACCAGGCAATCGCCGACTGCCCATAGGGAATCACCACCGCAGCGGTCAGCAACGGCCCGATCGCCGAGCCGGTGTTACCGCCGACCTGAAATGTCGACTGCGCCATGCCAAAACGTCCACCCGACGCCAGCCGCGCGACCCGTGAGGCCTCCGGGTGAAACGTTGCCGAGCCCACGCCGACCACTGCCGCCGCGACCAGTAGCATCTCGTAGCTGCCGGCAAACGCCAGCAAGGCCACGCCAATCAGGGTCATCACCATGCCCGAGGGCAATAGCCACGGCAGCGGACGCTTGTCGGTGTACATCCCGACCCAGGGTTGCAGCAATGAGGCCGTGACCTGATAGATCAACGCAATCCAGCCGATTTGCGCAAAGCTCAGGGAAAAATCGCTTTTCAGCATCGGGTAAATGGACGGCAGCACGGCCTGGATCAGGTCGTTGAGCAAGTGCGCGAAGGCGGCCGCGCCGACCACGGGCAACAGGAAGCCTTGGGGCGGATGAGTGTGGGTGGCAGGCGAGGGCGCGCCGGGAATAGCGGTCTGTATTGTCATGAGAAACACTGCACAAAAGGCCAAAGACATGACCGCCTGCCGGGTCAGGGCAGGCGGTCTGTGAAGGTCTGGTCAGCGTAATGAGGTGCGGGATGCCTGTCTCACGAGGGATGGGCGTCGACTATCGCGTTTCGGGCAGTCGTGCTTGCGGCGCCGCAGCGCTTTTACGAATCGTCAGCTCGAAAGGGAGTATCACGTGTTGCTCAGGGTTCGGTTTTTTCTCGATCAGGTTGATCAGCATCTCGACCGCCCGCTGCCCGAAGGCTTCGGCGGGCTGGGCAATGGTGAGCCCGTTTCACGAGTGCATTTCGGTTTTGCAGCCTTATCAACCAATACATAAGCCCCTACCGTAACGACGATCACTATCAGGGGCGGTTTTACAGGAGTGTCTTTATGTCCGGGCTTTATGGAAAAGTTGCCTTATGCGCTGCAGCGCTTTATGCCGGTGTGGCAAGCGCTACCACAGAGGTAAAGACAGTCGATTCGGGGCAACAAATCGTTCGTGCAGGAAGCGAGGCATCGATTGTCGGGCCGGCGGCCTGGTTCACAGGTTCCGTGCGCATCGACATGGTCTGGCCTGCCGGGGACGGCATCAACGCGTCCGGAGCGCTGGTGACATTTGAACCCGGATCTCGCTCGGCCTGGCACACCCATCCGGTTGGCCAGCGTTTGTCGGTGGTTTCCGGTGTCGGGCTTACTCAGGAGTGGGGCAAGCCGATTCAGGAAATCCGTCCTGGCGATGTCGTGTACTGCCCGCCGGGTGTCAAGCATTGGCATGGCGCATCTCCCAGGACAGCGATGACGCACCTGGCGGTGACCGGCGTTCAGGCCGATGGAAAAAATGTCGAATGGCTGGAGAAAGTCAGCGATGACCAATATCACGCTCATTAAGCACAGCCGACCGTGGCTTGTGGTCGCAGGCTGCGTACTAAGCCTTGTCGCAGGAATAAGCCAGGCGGCCTCTGCCACGAATCCAGCCAACAGCAAAAAAGGTGAACAGGTTATGTCCGAGACACTTTCAACGCGCCAGCAGGCAATCCTGCCGATTGCAGCTTTTGCAGCCCTGGGTGATATGCCCAAACTTGAAGAGGTGCTGAATAAAGGTCTGGACGATGGACTTGCAGTGAGCGATGCCAAAGAAGTGCTGGTGCAGGCGTATGCCTACGTCGGGTTTCCGCGCAGCCTGAATGCCTTGGCCAAGTTGATGGAGGTCGTGCAATCGCGCAAGGCGCGTGGTATCGACGATGATCCTGGGCATGAACCCGGTCGGCAAATCCCTGCAGGGACGGCATTGCTTGAGGCAGGCACTGCGAACCAGACGAAGTTGGTAGGTCAGCGTGTAGAAGGTGCATTGTTCGAGTTTGCGCCAGCGATCGATACGTATTTAAAAACGCATTTGTTTGGCGATATTTTCGAGCGGGACAACCTTGATTGGCAAAGCCGCGAACTGGCCACCGTTGGCTTTTTGTCTGCGCTTGCAGGCGTGGAGTCGCAACTGCAATCGCACATTCGTATTAGCAGGAACGTGGGCCTTAGCGTCGCTCAGTTGCGTCAGGCAGCGCAGGTGTTGACTGAGCGGGTCAATAGTGAAACCGGGCAGCGTGTCAGTGCTGCCGTTGCGGCCACATCGCTGGCGCAATGAGCTCGATGCCGCTCTGATATCGCTTCCTGCATCCGCCCTGACGCCGTACCATCAGCGCTTTTGGGCGCTACTTGATTAAACGAACAGGGTTTCTTCTACTGGCAGCACTTCTGCCGGTCATCGCTGGCGTGGTCACGTCCGTGTTTTCCAACGCGCTGATATTGCTTATGGACAGGCAGAATTTCATCCCGAAGGCTAACCAGTGCGAAGGTATCGACAAGCGGGATGTGCGCCCCTGGTGCCTGCCATGAAGTGGTGGGCACGTGGTATCTGCTGCGTAGTGATCCACGCGCTTTTCTGTGTGGGTTATGTCTTGCTCAATGACTTCGTGGCGCACTTGTATGGCTCGATCAATGGCGGTCTGAGTTCCCGAGGTGTGAGCATCCGCCTGGCCAGCCAGTTTCTGTTTGAACTGTTTATCGCGATCAACCTGGTGCTGGCGCTGATTCCGTTCACCAAGGCAAAACTGATTCTGTGGGCGGCATGGGTGCTGTTGATTCCGTTATGGTTATTACCGGATCACCCATTGCGCGCGCTGTTTTATGGCCTTGCTCAAGGCACGTTCACACTGGCAGCCATACTCGCCAGTGCCGGGCTGGGCTTCTGGTACAGACGTAAAATCGCCGCCCGGAACACTTCGGGGCTTGCGCAAGAATTGAAAGACATCGCCGAGCATTTTCCTCTGCGCATGCCCGTGCTTGACGACGGCTACCCGTGGGTGCGGTCTCTGGATTCAGTGGGCCTCGGTGCTTACCAGATGGCATTCATGCCGTGCGTCGACAGTCTGCATCGGCTGCATCGGTTGATCGAAAGCCAGGGGTTCATCACCGAGGTGGCGCGAACCGAGCGGTTCGTCACGCTGACTAACGCACCGGGGCATGTTCTGTCATGGCGTGAGTACGACGAGTTTGATGGGCGCGTGGTGATCATGGTCAGCAACAGTGCCGCGTGGATACAGGCCGTGCGTGAGCTGCACATCACGCCGCCTGCGCCGTGGGCAGTGTTTCCCGATTTTGATCCTGAAGGGCTGGGCAATATGCAAGGCAGCCTGCAAGCGTGGTGGGACACTCATTTTCAGCCATTCTGGGATTCACTCGAAGCACCGGCCAGACAGGACTTTCTGGATCAACGCAACGCCCCCCAGGCGTGGCGCGATTACTTTCAGTTCCATGAAGAGCTTCACAGCGACCCTGTACCGGTCGCTTGATCAAAACAACGTTATCAGGACGATCATGCGTTTAAAGTCAGTTGTTCTTGCTGTGCCCACGGTCTTGCTATCGGCAGGCATTGCTGTGCTCGGTGCGGTGAACTCATGCGTCCAGGCCGCCAGCTTTGACTGCAATAAAGCGTCGACAGACATAGAACAGATGATCTGTGAGACGCCCTCGCTTTCTAAACGAGACGAGCAGTTGGCGGCCGCATTCAAACCGTTGAAAAACAGGCGCTCTTTTCAGCTTATCGAAAGTGACTGGCTCACCACCGTTCGGGATGAGTGTGAATCGACACAGTGCCTGGAAGAAGCCTATGCCGAGCAGGTCGGCTTTCTGACGGCCAGGCCTGATTTCACGCCGGTCGATGAAAAAGATCTGACGGTTCTGCCGACCGGTAAAACCTATGTTCAGGGTCAAAACCTGTGGCAGAACTGGTCACTGGCGGGCCTGCCGGGCAGCAACACCAATGCGCAGCGCCATATTGTTGCGGTGTCTAAGGTCTCAGGAATACTGCACGTGATCGCGTTCGAGGGCAGCTTCGATCACACCTTGTTTTGTGATCGGGGCAAGCTTTATGAGTACGTTGATAAAAGCTCTTCGACGCCACCTTTCTTCAAGGAAATTGCGCAGGATGTGTGCCTCGAAAGCGCTGATGATCTGGGAGGCAATGAAGAAGGCAAGCGATTTGCGGGCGTGCTGGACGGCACCTTCTACTATCGCCAGCGGGTTGGCCGCAATGAGCTGAAAAGCATGGCCTACCGGTTGGGTTCGAACACGCCGCCGCAAGAAAGCAGCCGGTTGTTTCAACAAGTTTCGAACACGCTTGAGCATCAAAAGGCTGTGTTGCTGTTTACGCGAGACAATAGTTACAGCCAGTTAGGGGCTTTTCATGTCGGGGCAAACAAGACGGAAATTATCATCCCGCCCAACGAGCCGGGAACGGATTGGTCTATCTACAACCCCACCTGGAGCAAGCAGCGCCCGGTGGTTTATTTTCTCAATGGGCCGGGCGATGTCTGGCGTGCTGACCTGATCACCAAAACGCTGGTGAGGGTTGTGCATGCGGATCAGGAAGGCCGGATCAGAAGTGTTATGCCTATCGAAATCAACGGTCGGGAGGCAATTCTATACCTGGAAGATTTCCTGCTGACGATGGCTATCGCTCCGGATTGATAGCAGGACAGTGCAGTATTTTATGCAAAGGATGCATTGATCTCATCCAGCACACCCACCACTTTGACCGCATCGGTTGCTGTTTTGGTCAAGCACGGCAAGTATGCTGATAATTCTTATGATATGACGACTTGAAATAGCTCAGTGGCATGATGCGTGTATCATCGGGTCAGTGAGTAGGTGCCTTGCCCGAGTTGAATCCTGCGAGTTCGACACACTTCAGCGCCAGAATGGTTGTCGGATCGACCAGTGCCACCTCATGTTTTTTGATGACGTAGGATTCGCTATGCTCAAGCACCAATGGGAGCTCTGTGCACCCTAGAATGAGTACATCCGCACCCCGTGCACACAGGTGCTCTGCAGCGGTTAGTAACTGATCTTTGCAGATGCCATCTATGAAACCTGCCTTGATTCCGCGATCTCCATAGATCGATTCCATCACCAGCGTCTGGTAGTCCGCGCCTGGGATGATGATTTGAAGTCCTGCCCGTAGCGCTGCCTCGTGATACACCTGACTTTTTATTGTGCCGGATGTCGCAAGCAGCCCTACGGTTTTGCCAGCGCCATACCGTTGCACGATTGCCTCCACCGTCTCAGTAAGCATGTTCACGATGGGGACGCGAAGGTGTGTCTGGATGCGCTCAACAAACGCATGGGCCGTGTTGCACGGAATCGCTATGGCATTGGCACCAGCGCTTTCCAGTCGTTTGCACGTTGCATACATCGCCATCGTTGGATCAGTTTCGTCATTCAGCAGGTTGGCTGTGCGATCAGGGATCTGGGGGTTTTGTTCTACCACCATTTTGATGTGCTCTTGGTCACGGCCTGCAGGTGTGTGCGCCACGACCTTACCCATGAAGTCGACCGTTGCCGCCGGCCCAACTCCACCCACTATCCCAAGCTTGAATGGCGGGCGGGTTGACTGGCCTTTTTCCAACGTGGCAAAAGTCGCATAAATCTCGTTGATATCCAGGACAGCCAGGCCACGTCTTTGAAGATCACCGCAGACCAATGAGAGCTCAGTCATGCCGGGCAGAATAATCGTGGCACCCTGATCCTGAAGTGAGAGGCATGCCTGATACACGCACTCCACTGGCACACCATCAAGGTGTCCATCTTTGATGCCGTTGACCCCATACATGGCGTCCATTAATCCAGACTGCTCGGTGTCACGGGGATAGACCAGCTTGAAGTCGGTGCCAAAATAGCGCTCGAACAACCCGGAGTGCCGTACGTAGTCAGAGGCGATGATACCCAACGTAGTAGCAGGTTCAGCGATATGATCGATGTGCTTGCGCAATGCCGTCATCATATCCAGAACAGGTATGCCTATCTCTTCCTGAATCTCCTCTCGAAATGTGTGGCTGGCGAAACAAGGCAGTAACACTGCACTGACGTCGCTGGCCTCGAACGTCTGGCAAACCTGGAACACGTAGAACTTTCTGGATGTCATGTTGGCGCCCCGATCCAGTGGCATCAGGACGTCCTTGAAGGGGTGTTGCTCAAACAGAAAGTGATAGCGACCTTGGTCTTCCAATACCGCTCGTGACTTCACAAGTTTGTAGAAAAGGTCACCGCCGGCCAGTGATCCAAGTCCGCCGACGATACCGAGTTTGCGTGCAAACGACGACTTACTGAACGGCTTCGATTTACCTTTCATTTCTATGCTCTCAAGCGCGGGCTATAGTTTGAGTAGGGCGTACAGATGCATGTGCGGGCTCGCCCTCAGCCTCTTCGTGTGGTTCTGATTTAGCAACCACTGCCGTCGCAATGCTGTTGCCAACCACGTTGGTGGCAGTCCTGGCCATGTCGAGAAATTGGTCAATGCCAAGGATCAGTAAAATGCCCGCTTCGGGAAGGTTGAACATGGGTAACGTTGCAGCCACTACAACCACTGATGCACGCGCTACACCTGCCATTCCCTTGCTAGTGATCATCAGCGTCAGCAGGATGAGTAGTTGCTGTGTGAAGCTCAGTTCAACGTTGTAGGCTTGGGCAATAAACACGATGGCAAACGCTTGATACATCATTGAACCATCGAGGTTGAATGAGTAGCCCAGCGGCAGAACGAAGCTGGATACGCGTTTCGGCGCGCCAAATTTCTCAAGTGCCTCCATGGTTTTCGGATAGGCAGACTCGCTGCTGGCCGTGGAAAACGCCAACAGAACAGGTTCGCGAATGAGCTTGCCCAAGGTAAATACTGAGCGTCCCAAGAACAGGTAACCCGCACCGAACAACACACACCACAGAATCACAATGCCCAGGTAGAACTCGGCAATCAGCTTGCCGTAATCAACAACCAGGCCGAGACCTTGAGTGGTAATAGCCGATGCGATAGCTGCGAAAACGCCAATGGGTGCGAAGGCCATGACGAAGTCCGTGACCTTGAACATGACTTTGGCCAGTTCTTCGATGCCATCGACAATTGTCGTGTAACCGGCGCGCTTCACACCCGCCAAGGCGAACCCGAAGAACAACGAGAACACCACGATTTGCAGGATTTCGTTGTTGGCCATTGCCTCAGCGATGCTGCGTGGAAACACGTGACTGATGAAAACCTTGAGGCTGAAGTCTCCGGTGCTCACCACGGGAGTTGCCGCATGCTGGACAACCTCCATGTTCAGTCCTGCGCCAGGTTGGAAAAGGTTCACCAAGCCCATGCCGATTGCCAGCGAGATCACCGAGGCGGTGACGAACCAGACCATCGCTCGCAGGCCGATACGTCCAACAGAGCGGGAGTTTCCCATGCTGGCTATGCCGCCCACCAAGGTGGCGAATACGAGAGGCGCGATGATCATCTTGATCATGCGTAGAAATATATCGGTGACCATCGAGAAGTGGGAAGCGATCTCTTTGGCGCTTTGTTCGCTCCCTGCGAAGTGGTGGCACGCCCAACCGACAAGCACGCCTGAGGCGATGCCAATTGCGATCCGACGTGGAAGTTTATTTTTCTTCACGGAGCTATCCTCAAGTGATTTTTTTGGCTTTTTTTACTTGGCAGGAGACAAGTGTCATTCGGTCGAAGCTCTTCGGCTTCACTTCCACGTTTTTGATTCTAAGGTAGGTCTTGTAAGGTCATGATGAGTAATCCCGATAGGCCCATGCGCTTTTGGAATAGTTTTCGAAATCGCTGCTTCATGTAGGCTGCGGGGCAGTAAACTGCTCGCTTGGGACATGAGGTGTCAGTATGCAAATCAAATGGCTGGACGATCTTCTGGCGGTCGCGGAGTGGAAGAATTTTTCACGGGCTGCCGAGGTTCGATGTGTGACCCAGTCGGCTTTGTCGAGACGTATAAAGTCATTAGAAGAATGGGTAGGTGCTGAGTTAGTGGATCGTGGCACCTATCCCGTCCAACTGACGCCGGCAGGTCGCACATTTTGTGAAGAGGGCCGTGAGGCACTGGAGGGGCTATTGAGGCTTCGCTCAAGTCTGCGGGAGGTGGAGCGAATGCCTGGGCGCTCTATTCAGGTAACTGCCGGCCATAGCTTGTCGATGACATTCTTGCCGAAGTGGCTAACTCAATTTCAGCAGCATAACGAACAATTTAATGCTCGAGTCGTCGCCGCCAATATTCATGACGCCGTCATCGCCCTGGAGGAGGGGGGGTGCGATTTAATGATCGTCTATCATCATCCTCTGGCGCCCATACTTCTAGACCCGGCTAAATTCGGTAGCCTTACGTTGGGACATGACGCCTTCATTCCATTGTGTGCACCTGACAAGAAAGGGCAGCCGTTGTACCGCTTGCCCGGTACCTCAACTAAAGTTGTTCCACACCTAGCCTATACGGCTACCACTTTCTTGGGGCGCGTTGCGGATATCGTCATCAAAAATGGGCCATGTGTAAGTGTGCTGGAGCGCTGCTATGAAGCAGACATGGCGATGCTATTGATGCGAATGGCTATAGAGGGATACGGCGTGGCATGGTTGCCACAAAGCGCAGTCATCGACGAACTCCAACGAGGTCAGTTGGTGAAAGCCGGTGGTGATGAATGGAGCACGCGACTAGAGATACGATCTTACTGCTCGTTAACCAATGAGAATCCTACGATGCGTAGCTTATGGAAAACCCTCGAAGGGGCCTCCCGGGATCTCCAGAGCACGGCGACCTTCTGATCCAGGCTCCCATTCCTTTCGCCTACAGCGTCATCCTGCTTTAGGTTTACGACCACGTAAGCTTGGCTTTGCTGGCACGCTTTTTCCGTACTCACTCCACCACAAAGCGAGTGCCTCCATTGTTGGCCCAAGCGCACGGGCCTTTTCCGTCATCTCATATTCAACACGCGGCGGGACTTCCGCGAAGACTGTTCGCGACACCAGGCCATCATTTTCAAGTTCACGGAGTTGCGCCGTCAGCATGTGCTGGGTGATGCCATGGATTGCCTTGCGAAGCTCACCAAAGCGGTAGATTCGTTGGTTCAACAACCACATGATTTCCAGCTTCCATTTGCCTGAGAGGAGCGCAAATGCACGGCGCATTTCCTCATGCATGTTGATCTGCTGTTCATCAATAGTCTGGCTTTCCATACTAAGCACCACTTTTTCATCCTACTTGTGGAGGTTCATATTAGGCGACATCTTTGACCTAAGTCGACGCATTGATATCTGCTTAGGAAAAGTCTCATGATTGAAATCTGCATGTACTGGATCAGCACAACACTGCTGTCGTTGTTGTACCTGGCTTCGGCGACCCTGTATCTGGTCAAAAGGGAATGGGTTCGTGAAGCGCTCGCCGATCTCGGTTACCCCGCCAATCTGATGCCGCTGCTCATTGCGGTAAAGATCCTGGCGGTAGCTGCCATCCTTCTACGCATCAACGTTTCGCTTAGCGACCTTGCCTACGCCGGCATGCTCTATCACCTGCTGCTCTCAGCGTTTGCACATATCAACGCTCGAAAACCTGGCGGAGCCTTACCTGCGGCTATCTGCCTCGTGTTGTTGGTCACTTCTTTCCTCACCCAAAACGCCGCTCGTGACGTGCAGTCACCTTACTTGCAGGTAGCAGCGGCCCACTCAATACTGGCGCCGGTCGCGGTCGTGTCAAGGACGGCTGAGAATGTTGCCGGTGTGGTCGCCGAGATCCAGGCAGCGGGTGATACTGCCCTCGGAGTAGTCTGAGATGTTTCCGACCCGGAACAGAGTCGCTCGGCTAAGAAAGAAGCAGACGCCAAGGTGCTTGGCGCTGAGAACTTCGTGTCCTCTAGCTACGAGGCTGCAATGAAAATTGTGCGTCGTAGGTCAGATCGGCCCGATTGATGAGTTGAATAGCCTGCCGTTGCTGTTGGGTCGTCGCCGTGTCGCTGGTCAGGCCATGGCTGGTACCGCTCAAACGCAAGAAATACTGGATTTTTGCGCTCGGATGAATGTTCTTCCGGACGTTGAAATGATCTTTGCGCATGCATTCGATTGTTCTCAACTGACCCTGTTTGTTGGTCAAGCCCGCGCAAACTGCTTGCGATAACTCATCGGACTCACCCCCACCAGATTGCGAAAATGCCGCCTGAACGACTCCTCCGAGCCAAACCCGGCCTTTTCCACCACCTCGCTCAAGCGTACCCGCGAAGACTCCAGCAGTTCCTTGGCATACGCTACCCGCTCGCCGAGTAACCAGTCATACGGCGTCAGCCCCGTACACTCCATGAAACTGCGGTGCAAGGTGCGCGTGCTCACGGCTGCGCGATCGGCCATTTCCTTGATGGTCAGTGGCCGTTGCAAATCGCTGCGAATCCAGTCCATCAGGTTGGATATCGGTGCGTCGCTGGTGCTCACCAGTTGCCGTGTGGCGTATTGCGACTGGCCGCCTTCGCGGTGCGGCGGGATGACCATGCGTTGCGCGACCATGTTGGCAACGCGTGAGCCATGATCCTTGCGCACCAGGTGAAGCATCATGTCCAGGCCGGCTGCGGAGCCGGCGGCGGTAACGATGCTTTCTTCGTCGACATACAGCTCGTTGGGCTGAATGCTCAACTCCGGGTACATGCTGGCCAGCAGGTCGGTGAAGCGCCAGTGGGTGGTGACCTTGTGGCCGTCGAGCAGACCGGCGGCGGCGAGCACGAAGGCGCCGGTGCAGATCGAGCAGATGCGCGCGCCGCGGGCATGGGCGGCTTGCAGTTGTTCGATCAGGCGTGGTGGCACTTCGGCTTCGACGCCGCGCCAGCCGGGCACGATGATGGTGTCGGCGCTTTCGAGCAGCACCTCGCCTGCGGTGGGGGTGATGGTGATGCCGCCGGCCGCGGTGATCGGGCCTTCGTCGACGGCGTAGGTGGCGAATTCATACCAGGGCACGCCCAGTTCCGGGCGTTTGAGGGCGAAGACCTCGACGGTGCAGCCGAATTCGAAGGTGCACAGCTGGTTGTAGATAAGCGCGACGACGAGATGATTTTTCATTGGCGGGATGTGACCGGATATTGGCATTACCGACAGTGGTTGGCCCTGATGCTACTGCGTAACCTTGGTCTTGTCACTGAGGTGAAATCAATTATTCGGAGCCCGTTTCATATGTCACTCAATATCGGCATCTATGTGTTTGACGACGTCGAAGTCCTGGACTTCGCAGGGCCTTACGAAGTCTTTACCACGGCCACCCGTATGCACGGGCGCAACAGCCGTGATGACCGGGCGCTGTTCAACGTCTTCACCATCGGTCGCACCACTGCACCGGTTCGTGCCCGTGCAGGCCTGAAAGTCGACCCGGATTACTCAATCCACGATCATCCGCATCTGGATTGCCTGATCGTGCCGGGTGGCGTGATCACCGCCGAGATGGAAAAGCCCGACGTCATCGAGTGGATCAACGAACAATCAGTGCCCAGCCGTGTCGTGGCAGCCGTCTGCACCGGCGCTTTCCTGCTGGCCAAGACCGGCAAGCTGACCGGTCGCCAGGTGACCACGCACTGGGAAGACATCGCTGACCTGAAAGAAATGTTCCCGTCCATCGATGTGCTCAGCACCCTGCGCTGGGTGGATGAGGGCGCTTTCGTGACCTCGGCGGGCATTTCTGCCGGCATCGACATGAGCCTGCACCTGGTCGAGCGTCTGCACGATCGGGCGCTGGCCGAGCGTACAGCGTTGCAGATGGATTTCGACTGGACCGAGAACGACTGACGGACCGTTCGCAGTAGCCTTTACATGGAAGTAGTGCCAGACCCGACCCTGCTTTGCCCCGAGTTCTGCGGGGCGTTTTAACCGTTGCGCCCGACACACAAGGCCAGGTCAACGGTGTATCCGGTGCACACATTCGTGTGCATCGTCCTTGATCTGTTGCCATATTTGCATCCCTGAACCCAGGGAGCAGGGCAAGACGCATTCGCCACTACGACCTGCCTGATCACAGGCCTGCGTCCCATTGCCATGTCAGAGTCAAGGAAAGATGAAAACCCACTTCTTCAAGATCGTTCAAACCGTCGCCCAGCATGGTTCGTTTTCCGAGGCCGCCGCCATTCTGGGGTGCAGCCAGTCGAACATCAGCTATGCCATCAAGGAGGTTGAAGATTACTTCGACAAGCGCTTGTTCATCCGCAGCCGCACCGGGTGCACACTGACCCCCGAAGGCAAGATCATCAACCAGACCCTGAGCAACATGCTGGCGACGCTGGAACAACTAAAAAAAATGGAGTCAGTGGCACTGTAGCCATTCATTACAGTACCCATGTCCAGGAAACCAACCTGGGGCCTTCGCTTGATTATCTCGCCCGTCATTACCCCGATATCCAGTTGAGTGTGTTGCACAGCAACGACCAGCATCCCAACCTGGACCCCCTGCACCGCGAAGCAGCCGATATTCTGATTCTGCCCAGCACCGTGCTCGACGAGCACCATATCGAACACCATCGCTGGTGCGACCACTATGTGTTAGTGATTGCCCGCCATCTCAAGAACACTACCTCAAACCTGGTCGAGCTGGCGCAGACCGTGCGTTATGTGGCCTGGCGGCATCCGGGGCTGGACCGCCTGCACAGTCAACTGGCTGCCGCGCAGTTTCGCCTGAGCCATCGTGGCGAACTAAGCTGCCTGGACACGCTGCTCGACCTGGTCATCAAGGGCCATTGCCTGACGGTGTTGCCCAGCGCCTTGCTGCCCCGACCTAATCCGGGGCTTGAATACCTGACCCTGCCGGTGCCGGTCAGCCGACGTATCAGCGTTGTGGCGCGTCCTGCATCGTTGCTCTCCAACGCTGCCGCTGTGGTGATCGATGCGCTGAAAAAAGCCCCGGCGTTTCAGGCCGCACGGCCGTTGCAACAGGATCGCAACCAACTTTAATGCAACGATTGCCCGACGAGGGGCTCATACGCAGTAGGTAAAAATTTCCGGGAGCCACGCTCCTGCGTCGTACCACTTCAAGCGGGTGAATGGACTTATGACGACACCGGACAAGCAATATGTGAGCTGGCTGGTCGAGCAATCGATGCTCAATGCCGCACGGCAACGCGCCAAAACCTATGGTGGACAAGGGCGGCTGTGGCAGCGCCCGTTTGCCCAGGCCCGGCCGCGGGATGCCACCGCCATCGCCTCGGTGTGGTTCACCGCCTATCCTGCGTCGATCATCACCCGTGAGGGCGGCTCGGTGCTCGAAGCCTTGGGCGATGAAGAACTGTGGCGTGCACTCTCGGAAATTGGCGTGCAAGGCATTCATAACGGGCCGCTGAAGCTTTCTGGCGGCCTGCAGGGTTACAACCGCACACCCAGCATCGACGGTAATTTCGACCGGATCAGCTTTGGCATCGACCCGGATCTGGGCAGCGAAACCCATTTGCTCAACCTCAGCCGTATCGCCGCCGCGCACAACGCGGTGGTGATCGACGATGTGATTCCGTCGCACACCGGCAAAGGTGCGGATTTCCGCCTGGCCGAGATGGCCTACGAGGATTACCCCGGCCTTTACCATATGGTCGAGATTCGTGAGGAAGACTGGCCGCTGTTGCCGGCGGTGCCCGAAGGCCGCGATGCGGTCAACCTGTTGCCCGACATCGTCGACCAGTTGCGCGACAAGCACTACATCGTCGGCCAGTTGCAGCGGGTGATTTTTTTTGAACCCGGCGTCAAGGAAACCGACTGGAGCGCCACTGACATTGTGGTCGGCGTGGACGGCAAGCCACGACGCTGGGTGTACTTGCATTACTTCAAGGAAGGCCAGCCGTCGCTGAACTGGCTGGACCCAAGCTTTGCCGCGCAACAAATGATCATCGGCGACGCGCTGCACGCCATCGACGTGATGGGCGCTCGGGTGCTGCGCCTGGATGCCAACGGTTTTCTCGGCGTCGAGCGCAAGGTCGAAGGCGGTGCCTGGTCGGAAAGCCATCCGCTGTCGATCACCGGCAACCAGTTGATCGGCGGGGCGATTCGCAAAGCGGGCGGTTTCAGCTTTCAGGAATTGAACCTGACCATTGACGACATCGCCGCGATGTCACATGGCGGCGCCGACCTGTCTTACGACTTCATTACCCGGCCGGCCTATCAGCACGCGCTGCTGACCGGCAGCACCGAATTTCTTCGCCTGATGCTGCGTCAAGTGCATGCCTTTGGCATCGACCCGGCGTCGTTGATTCATGCCTTGCAGAACCATGATGAATTGACCCTGGAACTGGTGCATTTCTGGACCCTGCATGCGCATGACACCTATCACTACCAGGGCCAGACCTTCCCCGGCAATATCCTGCGCGAGCACATTCGTGAAGAAATGTACGAGCGCCTGGCCGGTGAGCATGCGCCGTACAACCTGAAGTTCGTCACCAACGGCGTGTCGTGCACCACGGCCAGCATTATCACTGCCGCGCTGGGCATTCGTGACCTCGACACCATTACCGAGGACGACATCCGCCAGATTCAGCACATTCACTTGCTGCTGGTGATGTTCAACGCCATGCAGCCTGGGGTGTTTGCCTTGTCGGGCTGGGATCTGGTCGGCGCCTTGCCGCTGCCGGCCGATCAGGTGCAGCATTTGATGCAGGACGGCGACACGCGCTGGATTCATCGCGGTGCCTATGACCTGGTGGACTCCGACCCGACCGTCGAGGTGTCGTCCGGGGGCATGCCGCGTGCACGCAGCCTGTATGGCAGCCTCAACGAGCAATTGCAGCGACCAGATTCGTTCGCTTCGCAGCTCAAGAAAATTCTGGCCGTGCGTCGCGCTTACGACATCGCTGCCAGCCGGCAGATCCTGATTCCTGATGTCGAGCATCCGGGGCTGTTGATCATGGTCCACGAGTTGCCCGCCGCCAAAGGCACGCAGATTACTGCACTGAACTTCAGCAACCAGCCGATCACCGAAACCCTGCATTTACCGGCCGATATCATTCCGGGGCCGGTGGTCGACATTATCAACGAGCGGGTAGAGGGCGATCTGACCGATCAAGGCGAATTCACCATCAATCTGGACGCTTATGAAGGTCTGGCGTTGCGGGTGGTAAGTAATCTGGTGTGATGCATGCTTTAATACGCGCCCTTCATAGGCACACGGCCAGTATCTGGCCGTGTTTTACCTTTCAAACACTGTTCACACAAGGCGGTTATGGACACGGGCACTCGACTCAAGCTGGTTCGCGAAAGCCACAAACTCTCACAGCGCGAGCTTGCCAGACGCAGCGGTGTGACCAACGCCACCATCTCCTTGATCGAGCAGAACCGCGTTAGTCCCTCCGTCAGTTCCCTGAAAAAACTGCTTGAAGGCATCCCCATGAGCCTGGCGGACTTTTTCACCTTCGATCAGCCGCCCGGCCGCAGTCACGAACAGCATGTGTTTCGTGCCGGCGACCAGCCCGATCTGGGCCGCGATGGCCTGCGCCTGCTGCTGGTCGGGGCAACGTTGCCCAGCCGGCAGATGCGTTTCTTGCGCGAGCTGTATGCGCCCGGTGCCAGCTCCGGCGACGAGCCCATCGTGCACGCCGAGGGCGAAGAGTGCGGCATGGTCACCCGCGGCACCATCGAGCTGACCATCGACGGTCAGGTCAATATCCTCGGGCCTGGTGACGGCTACTATTTCCCCACCACCCTGGCGCATCGCTTTCGCAATATTGGCCAGGATGAAGCTGAAATCATCAGTGCCAACACGCCGGCCAATTTCTGACCTCTCCACTTTATCGATGCAAGAATTAAATCTGGCCCGCCTTGTGCACGATCAACCGTGAGCAGGGTCTCAGGCTGTATGGGCAGGATGAAGGGGAAAGAGTCATGTTGCGTCTAGGTGCAGTGATGCTGATGTGTCTGCTCGGCGGTCTCGTTTCGGTGCAGGCCCAGGCAGATACCCAATCGCAGTGGAGCGCAGGTTTTCATGAACTGAGCTTTGCAGACCCCCTTGACGGCCAGGCCATGCGCGCCATCGCCTTTTATCCGTCCACCGCCGCCGAACACGTCAACCGGCTGCGCGGCTATAACGTCGAGGCCAGCGCCGATGCGCCGGTGGCCATGGGGCGTTTCCCGCTGCTGTTGCTGTCGCACGGCAATACCGGCACGCCGCTGGCGATGCACGACCTGGCCACTGCACTGGCGCGTCAGGGGTTTGTGGTGGTCGCGGTGGTACACCCCGGCGATAACGACCGTGACCATAGCCGCCTGGGTAGCCTGAGCAATCTGTATGGCCGGCCCCTGCAAATCAGCGCTGCGATCACCGCTGCCCTGCAAGAACCATTGCTGGCGCCTTACCTCAGCGCCAGCCAGGTCGGCGTCATCGGCTATTCGGCCGGCGGCGAGACTGCGCTGATCCTGGCCGGGGCGCAACCCGATCCCAAGCGGCTGCGCCAATACTGCATCGAGCGCCCTGACGACCAGGACGCCTGCAAGACTCAGGGGCATCTGCTGGTCGACCGCGATGACCTGCACGCCGAATCCGACCCGCGCGTAGGCGCCTTGCTGTTAATGGCACCGTTGACGTTGATGTTCGGCCGCCAGACCCTGAGCGACGTGCATGTGCCGGTATTGATGTATGCCGGCGACGATGACCGTTTGCTCGACCTGGACAAGAACGCCGAAGCGCTGGCGCGCAAACTGCCGCAGGCTCCCGATTACAAACTGTTGGCCGGTGCCGGGCATTTTGTGTTCATGGCACCGTGCAGCGCCGAGCAACGCGCGACCATGCCGATTTTGTGCAACGACGCCGAGGGCGTCGACCGCGAAGACATCCACCGCACCCTCAGCGCCGAAGCCGGGCGCTTCTTCAGTGACGCGCTGGGCACCCCGGAAAGCGAACGCTCAGGGATGCAGACGGCGCATCATCAGTAACCATACGAGTCCCGTTGTTATCTACGCGACCTCCGTAGGAGCGGCTTCAGCCTGGGCGGCATACCGACGAACGGCTGCGCTAGCAGTCGTAAAATGTCAGCGTTTCAGAAATTTCTGTGAACGCTTCGCGCTCAATCGCCAGCAGAGCTGCCTCCTACAGTTGCGTGTTGTCCTTAACTGATCGGTATTACTCTACGGGTGGGGGCGGTATGTGGGGAGGGGGTTACATCTCCAGTGAACGCAAATAATCACCAAAGCCGCCTTGCGCACGCGGGTCGAGGCGGGCGCTGGTGACGACTTTGGGGCGGCAGCTCCAGGCGATGCGGGCACCGATCATTTCCAGTTGGCGCACCAGATGCACATCTTCATGGCAGGCCAGTGCGGGAAACCCGCCAGCCTGTTGATACGCCTGAACACTGAAACCAAGATTTGCACCGTGAATATGCCGGTGATCGTCGCGCTGCTGGTAAAGGCGCATATATTCAGCCCGGGCGGCCGCCGAGTAACCCTCGCACCAGCCGCCCGGCGTCACCGTGCCGCACACCGCGTCGGCGTCCAGCAGCAGTTGTTCGTACAGCCAGTCCTCGGCCACCGTGCTGTCGCCGTCGGTACAGGCTATCCAGCGTGCACCTTCGTTCATCAGTGCCAGGGCGCCGGCAGCGCGGGCCTGGCCGACGTTGCGCGCGTTCAATTCCAGCGTCATGACGCCACGCTGGCGGGCGATGGTTGCCGAGCGATCGGTGCAGCTGTCAAGGGCGACCAGAATGCGCACCGGCTCGCCGTTGAGGCCGGGATGCACCGCTGCGAGCTGAATGGTCGCCAGGCACAGGTCCAGTAATTGTTCTTCATTGTGAACCGGAATGAGCACGCCGATCATCGTCAAACTCCTGTTGCGCTACTGAAACGCCGTCCCGACTGAATACTTCCAGCAGAAAGTCCGGCTCTCGGTGCGTGCAGATCCTCTGCAAGGGTAATTGTTCGGCAAGTATTTTGTGCACCCGCTCGGCATCCAGCGGGCAGCCAGCGATGGACGGGCGCCAATGGCAGGCCAGCAGTTGCCCATCGTTGCTCAGAGACGCCAGCGCCCGCAGAAGCAAACGCTGCAGATCCTGCTCATCCAGGTAGTAACCCAGTTCACTGAACACGATCAGGTCGAAGGGGCCGTCGGGCCAGTCGTCAGGCAGGCGGCCCTGCATCACCGTGGCATGCTCGAAACTGCGCAGTCGCTCCCGCGCCAGGGTGACCGCGCGGCTTGAAGTGTCGCAGCCTAGAAACCGGTCGCAGCGTTCGGCCAGTTCGGCACTCAGTTCGCCATTGGCGCAGCCGGGTTCGAAAATAGACTGGTAGCGCTCGCGGGGCAGGGCGGCCAGGGTCAGCGCGCGCTTGCGTCGTTCGTACCAGCGCTCGCGAAACGCCCAAGGGTCGTCGGTGTCCTGAAACAGCTCATCGAAATAGTCGTCGGCCACGCTGCTCATAGAAACACCAGTTCGAAAGGTTGCAACAGGCGCTCTTGCGCCCACACGGGCAGCACCGGTGCCAGACCGATGCCGGGGTCGCCTTGCAACTGGCTGGCAAATGCCTGCACGGCATCACGTTTGCGTGCCAGCGATGCCGGGTCGAGCAGCAGCTTGCGCGCACGTTCCCACGGCAGGCGGTCATCTTCCGGGGTTGCCCAGTGCCAGGCCCAGATCGGTATTTCGATCAACTGCGCACCGACTGTGGCACAGGCATTGGCGCACGCACGGCCCACCGCTTCGTGGTCGCTGTGCCCGTCGCCGTGCCAGGTGCCGAATACTACGTCGGTGGGCAGCAGATGGTTGAGCAGAAAGGCTTGCAGGTCAGCTTCGCGCTCGGCCACCGCGCCATCCTGAAACGCACCGCGCAGCCAGGGCAGGTCGGCAGGCAAGCCGAGGCGCTGTAAGGCATCGGCGCTTTCCTGCGGGCGGGCTGCGGCCAGTCGCGGCACGGGCCACAGCGCAGAGCCTGGGTGGCTGGCGGTGCCATTGGTGACGGAAATCAGCAGCAGGTCGCGCTGCAACTGATGGAGTTGGCTCATCAGGCCGCCGCAGCCGAGCACTTCGTCATCGGGGTGCGGGGCAACAATGACCGCGCGACATTCGGGCGGCACCAGCAGATCAGCACTGATGGCGGGCACCGAAGCCAGCCTGAGCGATGCCTGCCAGGCGCTGAGCGAGGTACCGCGCCCGTCGGCGTCATCACTGACGACAAAGCCTTCGTTCATAAGCTCCACGCCTGTGGGGGGGCCTGCTTCACGGCCAGTTGGCCGAGACTCGCCAGGTCACGCTCGGCGTGGCTCTGGCGTAAAAAAACCGGTAAGTCGGCCATCAGCCGGGCAAAACCTGCGTCCTTGCAATAAGGGCCAGCGCCCAGGGCACGGCCAACATGTTTGATCACCTCTTCGACGCAGGCCTCGACGCTGGCCCGGCAGCGCCGCGCCAGCTGTTCGGCGTCCGCTGCCGGTTGTTCGTCGAGT
>NZ_BAAILM010000022.1:0-138058 GCF_054589175.1 Pseudomonas sp. 3A(2025) | reverse complement strand
CACCCCCCGTGCGGCGCTGTACAGCGCCGCATCTACCGCACCCAAGTGCGCCAGCGCGTGGGGTTCTTCACGACGGGCAAGCTGGCGCGGCAAGTGCAGCGCCAGAGCCTGTGCCGCGCCATACCAGCACGCGGCAATGCCGATAGCGCCTTGCCAGAAGCCCTGGCGTTGCAGATAGGCCCCGGGCTCGCCGACCCGCCAGGCCATGGCCTGCTCGAAGCGCACCTCGACACTGGCCGTGGCGCCCATGCCCACGGCGCACCAGCCATCATCCGTGACATGCACGCCCGGTTGCTCCAGCGCTACCGCCACCAGTTGCTGGCGGTCTTGCTCGTCCCAGGCGGTCAGCAGCGCGTGGCTAAGCACCGTCGCGCCGCTGCACCAGGCTTTCAGACCGTCCAGGCGCAAAGTATCGCCGTTACCGCTGACCCGAACCCGGGCCTGCGGTGGTTCGGCGGCCCACATGCCCCAGGTGCTGCCGTCAGCCACCGGCGGTGCACCCAGTTCAGTCATGATCGCCAGCGCATCGGTGTGGCCTTCGTACAGCTTGCACAATCCTAGGTCATGGCCGGCCACACACGCCAGCGCCTGCCAGCGCGCCAGCGTTGCTCCGGCGCCAGGCAAGGGCAGGCGATCAAGCCCTTCGGTAACAAGGGCTTGCAGGCACACGCTTAACTCGGCGGTGCCCGCCCGTAGCAGCGGGTGCTGCTTCAGAAACACCGCCAGCGCGCTGTTCACGCCTGATCTTCGCGTTGCAGTTCAAACAGCAGCAAGGACCGCGGTGCGACCGCGTAAGCGTTGCCGAACTCAAGACGATTCTTGCGTGGCACCTCATCCTGGTTGGTGTCGATCAGGCAGGTGTAATGCGTGCCTTCCGGAACTTCGGGCAAGGTGAAGTCAATGCCTTCGTGGTGCGCGTTGACCACCAGCAGCAACGTGGCGTCGGCGCCCGGGCGAGGGATACCGGTTTCCTGGGCGCGGCCGTCCATCAGCATGCCCAGGCAGCGGCCGTTGCGGTCCTGCCACTGCTCGACGCTCATTTCATTGCCATCGGGTGCCAGCCAGGTAACGTCCTTGACGCCGATCTCTTCGTTGAACTCGCCGACCAGAAAGCGGCTGCGACGCAGAATCGGGTAGCTCTGGCGCAGCTTGATCACCCGTTTGACGAACTTGAGCAGCGCTTCACCGTCGCTGTCCAGGTTCCAGTTGATCCAGCCGATTTCACTGTCCTGGCAATACGCATTGTTGTTGCCGTGCTGGGTGCGGGCGAATTCATCACCGGCCACCACCATCGGCGTGCCCTGTGACAGCAGCAAGGTGGCGAAAAAGTTGCGCATCTGGCGCAGGCGCAAGGTGTTGATGTCGGCGTCTTCGGTCGGCCCTTCGACACCGTGGTTCCAGGACAGGTTGTTGTTGCTGCCATCCTGATTGTTTTCGTCGTTGGCTTCGTTGTGCTTGTCGTTGTACGACACCAGGTCGTGCAAGGTGAAGCCGTCATGCGCGGTGATGAAGTTCACCGACGCCTGCGGACGCCGGCCACGCTGGTTGAACATGTTGCCCGAGGCCGTCAGGCGTGCGGCGAAGTCCGGCAGTTGCGCCTCGTCGCCTTTCCAGAAGGCGCGTACGGTGTCGCGGTATTTGTCGTTCCATTCCATCCAGCCTGGCGGAAAGCCACCGACCTGATAGCCGCCAGGGCCGCAGTCCCACGGCTCGGCGATCAGCTTGACCTGACGCAGCACCGGGTCCTGGCGACAGGCGACCAGGAAGCTGTGACGCTCGTCGAAGCCATCGTGATAGCGGCCCAGAATGGTCGCCAGGTCGAAGCGGAAGCCGTCGACGTGCATTTCCGAAGCCCAGTAGCGCAGCGAGTCGGTGACCATCTGCAGCACGCACGGGTGGCTGAGGTCCAGGGTGTTGCCGGTACCCGAGTCGTTGATGTAGAAGCGCTTGTCGTCCGGCATCAGGCGGTAGTACGAGGCGTTGTCGATGCCGCGCATCGACAGGGTCGGGCCCAGTTCGTTGCCTTCGGCGGTGTGGTTGTAGACCACGTCGAGAATCACCTCAAGGCCGGCCTTGTGCAGGTGGGCGACGGTTTCCTTGAATTCGGCGATCTTGCCGTGCGCCAGATAACGCGGGTCCGGGGCAAAGAACGCAATGCTGTTGTAGCCCCAGTAGTTGGTCATGCCCTTTTGCAGCAAATGCTGGTCGTTGACGAAGGCATGAATGGGCAACAGCTCGACTGAGGTCACGCCCAGCTTGCGAATGTGCTCGATGACTTCCGGGACTTTCAGGCCCAGAAAGGTGCCTTTGTATTCGTCGGGCACCGAAGGGTGCAGTTTGGTGTAACCACGCACATGGGTTTCATAAAGAATGGTCTTGTCCCATGGCGTCCCGACGCGCTGGTCGCGGCCCCAGGTGTAGGCAGGGTCGATGACCTTGCTCTTGGGCACGAAAGGCGCACTGTCGCGTTCGTCGAAGCTCAGGTCGCCATCGGGGTGACCGATGGTGTAGCCAAACAGCGACTCGGACCATTTCAGTTCGCCGACCAGTTGTTTGGCGTAGGGGTCGATCAGCAGTTTGTTGTGGTTGAAACGGTGGCCGTTGGCCGGATCGTAAGGGCCGTATACCCGATAGCCGTAAACCAGCCCTGGATGGGCGTCGGGCAGGTAACCGTGAAAGATCTCATCGGTGTACTCGGGCAGCTCGATACGTTCCAGTTCGACTTCGCCGGTGGAGTCGAACAGGCACAGCTCGACCTTGGTGGCGTTGGCCGAGAACAGGGCGAAGTTGACGCCCAGCCCGTCCCAGTTGGCGCCCAGTGGAAAGGGCAGGCCTTCACGCAGGCGGGAAATCGAAGGTTTGGATTCAGGGGTTTCATGGGATGCTTTTTTCGACGACGTGCTCATGGGTATGTCCTGAATTAGAAATTAATGCTTGAAATGTGGTTTTCCGGGCGGCCGTTCCCGTTATCGCGGCCACGGCCCGACAAGGTCGAGAAAAAGCAATCGAGTCAAAGCCGTCAGCGCCAGGGCAGGGTGCCCACTGGCGCTGCGGCACGGAATCGCCGGACGTTAAGGCGCGGCGGGCTTGCGAGGTTTTTTCACGGCAGGCTTTGGTGGTTGTTCAGTCGTGGTTGCAGGCTTCACCGCAGGCTTGGCCGGCGCTTCCGATGCCGCCGCAGCCGGCTTGGGCTTTGCAGCAGGTTTAGGTGCTGCCTTGGCAGCCGGTTTGGCGGCCGCTGCGGCTTTGGCGGCAGGTTTGGCCGGAACCGGTTTGCCTTCTGCAACACCGTCGACGGCGGGCAGTTTGGGTTTGCTGGCTTTGCGCGCAGGGCTTTTGTCAGGGGCCAGGGCTTGCGCCTCGGCCAGCTTGCGCGCCATCTCCCAGTGACGACTGTCCTGGCCGTGGGGCTTACCTTCCGATTCCCATATCTGATACGCGAATTCGCGGATTCTCTTTTCGTCGGCACTCATCTCGACACTCCCGGCTATTACAAGGTTTGGATGAACAGGTTTACGGAAAATTCCTTGAGCGCAGTACTGAGCGCCAACGCCTTCCCACTCAGGCTGAGCCTTTCATCGAACAACCCTTGCAAGGACTGATCAGGCTCGGCAAACGGCAGGATTACGCATGTATCGCCCCAACCGTCGGTCTGTATGAATGGAGTTGGCGCAGTGCCCAATAGTTCAGTGCAGTTGCGCGGTACCAGAACAACGGCATATTGGTTGTGCCAGAGACGGGCAAACGCCAGCACTTTGTCGGCGTGGCTACCGCGCACTTCCAGAGCAATATAGTCGCCATTGGCGAACAGTTCCGCCTGGGCGGCGCGCCGGTTCAGCGTGCGGGCGATCAGGGCCTGTTTGATGTGCCCGTCGCGCCAGCGGCTCAGCAGTTCGCTTGCCGGCGCAGTGGCGGCCAGGGCTTGTGCACGGGCCTGGTAGTCGACCGGACGACGGTTGTCCGGGTCGACCAGGCTGAAGTCCCAGAATTCGGTGCCCTGGTACAGGTCCGGTACGCCCGGCACGGTCATGCGCAGCAGCACCTGGGCGAAGCTGTTCAAGGCGCCGGCGGTGGCGATCCGTTGCGCGGTGGCGCCCAGCGACTGGCGCAGCGATTGCCCTTCAGGGGCCAGCAGCACACGTTCGAGAAAGGCGCGGCAGGCGCTTTCATAGGCCTGGTTCGGCGCCGCCCAACTGCTTTGCAATTTGGCCTCGCGTAGCGCTTTTTCCTGCCAGCGGCTCAGGCGTTCGAAATAGTCTTGGCGGGCACGCTCGTCATCCAGTTCAAGATCCAGCGGCCAACTGCCCAGCAGCGCCTGATACAGCATCAACTCATCGCCGCCGCTGATGTTGACCTCGCCGTCCTTGAGCGGCTGCGCCAGTTGCCGCCAGCGTTCGACCTGCTCGGCGTACCAGCCAGCGTGTTCGCTAAGCACAGCAAGGCGCGTACGGGTGTCCTCGCCGCGTTTGTGGTCGTGGGTGGCGGTGGCCAGCAGGTTGTTGGGGAAGTGCGCGTGACGCGCCTCACAGGCCGCATGGAAGTCCGCAGGCGCAGCACTGAAGTGCCCGGGATGAAAGCCCACGTCATTGCGCGACAGCAGCACCGCCGAGCGATAGAACGAGGTGTCCTCGACCGACTTGGCCGCCACCGGCGAGGTCAGTTGCTGAAAGCGCACGCCGGCATTGCGGTACAGCTTGCGCAGCGGACCGCGTGGCAATGAGCGCCATGAGGTGCCGCCCAGCCAGCGTTGCAACCACTCCAGCACCGGCCAGTCGCCTTCGCCGAGTTGGGTGCGCGCACCTTCCATGGCCTGTTGAAAGACCTGTTCGTCCTCGCTTGAGCGCCCGCACACGCTGATGTAGGTGCGATACACCGGAAAATTACACACCAGCGCCAGCAAGGCGCGGCGAATCGCGCCCAAGGTCAGGTCGCGGCTCATCAGGTCGCTGCGCGCCACTTTCAGCAGCGCCTGGGCAACGTTCTCGAAGTCGCCGGCCAGGCTGCCGTGCAGCACCAGGTCGCGTGCCACCAGCTCTTCTTCGGCAAACACCGCAGTGCGTTCGCTGATCTGGCTCCACAGCTCACCCAACGGCGCCTCGCCCTTGGGATCGTGTTGCAGCAGCGACACCTGGTTCATGAATTCATAACCGGTGGTGCCGTCGATCGACCAGTCCTGGCGCAAGGCTTCATCGCTGCCCAGGATCTTTTCGACGTAGATCGGCAGATGTGCCAGGTGTGCCTCGGCCGGGCGCTGGGCCAGCAGGCCTTGCACGCGGCGGTGCAGCTTGCGGCAGTAACCGCGTGGGTCGGCAAGGCCGTCGACGTGGTCGATGCGCAGGCCGTCGACCAGACCTTCGGCGATCAACTGAAAGATCTTGCCGTGAGTGGCTTCGAATACGGCCGGGCGCTCGACGCGCAGGCCTCCCAGTTCGTTGATATCGAAAAAGCGTCGCCAGTTGATGTCATCACCGGCGGTGCGCCAGCTGGCCAGCCGGTAATGCTGGTCTTCGAGCAACTGATGCAGGCGCTTGAAGCCCTCAGGCTGACTGGAGTCCCAGTCCTTCAGGCCGCTTTGCAGCGCCTTGAGCACGGCAGGCTCACGCACGGCTTCAGCCAGCTGGCTGCGCAACTGGCGGGCGCGTTCGTAGGCTTGCGGGTACTGTGCCAGCGCCGTAAAGCGCTCGGCCAGTTCGGTGAGGACCGGGTGATCGGCGCTTTGCAGAACCTCGCCGTAGTTGACCGGGCAAATCGGGAAGTGGTGCTCGTAATGCTCGATGTACAAGCGGCCTGCATCGGCATCGAAGCGCAGCGGGATTTCGCCTGTCTGCAAGACCTTGCCGTAGTCGTCGCTCAGAAACGGCAGCAGTAATTGCCCCTTGAGCAACGGGTCCGGCGAGTGCCATTGAATGTCGAAGAAAATCGCGAACGGGCTGCCGCGCCCCCATTCCAGCAGGTCGAGCCACCACGGATTGTCGGCGCCGCCGACCGCCATATGGTTGGAAACGATGTCCAGAATCAGGCCCATCTTGTGTTCGCGCAAGGCCACGACCAGCCGGCGCAGGGCGTCTTCGCCCCCCAGTTCCGGGTTGATCACGGTCGGGTCGACCACATCGTAGCCGTGCATGGAGCCGGCGCGAGCCTTGAGCAAGGGCGATGCGTAAATGTGGCTGATACCCAGGCGGGCGAAATACGGCACCAGGGCGACGGCGTCGTCGAGGGTGAAGTCCTTGTGAAACTGCAGGCGCTGGGTCGCGCGCAGCAGGGGAGAAGTCGCACTCATTTGTCACGCTCCGCGGCTTGCTGACGGGCCTGTGACAACAGTTCAAGGCGCCGTGCAGCGTCTTCCTGATCAAGCAGGGTAATCGGGGTTGGCGACAGCCTGCGTCGCCAGTTGGGGTGGCTGTCGATGGTGCCGGGCAGGTTGGCCTGTTCCAGCACGCCCAGCGCGTCTTCGATCGGCAGCAGTACCAGCGGCGCACGGGTATGCCCCAGGTAGCGAATACTGGCGTCGATGATCAGGCTGCTGTCTTCGGTGGTCGCCGCAAAGTTGTGGTTGTTCTGGCTCAAGGCCTGGCGCAGGCCGTCGTACTCGCGGCTGCGTTCCTGCCGCCAGTGTTGCTGGGCTTGCGCATCGACGTGGCCCAGGCGGCTGTGCCATTCGATGTCCAGTTCGTTGAGCCAGCCGGTCAGGGTTGGCAGGTCATGCGTGCTGGTGGTTGCCAGTGCATCGGGCGACCAGTCGAGAATCGGCTTGAAGTGGCCGTTGCGTTGTTCGAACAACAGCACACGCATGCCCAGAATCGCCCGGCTCGACAGTTTTTCATGCAGGCCGGCCGGCACCGTGCCGAGGTCTTCACCCAGCACCACCGCCTTGTGCCGCCACGACTCCAGGCACAAAAGGCGCAGCATGTCGTCAAGCGGGAAATTCAGGTAGGCGCCTTCACTGGAGGCACTGCCCAGTGGAATGACCCACAAGCGTTGCAGGCCCATCACATGGTCGATGCGCAAGCCGCCGGCGTGGGCGAAGCTGGCGCGCAGCATTTCGATAAAGGCGCGAAAACCATTGCGCTTGAGGCCTTCGGGCGAAAACGCCGAGATGCCCCAGCTTTGCCCGGCACGGTTGAGAATGTCGGGCGGCGCGCCCACGCTCAGTGCCGACAGCAATTCGTCCTGACGGCTCCAGGCCTGGCTGCCAGCGCCGTCGGCGCCTACGGCCAGGTCGGCGATCAGGCCAACGCGCATGCCGCTTGCACGTGCGGCGGTTTGCGCGCGCTCAAGACCACGGGCCACCAGCCATTGAGCGAAGGCATGAAAGCCGATTTCCTTGACATGCTCAGCAGCAAACGCGGCCACGGCCGCATTGCCCGGTTGCTTGAAGTCGTCCGGCCATTCGTGCCAGTTGCCGCTCAAACCCAGCGTGTCGGACTGCTCGCGGATCGCTTCGAAGCGGCAGTGATTTTCCAGCGCCTCACCGTCCTTATGGCGAAAGCTGTTGAAGTCTTCCTGCAACGGATGATCACCCGCGATAAAGCCTTCATAGAGCGCACGCAGCGCCTGCCATTTGGCTTTGGCGGCAGCGGGCCAGTCGATCAGCGTCAGTTGCTCCAGGCGCTTGAGTTCTTCGGTCTGGCCGCTGTCTTCGATGGCCTGGCGCCAGGCGCGTTCGCCCAGCAGCGTGCCAGGGGAGGCATACAGGCTGTTGAAGAACAGCCGGCTGGACGGTGAGTACGGGCTGTAGCGGTGCGGGTCGTTGGCAAACATCGCGTGCAGCGGGCTGATCGCCAGCGCATCGGCGCCGCGCTCACCGGCACTGCGGGCAAAGGTTTCCAGCGCCTGGGTGTCGCCAAAACCGCCATCGCCTTCACGGCGCAGGCTGTAAACCTGCACGCTCAAGCCCCAGGCGCGCGGCACTGGGTCGTCACAGGCCATTGCCATGCTCCAGGCACTGGGCGGCGCTACAGCGATGGTCAGGGTCTGCCCGGCAATCGACAGCTGTTGATAGCCGATGGTTGTCTGAGCGGGCAGTTCGGCATCATCGGTCAGTTGCGACTGAACCGAGGTACCGTCTTCAAGATGCAGGGTAAACGCGGTGTTGGGTGCAAACCATGCCGATAGATTCAGCGCGGTGTTCTGCTCGACCGTCAGCAGCGGTGGGGCGCTGCCGCCCAGGCGTTCGGTCTGCAAGCGTTGCAGGCTGGCGTCGATGGCTTCGCGGCTGTCGGCGGCGTAGCCGAGCGCGTCGAGAACCTTGATCAATACCTCGGGGCTGACGGTCTGCGGCCGGTCATTGGCATCGACCCAGTGCACCGACAGGCCAGCCTGAGTGGCGAGTTTTTCCAGTTGTTCATTACTCATCCCGAGTCTCCGCTACATCATGGGCTGTCAGGCTGACAATCGCTGTCCAGGGTTCGAGGATGCCGTTTCGCGAAGGTTCGATCGAATGTTGCGGGCTGGCGAAAAGCACGCTTTCGCCGGGCGTAGGCAACGTGTTGACTGCCTGTTCGCCGAGGTTGAGGTCAATACGCAAGACCTGGCTATCACCCAGTTGCCAGCGTGCGCTGACCGCGCCGTCGCCCAGTACCTCGGTGCCCAAGGCAAAGCTACCGGGCAGGCGCGGGATGATTTCGTCGTGGCGGATGCGCAGCAGGCGCTGATACAGCTCCAGCCACCGGCGATGGTCCGCGCCGATGTCGGTATCCAGATCCAGCGCGGCCACGGACGGTTTCGAGGCTTCGAAGGTCAGCGGGTCGTTGGGGTCGGGAATATGTTCGCGTCGCTCCGGGTCGGCGAAGGCGGCAAAGTCGGCAAATTCGTTACGGCGACCTTCGCGCACGGCATCGGCGAGTTCGCCATGGTGACTGGTGAAAAACAGGAACGGCTCGCTGGCCGCCCATTCATCACCCATGAACAGCATCGGGATCATCGGCGACAGCAACAGCAGTACGGTGGCCGCCTGCAACGCTTGCGCAGGCGCCAGACGGGGCAGGCGCTCACCCAGGGCGCGGTTACCGATCTGGTCGTGGTTCTGCAAGAACAGCACGAACGCGGTCGGCGGCAAGTGCGCGCTCGGTTCACCGCGCGCGTGGCCGTGGCGGGTGGTCTCGCCCTGATAGACAAAACCTTCACCCAGCAGGCGTGCCAGCTTTTGCGTCGGGTGTTTGGCGAAATCCTGGTAATAAGCGTCGGTTTCGCCGGTCAGCAGCACATGCAGGGTGTTGTGCCCATCATCGTTCCACTGCGCGTCGAAGCCTTGTTCAAGGCGGTGGGCTTCGTTGAACTCGTTTTCAAGATTCAGCCATACATGTCGGCCCGGCTTGATCGCGGCGCGTACATGCAGGGCGAAGTCTTCAAGGAAGGTCGCATCCTTGATGGCGTGTACGGCGTCCAGGCGCAAGCCGTCGAAGCGGTATTCATTGAGCCACATGACGGCGTTGTCGATGAAAAAGCTGCGCACCTCAGGACGACGAAAATCGATGGCATCACCCCAAGGGGTGTGTTTGTCGGTGCGGAAGAATTCGCTGGCGTATTGACCGAGGTAGTTACCGTCGGGACCGAAGTGGTTGTAGACCACGTCGAGAATCACCGCCAGGCCGTGACCATGGGCGGCGTCGATCAATTGCTTGAGTTGTTCGGGAGTCCCGTAGGAGGCTTGGGGTGCATAAGGCAGGACGCCGTCGTAGCCCCAGTTGCGCTCGCCGGGAAATTGCGCCAGTGGCATCAGTTCAATTGCCGTGACGCCCAGTGCAGCCAGCCGTGGCAGGTGCTTTTCGACGCCGGCGTAACCGCCAAGGGCGCCGACATGCACCTCGTAAATCACCGCCTCGTGCCAGGGGCGGCCCTGCCAGTCAGGGTGTTGCCAGTGCCAGGCCGTCGGGTCGACCACCACACTCCGGGTGTGTACATCGCCGGCCTGAAAACGCGAGGCGGGGTCGGGCACTTCAAGCTGGTCGTTGATCCTGAAGCGGTACCCGGTACCGGCCGGTGCATGGGTTTCGAGCACGAACCAACCCTCGGTCAGGGCTGGCATTGCCAGCGCCTGACCGTTGTCGAGCAACAGGGTGACGGTGTCTGCATCCGGTGCCCAGAGGGCAAAACGTGTGTGTTCAGGGTCCAGCAAAACGGCGCCGTGGCGCCAGTCAGATTCTGTACGCAGGGGCATCCGTAACCTCGTGTCTGTCAGTAATGCAGGGCAACACCCTGATTTTTCTTCAGCAAGTCCTGATAAAGATCGGCGTAGGGTTCGACCGCTTGTTGCCAGTTGAAAGGGGCGGCCATGGCGCGGCAGCGCATGGCATTGAGCAGCTCGGTGTTTTCAAAGACCTTGAACGCACGGTTAAGGGCTTCGGCATAGCTCTCGACGCTCGACTCGTTGAACAGAAAGCCGGTCACGCCGTCTTCGATGGTGTCGGCCAGCCCGCCGGTATTGCGTGCCACCGGCAGCGAACCGAAGCGCTGGGCGTACATCTGGCTCAGGCCGCAAGGTTCGTAACGCGACGGCATCAGCAAAAAGTCGCTGCCGGCGAACATGCGTCGTGCATCGGTTTCGTTGAAGCCGACCCGAACGCTGATCCGGCCAGGAAAACGTGCTGCCAGTTCACGCATCGACTCTTCGGCTTCCGGTTCACCGCAACCGATGATCGCGATCTGCCCGCCGTTGGCGACAATGTGCTCGGCCACGCCAATGGTCAGGTCCAGGCCTTTTTGATAAACCAGCCGTGAAACCACGGCGAACAACGGGCCCTTGGACGGCTCCAGCTCGAACAGCTCGCGCACGTAATCGGCGTTGATCTCCTTGCGCAGCCATTCGTTGGGGGCGAAGTGGCAAATCAGGTGCTGGTCGGTGGCCGCATCCCAGCTGGCATCGATACCGTTGGGAATACCGCTGAGCTGGCCCTTGTCGGCCTTGCTTTGCAGAAAGCCTTCCAGGCCACAGCCGAACTCGGGCGTGGTGATTTCTCTGGCATAGGTGGCGCTGACCGTGGTGATGTGGCTGGCGTAAGCCATGCCAGCCTTGATGAACGACAGCTTGCCGTAAAACTCCATGCCTTCGCTGCCCAGAGCTTCTTCGGGAATACCCAGCTCGCGCGACGTCGTCGGGCTGACCGTGCCCTGGTAGGCCAGGTTATGAATCGTGAAAATGCTTGGGGTGCTTTGACCGCGCCAGCGCATGTAAGCCGGCGCCAGGCCGGCTGGCCAGTCGTGGGCGTGCACCAGTTCCGGGCACCATTGGGTCTTGACTGCACCGGCTGCGAAATCGGCAGCGGCGAGACCCAGACGGGCAAAGCGGATGTGGTTGTCGTTCCAGTCACGGCCATTGCTGTCGCCATAAGGCGTACCTGGGCGCTCGTACAGCTCCGGGCAGATCAACACATAAATGACCAGACCGTCCTTCATGTCCATACGACCGATCTTGCATGGCGGCAAAGCGGCGTAGCCGCCCAGTTCGCTGATGATATGAATCGGATTACCGCTATTGATCACTTGCGGGTAGCCGGGAATCAGCACCCGGACATCGTGCAGATGGCGCATGGCACGAGGCAGGGCGGCAGAAACATCGCCCAGCCCGCCGGTCTTGACCAGGTCGGCCAGCTCGGAGGTGACAAACAGCACCTTGCGGCGATTGACCTGCGAAATCGTATGTTGCGGTGTAGCCGGCAAATGCAGCACAGGTACCTGGGGTCTGCCCAGTACCGGAAGATGACTCAGCTCGCTGGCCGGCTGACCAAAACTCTCTCCCTGCTGGGTTTTTACAGCGGCGCTTATCATCGTGTTCTCCCGTTGAATACAAGTGTTGTTGCAGTGTTTCCCTGATTCCCGGGCCATGTCCTGTGGCCGGTCAAACATTGTCACGCAAGATCAATACCCGTTTACTGTCTGTGCAGTTTCAAGGACAGGGTAATCAGCACCATGAGCAAGGTCATTTCCCAGCATAGGCGGCTCTTAGCAGATGACCCGGCACTTTTTCAGAAGTTTCGACTTTTTTACGCGCCAATGTCTGGCCTGCGGCTTGGGCGCCTTGCGATTGTGTAAAAAGCTTGAAAATGAAGGGTCTGAAACGCACATGTAAGGCTGAAAGGAGTGTTGGCTACCGCTCGTCGGAATTCTATTCGGGGCGAGTAGCGAGGCTGCTGGTGATGCTGCCAGGCAGGCAGATGACTGCTTCGCGCTCAGCAATTGTTGGCTGTAAGACATTTCCTTGACCATGTGGTAGTGATTTCCTGTGCTTTTGTTGAAAATTCCTGCACGCCAACCTGATCAATTTCGTCGTTGTCGCGCTAGAATCGCCCGCCCCATGCCCAGTAACAGGGCATATGGCGATTCTGCCTGCCGATTGTGACGAGGAACCCCATGCAATCCCCAGAGGTGCTGGTACTGCAAGCGAGCTACACCAATCCGGTCCATGCCGATGCCATCGGTTTTGTGCTCAATCACTATGCCGAGGACGTCATGGGCGGCGGCGAGCCGCTGCCTATGGACACCCGCCAGCAACTGGCCAAAGAACTGGCCAAGCGTGCGCATGCCTTCAGCGTACTGGCCTTTATTGCCGGCGAGCCGGTGGGGCTGATCAACTGCTTCGAGGGGTTTTCAACCTTCGCCTGCCGCCCGTTGGTCAATATTCATGACGTCGTGGTGCTGGCTCAGTACCGGGGGCAGGGCATCAGCCAGAAGATGCTCGCCAAGGTCGAAGAAATCGCGCGCCAGCGCGGCTGCTGCAAGCTGACCCTCGAAGTGCTGGAGGGCAATGACGTGGCCTTGGCGGCTTACAGAAAGCAGGGTTTCGAGGGGTATCAGCTCGACCCGGCAATGGGCCGGGCGCTGTTCTGGCAGAAGTCGCTTTGACGGTGCGGCGCACCGTCAATGACGTGTGGCGCTAATCAGGCCGTCGGGACGTTGCTGCGGGCTTGTTGCAGCAACTGGGTCATTTGCGCCAGCTGGTGCTGCAATTGCGCACGCTCTTCTTTAAGGGCGCGCAGTTCGTCGCGGCGGATGGTGACATACAGGGTTTGTGGTGCAAGTGCTGGTAGTACGGTGCCCATTGCTCACCTCGCAAATGGCGGATTGACGTCAGAAAGGCTATCGCAATGACCGTCAGTCCCCGACTCGCCCTTGCTCGTCCCCTCTATCGGCGGCGATTCTGATTTCTTTCGCAGGTGATTGAAACTTTTTTATTTTTTGCGGTCGCGTGACTTTTGTCTTCGTGATGACACAGTGCCCATTGGGCACCCATAACCGGGCGACAGCGCAGGTTCAGCTTGGACGGGAACGATCAGTGCCCCGGCCGGACTAACTTGCATGCCTCTCAGCTTCGTATACCGTGAAGCTTTATTTCTCAAAGAACATGCCTCAGGGAGCACCACTTCATGCAACTCGGGATCGTTGGACTTGGCCGCATGGGCGGCAATATCGCCAGACGTTTGATGCAAAGTGGCCATACCACCGTCGTCTACGACCGTGACGAAGCCTCGCGCACCACCCTGGCCGCCGAAGGCGCTACAGCCGCCGCCGACCTGGCCGGCCTGGTCGCCGCCATGCAGGCGCCACGCGCCGTCTGGGTGATGCTGCCGGCCGGTGAGCCGACCGAGCAGACCATCGAGGCCTTGAGCCAGTTGCTCGAGCCCGATGACGTGATCATCGACGGCGGCAACACCTTCTACAAGGACGACATCCGTCGTGCCCAGAGCCTGGCGCAGAAAGACCTGCACTATGTCGACGTCGGCACCTCCGGCGGCGTCTGGGGCCTGGAGCGTGGCTACTGCATGATGATCGGTGGCGAGCAGGCCATCGTCGAACGCCTCGACCCGCTGTTCGCCACCCTGGCGCCGGGCATTGGCGACATCCCGCGCACTGTCGATCGCGATGCTGCGGCCGACCCGCGTGCCGAGCAGGGCTATATCCACGCAGGTCCTGCCGGCTCCGGGCATTTCGTCAAGATGATCCACAACGGCATCGAGTACGGAATGATGCAGGCCTTCGCCGAGGGCTTCGACATCCTCAAGCAAAAGAACTCCGAGCATCTGCCGGCCGAACAGCGCTTCGACCTCAACGTTGGCGATATCGCTGAAGTCTGGCGTCGCGGCAGCGTGGTGTCGTCCTGGCTGCTGGACCTGACCGCCGATGCACTGGCCAGCGATCCGGCCCTTGATGCCTATTCGGGCTCGGTGGCCGACAGCGGTGAAGGTCGCTGGACCATCGAAGCCGCCATCGAGCAGGCCGTACCGGCACCGGTACTGTCCAGCGCCCTGTTTGCGCGCTTCCGCTCGCGTCAGCAAAGCACCTATGCCGACAAGATTCTTTCCGCCATGCGCTTCGGTTTCGGTGGTCACAAGGAGGTTAAATAATGGGTCTTGGGCGTTCGACTGAAACTGAAAAAACTCCGGAAGTTGCACCACCCACCACTCTGTTTCTGTTCGGCGCCCATGGCGACCTGGTCAAGCGCCTGCTGATGCCGGCGCTGTGCAATCTGACCCGCGACGGTCTGGTCGACGACAACCTGCACATCGTCGGTGTCGACCACAACGCCGCCACCGATAAAGAATTCGCGCAAAAGCTCGAAGCCTTTCTTCGTGAGGAAGGCGCGAAAAAGAACACCGAGGGTGGCGAAGTCCTCGACCCTGAACTGTGGCAGCGGCTGGCGTCGCGCATCAGCTACATTCAGGGCGACTTTCTCGAAGACAGCACCTACCAGGCCATTGCCACCAAGATCGAAAGCACCGGCACCGGTAACGCCGCGTTTTATCTGGCCACCGCGCCGCGTTTTTTCAGTGAAGTGGCCAAGCGTCTCGGCAGCGCCAAGCTGCTCAAGGAGCGCGGCGGCGTGTTTCGCCGTGTAGTGATCGAAAAGCCTTTCGGTCACGACCTCGAGAGCGCCATGGCGCTCAACGCCAGCCTGCTCAAGGTCATGAGCGAGAAGCAGATCTATCGCATCGACCATTACCTGGGCAAGGAAACGGTGCAGAACATTTTGGTCAGCCGTTTCTCCAACGGCCTGTTCGAGTCGTTCTGGAACAACCATTACATCGATCACGTGCAGATCACGGCGGCTGAAACCGTCGGCGTCGGCACCCGTGCCGGTTTCTATGAGAACACCGGTGCCTTGCGTGACATGGTGCCCAATCACCTGTTCCAGTTGCTGGCCATGGTCGCCATGGAACCGCCGGCTGCGTTCGGCGCCGATGCGGTACGCGGTGAAAAGGCCAAGGTGGTCGGTGCCATTCGGCCCTGGAGCGAGATGGAAGCGCTGGCCAACTCGGTGCGCGGCCAGTACACCGAGAACAAGAGCGCAGGCCTGCCGGGCTATCGGGATGAAGACCGGATCGAGCCCGACAGCAATACCGAAACCTATGTGGCGCTCAAGGTGATGATCGACAACTGGCGCTGGGTCGGCGTGCCGTTCTACCTGCGCACCGGCAAGCGCCTGAGCACCCGCAGCACCGAGATCGCCATCTGCTTCAAGCCGGCGCCTTATGCGCAGTTTCGCGATACCTCGGTCGACCGGCTCAAGCCCAACTTTCTGCGCATCCGGATCCAGCCCAACGAAGGCATGTGGTTCGACCTGCTGGCCAAGCGGCCGGGGCCGACGCTGGACATGGAAGACGTCAAGCTGGGCTTTGCCTACAAGGACTTCTTCGAAATGCAGCCCTCGACCGGCTATGAAACGCTGATCTACGACTGCCTGACCGGCGACCAGACGCTGTTTCAGCGCGCCGACAACATCGAAAACGGCTGGCGCGCCGTGCAGCCGTTCCTCAATGCCTGGAGCAAGCACCCCGAGGTTCAGCCGTACATTGCCGGCGGCAGTGGACCGGAGGCGGCCGATGAACTGCTGCGCAACGACGAACGTGAATGGCGGCCTATCGATGGCTGAACCCTCCACGATTCGCCTGCTGTTGTCGGACATGGACGGCACCCTGCTGCAACCCGATCACAGTCTGAGTCCTGCAACGGTGGCGGCCATCGGCCGCCTGCGCGAGGCGGGCATTGCCTTCACCCTGGCCAGCAGCCGCCCGCCACGGGCGATGCGTCAGGTGGTCGAGCAGTTGCAACTCGATCTGCCCACCGCCGGCTTCAATGGCGGCACGCTGGTCAATCCGGATGGCAGCGTGCTGGTGGCCCATCACATCGACCCCCAGGCCGTGCGCTTGTGCCTGGAGGCGTTTGCCGGGCATGACGTAGCGGTCTGGGTCTTCGCCGACGGTCAATGGTTGCTGCGCGACCTCGAGGGCGATTACGTCGAACATGAACGCAGCGCACTGGGCTATGACCCGGTGCAGGTCGACAGCTTCACGCCATATATGGATCGCGTCGACAAGATCGTCGCCTCCAGCCGCGACTTTGCCGGCCTCAAGGCGCTCGAAGACCAGATGGCCGCACAACTTGACGGGCTCGCTCTGGCGGCCCGCTCACAGGATTACTACCTCGACATCACCGCCTTGCAGGCCAACAAGGGCGATGCCCTGCGCGCCTTGGCCAATCACCTGGGGATTGAGCTGGCGCAGACCGCCGCGATCGGCGATGGCCACAACGACGTGGCGATGTTTCGCGTCGCCGGGTTGTCAATTGCCATGGGCCAGGCGCGTCCCGATGTGCGCAGCGAGGCTGACCGGGTGACCGCCAGCAATCAGCAGGACGGTGTGGCACAAGCGATAGACCGCTATCTGCTGCCGCGCGAGGTGAAAGATTAACGTTTAGCAGAAGGAAAACCCGTCATGGCTGCACTGATCGAAGACTATGCCCTGTTGGGTAACTGCAAGACCGCAGCACTGGTATCGCGCGATGGCTCGCTGGACTGGCTGTGCTTTCCGCGCTTCGATGCACCGGCGTGTTTTGCCGCCTTGCTGGGCGACAGCGACAACGGTTGCTGGAAAATCGCTCCGGCCGCCGAGGTCACGCGCACCGAGCGGCGTTACCGGGACGGCACGCTGATTCTGGAGACCGAATTCCACACCGCGACCGGCCGTGCCATGCTGGTCGACTTCATGCCCATGAACACCCAAGGCCACGTGGTGCGCAGCGTGGTCGGGCTTGAAGGGCAGGTCGAGTTCGTCATGGACCTGGCGATTCGCTTCGACTACGGCAGCACCGTGCCCTGGGTCGAAAAACGTGAGCCACATGTGCTGACTGCTGTTGCCGGCCCCGACATGCTGGTGCTGCACAGCCCGGTCGATCTGCACCCCAAGGACCACCACACCGGCAGCCGTTTTCATGTGCAAGCCGGTGAGCGCAAGACCTTCTGTATCGCCTGGCAACCTTCCAATGAGCCGGTACAGGCTGCGCTCGATGTCGAGCAGGCGCTCAAGGACACCACGCGCTTCTGGCTGGATTTCTCCGGGCATTGTCCGGAAGTCGGCGCCTGGAGTGAACAGGTCAAGCGCTCGCTGATCACCCTCAAGGCCATGACTTACCTGCCCACCGGCGGTATCGTCGCGGCGGTCACTACCTCGTTGCCCGAAGAACTGGGCGGCGAGCGTAACTGGGACTACCGCTACTGCTGGCTGCGCGACGCAACCATGACGTTGTTGGCGTTCATCAACCTGGGTTATCTCGAAGAAGCTACGGCCTGGCGTGACTGGCTGCTGCGTTCGATCGCCGGTAACCCCGAGCAGATTCAGATCATGTACGGCCTGGGCGGCGAGCGACGGCTGCAGGAGTACGAACTGCCGTGGCTGGCCGGCTACGAAGGCTCGAAACCGGTGCGGGTCGGCAATGGCGCCGCCACGCAGATGCAACTGGACGTCTATGGCGAAGTGGCCGATGCCATGACCCATGCCACGCGCAGCGGTATGCCCCAACACCCGCGCGGTGTTGGCATCTCGCGGCTGGTCATGCCGTATCTGGAAAAAGTCTGGCGCCAGCCGGATGCCGGCATCTGGGAAATCCGTTGTGAGCCCCGGCACTTCACCCATTCCAAAGTCATGGCCTGGGTGGCCTTCGACCGTAATGCCAAGCAACTGGCAAGCCTGGCCACCACTGACCGTGACCGCCGCCTGGCCCAGCGCTGCCGCGATGTGGCCGACGAAATCCATGCCGATGTCTGCAAGCATGGTTATGACGAAAGCCTGGGCTGCTTTGTGCAGTCTTACGGCTCGAAGACCGTGGACGCCAGCCTGTTGCAAATTGCCCTGACCGGCTTTTTGCCTGCCGATGACCCGCGTGTGCTCGGCACCGTGACTGAAATCGAACGCACCCTGATGCAGGACGGCCTGTTGCTGCGCTACGACGCCGAGCGCAGCCACGACGGGGTCGCGGGCGGCGAGGGCACGTTCCTGGTCTGTTCGTTCTGGCTAGCCGACGTGTATGTGCTGCTGGGGCGCATGGACGAAGCCCGCGCCCTGTTCGAGCGCCTGTGCGGGCTGTGCAACGACGTCGGGCTGCTGGCCGAGCAATATGACGTCAAGGACCAGCGCATGCTCGGCAACTTCCCTCAGGCCTTCAGCCATATCGGCATCATCAACACCGCTTTGAACCTGCACCGCGCCGAAGCGCCTTGCCCGGTCAGGGAACGCAGCGGCGAGGAAGTGGTGGAAGCGGGCTGAGATCATACCTCACGCAATTTCTTGTACAGCGTGGTGCGCGAAATACCCAGCTCTTGTGCGGTGGCGGAGATATTGCCACCGTTGGCCTGCAAGGTGTCCTGTATGGTTCGCTGCTGCGCTGCCTTGAGCGATAAAGCCGGGGCCATGGTACCCGCTGGCAGTCCGCATAAATGTTCGGGCAGGATTTCACCGCTGTCTTCTGCCAGGGCGCTGGCCAGCCGCAGGGTTTGTTCCAGCTGCCGAATATTGCCCGGCCAGCGCTGGGCCAGCAGAGAAGCCAGGCTGTCCGGGTGCAGGCGGTTTTTACCGTGTTGGCGCAGCAGCGTATCGATCAGGTGATGCAGGTCTTTGCGCTCGCGCAGCGCCGGCAAATGCGCGGTCAGGCCGTTGAGCCGGTAGTACAGGTCTTCACGAAAGCGTCGTTCGCCGATCAGCGCCGGCAGGTCGCAGTGCGTGGCGCTGATCAGGCGCACGTCCAGCGGCCGGCTCTCCGAGCTGCCGAGGCGGGTCACCCGGCGCTCTTGCAGCACGCGCAACAAGCGCGTCTGCAAGGGCGCTGGCATGTCGCCGATTTCATCCAGCAGCAACGTGCCGCCGTGAGCCTCTTCAAGCCGGCCACTGGCGCCGCCTTTGCGCGCCCCGGTGAAGGTCCCGTCGCTGTAGCCGAACAGCTCTGCCTCGATCAGGCTTTCCGGAATCGCCGAGCAATTGATCGCCACGAATGGCGCGTCGGGGCAGACTTCGCCATGCAAGGCGCGGGCAAACACTTCTTTGCCAGTGCCGGTTTCGCCCAGCAGCAGCACCGGGATGCTGGCGGCAAAGGCTTTGCGCGCGGCCTCGAACTGGCGATTGAGTTGTGGGTCGCGGCCCACTGGCGAGTGATCGCCGTGGTAACGGGTGGCGGTGTTGTGCGGTCTTGCACCCAGCGCATGAGCATACAGGCAGGAACCGTCGTTGAGCCGTACCAGGCCCGGTGTGTGACGTTGTGCGTCGAGGCTGGGGTCGCGGGTAAACCACTGCTGCCAGTGAGCCAGCCCCGCGGGCATGCCCAGCAGCCGTCGGGCGGTGCCGTTGGCGGCGTGAATGTGGCCGTCGCCATCCAGAGCCAACAAGCCTTGCAGGGGCGTGCCGATCAGGCGCGGGTCGTGTTGCAGGCTAAGGATCTGGCAGTCGCCCAGGTGTGCAAACAGGCGGTTTTCAGTGGCCATGGCGGCGAGGCGTAACTGGTCGAGCACGGCCTGGGCATTGCGTTCGCCAATGCCGGTGATGTCCAGCGCGCCGATCAGTTCGCCGTGCACGCCATGCACCGGCATCGACACACAGAAGAAACGCTCGAATTCGCTCAGGTAATGTTGCCAGCCGTGCAGCACGACGGGTTGGTCTTCGGCCAGGGTGCAACTGGGCGCGGTGGTGCCGATGTCCGCTTCGTGTACGCGCCGGCCGATCTGCAACGGCTCCAGCGCATCCATGGGGCCGGCATGCCGGGACTGGATGATTACACCTCGGGTATTGACGCAGAACAGCGTCCACGACTGGCCGCCAAACACCTGCCAGAGACGCTCGAATTCAGGCTGCACGCACGCGCCCAGTTGCCGGTCGCTGTCATCAAGGTCGAAAAGGGTGACGTCGGGACGGTGCAGGCGCGACTCCCACGGGCTCAGCCCGGCATCGCGCGAGCGCTCCCAGGAGCGGGCAACCGGCTCAGGCAACAGTCCGGCAGGCAATGGCGCGCCTTCAAACAAAAGCCGGCGGGCGCCGGCCAGGCGCTGGGGATCGGTCAGCAGCAAGCTATCCATCAAGGCACCCTGATTTTTATTAGTCGTGGCTGCTGAGTAAAACCCCGCGCAGCCACCTGTGTAAAGCCTCAGAAGTCACCGATCAGAACAGTAGCAACGCCCTCAGGTTTATCCCCACATCCTCACGAAAGCCGCCTTCGGCCTGCACATCGTGAGTCAGTTGCGCACTGAGCTGCACATTGCGGGCGACCATTTGCTGGAACTCGAAACGCACCTGCTGCACCTCGGTCTTCTGGCCAATGTAGTCACCGTCGATAAACTGCTTGCCGCCGGTGCTGGCCGAATAGCCCAGCGCAATGCGCTGACTCGGGTTGAAGTCGTAGCGCAGGTTGGCCTGCACCTGATAAGTGGGGTCTTGCTCAAGCTTCTGGTTGCCGGCCCCGGCGTCATCGTTATCACCGTACAGCACCGCGTCGCCGTACAGCTCCAGCGAGGTCTTGCCCCACAGCGGCTCGACCCAGCCCAGTTGCAGGTCGAACTTGTAGCGATTCTCGCCCAGGTTCAGCGAGTCGCCCTTGTGGTAACTGCCCCACGGCACATACAGCAACGGGGTCACGCCGAAATAGCGCCCGCTGCTGCCGGCGCCGGGCTGGTTGACCAGCCAGAAGGTCGCGCCAAAGATCGGGTCGGCCATGCCGCTGGCGCTGCCCAGCGACTGGCCCGCGATTCTCGCGTTATAGACATGGCCGAACGGCAGCAAGACTTGGGGGTCGACGGTGATGCCGGCGATTTCCGTGAAGTGGATCAGGCGCAGGATGCTGATATTGCTTTTCAGGCGGGTGTTATCCGACACCGTGCCGCCGCCGTCGGGGTTGAAGCTGCTGGCGCGGCTGTATTGCTGATACCAGGCGGCCACGCTGGTGCCGGGGGGCAGGGCGGTGTAGTCGCCGGCGTTGACGTCGACGGCAAAGGCTCTGGCAGACAGCAACAGGCTGGCCGCCAGAACAGAAGACTGGATGGCTCGAACGTGCATGATGGGTTCCTGTTATTTTTTTAATTGGAAGGGGGTGCCGCCACGGCCGCAGCCGTGACGGCGGTGCTGCGTCAGCTACCGATCATCAGCACGGGCTTGAGGGTGATGCCTTTTTCGCTGTCTTCAGCGGCCTGGTTGATTTGCTCGAAGGGGTAGAACTTCACCAGTTTGTCGAACGCGAAGCGCCCTTGCAGGTGCAGCTCGACCAGTTGCGGGATGAACTGTTGCGGCACGCTGTCGCCTTCGACGATGCCACGAATGCTCTTGCCCCCGAGCAGCAGGTCGTTGACGTCGAACTCGGCGGTGGTGCCCAGCGGCGGCGCGCCGACCACGCCCACGCAACCGAGGCTGCCCAATGAATCCACGGCCTGGCGCAGCACTTGCGGGCGACCGGTGGATTCCAGGGCAAAATTCGCCCCGCCGGTGATTTCACGAATCACCGCCACCGCGTCGCTGTCCTTGCTGTTCACCACGTGCGTCGCGCCCAGCTCCAGCGCCAGTTCCAGGCGTGACGGCACCACGTCCACGGCAATGATCACCGAGGCGCCTGCAACTCTGGCCGCCAATACCGCCGACAGCCCCACGGCACCGGCGCCAAAGGCGACAAAGCTGCTGCCGGGGGTGACTTTCAGCGAGTTGATCACCGCACCGGCGCCGGTCTGGATGCCGCAACCCAACGGGCCGAGCAGCGCCAGCGGCGCCTCCTTGGGCACCTTGACCGCGTTGTTCTCGCGGCTGATGGCATAGGTGGCAAACGAAGACTGGGCGAAGAAGTGGTCATGCAGCGCCTCGCCGCGTTCGTCTTGCAACGCATTGTGGCCGTGCGGGTCGGCGCCGCTGAAGTTGCGTCCGAAAAACTCTTGGCAGTAAGCAGCATGACCGCCGCCACACGGTTTGCAGTGCCCGCAATAGCCGTAGGTCAGCACCACATGATCGCCCACCGCCAGGCCGCGCACCTGCGGCCCGATGGCTTCGACCACGCCGGACCCTTCATGGCCCAGCACCGCCGGCAGCGGCACCGGGTAGTACTGGTCGCGCACGATCATGTCGGTGTGACACATGCCGGTGGCGACGATGCGCACCAGCACTTCGTCGTCCTTGGGCTCGCGGATGCGTGCCGCTTCGATCACGAACGGCGCGCCTTTGGTACGGGTAACAGCAGCTTTGATGGCTCGAAAGGTTGTGCTCATTATTATTTTTCTCTTTTGGTTAACGCAGGTGGTGAATGTTTAAACGGTGCTTTAAAGCGGGTACAGCGGTGCGTCGCCCTTGAGGGTCAGCCACTGCCATTGGGTGAACTCTTCCCAGTTGGCCGGGCCGCCAATGCTGGTGCCGTTGCCGGAGGCGCCGACGCCGCCGAACGGGTTGATCACTTCGTCGTTCACGGTCTGGTCATTGATGTGCAGCAGACCGGTGCGCAGGCGCTCGCCCAGCTTCAATGCGCGCCCCACATCACGGGAAATGACCGCTGCCGACAGGCCGTACTCGGTATCGTTGGCCAGGCGAATGGCGTCCTCGTCGGTGTCGAACGGCACGACGACGGCGACCGGGCCGAAGATCTCTTCATGAAAGGCCGGGTTGTCCTGCTGCACACCGCTGAGCACGGTGGCCTGGAAAAACAGCCCGTCGTACTCGCCGCCGGCTTCGATGCGCGCACCGGCCTGTTGCGCGGCCTGCACGACCTTGTAGGCATGGTCGCGTTGCTGGGCATTGATCAGCGGGCCCAGGTGCACTTCGCCTTGTGCAGGATCACCCACGGTCAGGCTGCGCGCCTTGGCGGTCAGGCGCTCGACAAAGGTGTCGTAGATGCCGCGTTGGACCAGCAAACGGCCGGTCGACATGCAGATCTGCCCCTGGTGCAGGTACACGCCCCAGGTGGCGTTAGCGAGCGCAGTGTCCAGGTCGGCATCGTCGAGCACGATCAGCGAGTTCTTGCCGCCCAGTTCCAGCGAGACTTTTTTCAGGTGTTTGCCTGCCGCTTCGCCGACCTTGCGTCCGGCACCGGTAGAGCCGGTGAACTGGATCATCGCTACATTCGGCTCGGCGACCAGCGCCGCACCCGCTTCGGCCGCGCCCGGCAGCACGTGCAGCGCGCCGGCTGGCAGACCGGCCAGTTCAAACAGCCGCGCCAGCACCAGGCCGCCGCACACTGCCGTGCGTGGGTCGGGCTTGAGGATCACGCTGTTGCCCACCGCCAGTGCCGGTGCCACAGCGCGCGCGGCCAGGTACAACGGAAAATTGAACGGCGAAATGATCCCGATAACACCCAGCGGGCGACGGCGCGCCAGACTCAGGCGGCCCGGTGAAGTCGGTAGCACCTCGCCCTGGCTGCGCGAAGGCAGGCCTGCGCTTTCATAAAAGGCCTTGATGGTCAGGCTGGTTTCAAAGGCCGCCTTGGGCCGGGTCGAGCCGCTTTCACGTACCAGCCACTCGACGATCTCATCGAAATGCTGCTCGGCCAGTTGCGCCGCTTTACGCAGCACGCGGGCACGATCGTCATAGGGCAGGGCGAACCAGTTTTCCTGTGCGTCGCGTGCCACCTGCGCCGAGTGGGCCACGGTGTCGGCATCGGCCAGGCCAATGCGGCCCAGCGTGGCGCCACTGGCTGGTTCGATCACCTCGCCTGGGGCCAGCGGTCCTGCGACCCACGCGCCGTTGAACAGGCGCTCGTTCCACAGTTGATTGGGCAGCAGGCTTGAAGTCTCAGACATGGGGCATCCTCGTTGTGCTTGTTATGGGGGCCGCACCAGGCGGCTTGGCGTTGCGGATTGAAGGATGCTCAGCATGAGCTGTGCCAACCCGGATTTATTGGAGTTGAGGCTGGTTGAGTGTTCAGGGGGTGAACAACTGGACAGTGCAGTGTTCAGGAACTGCACAGTAGGAGATCACCCGCCGCCACGGCGCCGCGCTGTCGCGCAGCAAACATGCGATTGTAGGAGGGGGCTCTGCCGGAATGCCGGACCACCGCGGTCGGCTGCGTTAGCAGTCGTAAATGTTCAGCGTTTCATAGATTTCTGTGAGCGCTTCGCGCTCAATCGCCAGCAGAGACGGATCGCCGCCCGCTCCCTCCTACAATCGTATGATTCAGGCCATCGCTAATGTCCGAAGAGAAGCCCTGTCATGAGCAATGCTCTGGTTCCCGAATTTTCCGTATCCGACTGGCGTGCTTCCAGGCGGTTTTATTGCGACATCCTCGGTTTTACCTGTGTGTACGAGCGTCCCGAAGAGGGCTTCTGTTATCTGAAGATCGGCGAGGCGGAGTTGATGATCGATCAGATCGGCGCCGGACGTACGTTTGATGACGGGTACTGCCCGGACAGCTACCCGTTTGGCAAGGGGCTCAATGTGCAGATTCGCGTCACGGCCGTGGCGCCGCTGCTTGAAGCGCTGGCGCGTGAGGGCATTGCGCTGTTCTTGCCGGTTGAAGAGCGTTGGTACCGTGTCGGTGCAGAGGAAAGCGGTAACCGGCAGTTTGTCGTCGCAGACCCGGATGGTTATCTGCTGCGCTTTTACCAGAACCTGGGTGTTCGTCCGGCCGGGCCGTTGGCAATAAGCTGAGCAAGTGGTTCAAAGGTATGAAATCTGCATGTGGGCAAGCCGTGCGTCAGAATAATAACGAGGTCTCATGACGAGTATTTCAGCCGAACCGGAGCGACTGTCACACAAGACCCTGTCGGTCTGGCTGGTGTTCTTTATCTGTCTGGTGTGTATCTCGCTGATTCTGGCCACTGCCTGGCAGATCAGGCAATCGGCCAACGAGCGTCTGGCCAGTGCTGAAACGGCGGTGTTCAACATCGCCCGTGCTGTTGAACAGCATGCCATCGACACCGTGCGCCAGGCCGATAACACCCTCAAGAATCTTGCCGAGCGCATTGAGGTCGATGGTGTCGGGCCGCAGCAGCGTCTGCGCCTGTCCCGGCTCATGGCGCGCAATGTGGCGGATGTCGAAGGCCTGCAAGGGTTGTTTATCTACGACGCTGACGGCAACTGGGTCGCCAACTCGTTCAGCACCGAGCCGAGCAACAAAAACAACAGCGATCGCGATTACTTTATCTATCACCGCGATAACCCTTCGGCGCTGGTCAATGTCGGCTCGATTGTAGTGAGCCGCACCACCGGCGAGCCGATCATTCCGATCAGTCGCCGGCTTGAAACAGCGGATGGGCGTTTTGCCGGAGTGGTTCTGGCCACGGTGCCGGTGGCTTATTTCCAGACTTTTTTCGAACGCCTGAACGTCGACACTCAAGGGGTGATCTTCATTGCCCGCTACAACGGTGAGTTGTTGGCGCGCCGGCCCACCATCGACGGGCTGATGACCACCAACATTTCCAAAGGCGAGATCTTCAGCAAGTACTTGCCTGCGCGACCCAATGGCATCGTGTTTGTCACCTCGGTGATCGATCATATTGAAAGGCTCTATGCCTACCGCAGCGTACATGGGCTGCCGCTGGTGATCGCTGCCGGGCTGTCGTCGACGTCGGTCTATGCGCCATGGTGGGGATATGTGGTGCGCTCGTTCATGATCACCGGGTTGATGATCGCTGCGCTGTTGATCCTGGGGTATCTGATCTGGCGGCAGATTCAGCAGTTGCTGACCGCGCAGGGCAAACTCAGCGCAGCGCACCATGAACTGGAGCAGATCGCCCACACCGACGGCTTGACCGGCATCGCCAACCGGCGCCGCTTCGACACAGCGCTGGCCCAGGCTTGGGCGCGCAGCCAGCTCAGGAGTATGTCACTGGGGATCATTCTGCTGGATATCGACTGGTTCAAGCAGTACAACGACCGTTATGGCCACTTGCAGGGCGACGAATGCCTGAAGCGCGTGGCTGCTCTGATTCGCGACCAACTCACGCTGCCCGGTGTTCAGCATCAGAGCTATCTGGCCGCCCGTTATGGCGGGGAAGAGTTCGTGGTTCTGCTGCCCGACACCGATCTCGACGTTGCCACAGGCGTGGCCGAGCGCATCCGCGCGGCGATTGCCGCCGACCGCCTGGAGCATGCCGCTAGCCCGTTTGGCACCGTGACCATCAGTGCCGGAGTGGTCAGCACCCGTTCGACGGCTGCTGAAACACCTGCTGACCTGCTGGCCAGGGCTGACAGTTTTTTGTATGAGGCCAAGCGGCAAGGGCGCAATCGGGTGTGTCAGCGGTTGAGCGTCGACCTGCTGCATAAGCAGTCGTAAGATCACGAAACTTGATATGGACATCTCCTTATGACCCGCAGAACGCGCATGCTGTTGCTTCTTCTGGTGCTGGTTTCGGCCTTTGCCTTCGTCGTGATTTTCGACTGGTCAGTCCCCGGCAAGTTGTATCGTGGCTACCAACAGTCCCAGGCTTTTATCCCCACGCCTGAGCAGCGTGAGCAACTGATCAGTTCGCTGCGCGCCGAATTCGGCGAGAACGTCGATGTCAATTACAGCGTCGGCTTCGATCAGAGCGGCGAAGTCAACAAGACCGTACAAGTGGTGTGGTTCTGCGGTACTGACGTGGACGGCCCGCGCTTTCTGAGAACCGCCGTGCGCAAGCTTAACGACATCGGTTTTGGCTGGCCCGACCATGTGGAAATGTTATTCAGGTGCGGTTTTGCCCAGCCAGAATAATGTGCGCCGTTGACTGACAGGAGTCTGCATGAAAGCTGGTGTGATATCCGATACCCATGGCCTGCTGCGACCTGAAGCGCTGACGGCGTTACAAGGGTGCGAGCAGATTATCCATGCCGGCGATATCGGCAAGTCCGACATTCTTGAGCAACTGGCGCATATTGCGCCAGTGCATGTTGTGCGCGGCAATAACGACCTGAAAGCCATCTGGGCAAATGAATTGCCGGATCGGCTGGAGTTCGAATTGGGTGGCTGCAAAATCCTGCTGGTACATGACATCGCTGATGTCCCGTCTGACCTCGATCCGGCGATCAGGCTGGTGATCACCGGGCACTCGCACAAGCCGCTGATCGAGTGGCGTGGCGAGCGGCTCTATCTCAACCCCGGCAGTGCAGGGCCAAGGCGCTTCAAGTTGCCGGTGACGGTGGCAATCGTCGAGGTACAGGCTTCAGGGCTTGAAGCGCATCTGGTGGCATTACTGGAATGATTGTCAACCTCCCGCCAGCGTCCTGCCGACCTTGTCGAGCAGTTCGTTGATCTGGAACGGCTTGATCAGCATGTCCATGCTGTCGCCGAGAAACATCTGTCGGTTCATGGCCCCTGCTGCGTAGCCGGTCATGAACAGGATCGGCAGGTCGGGCCGTTGATGGCGTGCACGTTCGGCCAGCTCGCGGCCGCTCATGCGTGGCAGGCCGACGTCGGTGAGCAGCAGGTTGATCGAGGGGTCGTTCTGCAGGTGCCGCAAGGCGGCGTCGACATCCTCGCAGGCAGTGCAGCGATAACCGGCGTCGATCAGTACTTCGGCGACGAACATGCGCACCGAGGCAATGTCATCGACGATCAGCACATGCTCGCCGGCACCTTGCGGCGGCGGGTTTTGCGCGGGGCGCTCGGCGATTTCGGGCTCCAGGCTGGCGGGCAGCATGATGGTCACCTCGGTACCCCGGCCTGCGACGCTGCGAATGCTCGCATTGCCGGCTGACTGGCGGGCGAAGCCGTAGATGCTCGACAGCCCGAGCCCGGTGCCCTGGCCCAGCGGTTTGGTGGTGAAGAACGGGTCGAACACCTTGTCGATCAGCGTGTGGTCGATGCCGGTGCCGTCGTCGCGCACACTCAGCGCCACGTAGGCGCCGTCGGCCAGGTTCGGGTCGCCGCTGGAGTGGGCCATGTAGGTCGCGATCCAGATATGTCCGCCCAACGGCAAGGCGTCGCGGGCATTGATCACCAGATTGAGCACGGCGCTTTCGAGCTGGCTTGGGTCGACCAGCGCGATGGCTGCATGGGTGGTCAGCTCGAATTGCAGGGCGATGCGTTCGCCGATCGTACGTTGCAGCAGTTCTTCCAGCGAGCGCACGCGTTCGTTGACGTTGACCGGCCGGGTATCGAGTGGTTGCTTGCGGGCGAAGGCCAGCAGCCGGTGGGTCAGTGAGGCGGCGCTCATCGCCGAGCTGAGGGCGGCCTCGGTGTAGAGCTGCAGCTTGTCTAGGCGTGAATCGCCAATGCGCTTCTGGATCAGTTCCAGGCTGGTGATAATGCCGGTCAGCAGGTTGTTGAAGTCGTGGGCAATACCGCCGGTGAGGTTGCCCAGGGCGTCCATCTTCTGTACTTGCAGCAACTGTGCCTCGGTGCGTGCCCGTTCGGCGACTTCGATGGCCAGTTGGGTGTTGGCGGTGTCCAGTTGCGCCAGGTGCGAGCGCTCGCGGTGGCGGTGCTCGGTGACGTCTTCGACAAACACCAGGCTCAAGCCCGGCGTACGGTAGGGCGAGAGCTGCCATTCGGTTTCGCGCAACTGGCCCTTTACGCACATCGTCAGCGAACCCTGCCAGCGCTCACCGTCGGCCAGCCTGCGGCGCAGCTCATCGATCAGCGCGGTCTGTTCGCCGGCAAAGCATTCGTCCAGGCCCTGGGGATTGCGATTGTCCTGAATCAGCTGGCTGAAGGCGCGGTTGCATTCGTGCACCTTCAGTTGTGCATCCAGCACGGCAATGGGCGCCGAAACGTTGACGAAGATTTCGCGAAACCGCGCCTCGCTCTCGCGCAGGGCGTTTTCGGTATCGCGCACCCGCAGCAAGGTGCGCAGGGTGGCTAACAGGACGTCCGGGTCGACCGGGTGAATCAGATAGGCGTCGGCGCCGGCGTTCAGGCCGGTAATGATGTCACCGGTCTGGATCGAGGCGGCCGACACGTGAATAACGGGCAGCAAAGCGGTAAACGGATCGGCGCGCAGGCGGCGCACGATGTCGAAACCGCTCATGTCCGGCAGGTTGACGTCGAGGATCAGTGCATCGGGTTGCTCGGCATCAAGCAGGCTCAGACCTTCACCGCCAGTGCCTGCTTCCTGCACTGTATAGCCATGTTTTTCAAGGCGTCGGCGCAGGGCATAGCGGGTGGCGGTGTTGTCATCGACGATCAGCAGGCGGATTTCACGCTTCATCAGCGGTGTCCTCGGCAATCGCCAGCGGAATGACGACAAAGAAGCTGGAGCCCACCCCCGGCATACTTTCGACGCCCACCCGGCCACCGAGCAGTGCCGCGAAGCGTTTGCACAGCGACAGGCCCAAGCCTGTGCCGCGCAAGCGTTTTTGCAGTGGCGAGTCGACCTGGGAAAAGTCTTCGAACAGTTTGTCGTGCAGTTCGGGGGCGATGCCAATGCCGGTGTCGCTGACTGCAAAACGGATCTGATCGTTGCCTTCAAGTTGCGCCGAGACACGCACTTCACCGTGGCTGGTGAATTTCAACGAATTGGCAATGAAGTTGCGCAGAATCTGCGCCAGCTTCTTGTCGTCGGTGAACAACTGCGGCAAGCCTTGCGGCTCTTCGAAGATCAGGTCGACGTTGCCGGTGTCGACGATAGGCCGGAACATGCCGCGCAGGGCGGCGAACAGGTCGAGCATGTCGAACCAGGCCGGTGAGATATTGATGCGCCCGGCTTCGATCTTGGCGAGGTCGAGCAGGTCATCGACCATGTCGCTCAGTTCGCGCGTTGCGCTACTGACAAACGCCACCTGCTTGTGTTGCTCGATGCTCAGCGGCCCGTCGAGTTCATCGGTCAACAGGCTGGTAATGCTCAGGATCGAACCCAGCGGGGTGCGAAACTCGTGGCTCATGTACGACAGAAACCGGCTTTTCAGGTCCGAGGCCTGGCGTAGCTGTTCGGCCTGGGTGTCGAGCTCCGAATACAGGGCCAGCACGCCTTGGTTGGTTTCATCCAGTTCGGCGCGCAAGGCGTCGTTTTCATCTTGCAGGCGTTTGATTTGCGCTGCCGGGTCGTTGCCGGTGTCAGCCATGTTCAGCCTCCAGTGTCAGCACGATGACCGTGACATCGTCACGACCGCGACAGAAGTCACGGTGCAGGACGGTGGCGATCACTGCGGGGTGGCGATGTACCAGGCCGGGGTAGTCTTGAAGGTTCCAGCGTGACTGCAAGCCGTCACTGTACATGATTAAAAGGTGTCCGTTGACCTGGGGATAATCGAACGATTGGGCCTTGCGATACTGGGTGCCGACGATGCCAGGGTGTGAAGCCAGGCCTCTGGAACGCGCGGCATTGACCAGGCTGGCGCTGATATTGCCGATACCGGTAAAGCTCAGCAGTCCGTTCGCTGCCTGGTATTGCGCAATGGCGACGGCGCCGCCCCGGGTGCCGCCCATGGCCTGGTTCAGCTCGTTCATCAGCTGTGTGGGCGCGCTGAACGGCGCATCGCCGAAGGCTTTCTCACCGGCGCGGGCGGCCAGTTCGGCCTCCGGGCCGTGGCCAAGGCCGTCGATGACCAGCGCACTGAAGCGGGTGCCTTTGACGCTCAGGTGCCAGACATCGCCGCACGCAGGATCGTTATGCAGGGAGTGCTGGCTGACCCCGAATGAAAGATCCGGGGCCTTGTCGCCACGTCGGTACAGGCGGGCGAGCAACACCGTGCCACGCTGGTCGCTATAGACATCGAAGACTTCGGCCAGACGCGAAATAGCGCCCAGGCCAATGCCTTGAGTACCGCCGGTGGAAAAACCATCGGCCAGGCAGGCATCGAGGTCAAAGCCCTGGCCGCGATCCACCGCCAGCAACTCGATGCCGAAACCGTCCGGGCGCGGCAACGCGCGCAGGTGCAGTTCGCCATGCGCGGCATGTTTGAGCAGGTTGCTGGTCAGTTCGGTGGCGACCAGCGCCACACGGCCGGCGTCGGTTTCGTCGAAGCCATGTTCTTCGGCGAGCTTTTGCGCAGAGCGGCGGGCATGCCCGACCTGGCTGCTGTCCTCGATCGACAGAACCCAGGTCAGGGTGCCGCTTATCGTCATGTCCATCGGGTAATCGTTATCCGGGTGCCTTGACCTGGCGCGGTGTCCAGTTCGAATTCATCCACCAGCCGCCGCGCGCCGGTCAGTCCCAGGCCCAGGCCACCGCCCGAAGTCCAGCCGTCGGTGAGTGCCAGCTTGAGGTCGGGAATGCCCGGGCCTTCGTCACGAAAGGTCAGGCGCAGGCCGACCCGGGTGCTGTCGTCGAGAATCTGCCAGTCCATGTCGCCACCGCCGCCATAAACCACGGTATTGCGCGCCAGTTCACTGACCGCCGTGACCATCTTGGTCAGGTCGACCAGGCGCATGCCGCACTCGGTGGCCAGCTTGCGTGCGGTCTGGCGAGCCAGTACCACGTCCTGCTCGATGGTGATCGGCTGGGTGCCGCTGCTGCGCTCGATCATCGCAGGCTCACTCGCTCGCGTAGCCGTTGCATGCCACGTTCGACGTTCAGCGCGGTGCTGACGCCGGGCAGGTCCATGCCCAGCTCGACCAGGGTGATCGCCACCGCCGGCTGCATGCCCACCAGCATGGTCTCGGCGTCCATGATCCGCGACAGGCCGGCAATGGTGCCGATCATGCGACCGATAAAGGAGTCGACCATGTCCAGCGCCGAGATGTCGATCAGCACGCCGCGTGCCGAGGTCTTGCTGATCAGCTCGGCCAGGTCGTCTTGCAGGGTCAGGGCAAGCTGGTCATGCATGTCGACCTGAATGGTCACCAGCAGAAACTCGCCCATGCGCAGAATCGGAATTCTGTCCATGATTTCAGACCGCTTTGGCAAGGTTGATGCCCAGGCGGGTCAGCGCCAGTTTCAAGGCATCCGACAGGTTGGCCTTGGTGACCACGCCTTGCAGGTCAAGCCCCAGGTGCACGATGGTCTGGGCAATTTGCGGCCGTACGCCGCTGATGATGCAGTCAGCGCCCATCAGGCGGATGGCGGTGACGGTCTTGAGCAGGTGCTGGGCCACCAGGGTATCGACGGTCGGCACGCCGGTGATGTCGATAATGGCGATTTCCGAGCCGGTGTCGACGATGCGTTGCAGCAAAGACTCCATGACCATCTGGGTGCGTTGCGAGTCCAGGGTGCCGATCATCGGCAGGGCCAGCACGCCGTCCCACAGCTTGACCACCGGGGTCGACAGTTCCAGCAGCTCTTCCTGCTGGCGCTTGATCACCGCCTCACGGGACTTCTGGAAGGTGGCGATGGTATGCAGGCCCAAGGCATCGAACAGTTCGGAGATTTCCAGCAGTTGCTCGGCCAGTTGTGCCGGGTCGTCGCGGTAGTGGCTTTGCAGCAGGCTGAACAACGGGCCCTTCAACGCAAAGATGAAATTGGCAGTCTGCTGCGAGTCCTGGCCGAGCAGGGCACGGCTGGCCGACAGCTTTTCCAGAAACTGGCGGGTTTCGGCCCAGCCGGCAGCGGCGATGACGGTACCGTTGCCGTTTTCGAGTCCTGTGATAACCAGCTGCAGGAACTCGGTGGTTTGCTGATGCAGGTCTTGCTCTTTGAGATTGCGGGTGGCGCCCTTGGCTTGCAGGCCCTTGAGCCACTCTTCGAGCAGGTGCGGCTGTTTATTCTTGATCGCTTCGATTGTGCCGATCTGCAGTACTGCCATGTGACTCGCTCCCCGAATAATAAACACCGATTCCCCCACGAGTTTCGGCGTACGACACTGACCTTGACGGCTTAAAATAGTTGAGACAACAGTGCAATCTGTATGAAAAATTTTCCGACAGGCTGACCGGTATCAATGCCGCGCAGAATAATTCAATCCTTGGCGGCAGAGAATAGACCTGTTGGCCCCTGCGTGTATTGAAATCATTGAGTTACGGGCTGTGGAACCGCCTTGACCGGTGCCGGTCGGTATGTTGTACCCACCTGCAACTCAATCACAGGTAACATTCCATGAATGAAGACGAGCGCTATGTGGCGAACAGCATCCGGTTATGGGTGTGGTCCGGCTTCTATACCGTTGAAGAAATGACCGAGATGGTCGATGACATTCTTGAGGACGACTGCAACGGCGCGATGCTCAAGCGCCTGATCGAGCCGCAATTGCAAAACAAGCGCGAGGCCCAGCAAGCGTGGCCGACGGTAACGTCGTGTGACCGGCTCGACAAGGTCTTCGAGCGGTTGCATCAGGCAGGCATCTGCGCGCTGGGCAATGCCGGCTACACCATGTCCGACGGTTTTTCCGAAGTGGCCGAGGCCACGCATGACATGCCCGAAGGGCTTTACCACGGCTTCTGCTTTTATCACGGCCAGGATGTGGAGCGCGCCATCGAAGAGGGCGGCCTGATGATTGCCTTTGGTGCCATGGCCGATGATCCCGCGCACAGCCTGCGCGTCGCACAGAAGATTTGTGACGCACTGAAAACCGCAGGTTTCGATGTGGCCTGGGACGGTACTGTCCAGCAGCGCATCGAAATTCCAGGCTTTCAGTGGTTGCGCCGCAGCTAGATGTTTATTTGACCTGATCACGCTGCCTGATAAGAAAGACCAGCCACAGGCACAAGCCAAAAGCGATCAGCGCCAGTGCCGTCAGTAAATGAATCACCGCATCGCTGCCCCATGTCGCGATCACATAGCCGCAGGCCAAAGGCGCTGCGGCCTGGGCGAGCAGGGCGGGCCGCGCCATGCGCCCGGACACCACGGCGTAGTCCGAGGGCTGCACGACCACCATCGGCAAGGTGCTTTTGACGATGGCCCGCAAGCCGTTGCCGACGCCGTAGCACAGCAGACCCAGGATCACCAGGTCCGGGGCAAAGTCGACCAGCAGCAGGCCCAGCGCGGTCATGCCGCTGGACAACAGTGCGGTGAACATCGGCGCCTGGCGCTTGATCAGCAAATCGCCTATGCGGCACAGCACTTGCGCCGGACCAATCAGTGCACCCAATGCAATCGCCGAGGCCAGGCTGTGACCGCGTGCCTGCAAGACGGTGATCAGGACGATGGACAGGCAGGTCATCAGGGCGGCGGCAATCGCGAACAGCAAAGTCATGCACCAGTAGATCGACGGTGCCAGCGCTTGCCCGCTACCGGTGGCAGCCTTGGTGCTGGCTGGCAACGGTACATGCTCGGCCAGCGCGTAACGATAAAGTGGATACAGGGTAAACAGCACGATGATTCCCAGCACCGCACAGGTCATGCGCCAGCCCATGGCATGGTCCATGATCGCCAGCAGCGGCCAGATCAATGTGGTGGTAAAGCCTGAAATCAGGGTGATGCCGACAATCACCGGTCGCGCCTTCATGCCATACATCGCGCCCAGCGAGGTGAACAGCGCGTCATACAGCCCGGTCGCCATGGCCGCGCCAAGCACCACCCAGGCCAGCAAAAAAACCGGCAGCGACGGCGCGATGGCCAGCAGTCCCAGGCCTGCGGCGAGAATCAGGCCATGAGCGCCTAGCACCTTGCGCCCACCGATACGCGCAATCAACCGCCCACATAACGGCGATAACAATGCAGCCACCAGTAAACCCAGCGAGGCCCCGCCCAACACCCATTGATGCGACCAGCCGGTGTCGGCCGCGATCGGGTCGGCCAGTACGCCGAGCAGATAAAACGAGCCGCCCCACGACAGAATCTGCAACAGGCCGAGCAGAATGATTTTGGTGCGGTTGGGGCGTTGCGGTTCAGTAACGGTGTTCAAACGGGGTCCTTGCGATCATGACAGGCGTCGGCGGGGCTGCAGCTTAGCGGCTCAAGCACGTGGTTTACAGGGCTGTCTGCGCCCTGCTGCAATCAGACAATGCAGTGGCGCTTATTGACGGCAAGATTAGGCCCTGTCGAAATGACCTGCTTATGCCGTAATGCCTGTATTCGAAACCGAGTGAATATGTTCATGCCAGAAGTCACCGAAGTCTCCATTGCCCAGTTGCGCGACGCGCTCGAGTCTGGCCGAACCACCGCCGTCGAGCTGGTCAAGGCCTATCAGGCACGCATCGATGCCTTTGATGCGCCAGGCACGAGTACGGCGCTTAACGCCGTTGTGGTGCGTAACCCTGAAGCCCTTGCCGAGGCCGAGGCTTCCGATGCCCGGCGCGCCAGCGGCAAGATCCTCGGACCGCTGGATGGCATTCCTTACACCGCCAAAGACAGTTATCTGGTCAAGGGCCTGACGGCCGCCTCCGGTAGCCCCGCGTTCAAGCACCTTGTGGCGCACAAAGATGCCTTTACCGTCGAGCGCCTGCGTGCCGGCGGGGCCATTTGCCTGGGCAAGACCAATATGCCGCCGATGGCCAACGGCGGCATGCAGCGCGGCGTGTATGGCCGGGCTGAAAGCCCCTATAACGCCGATTACCTGACTGCCCCTTTTGCGTCCGGTTCATCCAACGGTGCCGGCACTGCTACGGCCGCCAGCTTCGCAGCCTTTGGCCTGGCCGAAGAAACCTGGTCCAGCGGGCGCGGGCCGGCCTCCAACAATGGTTTGTGTGCCTATACACCCTCGCGCGGGGTGATTTCGGTGCGCGGTAACTGGCCGCTGACCCCGACCATGGACGTGGTCGTGCCGTATGCGCGGACCATGGCCGACCTGCTGGAAGTGCTCGATGTGGTGGTCGCCGACGACCCCGACAGCCGCGGCGACCTGTGGCGCCTGCAACCCTGGGTGCCGATTCCCCAAGCCTCCAGCGTGCGTCCGGCCTCGTATCCTGCACTGACTGCCGGCCCTGCGGCGCTGGCCGGCAAGCGTTTTGGCGTGCCGAAGATGTTTATCAACCAGGACCCGGACATGGGCACCAGCGAGGCGCCGGGTATTGGCGGCCCGACCGGCCAGCGCATCGACACCCGCCCGACGGTGATCGCCCTCTGGAAGCAGGCGCGTCTGGCTTTGCTGGCAGCCGGTGCCGAGGTTGTGGAAACCGACTTTCCGCTGGTCTCCAACTGTGAAGGCGACCGCCCCGGCGCGCCGACCGTGTTCAATCGTGGGCTGGTGTCCAAAGCCTTTATGCACGACGAATTGTGGGAACTGTCGGGCTGGGCCTTCGACGACTTTCTGCGTGCCAATGGCGACCCGGCGCTGAACCGTCTTGCAGATGTCGACGGCGCGCAGATTTTTCCTCACGACCCCGGCACCTTGCCCAATCGTGAAGACGAGCTGGCCGCAGGTATGGACGAATACGTGAACATGGCAAAGCGCGGGATCACGCCCTGGGACCAGATCGCGACGCTGCCCGACGGCCTGCGCGGCCTGGAGCAGACCCGGCGCATTGACCTTGAGGAGTGGATGGACCGGCTAGGGCTGGACGCGGTGATCTTCCCGACCGTGGCCGATGTGGCGCCGGCCGATGCCGACGTCAATCCGGCCTCTAACGACATTGCCTGGAGCAATGGCATCTGGGTCGCCAACGGCAACCTTGCCATTCGCCATCTGGGCGTGCCCACCGTCACCGTGCCGATGGGGGTAATGGCCGATATCGGCATGCCGGTCGGCCTGACCTTCGCCGGGCGTGCTTATGACGACAATGCGCTGCTGCACCTGGCGTCGGCCTATGAAGCTACCGGCAGCAAGCGGCTGGTGCCGCCACGTACGCCGCCGTTGGTCAATACCCCGCTGTAAGGCGGGTATCAGCGGTTGTCGTCCTCGAAGCCGCTGAATTCGATATCCGGTGCGCTGGTGTTGTGCCTGGACGGCACGCTGCGGCCCAGGCGCACCTGCATCGCTTCCAGTGTGCGGACGTCGGGCAAGGATCTCGCTTGCCAGGCGGCCGCAGGCGATTGCAGCCAGCGCACTTCGCTCACGTCGGCATTGTCGGCGGCGACGTACATCGAGCGCAGCATGGCGAAGGGCTGTGCATAGGCGCTGGGCCTGGACAGTGTCACGTCGAGCACGGTCTGCCTGCGGCTGATTTCGCCGACCCGGACCTCGGCACGGTTGCCATTGCCGAAGCGCAGATGGAAGGTGAGCGGCTTGAGCGCAATGCGGATCGATCTGATGTTCACCACCGGCCGCGGTGTCTGCTCGACCGGGCCGAGCAGGAACGACGAGCCGTACACGCCATCGCCAAAGCGTGCCTCGGGCAACGGTTTGATGCGCCAGTAACCATCGGCGGGGTAGAGCACAATCGCCTCCAGCGCCTTGCCGTTGCCTTTCTTGAACACTTGCAGCAGATGAAAGCCACGCTCGCGACGGGTGCCTATCTGCACCGGCACACGTTGCGGGCGCCAGAACGTCGGCAGCGTGAGGCCGACGATGCGCCACTCGGCGTTGTCGAGCAACACCACGCTGCGGGGCTGGAAGCGATGCGCCGGGTCAGTGGGGTGTGCGCCACCGTCGAAGTTGCAGCCTGAAAAGTCAGGTGCGACGACGGCGGTGTCGATTGTGTCGAGGTAGTCGGGTTGCAGCGCTTTGATACGCAGGTGCCGAAGGCCTTCTGCACGCAGCGATATGGACACATTGTCCTCCTCGGCGCAGACAGTGGACGTGCTACGGTTCTCGACCGTGGCGGCGACAGGGGCTGCCGACGCGGTGCTGGATAAAACCAGCACAACGGCGATGCCAGCGCATAACACCGAAGTGGCGCAGGGCATGGCCGGCATCAGCGCGCCTTAACTGCAGTTGGCAGGCGCACCGTGTCGATCACGGTGAAGCTGGCTTGATTGTCGGTGGTCGAGCTACCGCCGACAAAGACGGTAAAGGTCCCGGCCTCGACAACAGGCTGGAAATCTTCGTCCAGAAGAGCGAAGTCGTCTTGATCAAGAACAAAATCAACCGTCTGTGCCTGGTTCGGGGCGAGCCTGACTCGGGTAAACCCGCGAAGTGCGCGTACCGGCCGCGTCACACTGGCCACATCGTCACGCAGGTACAACTGGATGATCTCCTCGCCTTCACGTACGCCGGTATTGCGCACGGTCACCTGTACGTTCAGTGACTCAGTGGCCTTCAGCCGGGTCGTACTCAGCTCTGGCAGGCTGTAGCTGAAGGTGGTATAGCTCAAGCCATGACCGAACGGGTAGCGCGGTTGCCATGATTGATCGATGTAGCTGGAGGTATAGAAAGCTTTTTCGCTGGTTGGCCTGCCGGTGTTCTTATGCCCGTAATAGATCGGGATCTGACCCACAGCGCGCGGGAAAGAGACAGGCAGTTTGCCGCTGGGACTGACTTCGCCAAACAGCACATCAGCCAGTCCATTGCCCATTTCCGACCCAAGAAACCAGGCCTCAAGGATGGCGGGGACTTTCTCGGTGATCTCCGGTAATGCCAGTGGGCGGCCGTTCATCAGCACGAGCACCAGGGGTTTGCCGGTTGCGATCAACTGTTGCAGCCAGGCGTCCTGGGCGGCGGGTAACCCCAGCGAGGCGCGGCTACGTGCCTCGCCGCTCATATCGGCGCTTTCACCCAAAACCGCAATGATTGCATCGGCCCCGGCAGCGGCACGTTGTAGAGCACCTGTCTCCGGTAGCCCGGAATTCTCAGGCCCAGGCTCTGCGATATGCACCACCTGTGTCCCGGCAGCCACCGCGCGCTGTATGCCTTGCAGCACCGTGATCGACTCTTCGGCACGGCCCGCCCCAGCCCAGGGACCCAATGTCGATTGGGCGTCCGTTGCCAGCGAACCGACTACCAGCACCTGGCGCAGGTCCTTGGCCAGTGGCAGCAGCGTAGGGTCGTTTTTCAGCAAGACAATCGACTTTTGCGCGGCTTCGCGCGCCAAGGCTCGTGTTTCGGGCGTCAGTAGCCGGGCATGCTCACGAGCCATGTCGCTGTAACGGTACGGGTCGTCAAACAGGCCCAGTTTTTGTTTGGCGTGTAGAACACGCCGTACCGCGTCATCCAGCCAACGTTGCGGGATGTGCCCGCTACGGACCAGGGCTGGCAAGTGCGCGGCATAGAAGCCGCTGACCATGTCGATATCAACGCCTGCGTCGAACGCAAGCAAGGCTGCTCTTTCCGGGGTGGCCGCGATGCCGTGGCGCATCAATTCCTGTACGCCGGTGTAATCACTGACAATCACGCCGTCAAAGCCCCATTGCTCGCGCAACATGTTCTTGAGCAATGGCCGATGGGCATGCATCGGCACGCCGGCAATTTCATTGAAACCGGGCATCACCGCGTCGACCCCGGCGTCTACTGCAGCCCGAAAGGGCGGCAGGTAGACTTCGCGCAGGGTGCGTTCGGACAGGTCGGCAACGTTGTAGTCGCGGCCAGCCTCTGCCGCGCCATAGGCGACGTAGTGCTTGGCGGTAGCCAGCAACGAGGAAGGGTCGTGCCTGCCGGCACCGCGAAACCCGCGCACCCGCGCCACTGCCAGGGCAGAACCGAGAAAGGGGTCTTCACCGGCACCTTCCACGACCCGCCCCCAACGCGGATCGCGGGCAATGTCGACCATAGGGGCAAAGGTCCAGTGCACGCCGCTGGCACTGGCCTCTATGGCCGAGGCACGGGCTGTACGCTGCGACAGGTCAGGGTCCCACGCTGAGGCCTCTGCCAGCGGTACGGGAAAGACTGTACGAAAGCCATGAATCACATCGAATGCAAACAGCAACGGAATGTGCAAGCGCGAATGCTCCATCACCTGCTGTTGCAGGCGGCGTGTGTGTTCGGCGCCGTAGACCCCAAGCACCGAGCCTGCCAGCTCTACAGGCAAGGTCGTGCGGCTTTCCGGTACTGGGCCGGTGGGCGTCGTCTGCACGCCCGGTTGTGTGAGCTGGCCGGCTTTTTCTTCAAGGGTCATCTGCGTGAGCAAGCATTCTATCTGCTCGCTGTGGCTGGGCTGTACTTCTGCCCGGGCCAGGCTGCAGGCAATGACGATAAATGCCAGCAGCCTGCCGACGATGGTCGAGCGAACGGGATGCATGGTGATAGCGTCCTCAGGTCGGGGCTGATGCCCTATTGCTGTGCGGCAACCGGGCCGGACGAGGACTCGAACGGGTGATACTGATACAGCCAGATTTCCGACAGCGTCTTGTCTTCCAGGCGCAGGAACAGACGAAGCTCCACTGGTTCCTGGCCCGTCACACGCAAATCGAATCGCGCCCGCCAGTGTCCCGCCACGCCGTCAGGCACAGCCTCGGTAAGCACATCAGACAGGCTGCCTCTCGACGTAGACAGAACCGCTTGCGGCTTTACCCCCGAAGGCAGCTTTTCCAAAGGTGCGCCCTGAAAGTCCACGGTGAAATTGCGCACACCTTCGGGCCGCGTCTGGCCGGCCTGGCCGCCCCGGCCCAGGCGCGTGGCGACACAACGAGCCAGGGGCGTGGGGTAGGGCTCATCAGCCAGCCAATGCAGGCGGTAGCGCAAGCGGTAACTGTTACCCGCTTCGGCTGGCGCCTTGGGGACCCACATGGCGACGATATTGTCGTGAATTTCGTCATCGGTCGGAATTTCGACCAACTGCACACTGCCTTCGCCCCAATCGCCGAGCGGCTCGACCCACAGCGAAGGACGACGCTCGTAGCGGACGCCGTCGAGATAGTTGTTGAAGTCACGATCGCGCTGCAACAGACCGAAGCCTTTGGGGGTCTTGTCGCTGAACGCCGAAGCCATGGTTCGGGGCGGATTGTTCAACGGGCGCCAGATCCGTTCGCCACTTCCCGTCCACAGGGCCAGGCCATCAGAGTCATGTACTTCCGGGCGCCAGTCTGCGGCGGTGCGTTTGGCCGCCTCACTGAACCAGTACATCGAGGTCAGCGGCGCGATACCCAGGCGACCTGTCTCCCAGCGCAAAAACAAGGCGCAATCGATGTCCATGACCACGCCCTTGCCTCTATGGATCACGAAACGATAGGCACCGCAGATACTCGGCCCGTCGAGCAAGGCGTACAGCGTGACGTCCGGGTCCTTATCGCTGGCCGGCGTCTGGAACCAGACATGGGTGAAGTCAGGAAACTCTTCGGGTTTATCGGCCTGCGCGACATCCAGCGCGATGCCGCGCGCAGACAGGCCGTATTGATAGAGTTCGCCGATTGCACGGAAGTACGAAGCCCCCAGAAAGGCCAGCCAGTCATTCTGTTGCCACTTGAGTGCCCGTTGGTTGCCAAGGCGGCTCTCCTGGAAGCGAAAGCCGGCAAAGCCCGCCTGTACGGGTAACTGATGTGCAGGACTGTCTGGCGGGATTTCGAAGTAGCCGGGGTCATAGACAAGGGTTTGAGCAACGCCCTTGTCGATCACGTGCAGGGTGACAGGCACCTGAAAGAACTTGCCCAAATGAAAGAAGGTTACCGGAAATTGCCCCGGCCCCTGAGCAAACAGGGCCTTCTCTGGGTCAAACCTGATCCGGGCCAGAGCGTCGTAGTCAAGTCTGGAGAGCACAGGGGCCATGGCCGTGGACGCAGGTACATAAGGCTTTGCTGAAGTGGCCTCGGCCAGCTTGATCAATCCCTCGAATGAAAACGCTTCGGGCGGCCCCAGCAAGGGATGTTCATCGGCTATTGCCCGGTGTCTTGAACTGAGAATCGGCCCTGATGCACCCAGGCATATGAATGCCAAGAAGTTGCGACGCCGTAACATAGGGTCCCTCCGTTACGGTTTGAGAGAGCGAGTACGCCTGCCATTGCTGAAAGTATGGTTGTGAACCCGGCAAATGCAGGGCGGGGCGACCACTGACTTATCGGGTGCTAATGGCCAGCCGCCAGCTCTGGAGCCAGACGGCAATTTTGTTCACCATAGGCATCCTTCGAAGTCCCCCACGGAAAACCGCGTGCCTGACGACCTGCCTTCTGCATTGCCCCCGGAGCTTGCCATCGAGCTTGTCGATACGCAGCGCTTGCCCTGGCTCAAACGGCTGTTGTCGCGGGTATTGGGCGGTGGCCTGAACAGGCTTGGCGCACAGCACAAGGCGTCCTGGGCACAGGGCCACACCGATGGTTATCTGGCCGGTCATGACGAGGGGGTGCGTGAAGGCTACGGCGAAGGGCATCTGGATGGCGTCGAGCGCGGCCGGCAGATGCTGCTGATCCGTGACACCCGTCCCGAGGAGCATCGCGGACCGCAGATCGAGGATCATCTGTTCGACGACTGGCGCTTGCCGCTCACGCCCGAGCTGAAAAAACGCTTCAAGGCCGATGTCGCACAAAAGCTGCCGGTGCAGGCCCAGCCCAGCACCGCACAATGGAAAATGATCCTCAGCGACACGCCGTCCACCTACGTGATCGCCGGCGCCGGTGCGGGCAAGTCGACCTCGCTGGTGCTGCGGATTTTGTTGCTGACCCGGTATCTGGGGTTCGAGCTGGACAGCATGACCGTGGTGACGTTTACCCGCGAGTCGCGCAAGGACTTTATTGCACGGCTGATCGAGATCATGGCGCTGTGGGGGTATGCCTTGAGCCCGCAGCAGGGCCGCGAGCTGGTGCGTACCTTTCATTCACGCATCCTGCCGCTGGTGCGCAGCCTGCCGGGTTTCGAGCAACTGCAGGCGTTCGAGAACCTGACCCATCAAGCGGCAGGCAGCCAGCCGCAGGGCGAGGCGGATATCGACAGCAATCCGTTCGACCTGCGCATCAACGACGCCCAGCGTCAGGCCCTCAACCTCTGCTACCGCGACCTGTACCAGCGCGATGAACGCTTTCGTCAGGTCATCACGCCGCTGTACCGTCAGGCCCGGCAGCTCAGGATGCTGGACCGCGAGCATCCCGATGTGCAAAAACGCCTGGCTGTCACCGAACTGTCGGCCAAACGCGACGAAGACTGGTGCAACAGCGTCGAGCATTTGTGGAAGCAGGCCCGGGCCTGGCCGATCAAGGGCATCAAGCCTACGCGGCAGACGATGCAGATCAACGGCCATGCCTTTCACGTACACGGTTACGCTGCCGAACTGGACGCCTGGGTGGTGCTGGGTGTGGACGAGCGCGAAGACCGCGAACTGAAACGCCCTGACGCCAAATTACCGCTGTGGGCCGAAGGGGTGATCAAGCGCACGCTGTTTCAGGCGTTCTGCGGTAAACCGGTGATCTGGCTGGACAGCTACCAGAGTGGCGGGCAACTGCTGTCGAATCTCGCCGGCAAAGCGGTGACAGGTCCCGGATTCGACTACAAGGTCAAGGGTGAACTGGTCAGCGCGCCGTTGCTCGATTGCTTCGTCGCCGCCGCAGGCTTTATCGAAAACCTGGGCCTGGACGTGCCGGCGGCCGTGGCGCAGATGAGCTTTGCCAGCGACGATACGGACCGGTTCTTTTTCGAGGGGCTGAGCCTGTTCTGGAAAGCCTTCGAGTCACATTTGCTCGACCTGAGCCCGCCGGTGATGACTTACAACCGGATGTTCGCCCTGTTTGGCGAAAACGTGCCGGAGAACCTGACGCAACTGAGCGATGAGGTCCTGCGCCCGTTGTCGCACCTGATGATCGATGAATTTCAGGACGTGTCTCCACAGATCGTTTCGTGGTTGCGCGCCAGCCTGCGCGAGATTCGCCGTCGCGGCCCGGCCATGCATGCCGGGCGTAAGGCCAAGGACTCATCCTTGCTGTGTGTCGGCGATGACTGGCAGTCGATCTACGGCTGGCGCGGCAGTTCACCGCACTATTTCATGGCCTTTAGCGAGACGTTCTCTGCACCCGCTACCACGCGGGTGATGCTCAGCGAAAACTACCGCAGCCATCAACACATCATCGATGCTGCCGAGCATATCGTCCGCGCCGCGCCGGCGATTACCGGCAAGAAAGCCAAAGCCAGTGGTGCACAGCAGGAACTGTGGCCCGTCACGGTGCTTGATCGCGACGACACGGCACTGTTCGAGCGCGTTCAAGCCCATTACCAGCAAGGCGACAGCATCTTGCTGCTGTACCGCAAGGGCAGCGAGCGGCAGCGCTTCGACGAGCGTTTGCAGGGATTGCTTGCCAGCGACCGATCGCGGCAGATCAAGACCCTGAGCTATCACAGCGCCAAGGGGCTGCAGGCCGATGCAGTGTTTCTGCTCGGCGATTGCCAGCACCTGACCCAGTCACCGGCCAAGAATCAGTTGTATCGCCTGGCGGGACTGGGTGAGAAGGGCGAGCCGCAAGCCTTCGACAAGGCGCAGCAGGATGAAGTGTTGCGCCTGGCCTACGTGGCCATCACGCGGGCCGTACGCCAGTGTTACTGGTTTATCGACGCGCAGGATCCCAGCATCGCGCCCAAGGCCTCGGATCGGGTGGCCGGCGACAAACCGTTCTTCGACGATCAGCGCCGCCAGTCGCTGCGCAGCTGATTCACGACATTTGCATACGAGCGCCGGGCTGGCTGAACAGCTCCATCTCAGCCTCGATGGCTTCAATGATGATTTCCACGTCACGGGCATGCATCACCGTGGCGCAAGGCAGGCCGGCGATGGCCACAAGGGTCTCGCCGCTGACGCGATCAAACAGGCGGGCAATCATGCTGCTGGGGGCATCCATGGTGGCCTCGAAGCCGACTGGATGGAAATGCCAGCGCATCAGCTGGCAGGCATTGGGGAATGTAACCTTGTTCATGAGACCCACCTGTTACATACGAGCATCGGTCGATACTCAGAGTGGCAGGGCAAGACGTCTCTGCGCAGGTCCGTTTGTCCGATTATCCAAACCACGATTGTCGGGCAAATCCCTGCAGGGGTGTCAGAAATGTCCTGATCGAGCATTGAACATAGCACTGCATTGGGAAACAAAAAGAAATATTTGTTGGACGGTCGACCATCCGGCGGATTTCATGATGTGGATCATGTTTGAGACACTTTATTACGCTGCTGTTCTCTGCTCGCAGAAGGTTTTCCGTTGAAGCATTGACCGATAGAAGGCAAGCTGATGTCACGAAGTCGAGGGCAGCACCATGTTAAAAACCATCACGCTGGGATTGCTGTTGGCGGTCCCCGCCAGCCACGCGGCTGAAGTCGTCAATATCTATAACTGGACCGACTACATTGCCGCTGACACCTTGAAGAACTTTCAGGCCGCGACCGGCATCCAGCCCAGTTACAGCACTTTTCTGAGCAACGAAGAACTCAACGCCAAACTCCTGGCCCGGGGTTCGGGTTATGACGTGGTGTTTCCCTCTGTGCATTTTCTGGCGCGGCAGATCGAAGCCGGGGTGCTCAAGCCTCTGGACCGACGTCAGTTACCCAACTGGAACAACCTTAATCCGGTGTTGCTCAAAGCCTTGCAGGTCAACGACCCGGATAACGCCCATGGCTTCCCCTACCTGTGGGGTAGCACCGGCATCGGCTTCAACCGTGCCAAGGTCAAGGCGGTGCTGGGCGACACTGTGCCGCTGGACTCATGGGACCTGATTCTCAAGCCCGAGAACATGAAAAAGCTGGCTGGGTGCGGCGTGGCGTTGATCGACAACGGCCCCGAGATGCTGCCCATTGCTCTCAATTACCTGGGGCTGGCACCACACAGTGAAAGCCCGGCCGACTACGTCAAGGCCGAGGCCTTGCTGACAAGCGTGCGGCCTTATGTGCGGTATTTCCACCTCAATAGCTACATTGCCGATCTGGCCGAGGGCAAGATTTGCGTGGCAGTGGGCTTCTCTGGCGATATCTCTCAGGCCCAGGAAATGGCGGTCAAGGCCGGTAGCGATGTGAACATCGATTACGTGGTGCCCAAAGAGGGCGCGCCGATGTGGTTCGACATGGTCGCGATGCCAGTCGATGCACCCAACGAAAAGGCAGCCTACGCCTACATGAACTACCTGCTGCGTCCCGAGGTGATTGCCAATATCACCAACCAGATGCATTACGCCAACGGCAACGAAAAGGCCGATGCATTGATCGCCCCCAAATTGTGGAACGACACCACGATCTACCCGAATGCCGACATGGTCAGCCGCATGTTTGTACTCGAGTCGGTCAAGCCTGAAGTTGAAACGCTGCGCAACCAGATCTGGGCACGGATCAAGCTCGGTCAATGAGCCGGCTTGTCATCTTAGACATAGCGGCTCGGCACTTCACCGAGTACACGCTTGAATACAGCGGTAAAGGCACTGGAGCTGCTATACCCCAACGCCAGTGCGACCTGTGTCACCGGTTCGCCGTGGCCCATGCGGACCACGGCGGCGAGTAAACAGGCCTGTTGCCGCCATTCGATATAACTGATGCCAGTGTGCATTCTGAACAGCCGGGTGAAGGTGCGCCGGCTCATCGCGGTGCGCTGTGCCATGTCATCGATGCTCACCTCCAGAGACGGGTTTTGCAGAAACTCACGGCATGCCTGGGCTAGCCGAGGCTCATGCGGCACAGGGGCATTGAGTAAAAGCGCTGGCATCGCGGCGATCTCGTGCAGTAACAAGCCCAGCAGATGGCCGCCGTGGCCATCGCTGGCCGCGCCGACCGGGACCTGCATTGCCTTCATCAGCAACTGGCGCAGCAGCGCCGACACCTCTAGCACCTGGCAATGCGCCGGTAATTTCAAGCGTTGCGCCGCGTGCTCGCTGACATAGGTATTGAGCATCGTGACCGGGCCACGCATGTGCATGGCATGCGCCAGCCGGGCGGGCACCCAGACACCGCGCTGGGGCGGTACGACCCAGTTGCCATCGTCGGTCAACAAGGTGATGACGCCACGCGCGGCATAGGCGAACTGCCCGCGCTGATGACTGTGGGAGGCGAACAACTCGCCGTCGGCATAGTCGCAGGCGGTCACCACCGCGTCAGGTGGCGGGGTCTGGTCAGTGTTTGCGATGGTTATTGGCATGGCCCGATTCTAATGATAATTGGCCCTGGATCGAAAGCAGGCCATACCTGTTTCTTGCATATTTGCTCAGTAAATCAAGCACCTTCGCTTGGCGACCTGAGAAAAGATCCGCAACCATGCAGAAAAAACACCTGTTACTCGCTGTGCTGGTAACGGCCATCTGGGGGATCAACTTCCCTGTGACCAAGCTCGGTCTTGCCGATATCGATCCCTTATTGTTGACTGCGCTGCGCTTCACACTGGCCGCCTTGCCGTGGGTGTTCTTCGTCAGGCGCCCGCCGGTGGCCTTGCACTGGCTGGCAGCCTATGGACTGATTTTCGGCGTGGCGATGTGGGCGCTGATCAATCAGGGCATTGCGCTTGGTGTGCCACCGGGCAGCGCTTCGCTGCTGATTCAGTTCAGCGCCTTCTTTACCCTGGGATGGGGCGTGCTGGTATTCCGCGAGCGCTTCACCTGGCCGCAGCTGATGGGCAGCGTGCTGGCGGCGATCGGGCTGGTGGGCATGCTGTCGAGCAGTGCGGGCAAGGGCACCACGGTCGGCTTCATTCTGCTGATCGCCAGCGCGTTCGCCTGGAGCCTGGGTAATGTCGTCATCAAAGTGTCGAAGGTGCAGGAGATTTTTGCCTTCGTGGTGTGGGCGAGCCTGTTTCCACCCATTCCACTGTTTTTACTGACATGGCTGTCACACGGCTGCGAACCCTTCGCGGCACTGCCTGAGCACTTACATGCAGTCAGTCTTTTTTCGCTGGCCTTTCAGGTCTACGGTGCGACGCATTTTTGCTACTGGGGATGGAACCTGCTGTTGCGTGAATACCCGGTTTCAACGGTGGCACCGATGTCGCTGCTGATCCCTGTGTTTGGCATTGCCAGCACCCTGGTGATCCTCGGCTTGCGCCCGGGCGCTTGGGAGATGGCCTGCATGGCGTTGATTCTGCTGGCGCTGGCGCTCGGTTCAAGGCCGGGGCGCGGAGTGTTTTCACGCCGCAGGGCTTCTGAGTCGTGACGTTTTTCTGACAAATGACCTGCTAAGTTTCGGTTCTCTTTGCAACAGAACGCTTTTTTCTCACTCCTATGGTGGGATTTGGATACCCAAGAAGTAGAAAAATCCTACATGTCCTCGGTCTTCTTCATACAGAAACATACTGCAGTTAGCCTTCACAGAGGCTAACAGCGGCACTGGATTACCACCTTTCGAACGGACTCACGAACCCGCCAGGTCTGGCAACGTTGCCGCAGTGACTGGACAAAATTGCATTGATAAAAACCTGCACCGGATTCTGAACATGATCAAGCGTCTCAAATCTTCCCTGACCCAGTGGCGGCATCGCCGTTGGCTGGCTCTGCCTGTTGTGCTGACGGCCTCGGCAGTGTTGTGGTTTGCCAGCGGCGAAGGCGTGATGGCCGAACCCAAGAACGGCACTCAGACCCTGGTGTTTCTGCGCCACGCAGAAAAACCGGCCATGGGCCTGGGCCAATTGAACTGCCAGGGCCTGAACCGTGCACTGGACCTGGCAGAGCTGCTGCCCAATGAGTTCGGCAAGGCGGATTTCATTTTTGCCGCCAACCCGAGCCGGCATGTGGAAGAAGGCGAGGGCGACTTGTCCTACAGTTACATCCGGCCGTTGATGACCATCGGCCCGAGCGCGATCAAACTCGGCCTGCCCGTCAATATCAACTTCAGCGCCAATGACACCAGCGACCTGGCCCATGAGCTGATGGAAGCCAAATACCATGACTCGACTATCTATACCGCCTGGTCGCATGGCTATCTGCCTGACCTGGTCAACAAAGTGGCCGAAGAAGCGTCGGGCAAGAAAATGACCCTGATCGATGACTGGACCGGCGATGATTTTGATTCGCTGCTGGTCATAACCCTCAAGTGGACCAACGGCAAAGCCACGCTGGACTATCAAGTGCACAAGCAGAACCTTAATAACGGCACGGTCAGTTGCCCGACCTGATCCTTGGCGTTTGCAAGCCGCAGTGGCGCTAAAGCGCTGCGGCCGCTAGTGTGTGCAGCTTTTCGCTCAAGCACCGACCTTAATGAAAACCGTTTTTGCTGCCCTTTGGCTGTCTGCCGCTTGCCTGTTGTCCGGCTGTATTGGCGCACCGGTGCCTCTGACCGAGCACGCCGCCGAGCAATTGCGCCAGGCTGCGCCGGTGCGTTTTGTGCTGACCTTCGATGACGGCCCGAGCGGCTCAAGCTTTTATAACCCCACCGAGCGGGTGCTTGAAGACCTGGCCAATAACCCGGTGCAGCCCGGCATCAAGGCGGTGTTCTTTGTGCAGACCGGCGCCGTGGGCGGTGGTGGCACTGACAAAGGCCGTGAAGTGATGCACCGTCAGGGTCAGGAGCTACATGTGCTGGGGTTTCACAGCAGCACGCCACGGCACACCAACCATCGCTCGCTCAGCCCCGAAGCGCTGGAGCAATCGCTGAGCGAGGGTGTGCAGATCATCGAAACCCAGACCGGCCAGCACGCCACGCTGGTGCGCCCGCCGTTCTGGAATTACGACCATCGCACCTTTGCCGCCTATCAACGTCATGGCCTGCATGTACTGCTCACCGACCTGAGCGCCAACGACGGCAAGATCTGGGGCTTCAACATGAGCCCGCGCCGCCGGGCGCACTTTCTGCGCGAGGTTTCGCTGGTGCGTGAACGCATCGCCCGCGGTCAGTTACCGGTAGTGGATGGCGTGACGCCGGTGGTGGTGACCTTCCACGACATCAACCGCTACAGCGCGCGGCATATTCAGGAATACCTGCAAATTCTCATCGACAGCGCCCGCCAGGACGGCCTGCCGCTGGCCGCCAAACCTTTCTACGACGATACCGCTGAACTGCAACGCGCGGCCATGGCGCGCACTGTCAAGAATGGCGAGACCATCGTGCATTTGCCGGGGCTATGGGATTGGGTCTGGGACCATAACGGCCATTGAATACCGGCGCTGACTCAGCGGACAGCCAGCAACCAGTCCCTGAACACGCACAACGACGGCAAATTCTGAAACCGGGTCGCGTACGCCAGGTAATAGCTGCGACCGCTGTCCATCGGCTCGAACAGGCTGACCAGTTCACCCTTAGCCAACTCGTCGCGCACCAGCACACTGGGCACCAGGGCGATGCCGATGCCGGCCGCTACCGCCTGGATCAGATGCGAGGTGACCTCAAAGCTGGGTCCCGGCCGCAAAATGTGATGGTTCAGGCCGTTATGCTCGAACCAGTCAGACCAGGCATTGGGCCGCGACACCACGCTGAGCAGCGAATGCTGGGCCACGTCCTGCGGACGCATGTCGGCATGGCCGGGCAGCGCCGTGGGGCTGGCGATGACGACCAGTTTTTCAGCCATCAGCAGGTGGGCGATATAGCCGGGCCAGTTGCCGTTACCGACGCAAATCAAAGCATTCATGTCCTGCGCGGCCGTACTCAAATCGGTCAGGGCGATGCGCGAATGGATATGCACGACAAAGCCCGGATGCCGGGCGTAAAAGTCATGCATCTGCGGCAACAGCCAGCGCGAGCCAAAGGTCGGCAGCACGGCCAGATTCAATGTGCCGCCTTCGGATTTGTGCGCGATGGTCTGCAAGGTCGCACTGCGAATGCGCCCCAGGGCGGCGGCCAGCTCATGCTGGTACAAGGCGCCGGCGGTGGTCAGCTCGATGCGCCGGCCGTCGCGCTTGAACAGCTCTACCTCCAGTTGCGCTTCCAGCGCCTGCACCTGGCGGCTGATGGCGCTCTGGGTCAGGGCCAGTTCGTCGGCAGCCTTGGTAAAACTGCCATGCCGCGCCGCCGCCTCGAAAGCGATCAGCAGCGACATCGAAGGGGTAAGGCGTCGTGGATTCATCGTGGTCAAAAAGCTCATTCATAAAACTCATGCAAAAACGCCAGGTTTTACATTTGCCTGATCCAGGGTTGTGCCTGAAAATCCGTATCAACCGTTGATCAGCCGTATCCCGGCATTGCCGCCAGCATACGTGTTCTGCATATAAAAAGTCTTCGAGACAGGAAATACCGCCATGATTGCCTTGTTGAAACCCGCTAACGAGCAGGCCGACCTGTATGACCGCTTTCTGACTGCCCTGGCGCAGGAAGGCTTTGCCGGCGATATCGCCCGCGATCAGGGTTCGCGCACCGTGCTGGCCACCGACAACTCGATCTACCAGCGCCTGCCGCAAGCGGCGGTGTTTCCTCGCGACAGCGGCGATGTCGAGGTGGTTGCGCGCCTGGCCGCCCGGCCCGAGTTCAATTCTATCGTCCTGACCCCGCGTGGCGGCGGTACCGGCACCAATGGCCAGTCGCTGACCGACGGGCTGATTGTCGACCTGTCGCGGCACATGAACCGTATTCTGGAAATCAACGTCGAGGAGCGTTGGGTTCGGGTGCAGACCGGCGTGGTCAAGGACCAGCTCAACGCCGCGCTCAAGCCGCACGGGCTGTTTTTCGCCCCGGAGCTATCGACATCCAACCGCGCCACCATCGGCGGCATGATCAACACCGACGCCAGCGGCCAGGGCAGTTGCACCTACGGCAAGACCCGCGACCACGTGCTCGACCTGTCCACCGTGCTGCTGGGCGGCGCGCGGGTGTACAGCCATGTCATGGACGAGCAGGCCGTGGCCGCCGAACAGGCGCGTAACGACCGTGGCGCCGAGGTCTACCGCTGCGCGCAAGGCATCGCCGACGACAAGGCGCAGTTGATCAAGGATATCTTCCCGCCGCTGAACCGCTGCCTCACCGGCTATGACCTGGCGCATCTGCGCGAAGAAGACGGGCGCTTCAACCTCAACAGCGTGCTGTGCGGCTCCGAAGGCTCGCTGGGCTTTATCGTCGAGGCACGCCTGAACGTGCTGCCGATCCCCAAGCACTCGATTCTGGTCAACGTGCGCTATGCAGGCTTCATGGACGCACTGCGCGACGCCAAGGCACTGATGGCCCTCAAGCCGCTGTCGATCGAGACCGTGGACTCCAAGGTGCTGATGCTGGCCATGCAGGACATCGTCTGGCACGGCGTGGCCGAGTATTTCCCGGAAAACCCGCAAACACCGACGCTGGGCATCAACCTGATCGAGTTCAGCGGCGATGATCTGGACGACGTCGAGCGCCGCGTGCATGAGTTCGTCGAACACTTGCAGCGCGACACCTCGGTGGTGCGCCTGGGCCACACCCTGGCCGTGGGCCAGGCGGCGATGACTCGCATCTACACCATGCGCAAGCGCGCCGTCGGCCTGCTGGGCAACGTCAAAGGTGAAGCGCGGCCGCAGCCGTTCGTTGAAGACACCGCCGTGCCGCCGGAAAACCTCGCCGACTTCATTCAGGAGTTTCGCGACCTGCTCGACAGCTACGGCCTGCAATACGGCATGTTCGGCCATGTCGACGCTGGCGTACTGCACGTGCGACCAATCCTGGACATGAAAGACCCGGCACAGGCCGCGCTGATCCGGCCGATCTCCGATCAGGTCGCGGCACTGACCCAGAAGCACGGCGGCCTGTTGTGGGGCGAACACGGCAAGGGCCTGCGTTCGCAATACGTGCCGGGCTATTTCGGCGAGCTGTACCCGTCATTGCAGGCGCTCAAGGCTGCGTTCGACCCGCATAACCAGCTCAACCCCGGCAAGATCGCCACGCCGGCCACCGTTCCGACCGCCAAACTGACGCTGGTCGATGAAGTGCAACTGCGCGGCGACCTGGACCGCACCATCGACGAGCGCGTGTGGCAAAGCTACGAAAGCGCCGTGCACTGCAACGGCAACGGCGCCTGCTACAACTACGACCCCAACGACGCCATGTGCCCGTCGTGGAAAGCCACCCGCGACCGCGTTCACTCGCCCAAAGGCCGTGCTTCGTTGATCCGCGAATGGCTGCGCCTGCAAGGGGAACAAAACATCGATGTGCTGGCAGCGAGCATCAAGGCGCGTTCGGCCGGTGCCTTCAGCGGCGCGCTGAACAAGGTCCGCAACAGCATTGCCAGACTGCGTGGCCAGCAGGATTTCTCTCACGAAGTCTACGACGCCATGGCTGGCTGCCTGGCGTGTAAATCCTGCGCGGGGCAGTGCCCGGTCAAGGTCAACGTACCGGATTTCCGCTCGCGTTTTCTCGAGCTGTACCACACCCGTTACCTGCGCCCGCTCAAGGATTACCTGATCGGCTCGCTGGAATTCACCATTCCGCACCTGGCGCGCTTTCCCAAGTCGTACAACGCCATCATGGCTGCCAAGCCGGTGCGCTACCTGCTGGAGCACGTGGCCGGCATGGTCGACAGCCCGCTGCTGAGCCTGATGGATTTCCGCGCCGCCTGCGCGCGCTGGAACGTCGGCATCGCCACCCCCGAGCGCCTGGCGGCACTGAGCCCCGAGCAGCGCCAGCGCACCGTGATCCTGGTGCAGGACGCCTTCACCCGCTATTTCGAAACCCACCTGGCCGCCGACTGGCTGGAGCTGATCAGCCGCCTGGGTTATCAGGTGTATCTCGCGCCGTACGCCCCCAACGGCAAACCGTTGCAGGTGCAAGGCTTCATGGCAGCCTTTGAAAAGGCCGCCAACTACAACAGCCAGACCCTGAGCCGTTTGCAGGGCTTCGACATTCCATTGGTGGGCCTGGATCCTGCGATGACCCTGGTCTATCGCCAGGAGTACAGCAAAACCCTGGGTGAAAAAGCGCCTACTGTATTGCTGCCACAGGAATGGCTGGCCAACGCGCAACTGCCCGAGCGCGCCGACACTGGCCAAGTGTTCCGCTTCTTGCCGCACTGCACCGAGAAAACCAACGAACCGGGCAGCGTCGGCCTGTGGCAAAAAGCCTACTCGCGCCTGGGCCTGAAGCTCGACGTACTGCCCAGCGGCTGCTGCGGCATGTCCGGCACCTACGGCCATGAAACCCGCAACGTCGCCACCTCGAAAATCATCTACCAGCAGTCCTGGCAGCCGCTGGTGGCCAAACATGCAACGGACGGCGGGCTGGTCGCGGATGGCTATTCGTGCCGCAGCCAGGTCAAGCGCCAGGACGGCAAAGTGGTGCTGCATCCGTTGCAAGTGGTGTTGCAGCAGGTGAGGGGCGTCTGATCAGAGCGGCAACCTCTGGGCAAATCTCTCTGAACTTCTAAGCTCTCCACGGGCCAATCCTGAAAGGGCAATGTTTTCTTTTGCCCGCTCAAGAGGAGACTCAGGATGCCCACAGCAGACGGCAAGATTCGATATGGCGTAGTCGGTGGCGGCTCGATTTCCCAAGGGGCGTTCATGCCCGGTGTCGGTCAGACCGAGAATTCGGTCCTGACCGCCCTGGTCACCGGTGATCCGCAAAAGGCCGATCAACTGGCGAAGCTATACGGGATCAAGGCGTACCGCTATGAGGACTATGAGCAATTGCTCACCTCCGGCGAAATCGACGCCGTGTATGTCGCAACGCCCAATTTTCGCCACCGCGAGTTCGTGATTCCGGCCTTGGAGGCGGGTATTCATGTGTTGCTGGAAAAACCCATGGCCACCAATGAGGCCGACTGCCACGCAATGATCGAGGCGGCGAACCGCACCGGCAGCAAGCTGATGATCGCCTACCGCCTGCACCACGAGCCGGGCACGCTGGAGATTATCGAGCGCGTTCGCGCCGGGGATTTTGGCGAGCCAAAGCTGTTCACCTCGACCTTTACCCAGACCGTGAAAATCACTAATCACCGGGCCAAGCATGGCTTTGCCGCCGGTCCCGTGCCGGACATGGGGCCGTACCCGCTGAACATGGTGCGTCAGTTGTTTGCTGATGAGCCGATTGAAGTCACTGCGTTTGGCAGCAAAAACCCGGACCATGACATTGGCACCTGGGACACAGTGACCGTGGCGCTGCGCTTTCCGGGCGAGCGGCTGGCGCACTTTACCGTCAGCTATAGCTTGCCGGACAGTGAGCGCTTCCAGTTGATCGGCAGCAAGGGCGAAGTCGAGGCCTCGCCGTGTTTCGGTTATGGCGAAGGCGTGGGCATCGCTTATCGCGCGCACATTGGCGACAACACCCGCGAACATTTGCAGCCAGTGGTGGATCAGTTTGCCGGCGAAACGGCGTATTTCTCCGACTGCATTCTCAATAACGAGATGACCGAAGCCGATGGTCAGGAAGGCTGGCGCGATGTGCGGGTCGTGGCGGCGATTGAGCGGGCACTGGAAACCGGTCAGCCACAGACCCTGGAAACATTGCCGGGCCGGCGCGGAACCGAACGGCACCAGCAGCGCCAGTATGCGCTGGCCGAGGTGCCGGGGTTTATCGATACCGAGTCACCGACCGAGTAAACGCACCCGGCCGGTTTGCACGATACGTGTCAGACCGGCCGTCTACGGTGATCGGAGCCCGACAACGCCCGCGCCGCGCCCAGCAGCGCCAGATGCGTCAGCCCTTGCGGCAGGTTGCCCAGGTAGCTGCCGTTGTGCGGGTTGACCATTTCCGAATAAATGCCCACGCCACGTTCAAGGCCCTGCACGGCATTCTCAAACATGCCTGCCGCGCGCTCACGGTCGCCCAGCAGTGCAATGGCTTCAGCCATCCAGAAACTGCACGCCAGAAAACAGCCTTCCTCTTGATCGACCTCGGTGTAGCGGTAGTGAAACGCGCCGCAGCCCAGTTCGCGGTCGATGGCATTCAGGGTGCTTTGCAGGCGTTCAGTGTGCGGGTAGCCAAAGCGGACGGCCAGCGTCAGCGAGGCATCGAGGCGGTCGCTGCCGGGGTAGAACAGATAAGCCTGATGCTGTTCACTCCAGCAGTGCTCCTCGATCCAGGCCTCGACGCGCTGGCGTTCGCGATCCCAGCGCTCGCAGCAGGTGGTGGGCAGGTGGCCGTCGCGAGCCAGTTCCACCGCGCGGCTGAGAGCTTGCCAGCAACTGATTTTCGACATGCTGTAGTGCTGCTCTTCAGGCAGCTCCCAGATGCCGGCATCCTTGCGCCGCCAGTGGTCGGCACACCGATCGGCCAGGTTGGCGAGAAGCATGGCACTGGGGCCGTCCAGAATGTTGCCGCAGTCGATAAAGCACTTGGCGGTTTCGAAAATGTCGCCGTAGACGCCGTGCTGCCATTGGCTGGCGGCGTCGTTGCCGACCATCGGCGGGGAGTGTTTGTAGCCGGGCAGGTCAAGGGCCGCAGCGTTTTCTGCCAGGTCGCCGCACAGTGTGTAGCACACGTGCGGGCCGTGTTCGCCCAGGCGCTTGAGCAGCCAGGTAAAGGCCGCCTTGGCTTCCGGTTGTGCACCAATGCTGAGAAAGGCTTCGATGGTGTAGCCGGCATCGCGGATCCAGGCGAAGCGGTAGTCGTAGTTCTTGTCGCCGCCAATGCGCTCGGGCAGCGAGGTGGTGGCCGCCGCCATGATCGAGCCAGTGGGCGATGACAGCAGCAACTTGAGCGCCAGGGCGCTGCGAGTGACCAGTGCTTTGTATTCACCCTCATAGGTCAGGCCGTCGCTCCAGATCCGCCACTCACGGTCGGAGCCGTCGATGCGGGCATCGATCAATTCCAGCGGCGGCACCACCAACGGTTCGTCCCGGCCTGCGACAATGGCCAGCACTTCGCGCTGGCCCTGATGAACCTGCAAACGCGCCTTGATGCCCTGGTCGCCACTTTCGTCGATATCCAGGTTGGCGCTGTGCAGGAACATGCCCAGCACACGTCCGGCATGGAAGACATTGCCATTACCGCTCTGCGAAATATAAGGGCTGACCTTGTCGGCCTGGGTGCCGAAATTGATCTGCACGTCAAAGCTGACCTGGCCTTCAACACCTTCGATGCGCCGGCCCAGTTCTGCCCAGGGCAGGCGGCCTGCCGGGCCGCTGTTGAGCGATTCGGTCATGCGCGCCTGACCGGTTTCGGTCAGGAACAGGGTTTCCAGCACGTTGCTGTCTTGCCGGTAACGGCGCTCGACCCGGTACGGGCCTTGAGGCGTGATGGTGAAAAAGCCGCCGGACTGCGGCGCCAGCAAGCGGTCGAACAACGGCGGCGAGTCCATGTGCGGCACGCACCACCAGTCGATGCAGCCATCGGCGCCCACCAGCGCGACCGAACGGCCATCGCCCAGGGCGGCGTAGTCCTCCAGAGGAAGGTAGCCATCGGCATCACGGCGCGGGGTGTGCATTGCAGAAAAAGAGAGTTGTAGGGTCATAACGCCTGCCAGGCCAAGTCGAAATTCCGGATGAAGGCATCCACATCAGAATTCCGACTTCGCCTGGCGGGCAGGGTTCGGGGTATTTGCCTTCAGAGGCTGCATTGCAGGCCTCATCAGGCAGCCGTTTTCAACGCCGGTCGGTCACTGCCTCGAACCGGGGTGAGCTCTGTCCTGGTGCGTTGCGTACCAGCATCGCCAACGGTAACAGACCGTTGCTGTCGGCCTGGCCGCTACGACCGGTCAGGGTCAGGGTGCCGAAGGCGCAGGTGAGGGTGGCAGTGGTGACATTGTCCTTGAACAGCAGGCGGACGGTCAGGCCATCGGTGCTCCAGGTGAATTCTTGTCTGGCGAGGATGCATGTAGCAAGGGGATCCGAGCGCATCAGGGTCCAGGTGCCGATTCGATTGCTGCTGAATTGCAGCACGTTACTGAGGCTCGGGCCGTTGCTGCCGCCACTGACCTGGCTGGTGGACACGAAGGTATGGAGGTAACCCTCGGTGCTGTAGATTTGCTCGCAGACATGGTCGTTCGTGTTTTTCGGGCCGGTGACCAGCAGGTTGATCTTGCCTGCAGTGTCCATGCCGATAGTCAGGGGCGAGCTGCCCGGGATGCCGTTGAGCAGTTGCAACACCGGGTTGGTCACGCTCCAGTGGGCGGTGATCTGTACGTTCGGGTTGTCGACGTCGAAGGCCGCGACCCGCGGTGTCGCGGTGAAGCCGCTGATGACGGGGGCGTTGGGAGTGACGGTGATGGTCTGTTGGGCGCTGGCGACCTTCTGGCCTTTGAAGTCGTAGCCGTCCAGAGTGTAGACGACGTCGTCGTTCGGCAACGGCAACGGCGCGTAGACATCGACACGGGCATCGACGTCCTGGGTATGGATCTGACCGTTGATGGTCCAGCTCAGCACCCGGCGGCCCAGAGCAAACGTCTGCCAGCTCAGTAGTACGGGCGTGCCCTGCCTCATATTGCTCGGTGACAGGCTGAGAAAACGCTGGATCCCCGGCACCGGATTCTGCTTGAACAGCGCCAGGGTGGCGTAGCCGTCCTGATAGCCGGGAATATTGTTCCATTGCAGGTAGGCCAGGGTGGTCCCCACCGACAGTTGGGTCACGATGCTGCCGAGCATGAACTCGAAACTGGCCTGCTCGCCGGTACCGAGAATCTGCTTGTTGTTCAACTGGTCTGGCGTCAGGGTCCAACTGGGTGAGCCTTGAGTGTTGGCACTGATTGACCAGCGCCTGCCGTAATCCTGTACGGCCTGGCGGGTGAAACTGGCGGCCCGTTCCGCAGACGTCAGCGCACCGAAACCGTTGCCCTTGCTGGCGTAAGTGAACGACAGGGTAAAGCTCGGCGTCTGCTGACCCCATGGCACATCGTCGGGAACGATCGGGGTGTCGCGCGAAGGATTGGTCAGGCGAAACACCAGCGAGTCCTGCATCGGAAACGCCGGGTCCTGAGTGATGTACACCACATTGCTGCCGGTGATGGCGAACTCAATGTTCAGGGGCAACAGCTTGCCCGGATCATTCTGCGCCATGACCGGCAGTTGTACCGAGTCGCCGTCCAGGAAAAATTGATCGACAGTCACCTGGCGCGAACCCGGCTGGCCGCCGAGGGTCACACCCTGCAGGCTGATGGTGAGGGTGCCGGCGGATTTGAGGGTGGTCTTTTCTGCCATCGCCAGGCACCAGACCTGGCCTTGGGGCGTCTGTTGCGACTGTACAGTCCAGCCCGCACAACTGACCTGAACCAGGGCAGGATCGGCTACCAGCCCTGCAAGAAACACATAGATCAACGCGGTGCTGCCGTCTGCCGAATCCTCGCCCACCGGCGCACTGCCGGCCAGCAGCAGGTCTGACCCACTGTTGTTGGCCAGGGTCAGGGTCAATGTTTGGGATTGCCCCAGGTAAGCGACCGGCTTGCCGTCCGCATTGGCGATGCTGCAATCGATTCCTGCCATGAACTGCTACTCCTTTTAGTTCGTGTTGCGCACCAGCCGCAGCCAGCCTTCTTCGATCCGTTGGGGTGAAACCAGCGTGGCGGTGTTCACGGCTTTACCGGGGGGCGCCGCCGTCCAGCCGCTAGCGCCAGGGTTACGCGTCAGCCACTGCCAGGAGAAGCCGTTTTCCTCGGGCACAGGAACCGGCATCACCTCGCCCGCACCCACCATGGGCGTGGTCAGGAAGGTCACCGCGATGGCGTCCAGTGCCGGTTGCCACTGGGCCCGGGGAATGGAAATGGTCTTGACCGGCACCACGCCTGCGGTGGCATTCACCGAGCCGTGAGGGTCGATCAGCAAGGTCAATGCCAGGCCATCGCCGGTGTTCGAGGCCGGTACCGGGGTCAGGGCGGTCTTGTTGATGTCTACTGCAACCACGCCATGCCCGCCCGTGGCCGCTGGCGAGTAGAACGTGGTCCATTGATCTGCGCTGCCGTCTTCGACGAAATAGCCCACCAGGCCATCGTCATACAGGCCCAGGTCGCCCAGGCGCACCGGAAAACGCACGTTGCCGATACCGGCGCTGGGGCGGGGTTGAGTGGGGTTGGCCACGGTCTCGGCGAAGGCCTGCCAACTGCCGTCGGCGGCGGGCTGGCCCTGCAATTCCAGGCGCAGGGCTGCGCGCACCACTGCCAATGGCCGGCCGATCAGCACGCTGAGGCTTGGGTCGGCGGTGGGGGCCGAGGGCCCGCTGGCGCCACTGGCCTGATCCAGGGTCGCGAGCAGGGCGGTGAGGAAGGACACGCCTTGCGGCTGGTTGTAAAGGGCGCGGACGAAGTTGGCCAGATAGGGGTTGATCGCGGCCATCACCTGGTCGAACGGCCGGGTCCAGTTATCACTGCCCGGTGCGCCTTGCCAGCGTGGGCCAAGGGTGTTCAGTGCACCGACCGCAGTGCCGTCGGCATTGTAGACATTGAGGCTGTCGTCAAGATGGTTGAACAGCACCCAGCCACAGATGGGGGCCGGGCCCTGGTCGGAACACTCGGCCTGCCCGTCCTGGGCGCTGAGCCAGCGAAATTGCAGACGCGCCGGCTGGGTCAGGCGTGGAGGCAGAACGATTTGCCCATCGTTGGCAATGCTGCCGTCTGCCAGGCGGCGTTTCAGGCGCTGGGCGATGATCGGCGTCGACGCCGGCAGGTTCACGGCCTGGCCGTAAGCACCCACCAGACGCAGTCGGTTGATGCGCAGTTCACCGGTGCGCAGCGGGTTGAAGCCGTTGTTGGGTGCAGGAGAGGCGACATTGGCGCCGTCGATCGCAGGCGCCACCTGATTGTTGGTGAAGTTACGGATGATGGTCGAAGGGCTCAGGGCATCCATGACGGGTAATTGCAGGGTCTGGCTGCGCATCAGCAGGCCCTGATTGAAGCCGTTCAGGCTTTGGGCCATGGCCTGCAGGTCGAGTTGGCCGACGATGCCTTGCAGCACCTTGGTGTTGGGATCGTCCGGGTAGTTTTTCAGGTACTGGCCGATTTGCGCTTGCAGGTTCAGTTCGGTGCGCCCGGCCAGTGTCAGAGTGCCGGAATAGGTCTGGAACGTCGGGTCCGGGGTCAGGTTACCGTTGGCATCGAAGTCCAGGCCGTCCTGGTCCAGGGTGAAAGAACCGGTCACTGCATCGGCTGCATAGGCTTCACCGTTGCCGCCCTGTCCGACCCGGTGATAGGGCGAGAACAGCACTTCCCAATTGAGGAAGGTCGGCAGCCAGGGTTGCTCCCAGGTGCCAAGCCCTACGGGAGAGGGCGCGGTGCCGTTCAGCACCACCGGGGCGTTTTCTGCACCCAGCAAGCCCGTAGCTCGCGCCTGCGGCCGAGCGCGAGCGGCCAACTGGGCCTCGCGGATCTGCTGGAGCAGATCGGCTTCGCTGGGCGTTGCGCCGAGCAATTGGCGGCTATTGGCGGCCACGAACTGCTGCGCCAGATCCGGGGCCCGCAAGGGGTCGAGGGTCAAGGCTTCGGCCAGCAGGGCACTCAGTTCCGGCGGATAGCTGGCGCCGCTGGGGGCGGCAGCAAGACGGATATCCGGGGCCAGGCGGGTGCCGTGCAGGGTCAGGCTGCTGACCAACTGACTGCCGACCCTGCAATCGAGCAACCCTTGGGGATGAAAGCGACCATCGCCGCCATGACGGGGCGAGGCTTGGGTCGTGGGGCGGCCGGCCAGCAGGATCACCGGGTCGTTCGGTTGCCAGTAACGCGCAGCAGAAGAGGCCTTGATCTCCCAGCCCGCGCCGAGACTGGCGGTCAAGCTGGCAGTGGTGCTGTCGATCTGGGCCTGGAGCTTTGCCAGGCTGCCGGTTTGTGCAGCACCCAGGCCGTTGATCTGCGCCAGGCTGTAATTTTTCAGGTACGCCCGTGCGCTGTCGGCGTTGAGGCTGGTCGGGTTGGCCTCGTTGTATTGCAACAGGATGTACTTGGCCCAATCAACGAAAAGCTGCTGGCGCAGGGTGTCGAAGTCAGCGGTCTGGCCGTCGAGGCTACGTTGCAGGCGGTTGAGTTGCTCCAGTTGTTGCGCCGCGTTGGCGGGCAACTGGCCGTTGGTGCTGGACGGGGTCGCGGGGTCACTGGCGATTTGCCGGACGACCCAGACGGTACCGCCGGAAAAGGCACCGAACCCGGACTGATGCACCGCCTCATCGGCCGCCGCCGCGCCGCCGATCTTGCCCAGTTCCTGAAGCATGCCTTGCTGAAACACGTTGAGCAGGGTTTCCAGGTCCTGTACGTCGGGGTTGCGCGCCTGAATCAGCGCCGAGACCGCTTCGGCGGTATTGTCGGCGATCACCACGTCGATACCATCGGCATCGGGCGGGGTCAGCCAGGACTTCTGTGGGTCCCAGGTCAGGCCGCTGAGCTGGCCGTTGCAAACGGTGCGGGTGGGGACGTCCGGGGTATTGCTCACGGTCCAGTCAAGGGTCTTGGCGATATACGCCTGACGGGCCTCCACAGTGGTGGCTTCGGCGGGATAGACCAGGCTGCCCAGCGGGTCGGTCTTGTCATCGGAGTACCAGCCCGTGACGCTATAGGACAACGGCGTCTCGCTGGTAAAGCCTTTGGCGTCGTCGTCATCCAGAGGGTCCCAGAACGAGAAGACGTTGGTGCAATGAGGATAGGCAGCAGCATACGAGGGGGTGCCATAGCCGACCGTGGTCGTGCTGCTGGCGTACTGCGCACCGGTGCGCCCGGCCCAGTCGGCCTGACGGTAAACCCGGCCCTGGTACTGGTAGGGCTGTGCCTGTCCGGTCAGGTCCGGCGTCACGGGCACGGCCCGGGAATAGGCGTTCTGCGGCAGGCTTGGGTCCTGGCTGTCCAGCAACTGGTCGCTTTCGATCACCCAGGCCGTCTGGACGGTGGCGCCGTTGGCATTGCCGCCGGCGATGCGGGTGACCAGCCAGAGATTGGGTGCCTGCAGAAACGCCACCTTGCCGCCATCGGTGGCGCCACGGTTGATGCTGTCGGGCAGTGCCCAGTGCAGGTGAATGCCCGGCTGCATCTTGTCCTGGTCATTCACCGAGTCGAAGGGGTTGGGCAGCAGATCCTGCGCCAGGTACGGGCCTCTGGATTGGCGGGTGGGCATCAGCGCGAAATCGCTGGCCACGGCCGCGAAGGCATTCACCGCCGGGGCATCCGGCTGGCCGATCACCAGTGCGGTGACATCGATGGGAACGATCAGTCCGGTATCGCTCATGCTGAAACCTCCTTGTTCTGAAAGCGCACGGTCTGAACGCCCTCGACCAGTTCGAGGGCGAACTCCGCCGCGGTGAACGGGCGCTGTTGGGTACTGCCCGGCACCAGATTGGCACTGTTGGCCACCAGGCCGGCCTGCAATGCGCTGGCCAGGTCGGCTATTTTCAGCACCCGTTTCCCGCCGCCCGCCGCACGGTAGGTCACCGTCACGCTGGCGCTGTCAATCAGCGCGCCGGGCTGGGTGTCAGCCTGGGCGCTGGCCGGAACGGTGACGTAGCGCAGGGCTTTAGTATCATTCTGGATATCGACGCCAAAATGCATGGCCTCGGCCGGTTCACTGATATCGACATGGTCAATCTGGCCGGTGGTCATGAACAACAGCACGGTCGGCGACAGTACCTGCTGGCGCAGTACGCCGGTCAGGCGCTGGTTGCTGGCATCGAAGGCCCGCACTTCCAGCCCCGGCCAGCCGGTGACCACGTTTGAGCGCAGGACGAAGCCACTGACGGTGGTCGCCGGTGCCACCGCAGCATAAATCCGGGCCACCAGCTGCGCATCGATGGCGGCGTCGAGGGTGCAGGAACGGCCCAGGCTGCTGGCCCCTTCGAACAAGGCATTGATCCAGTTGGGGTCCAGCACGAAAAAGCGGATCGACTCGGGCGGTAGCATCGCCTCGTCCGGCACCAGGTAATTGAACGGCACCCCCTTGAGTACGGCGAGGTTACCCAGCCATTGGCTGATAGCCCCCGGCACCGGATTGCTGTCGGTGTCCCGTGCCGTCAGCAGCGCCGGTTGGGCCACCATCGCTTGCAAGGTCAGAAACTGGCTGTTGCGCTGGGCGAGCCGGGTCATTGGTCGGTCTCCGAGGAAGAGCGGTCACATTGGGTGGCCAACGAGTCGGCGATCAGGCCGATGGCCAGGCTGCGCAAGCCGTGCGGGCTTGCTGGTGCTGCGCCGAGGCTGTGCAGCCTGGCGTTGTGGGACACCGCGCCCTGCAGGCGCAGGCTCAGGCTCTGGCTTTCGCCGCGCTGGGCCAGCGTGCGGGCTTCGCTGCGTTTCCAGGCGTAGAGCGTGCTGGCGTAGAGGCTGTTCTGCAGGGCCATGCTACGACCGATTTGCCAGGCGGCGGCGTAGGTCACATCCATCAGGCCGTTGGCCGGGTCGAACCGCACCGCCTGATCAGCCACCACCAGTGGCGCCGTGGCCGGTGGCGGCACGATGACTGCTGAAGAGGTAAAAGGCAGCAGCGGCCCGCGATACCACGACACGGTGGTGTCGCCCAGGCGGGTCTGGTGGTCAAGGGCGGTGTAGCCCATGGCGAAGGCGTCGGTCACGGTTTGCCCCGCGCTGCCTTGCGCCGCAAGGGGAGCCGGGCGTTTGAGCGGGGCGCAGTCCAGCCCCTGCAGGTAGCCGCTGAAGGTTTCCTGTGGGTCGAACGAGGTGAATGTCCAGTTGGCCAGCGACACCAGTCGCAGCGTTTGCGCAGTGCCGCCGGCGGCCAGGGTCAGCGGCGAGGCGCTTTCGCCATCGCCGGTGGGCAGGTAGCCTGCCAGTCCCTCCAGCGAGACCAGATGCACCACGCACTTACTGTTCGGCGCCGGCAGGCGATTGCCCACCACCACCGAAAACGAGCCGTCCTGCTCGGCGTCATCCTGCTCCTGTTTGCTGGCCAGCGACACGCTGCGGGCGTGAGCCAGCCAGTCCAGTTCGTCAAGGGTGGGCGCAATGGCGGCGAACAGGGCTGCTGGCACGTCGATCACCTGGCTGCTGTCCCACCAGTTTTCACCCACGGCAAGGGTGAAGGTCGGCGTGCCTGCGAGCAGGGCGTAGCCGTCGGGATAGCTGGCGGTGGTCGCCGGCAGACTGCTGGGCGACAGGGTGTTTGTCTTGGCGTCGTCGTCGCTGCGGGCGAATGGCTGGCGTTGCAGGTCCCCCACCAGCACCGATTGCAGGGTTGGCGCTTCATCGTCCTCGAACAGCAGCAGGGCCAGCCACGAGGCATCGTCGGCCTGCAATTGCGGTGACCGTTCCCAGGGCAGCGTGCGGCGTGACAGGATCACGTGGGGCAGCACATTCTGATACTCGCCCTGATTGTCGTTGGGTGGGAAGCACACCACTTCACTGGGGGCCAGGCTGAAGCGCTCGCCGCGTACTGCGAACTTGCGGGTGTTGACATAGGCTTCGTCGAACGCCTCGCCCGGCCCGGCTTTGGGGTCGGTGTTCTGCAGGTGCTGGGTGATGGTAATGCTGTAGCTGCCCGCCATCAGGGGCGGTAACCAGTGGTCGACGAACTGTATGGTGCCATCGCTCAGGGGCGTTGAAGTGGCGCTGGTCATGGGCGGGCGGCTCCGGAGCTGGACGATTGGGGTTGGGCGCCGAGTACCGACAGCAGCGGGGCGCTGAGCAGGGTGTCGGCGGCGTTGGCAGCCAGGAGGCTGACATTGACCTGGGCAGTGACGCCCAGGCCGGCAGCGTTCAATTGCGCGAGGATTGCCGAGCGGGTGCCGCTCACCGTGGGGTCGGTCAGCGCCTGTATGAACACGGGCATGGTGTTGCTCTCGTCATGGCCGGTGGCGTCGGGCACCGTCGGGACAGGCCAGAGCACCGGGCGTGGCGGTATCTCTTCCTGTTGGCGCAGGATGTCCAGATTGATCGGCAGCGGCGTCACGTCGGGGTTGTCTTTTTTCGCGACGATGCTCAGGCCGGTCATGGCATTGGGGATGCTGCGTTTGGCGGCATCGTTCAGGTCCGCAAGGCCCGGGTCCAGCGCCGCTGCGGTGGACCAGGTCGCCGATGGCAGGTTTTCCAGCACCGGGCTGACATCGACACGGATGTCGTCGGCCCCCATCGGGCTCCCCAGTTTGCTGATGACCACGCTGTGGCTGGAGACGAAGAAGCTGTTGTCGACACCCACCGGGCCCACGCCGAAGTCGGTGTTGCTGGCTGCGATGTCCTGTTCGGCACCGGAGCCTGTGTAGGCGGCCGCCTTGCTCGGCAGTGCAGACCAGGTGGTGAGCTGGAAACGTTCCGGATCGAGGATCCAGTCCACTGCGTGGTTGTCGTCGGCGGTCAGGTCCTTGAGCATGCCGCTGGCCACCCGCACCAGGCACACAGAGTCGGTGCGCTGGATGGGGGTGCTGTTACCCAGGCTGCCAGGCAGGGCCGCCAGCAGCAGGTCATGGGGTGGGTTCTTCGGCGCCGCGTCGCCACCGCCGGGCAGAAACGAACTTTTGAAGTCGCTCCACTGAATCGGTTTGACCTCTTCCTGATTGCTGGCGCCGAAGCTGATAGTGATGCTGATGACGTATAGGTCGGCGGTGGCGGTACCGGCGAATTCCGGGCCCCAAAGGTGGATTTGCACGCCGACGTGCACGCTGACCGTGAATGAGGTGATGCCGATATCGACTTTGTAGGAAGCGCCGATGCTGACGCCGATATCGGCATCGTAATGAAACGGCTTCCAGCCCAGCAGGAAATCCACCCAGGCCTTGAACCAGGCGCGCAGATCGCCGCTTTGCCAGACCGCTTCAAGGCTGCCGCCGGCCATCACCGCTGAGGGCACCAGGGCAAAGTAGAGGCCGCCCTTGACCGTCAGTTCGCTGGTGACATTCCAGTTGAAGCCCAGCCGCGGTACGTCCGGATACCAGGCCGGTGCGTTGAATGCCGGATGGTAGCCGCCCAGAGACACCACAAAGTCGCCGGCCTTGTAGCCGTACGGATCGTCCGGGTTGTCCTTGGTCCAGGCCGCCACGGCGAAGCCGCCGGTCAGGTGGCAGTCCTTGGACAGGATGAACGAGTTCGCGGTCAGTTGCGCCCCGAGGAACAGGGTGCCGCGGTTGAAGTTGTAGTCGGCCTTGAGCACCAGTTCAGCGTAGCCGATGGGGGATGGGGCCTGCGGCGGTACCGATACCGTGGCCAGGCCGAGCAGGGCTATTTCGAGCTCGTTGCCCAGCTTGCCAGTGGCGAGCAAGAAACCTTTGATCATCTGGAACGAGGCGACCCTCACGCCTACCGCGAGGAAATACTCGCCATAGGAAGGTGGCACGTAGTCGTGCATCACCCTCAGTGCCTGGGACGCATCCTTGTTGGCAAAGGGCGAGCCGCCGTTGACGGCGGCGATCAGCGGCATCTGGTCGAGCTTGTCCAGCCCGGGAATGATGAGATCGCGGTTGAAACCGAAACCCGCCGCCACGGCGTCCACCTGAAGGAACGGCGGGCCGCCGATCGGTGCTGCCAGTACGGCATAAGCGAATAAAGAAGGTGAGCCGTCGAGCGAGGCATAGGAGCCCAGCGCCGAGAGCTGGAACTGCGGCACCTTGAGGATCAACTGGCCTTCGTACTCCACCAGTTCGTTACCGTTGCCGTCTTCGGTCACCACTTTCAGCAGGCCGCCAGCAATGGTCACCGCATCGTTGCTGAAGCCAACGAACAGGCCGTCGAGCGCGGCGCCGTCGGGAATCGGCGGCCAGACCGGGCGGAAGGCAATAGCCGCGCCCATCAGGTCGATCTCGATGCCGCCCATGGAGAAGCCGCCGTCGATCATCAGCCATACGCGCTGTTCGCGGTAGGCCACGCCGACGCGACTGAGGCTTATCGGACCGAAGCTTTTCTGCACATTGATCCACTTGCCCTGGGCCTTGGCCGTACCAGCCGGCACCGGTGCATTGGTGGCGGTCTCTGCCAGCAGGGCCTGTTTGGGCTGGTCCGGTTTGGCGAAGGCCACTTGCAGCGGTTTGGCCGTCTTGCCGCCAAGCAGCAGGTTCGCCGACAGCACCACACGGCCTTCGACACTGAGCGCCGGGACCTGAGGCAGGCCTTGGGGAATCAGCGCGTTGACGGCGGTGATCTGCTCGGGGGTGAACAGGCCCGAGGCGATCACCAGGTTCATGCCGTCCAGACCGATCTGCTGGATCGAGGCGATCTCGTGCCCCACCACCGGCAGTTGCGAAATATCCGCTTCGACCGCGATATGCACGACGGCCGCGTAAAGCCGCGCAGCCTGGTCGTCGACAAGGCTGATCAGGCTGACCGCCACGTTGTCGGTGCTGGCGGTCAGAATCAGTTGCGATTTGTCGAAATCGTAGGTGAACGATGCCTCGGTGAGTTCCGGCAGCAGTTCGGCCGGCACACCCGACAGATCGAGGCCAAGGGTCTGTGCCAGGTCCAGCAGCGCCAGCTTCTTGCCGGGTGTCGGCACCAGCTCTGCGCGCAGGAACCTGGCCTTGTTGTCCTGCTTGAAGGTGATGCTGAACGTGGCCGTGCCGATGACCAGAGAGCCCTTGAACTCACCCTGCCAGGCGCTGGCCGGTTTCGACAGCGCAAGGTCGATGCTGAAGTCCAGGGTGGTGCCGGCGATGGGAAAGCTGCCCTCGCAGGCGAAGGTAAATGCCGATGCACCGGTGTCCAGGCTCACCGCCAGATTTTGCAGGGTGAACTCACTCAGGGCAGCGGGGCAGGTGACGCCGAACTTCGTGGTCACATCGCTGATCAGTTGGCCGATGGCAATGGTCTGGCCCCAGGCCGTGCGGCCAGAGACTTGCCAGCCCTTGTCGTAGCCCGCCTGCACGGCGATATTGACACCGGCCAGGGTCAGTTCTGCACTCATCTTGCCGGTGGCGCCGGTACTGGCCTTGTCGATTTCCAGATCAAGGTTGTTCAGCACCAAGGGACCTGCGCTGAACACATCGTCCATGCTGAAGGCAAAGCTGAAACTGCCTTCGCCCGGCACCGTGTTGAAGGCCAGTCTGGTGACCGTGGTGTCGGGAAAACCGCCAGCTTCGCCCAGGTACTCGATCAGCACATCGCGGATCTTGACCGGGGTTTGTGCTGACAGGCTGCCCGCCAGTTGCAAGGGCGGGACACCGATCGACAACAGCAGGTCGGCTGGAGCCTGATTGAAGGTAAAGGGCAAGGTGGCAGAGACACTGGCGTTGAGCAGCTTGCGTTGCTGCCAGTCGAAACCGATTGTCACGCTGTCCAGGACCAGGTTGGCCAGCGGCAGTTTTGCCACGGCGTCGTTGACCGCTGCGGCGGCGGCATCGCCGGTGATCAGCCCGGCAATCGCGGCGAGGGCCGGCTGGCGGTTGTCGTTGGCACTCACCAGAATACTCACTTGGCTGCCACCGCTCAGGCTGACGCTGACCGTCCAGGGCTCGCCGCCGATCAGCAGATTGCCGCCCACGGTGCCACTCAGGGTGGTGAGGACTTGGTCCAGCTCGGTTTTGGTCTCGCTGGCCAGGGTGACCCAGACGCCGGTCAGGCTCGGTCCGCCCTCCACCAGCGACCAGTCGCCGTTAACTGCGGTGGTGACCGCGCACTGGGTGTCGGCATCGCTGGAATAGTCAGCCAGCACCTGGATCTGGCTGAATGGCATGTCGGTGAACAGAGGCAGGCTTGTCGGCAGCCATTTGCCGAAGCTGTTGCTGAAGGCGAAGTTGCCCACCGCCAGAAGGGGCAGGCGGCTGTCGGGCTGGCTCAGAGCGAGTACCAGCGCGGCATCGTCATTCAGGCTGCCGCTAAATACGGTCTCTGTCTGCCCGAAGGCCACGCTTGCCGTACTGGCCAGGCTGGTACTGATAGCCTGGCCTTGCGCTGCCTGGGTAAAGCTCAGGGTCAGTTGACTGATGACGGCGTTACCGCCAAGCCCATTGAGTACCCAGCTACCACTGGGGGAGCCGGTGACGTTGAAACTGCGCGGCCATTCGCTGCCCGGCATTGCGATGCTGGCGTTGGCCAGACTGACCTTGCAACTGCCGAACAGGTTGTCCAGCGTACTGATGCCTGTGGTGTCGCTGCCCAGCGACAAGGTGCCGGCGGCGTCGATTTTCTGCTTGAGCAAGGCCTGCAACTGGTCCAGGTCCTGGGGAACGGCATTCATGGCGGTCATGCGGGTTGCCTCCGGAAAAGATCGGTCCGCCTCAGAGAAGGCCGTCCTGTACGTCCATGTTCACTGCGGCCTTGTAGTAACTGACCGTGAACAGCCATTCGCCGCCGTTCAGGGCTTCTTGCAGGCTCTGTACGGCAGCCTGCGCATCGAGATTCATCGCTTCCAGCGCGCCGCGCAGCGCCTGTGCGCAGGCGTCTGCATCGCCGTTGCCGCACGCTGCGCCTGCGGCGGCGCCGGCTGCCACCGACAGGGCGCTGTTGCCGCAGACCCGGGTGATGACACTGGCCACCAGCTGCGGGCCCGGTTGCGAGGCCGCGCGTGCTGGCACTGTGTAGGCCAGGCCCAGATCATCGATGGCGGTGCCGGTTGCCAGGCAGGTCTGTTCGGCAAGGCTGATGGCCTGGGCGGCCAGGGTGCCCGCCTGTTGCAGGTTGGCGGCGCCCAGAATCTGCTGCACGGCCGCATTGGTGTTGGCGGACTGGGTGGCAATCTGTGCGGCGGCATTGGCAAGAATGTCGCGGGCCTGATTGGCATGATCGGTCGCCGACTGTGCCGCCGTGACATAGGACGGCACGTTGGCCTGCGCGGCGACAGCGGTGTAGGCCGTGGCCAGATTATCGATGCTGCCTGGAAGGTCGTTGAGGGCCGCCAGCACCCCGGGCATGGCTGCAGCGGCCGTGGCCGCAATCTGCGCGGCGGCGTGAGCGCAGTTGTACATGTCTGACGCCTGGGTGGCCCGTGCCAGAGCTTTTTCCTGGACGTCGATCTCATCCAGCCAGCCCTCGAGGCCGGCCGGCATGGCGCCCATATTGGCTATGTAGTCGCCGGTCACGCCCAGGCCCCGCTTGCAGCGCAGGGTCCAGATCGCTGTGGCGATGTCGCGGCTGGCCTGGGTGTCTACCAGTGCCCTGACCGTATCGACGATGTTGCCCTTTAGCGCTGCTTCTGCGGCGGCCTGCGAGGCGGCGACGATCTGGCTGCCGTTGAAGGCATGCGCGGCGATCTGGGTCACCGCCAGCACACCCCGGTAGACCTGGCCTGGCCAGGTCGGGTTATTGATTGCCTGGGCTTCGCTCACGTCTACCCGCACATGGCCGCGATGGGCATTGCCGATCGGGTCGCCGGCCACTTCGCCGAGGGCGACGAAATGGTTGCTCATGTTTTCTTCGGTGTCGTAGCCGGTGAACCAGGTCCGGCGCGGTTTGCCTGGCGGTGCCGGTGGCGGGGGTGGTGGTGCTGCACCGCCGTTGCGGGGATAACCGTTGAGCACATTGACGGTGGCGGCGGCAGGATGGCGGTGCTGGTTGTCGTTGCTGTTGGACACCATCACCGCCAGAGGGCGCATGCGCTGGATGAAACCGGGCGAGCTGGCAGTGTCGGCACCGTGGTGGCTGGCCTTGACCACCAGCACCCGGCCGGCGGCCGTGTCAGTGGGGTTGGCGAACTGGGCGATCAGCGCTTCTTGCGGGTCTTCGATGTCGCCGCCAATGTAGTACTTGAAATTGCCAAAGGTCAGCAGGAAGGCCAGGCTGCAGGCATTTTCCGGCTCACTGACGCCAGCGGCGGCCAGTTGCGAGGCTTGCCCGCCAGGACGGCGGACCCACTGGTTGCAGGCGATGCAGGTCAGGGTCGGCGCATTGGTGCCGGTCAGCTGGAGAATCTCGGCCTGCGGGCTGTCAATCAGCCAGCCGGGTGCCAGATTGATCGCCTGCTGTACCTGAAACCCGCTGCCACCTGCAGGAACGGCCGGGCTGTTGGTGTTGCTGATCAGGCTATAGGGGATGTTCGGCAGCGTGTCGGAGGCCCTCACTGCGCGTGTGATGCGCGTGCGGGTGGGTTCCAGGTTGATGGCTTGCAGGTAGCGCAGGTACAGGTTATCGGGGCCGCCGCCCGGCCAGCCACGATCATAGATACGCGCATTGTCGAAAGTGGTGACATTGCGCTCCAGCAGGGTCACCAGGCCGCCCAGATGATCCCGGTCGTAGTGGGTGGCGACCAGGGCATCCACGCTGGCCAGGCCAGCGGTGGTGGTGATGTAGGTGAGCACATGCCCGGCGACGTCCTGGTGCCCGCCGTCGATGAGCACCGACCTCAGTTGCTGGCCCACGGGGTTGGTCGGGTTGCGTGCGACGATCAGGGTCGCGTCACCGGACTTTCGCACATCGATATGGTGAATCTCCAGCGACCAGGCCATGTTACACCCACGCCTTGACGCCGACCGCGCCGCTCAGGCTCTCGATCAGGGCATCGATGCTGGATAACTGATTCAGTTGCTCCACCGGTACCTTTACCTGTAGCTCGCGCATCGCATCGGACACGATCGTGATGATGTCCAGGCTGCTGGCGCCGAGATGGTCGAAGCGCAGGCGGGTGTCGATCGGGCCCAGGTCGAGAAATGCCAGGGCCGCCTCGGTGTGTCGCAGTACCACTTCGCGAACCTTTTCCTGAATATCGTGCATAGCCTGCGCTCCTTGTCATGGCACCCAGTCGAGGCCGCCAGTGAGATTGATGGCCTGGCCGTTGACGAAGCTTGCCCCGTCAGAAACCAGGTACAGCACGGCCTGGGCAACGTCTTGCGGCGTGCCCAGGCGGCCGGTCGGGCATTGCCCGAGCCAGTGTTCGAAGGTTTTCGCCGGGGCGGTTTTCCGGCTCATGTCGGTATCTATCAGGCCCAGGACCAAAGCATTGGCGGTAATACCCCGACGGCCATATTCGCGGGCCAGGGTGGCGGCCATGGCAATCAGCCCGGCCTTTGACACGTTGTAGGCGATCTGTCCGGTCATGCCCTGGGCTGCCACCGACGACAGCAGCACGATGCGCCCGCGCCGGCGGGCGACGAAGCCCGGCAACAAGGCTCGGCACAGGCGAAAGTTGCCATCCAGATTGACGTCCATCACCGCGCGCCAGTCAGCGTCCGGTAACGAAATGGCCAGGCTGGGACGGTTGATTGCGGCGTTACCCACCAGCACGTCGATGCCGTCCAGTGCGCTGTCGGCCTGGTCGCAGGCCCGGTCGATGGCAGCACCGTCGGCCAGGTCCAGGCGCAGGCCAAGGCAGCGCTGGCCGGCATGCCGTTCGGCGGCGTGGCGTTCCAGGTCGGCTGCCGCTTCGGCGTCATGATTCCAGGTAAAAGCGATGTTGTGCCCGGCGGCCAGCGCCTGTTCGGCAATGCAGCGACCAATGCCGCGGGTGCCACCGGTGATGAGAAAGTTCATGGCCGGGGCTCCCAGCGACCCAGGATCGCTACGCAGTTGTTACCGCCAAAGCCGAACGAGTTCTTTAACAGGTAGCGCACCGGATGAGTCACCGGGCCGCTGGCGCAGACGTCGAAGTCCAGCTCCGGGTCGGGGTCGTCGAGGTTGATGGTGGGGTGCAATTGCCCGGCTCGCAGTTGTCCGATGCCGGCCACCAGTTCCACCAGCGGCGCTGACCAGCAGGTGTGTCCGAGCATGGATTTGGGCGCATTGACCTTGAGCCGTTGCAGATGCTTGCCGAAGACACGGCGGATCGAGCGGGCCTCTGTGATATCGCCCAGAGGCGTCGAAGTAGCGTGTGCACTGATGAAATCAATGTCCTGGGCGGTCAGCCGGGCTTCGCGCAAGGCGGCCTCGATGGTGCGCACCTGTCCATCTTCCTGCGGGCCGGGCTGGCGACTGGCATCCGAACGGGCCGCCACCGCCAGCACTTCGCAAAGCGGCTCGGCACCGCGGGCCAGGGCAATGTCGGCACGTTCAAGCACCAGGCAAGCACCACCATGGGAGGGTACGAAACCCTCGCGGCGTCGATCAAACGGGCGACTTGCCTGTTCCGGACGGTCGTTGAACGAGCGATGGCTTACGGCTTGCATCAGGGCCAGTGCATGCAGCTCCAGTGGCGAATAGTCCAGCACCGGTGCCAGCACCACGACGCGCTCGGCACCGTTGAAGCGGATTTCGTTGAAGGCTGCCCGCAAGGCCAGGGCACCGCTGGCGCATGCACCGCCGACGGTGTAACCAGGGCCGCGGATGCTCAGGACCTCCGAGGCCACGGCGACGTGGTCGGTGTCCAGGCCAGCAAGGCCGTACTGCACGTCGATATGGTCAGGGTCGATCTGGAGCTGGCGGAAGTTGTTGAAGCAGTAGTGTTGTCCGATATTGTGTCCGCCGACCACGATAGCGGTTTCTTCGTCCGCCCCCGACAGGGGCTCGAATAGCCCGGCGTCCTGCCAGGCGCGACCGGCCATCAGCACCGACAGGGCGGTGGACCAGGGCAGCCGGTTACTGACACGACGCAGGCGCAGGCGAGCATCGTCAGGCAGGCTGGCCGCCAGCACGGCCAGTCGTGGGCGCGGGTCGAAGCCTTGCATGCTGCCACCGACTCTGGTGGCAATCGCTGGCTCGAAACCGCTCCAGCGGGTGATGCCCGAGCGTCCGGCGAGCAGGTTGTCCAGCAGTGTGCCGGGGTCTTCACCCAAGGTGGTCAGTACCGACTGGCCGGTGACAACGATACGGGGCAGCTCAGACACGGCAACCCTCCATGACCAGCACCGTACGCACCGTGCCGGCGACGCTGATGCGCCCAGCGAAAATCGCCAGCATGCCGTTGTCGTCGAGCATCTGTACCTCGATATCCATGGTTTCGCCAGGACGTACCTGGCCGAAAAACTGTGCGCCGAACACCCGCGTGGCGAGCACGCTGAGCGGCGTCGCAGGGCAGCCCGACGCCATGTGCAACAGGCATTGTCCGGCCTGGGCGATGGCTTCGCCCTGAAGGGCGCCTGGGTAGATCGGGTTGCCGGGAAAATGGCCGGCCAGCACCGGGTCGTCGGGATCGACACGGCGCTGCGCGAGCAATGCCGGAACCTGTGGGTCCCAACTCAGGACCCGGTCCAGCAACAGAAATGGAGGACGGTGGGGCAGCATGTGTTCCAGCGCCGGAAAATCAGCGCGGGTGTGCCCAGTTTTCTGTTGAAGCAGCGGGCCCCGCCGCAGCTGTGCCAGTGCCGCCGCGACATCCAGACCGGCAGCGAGCCCCGCCATCTCAGGAAAACCTTGCCTGAGTCTTGGCCACAGCGGCGTTCAGCACCCATTCCAGCTCGGCGTCGGCCTGGGGCTTTTGCACCGCAGCCACGGCGCAGGACGCGCTATTGCGGCAGGCAATGCCCTGAGTGTCATACCCTGCGAACCACACCGATTCAAAGGCCGCGACCACTTGCTGGCCCGGCGTGGCGCCGCCATTGGCATCGGGATGGATCATCGCTTTGACCGCTGCACGGTAGCCGCTGACCTGCATCGCCGCGGCTGCCGCCTGCGGACCTTGCAGGGCATTGCTGCGGTTTTGCACAAACTGGTGGTCATACGCCGACAGGGCGCTGGCGACGAAGTGGTTGCCGGACACCTCTGTGCTATGGCTGGCGGCGCGCCTGGCGAAGTCGATGGCCAGCTCGCGGAATTCCTCTGCGCTGAAGAACTCGTCCTGCAAGGCCAGAAAGACCTTCACCGACAAGGGAATCGGCAGGGTGGCCAATACCGGCAACGGCAGCTCGGTGGCGTGGTGCGCGGCGAACATCTGGCGAATCTTGTCTTCGGGAAAATCGTCGCAACGGCTGAGCTGTATCACCCGCTCCACGGACATTGTATAGGTCATGACGCGGTCCTCTTCAGGCGTTGGAAAGGGTGTAGGAGACCGTGATGGTGTCCCCGGTGGTGGGGAAGGTCTTGGAGTAGTTGTACGCTGGCGCTGCACCGCCGTTGCCGAGGATGTTGGCGGTGTTGGAGCCGTTCATGGAGAAGACCAGCACGAATTGAGTGCCGTCCTGGGTCTGGTAGGTGACCTGGCCGTTGGGGGTCTGGCCGTTGGCTATGAACAGGGTGACCGGGTCGGTGCCTGGCTGCACCTGGGTGATGGGTGTGCTCTGCCAGTTGGCACCGTTGATGCTGTACTGGTTGCTGACCAGCCACAGTTTCTGGTTGGTGGTGATGGTACCGGTGCAGGTACGGTTAGGGGTTGGGCTACTGCCGCCGCCACTACTCATAAGCGTTCTCCATGATGGCCTTGCTGTGTGGGTGGGTCAGGATGCCGCGGCCAGAAGTGTGCCGGACAGAATGCCTGCTGAAACACGGCTGACCGTGGACGGCAGGGCAGAAAGGGCGCTGGCGCTGGCGGGCCAGGCAACGGCGTTGCGGGTCGCGCCGACCGGGCCGCTGGCGGTGGCGGCGGCGAGAAACACAAAGGCTTCGTCGCGCACTGCGCAGTTGAGGTCCCGGGCAGGCACCAGACCGGTACTGGGTACGCTCTCCAGGTTCATCCAGAACCGCGCGCTATTGACCCGGACATGCTTGAGGGTGCTGCCCTGCGCCGCGAACAGGTGGATAAACTGACCTTGGGCGGCGGCACCAGCGGTGATGCAATCAATGGCCGAGCCTGCGCTCAGGCCCAGTTGCGTGGTGACCTCGGTCCAGTTGGCGTCCCAGACCTGTGCGCCGTTGCGCACGCTGAGCCAGACGCCCCTGGCGCCTGCGGCGAAGACGAACAGTTGGCCGCTGATGACCGCACATGCCACCCGCGTGCAGCCCGCAGGCAGGCCGTTCGAGGTGATGGCGCTGAACGCTCCCCAGGCCGCTCCGGCCGGTTGACTGGCCAGCCAGACCTGGTTGACCGAGAGTGCAATGGCGACGACCACCGCGCCGTAGAGCGTGGCGGCGATATCCGTGATCACACCCAAGGCACCGTTGTCCAGCGGCTGGGGGTGCTGGCTCTGCCAACTGCCTGTCACGGTGGCGCTGTTATAGCCGATCACTCCATTGGCCAAGGTCAACACATACAAACGGCTGGCCAGGCTGGTGGTGGCAATGGCCTGCACCGGGGCGGGTTGCACCGGTGCTGCGACTGCCTGCACCGATGACCACTGGCCCTGATAGTTCTGGCTGGCCAGCCAGGACAGGTTAGTGGTCTGGTGATAGGGCGCGAAGGCCTTGAGCAGTTCGCCATGGCACACCAGACAGAAAGGCGCGGCCGGGTCACGCATCAGGCAGTTCTGGCTGGGGCGGTAGATCCCGTTGGCGTAATTGCCGCCACCTTCGAAGGCCCCGACCATCCACGACTGCCAGCCACTGGCTGACGGATCTGAGGGCAGCGTGGTGAAGCCGGGCGTCAGGTACTGCTTCCACTTAAGCGGCTCTTTGGTCCAGCCCTTGGTAAGGTTGGGGCTGGAGGGTTCGATGTCGGGCCAGTCCTGCGACAGAGTGGCGTATTCCACCCCCAGCCCGGCCACCAGTTGTGCAATGGCCCGTGCCAGGATGGTGACATTGCCGCTGTCCAGCGTCACCGTGCACTGGCCGCCGCCGAAACTACCGCCGGCGGTGCTGGTATTGGCGATGACAACCGCCAGGTGCCAGGTGATAGCGGCCGCACCGAGGGCCTGCGCGACCTTGCCGGCATCTGCCGCAATATCGCCGCCAGGACCACAGGACGCAGTGCCCAGCGCACTGTTGGCGGATAGCCCTGATTGAGTGGAAACGGTATCGACCTGATAGACGTTGATCGCGTCAAGCAGGCGCCACGAGAGGGGAATGATGTTGCCCAGACCTGCAATCAGTGTGGCCGTGGCTTGATGGAAGGCGTCCAGTTGACTGGAAGTAAAACCATCACCGGTGACCGCAATCAGGAAACGTTGGGTGTCAGTACCGTTGTCGACAATTTTCACGCACGAAGTAGCAGCATCCATTCAAATGATCCTCATCCTTAAGGTCAGAATACTTACTTGAAAACGCGAACGGGTCTTACTTGAGAGGTGGCATATTGATGGTGTCGTTTTGGCACTGTCAATAGGGTGGTAGGAAAATAAATGCAGGGTTTTTGAACTATGCGTCAGCTTTTTTGTCTGCTGCGCCGGTCTGGCGCGGCGTGCAGTTGATTGGCGGAAAAGCGGCCTGACACCGGTTTATTGAGATAAGTCAGTTTTTCATCGCATGACTGACATCGGCCAGCCCGGACTTCATGTTCGCTCAAAGGGGCTGAACGGCTGACGCTGCGAAAACCAGGCCACAGCCTGGGCCTTGAATGCTTCAGCAGGCGGTGTCAACGGGCAGCGCTGGTCATGTGCCAGGACGATTCGTTGAGCAGGCAGTGACTGTTTGACAGGCCTGCACACCAAAGGTTGTCCATCGTAACTGTGGTCGCCAAACGGTCGCGTGTAGGTCAGGGCTACACCAAAACCATTGGCAACCAGACTGCGCTGAAATTCGAAGCTGTGCGTGGGCTGCACACTGGCGGGTACGAGGCCAAAAGCGTTGAACAGGTCGAGAACGTGCTGCCGACTGTGGATTTGATCTGTGACGACCAGATTACAGGCACTGAGTGCGCTCATATCGACATGCGATTCTCTGGCCAATGGGTGATCCGCTGCCAGCAACGCATGGGCGGTGAGTTGGCAGAGCTCGACACACTGCATGTTGGCTGGCAAGCCGAGGTCATACGTCAATGCCAGTTCCAGCGCGCCTTCGCCAAGTCGTTTTCCCAGGTATTCGAACCCGCCTTCACGCATGTCCACGTTGACCCGTGGCGAGACTTGCCGCAGGCGTTTGAGGATTTGCGGCAGGCAATAGGGGGCGATATCGCTATAGCACCCCACCACCAGCTCACCGGCAAAGTCACCGCCTTCGCTGCCGATATCCGCGCACTTTCGTGCTTCAGCCAGTACGCGCTTTGCCTGGCCCATGACGGTTCGCCCAAACGGGGTCAACGAGACGCCCAGCCCACGTTGGCGAACAAACAGGGGTTGCCCGTAAAGACCTTCAAGTTCGGTGATCGCCGTTGAAATTGACGGTTGGGAAACGTGCAGTTCCTCGGCGGCCAGGGTGAGGTTGCCGTGCTTGGCTGCCGCCAGTGCATAGCGCAATTGTCGCAGGGTGAACTTCATTGCTTTTTCTTGGGTGATAAATAAATACATATTATTTTATCTTATGTATTTGTCATGGAATATTTGTCCTGCGTCACCTTTATCTCGTTATAGGGAGTACCCAGGCCATGACCGACAGCTCATACACCGTTGATCAAAAAGACATCGACGCCTTCCAGCGCGATGGCGCGGTGTGCCTGAGAGGCATCTTCAGTGACTGGACCGCACAGATCGCGGCGGGTATAGAGCGCAATCTGGCGCAGCCTGGTGTGTACGCCAGCCGTTACGTCGAGCCCGGTGACGCGCCCGGTGGTTTTTTCGATGACTATTGCAACTGGCAACGAATCCCCGAATTTCGCGCAGTCATCGAACAGTCATTCGCAGCGTCCATCGCCGCGCAAGTGATGCAGTCGCGTACAGCGCAGTTTTTCCATGACCATGTTCTGGTGAAAGAGCCGGGCGCGCAAAAAGCCACGCCCTGGCATCAGGACATTCCTTATTACTTTGTCGAAGGGAGCCAGTCGGTGAGTTTCTGGATTCCGGTGGACCCGGTACGCGAGTCAACCCTGAGGCTGTTGCCAGGTTCCCATCGCTGGGGTAAAGGCATCAGGCCGGTGCGCTGGGCGGACCAAAGCGATTTTTACCCGGGTGCCGACGACTATCGGGACGCACCGGACCCGGATGCAGAGGAGGGCATGCTGGTTCTGGAATGGGACATGCAACCCGGTGATGCGGTGCTGTTCGACTTTCGAACGGTGCACGGAGCCAGGGGCAACGGTTCCGCGCAGCGGCGGCGGGTGCTTTCGCTTCGCTGGGTGGGGGATGATGTGCGTTATCTGGAGCGTCCTGGACGTACTTCGCCGCCCTATCCGGGGCATGCCATGCAAACGGGTCAGCGGCTGCGTGAGGACTGGTTTCCGACCCTTTATACAGCGTCCTGAAATGACTGACATATAACCTTTTAGAGCGTATTTCGCTGCCATCTGCCCATCCCTGATCTGATCCTTTCATTGTATAGGTGCATCGATGACGAAAAATAACGTGATGGCATGGCTGCTTTCGTGTGGGCTGTTGGTCGGCAGTACTGCGACCCACGCTGCCGGCTGGTGCGAATCGGGCAAGCCTGTGAAGTTCGCGGGTTTGAATTGGGAAAGCGCCATGTTGCTGACCGATGTGCTGCAAACCCTGCTCAAGGACGGCTATGGTTGTACGGTCGACACCTTGCCGGGTAACTCCATCACCATGGAGAGCGCGCTGGGCAGTAACGATATCCAGGTGCTGGCAGAGGAATGGGTGGGGCGCAGCGAAGTCTGGAACAAGGCCGCAGCCAGCGGCAAGGTGGTGGGCGTGGGCGCACCGATCATTGGTGCCACCGAGGGGTGGTACGTGCCGCGTTATCTGATTGAAGGGGATGCCAAACGCAATATCAAAGCCAAAGCGCCCGGGCTCAGGAAAATCAGTGACCTGTCGCAATACGTCGAACTGTTCAAGGACCCCGAAGAGCCGGCCAAGGGACGTTTCTACAACTGCCCGGCGGGCTGGACGTGCGAACTGGAGAACAGTGAAATGCTCAAAAGCTACGGGCTTGAAGCGAGCTACACCAATTTTCGACCCGGCACCGGCCCAGCCCTGGATGCAGCGGTGTTGTCGAGCTACAAGCGTGGCGAGCCTATCCTGTTCTACTACTGGACGCCCACGCCGTTGATGGGGCAGGTCGACCTCGTCAGGCTGGAAGAAAAGCCGGGCGAGGACAAGAAGATCAGCATCCAGGTTGGTTTATCCAGAACGTTCCATGAGCAGGCGCCTGAATTGGTTGAGATACTGGAAAAGGTCAATCTTCCGATAGATCTGCTGAACCAGAACCTTGCGCTGATGACCAGGGAACACATCGACTCCTCCAGGCTGGCAAAGATATTCCTCAAGCAACACCCGCAAGTCTGGCACGGCTGGGTCAGTGAAGAGGCGGCGAAGAAGATCGACGCGGCGCTGTAGGTCGCGCCCAGGGCTCAGAAGTCGACGGTGGCCGACAGTAACACGGTGCGCGGTGAGCCTTGCGAGAAGGCGCCATAGGAGGCGACACCCGACCAGTACGCGTGATCAAACACGTTCTGCACGCTGGCGCGAAAGGTAGTGGGTCGTTCATTGATGCGGGTGCTGTAGCGTGCGCCGAGGTCAAAGCGGGTCCAGTCATCGAGTTTCTGGGTGTTGGCCTGGTTGACGTACTGGCTACCGGTATGGATTGCGCCTGCGGTCAGCGTCAGGCCCTCGACGTGCGCGATGTCCCGTTCGGTCCACAGATTGGCTTGCACCTCCGGCACGCCGACCGGTTTATTGCCGCGATTGCCGGCCACGGCGGTTTTTGTCAGCTGCGCATCGAGCACGGTCACGCCACCGAGCAGCCGGGTTCCTGCGGCAATTTCACCGAACAGATTCAGTTCCATCCCGCGATTGCGTTGCTCGCCCTGTACTGAAAAAGCGCCGGAGGTCAGTTCTCCGCTGGGCTTGGTGATTTGAAACAGGGCGAGCGTTGCGGTGAATGTGCTGTAGTCGGCCTTGATCCCGAGTTCGTGCTGGCGAGAAATGTAAGGCGCGAAGATCTCGCCGGCGTTCGATGCGCTAGACGGTGCGATGTCGCCCTTGCTCAGGCCTTCGAGGTAGTTGTAGTAAACCGAGACGTGGTCCCAGGGTTTTATCACCGCGCCCAGCAAGGGGGTGATCCGGCTGTCGTCGTAGGAGGCGGTCACCACGCCAGCTGCATTGTAGTTATCGGAGGTGATGTTCTGTTTGCGAATGCCGAGGGTTAACTGCGCGCGTTCATCCAGTACCGACAGCGTATCGGCCAGCGCCATCCCGGTCAGTTCGCTCTCGGACACTTTGGGCGTGTAGGGCTTGGCAATGGCGGGTCTGGTGCTATTCACCGGATGATAAATATTCGACAGCACCGGTGCGCCGGAAGTGATTCCCCGGGATAACTGATCGCGATAACGACTGACTTGCACGGTTGTGCGGTGACTGATCGGGCCGGTGTCGAAGCGCAGGCGCGCACCGGCGTCGAGGGTGTAGCGCTCGACTTCAAATTTGTAATAGCCGGGAATCGAAGCCGTGTCGCCAGCGGCGTTGAGAAGGGTCGGGGTCTGGTCGGACATCCGCGCCACATCCGACACGCCGCCGCCGGCGTGCGCAAACACGGTCAGCGTCTCGCCCAGGTCATATTCGCCGCTCAGCAGGGCGGACTGGTCACGGGTTTTCGACCAGCCCCACGCCTGGCTCACATTGGTACGGCCGCTGGCCGCCGAGGGAATCGCCACGCCCGAGGCAATCAACACCGGCCGTGAGGCGGCATCGAAGTGTTCTTCCTGGTTGAGCCAGTCGAAGCTGGCGCGCAGGCGTTCGCCCTGATAGTCGAGGGACAGGGCGCCGATGTCGACGTGGCGCGATTGATCGTCGATTGCCGTGTCGCCCAGTTGAGTGCTGCCGTTGAGGCGCACGCCAAACCGGCGTTCCTCACCGAAACGGCGACTGAGGTCGAGGTGACCACCCAACTGCGAGTCCATGGCATAACGGGCGGTGAAGCGGGTCAGGTCTTCATCGAGGGATCGCTTGGGCACCACGTTAATGACACCGCCCACTGCGTTGTTGGGCGACATGCCGTAGAGCAGGGCGCCGGGGCCCTTGACCAGCTCGATGCGCTCGGCGTACTCGGTGAACACGCGATAATTGGGCGCCACGCCGTACACCCCGTCGAACGCCAGTTCACCGAGGTTACCTTCAGCGACCGGAAAACCGCGGACGAAAAACGAGTCGACAATGCCGCCGGCCTGGCCGGTGGAGCGCACCGAGGAGTCGCGCTCCAGCACATCGCCGACGGTGATGGCCTGTTGATCCTTGATCAGCGTCGAGGTGTAGGTGCTGACGCTGAAGGGCGCATCCATCAGATCGGTATTGCCCAGCAGACCAAGGCGCCCGCCATTGGCGACCTGTCCACCGGCATACACCGCAGGCAGGCTGTCGCTGTGCTTGTCAGTGCTGTTGATTGCCGTCTCGTCCAGCAGCACCCGGCGTTGAACCAGGGTGTAGCTGCCGTCGCTGCGCAAAACCATGTCCAGGCCACTGCCCTCCAGCAAGCGGTTGACTGCCGTACGGGTAGAAAAATGCCCGACCAGCGCCGGGCTGGTCAGGCCTTCGGTCAACGAGGGCAGGAACGACAGGGCAATCCCGGCGTCCACGGCAACGCTGGACAGGGTTGCACCGAGCGGTCCTGAAGCAATGTTATAGGCATGGATCGCGACAGCATCCAGTTGCGCCGGCTCTGTGGCCCCGGCAAACGGGCACACGCCACCGATCAGCACAATGCTTAGCGACGCACTGCGAATAACCGCTTTGAACTGACGATCCGGGCACAAATGGCGTGCAGCAGGCATGAATGAAGTGACCTATGTGCGGGACGGTAAAGTTCTTCTCCCTCCAAGCCAGCCGAGACCCGAAAAAGTATCACCGCTGTGGCGATTTTTTTCGGCTCAGGCGGGCGAGAGCATGACCCAGAAGCCATTCAAATGGCCGCTGACGAGAATCGGGTAGGTCTGCGCGAGCATGTTCAAGGTGCGTTGGGTATCGCTGATGGGGTAGGCGCCTGAAATGCGCAGGTCGGCCAGTGCCGGATCGAGGCGCACGAAGCCCCGGTGATAGCGCGTCAGTTCGTCGACGAAGTCGGCCAGGCGCATCTTGTCGGCCATCAACATGCCTTGAGTCCAGGCGCTGGTGTAGCGGTCGGCGGGGGTGACCTGAGCGAAGGAGCCCGAAGAAAAGTCGGTGCGTTGCCCGGCATTGACGATCAGCGGTGATACCTGGCGATTGTCGGCCAGTTCGACCTTCACGGCACCTTCGAGTACCGCGAGGTGGGTACGCTGTTGCCGTTCACGCACGGTAAAGCGTGTGCCCAGCGCCTGCAGGCGGCCCTGGCGGGTGCTGATCAGAAATGGCCGGGGCAGTGGCAAGCTATCCGTCGCGGTCTGCACCAGTATTTCGCCTTCACGCAAGTGAACAAGCCGCTGGCTGGCGTCGAACACTATATCGATGGCGGTATCGGTATTGAGGATGATTGTCGAGCCATCGGCGAGGGCCAGCTCGCGCCGCTGCCCGACAGCGGTGCGCGCATCGGCCGACCATTGTTCGGTTTCTGCCAGTTTCCAGCTGCCCCAACCGGCCGGCAGAATCGCCAGAAGCATCGCCAGCTTGCCCAGCGCCGCACGGCGTTTGGGGCTGCCTGGGCGATCGAGGGCCGACATCGCCAGTGACGGCGGCAGGCCGCCGAGCTTGTTCTGTAGCACCTGCGCCCTGGCCCAGGCACGACTGCGCTCCGGGCTGCTGGTTTTCCAGCGTTCCCACTCGGCACTTTCCTGGTCGTTGAGTTCGCCTTCGCTCAAGCGCATCAGCCAGTCGGCCGCTTCTTCAAGGGCCGTGTGATCGGGTGGCGGCTCACTGTTACGTGTGAGCATTCACTCCACCAGCAACAGGCATTGCACGAAGGCTTGCTTCATGTAGCGTTTGACGGTGATCAGCGATACGCCCAATTGTGTGGCGATATCGTCGTACTTCAGGCCGCTGATCTGCGACAGCAAAAAGGCGCGTCTCACCCGTGGCGGCAGGGCGTCGAGCATTGCATCGATTTCGTGCAGGGTCTCAAGCACCAGGAAGCGCAATTCCGGTGACGGCACCGCTTGGGCAGGCATTTGCGCCAGGGCATCCAGATACGCGCGTTCAAGTGCCTTGCGCTGATACCAGTTGATCAAGATACCTTTGGCCACGCAGCTCAGGTACGCGCGCGGTTGCTCGATGACGGTGACTTGAGAGGCGAGAATGCGGGTGAAGGTGTCCTGCGCCAGGTCTGCCGCATCCATGGCGTTACCCAGTTTTTTTCTCAGCGTTGCATACAGCCAACCGTGATGACCGCTGTACAGGTCTTCGATCGCGCGCAAGTGATTGTTGTTATTGGCAGAGAGGGTTTCGCTCATGGTTGCCGCTTTTGTGCAATTGAGAAGTATTCCCAATGTTAGTGGGCAAACCGGCTGCGATGCAAGTTTCGAGTGCTGGCGCAAAAAATGTGACGGCGGGTGATACTTTTTCGTAGATCGGCTGGCAATAGGGGTGATTACCATTTTCCCTTGTTGAAAAGGATCCTCACCTCATGCCTGTTGTCAGTCGTCCCGGTAATGAGCGCGTTTTAACACTCGCCATTCGTACCGCCCTGATCAATGTTGTCTTGCTCGCCGGCAACGCCAGCGCCGATACGCTGATTCTCGACACCACCAACATCAACGCCGGTTACGACGGCCCGACCACATTGCCGCCAGCGCTTGCCGGCGGCCAGGTAGCGCGCGGAGCCCGGCTGGGGATGATGGGCAACAAGGACGTAATGGATACGCCGTTCAGTGTCACCGGTTACACCGCCAAGACCCTGGCGGACCTGCAGACCGTGACCGTGGCCGATGCACTGGAGCGTGATCCTTCGGTACGCTCCACGGGGCAGACCGGCGGCATCGTCGACTCGTTTTTCATTCGCGGCTTTGCGGTCGGTGAAGGCAACCTGGGTGAACTGGCCTTTGACGGCGTGTACGGCGTGGCGCCCAACTATCGCGTGTTCACCGAGTACGCCGAGCGTGTCGAAGTGCTCAAGGGGCCGGGCGCACTCATGTACGGTCTTTCGCCGAACAGCGGCGTTGGCGGGGTGATCAATATCGTTCCCAAGCGCCCGCTGGACGAAGACCTGACCCGGGTCACCAGCAGTTACGCCTCGGACTCCCAGGTGGGGGCTCATCTGGATCTCAGCCGTCGCTTTGGCCCGGACAATCAGTTTGGCGTGCGCTTCAACGGCAACCTGCAAGGCGGCGATACGGCCGTTGACGATCAACACCGAGATCTTGGCATCGGCGCTATCGCGCTGGATTATCGCGGTGAGCGCTTGCGTTTGAATCTGGACTTCATCAGCCAGAAAGAAAGCTATGAAGGCGCCTCGCGGCCATTCACCATCGCTGCGGGCGTCGAGGTTCCTTCCGCCCCGAACGGGCGCACCAGCCTGCCGCAGAAATGGGGATGGTCGGACACCAAAGAGCAGTCGGCATTGCTGGGTGGCGAATACGACCTGAGCGACACGGTTACGGTATTTGCCCATGCCGGCGGCGGTAAATCGGACGTCAAGCGCATGTCCGATCAGGTGCCGAGAATCCTCAACGAGGCCGGTGACACCAGCAATGTTCCGGGCTACTACAAATTCAATGTCGATCGCTCGACGGCGGATGTCGGTGTCCGTGGCGTGTTCGTGACCGGGCCGATCACGCACACGACCACACTGATGGCGACCCGGTATCAGGATGAACTGTCCCGTGGAATCAACAATGGCAGCGAAATCCGCTCGAACATTTACCACCCGGTCGACGTGCCCAAGCCCTTTATCAGTGCGCCGAAGGTGCTGCGTATTTCCGAGTCGGACCTGTCTGGCGTTGCCTTGACGGACACGTTGTCGATGCTCGATGAGCGCTTGCAGTTGACCCTCGGTGTGCGCCGCCAGGACATCGAGTCGCGCAACTACAATGCCGCAGGGTCGGTCAGTTCGAAATACAGCGACAGTGCCACGACGCCATTGGTCGGCGTCGTGATCAAACCCTGGGAAGACGTTTCGCTGTACTACAACTACGTCGAAGGCTTGAGCAAAGGTGACATCGCACCGGGCACCGCAGCCAACGCCGGTGAGACATTCGCCCCCTACGAATCGAAGCAGCATGAACTGGGCGTCAAATATGAGCACGGTACGTTCATGACCACGCTGGCGTTATTCCAGATCGAGAAACCGAGCGGCGAAATCGGCGCCGGTAACCTGTTCTCGGTGCAGGCCGAACAACGCAACCGGGGTGTCGAATTCAGTCTGTTTGGTGAAGTCGCGCCCGGCACGCGCCTGATGGGCGGCGTTACGCTGCTGGACGGCAAGCTGACCGAGTCGGCGACAGCGGCCAATCGCGGTAACAAGCCGGTGGGCGTGCCGGACGTGCAAGCCAACCTCTGGGCCGAATGGGATACACCCTGGCTTGAAGGCTTCACCCTGACCGGTGGCGCGATTTACACCGACAGCCAATACGTCAACCAGGCCAATACACAGGCGCTGGATGCCTGGACCCGTTTCGACGTCGGCGCGCGTTACGCCACCAGGATCGAGGGCCGACCGACGACATTGCGCGCCACGGTGCAGAATGTCTTTGATCGTGAGTACTGGTCGGGCGTTGCTTCGTATGGTGCATTTTCGCCGGGGTATCCGCGGACGTTGCAACTGTCGGCCACGGTCGACTTTTGATGGCGGCATGAGTGCTTGGCTGCAGTAGACCGATCGACTAGCAAGGTTTAACATCGCGGCCATGAACACTCCCAAAACACGCGAAAGCTCCGACGTCCGCCAGGGAATCCTTGAGGTAGGCCAGCGAATCATGGCTGCCAAGGGTTATTCCGCTGTGGGCCTGAATGAAATTCTGGCCACTGCCGGGGTGCCGAAAGGCTCCTTTTATCATTACTTCGGTTCCAAGGATGCGTTCGGCGAGGCCATGCTCGAAAGCTATTTCGAGGACTATCTGGCCGAGCTTGATCAGGTACTTGCCTTGCCTGGCCTGAGCAGCGCCCAGCGGCTGATGCAGTACTGGGCCAATTGGCAGGCGACGCAGTCGTTCCATGACTGTCAGGGCAAATGCCTGGCGGTCAAGCTGGGCGTGGAAGTGGCCGACCTTTCGGAAGCGATGCGCGCCGTGCTGCAGCGTGGCACGGCCGGCATCATCGATCGTCTGGCGCAGTCGCTGGAGGATGGCGCCGCAGAAGGCTCTTTGACGCTCAAGGGCGAGCCTTACGCCACCGCGCAGAGTCTCTACCAGCTGTGGGTGGGCGCCAGTGTCATGGTGAAGATCACCAAGAGTGTCCAGCCTTTTGAAACAGCCATACTGACTACCCGCCAGATCCTTAGCCTGTCCTGATCAGCCCCGAGCAACGAAAGCAGGGGCAGGTAAAAAATCAAATTTTTACTAGACGACTGGTCTAATCGTCGTTAAGGTAGCCACACATTCAACGCAGCGGCTTTTCAGTTTGCCCATTAACTAGACGACCAGTCTAATCAATCTTTCGCAGCAGCGACCTTACACAGGAAAACCGAAATGAAAGTGCTCATGGTTCTGACTTCGCACGACACCCTTGGCACCACCGGCCGTAAAACCGGTTTTTGGCTTGAAGAGCTGGCAGCGCCTTACTACGCCTTTCTGGACGCCCAGGCCGAGATCGTCCTGGCCTCGCCAAAGGGCGGCCAGCCACCACTGGACCCCAAGAGCAACGAGCCGGACTTTCAGACTGATCTGACCCGGCGTTTCGAAACCGATGCAGTGGCCAGCGCATTGCTCGCCAGCACCGTGCGCCTGGACAGCGTCTCGGCCGCCGACTTCGATGCGGTTTTCTACCCAGGTGGCCACGGCCCGCTGTGGGATCTGGCCGAAGACCCGGTCTCGATTCGGTTGATTGAGTCCTTCCTGGCCGCCGGCAAGCCCGCCGCGCTGGTTTGCCACGCACCGGGCGTGCTGCGCCATGTGAAAAATCCTGACGGCACGCCGTTGGTGCAAGGCAAAAACGTCGCCGGCTTTACCAATACCGAAGAAGAGGCGGTCGGCCTGACCCATGTCGTGCCATTCCTGGTCGAGGACATGCTCAAGGCCAACGGCGGCCTGTATTCCCAAGGCCCTGACTGGTCTTCCCATGTGGTGCGCGACGGCCTGTTGGTCACTGGCCAGAACCCTGGCTCGTCGAGCGAGACCGCGAAGGTGTTGATCGATCTGCTCAACAACGCCTGAGCCTCTGCCGGCCCCACGTTGACTACCACCAAAAGGAATTTTTTATGCAACACCGCTCACTGTTCGAACCCACCTCGCTCGGCCCGTTGACCCTGAAAAACCGTATCGTCATGCCGCCGCTCACGCGCCAGCGCAGTGCCCAGCCCGGCGACGTGCCCACGGCCCTGATGGCCCATTATTACCAGCAACGCGCCAGTGCCGGCCTGATCATCAGCGAAGGCACGCAAATCGAGCCGCGTGGCAAGGGCTATGCCTGGACGCCGGGCATCTACAGCCAGGCGCAGATCGACGGCTGGCGCACGGTGACTGAGGCCGTGCATGCCGAAGGCGGGGTGATCTTTGCCCAGTTGTGGCACGTCGGCCGCGTGTCCCATAACGCCCTGCAACCGGATAACGCCGCTCCCATCGCACCGTCGGCGATTCAAGCGCACAAGGTCAAAGCCTTTATCGAAACCGGCCCAGGCACCGGTACGCTGGTCGATCCCTCCACGCCACGGGAACTGAGCGTCGCCGAGATCAAGGCGCTGGTGGAGCTTTACGCCCAGGCCGCGCGCAATGCCCTGAGCGCAGGCTTCGATGGGGTCGAGATCCACTGTGCCAACGGCTATCTGGTCAACCAGTTCATCTCGGCCCACGCCAACCAGCGCAACGATGAATACGGCGGATCGCTGCACAACCGCCTGCGCTTTCTACGGGAAGTGGTGCAAGCCGTCAGCGCCGTGGTCGGCCCTGACCGCCTCGGCGTGCGCTTCGCGCCGCTGTTCACCAGTACCGACGAAGACCGCGTGTACATCGGCTTTGTCGAAGAGGATCCACACCAGACTTATATCGAAGCCATCAAGGTGCTCGAAGAGGCCGGCATCGCTTACCTGTCGATCGCCGAAGCGGACTGGCCCAATGCGCCGGACCTGCCGCCAGCGTTTCGCCGTGAGGTCAGAAGCACCTTTACCGGCCGGATTATCTATGCGGGGTTGTACACCGCCGACCGCGCAGCAGACCTGATCGACGCAGGTCTTGCCGACTTCGTTGCGTTCGGACGGCCTTTCATTGCCAACCCCGACTTGCCGAAACGCATCGCCAATGGCTGGCCGCTAAACCCCTTGAGCGCAACCGGCCTGTATGGCGGTGACGAAAAAGGCTTCACCGATTATCCGCAGTATTCCCCCGCCAGACTTGAACTTGAAAATGAGGTGTCCGCATGAGCAACGGTATTGAAGGCAAAGTGGTATTGATCACGGGTGGCAGCACCGGCATCGGCGCCGAAGTCGCCCGCTTGCTCGCCGCCCGTGGCGCGAAAGTGGCCGTGGCCGCCCGCCGTGCAGACAAACTGGAGGCGGTGGTGGCCCAGATCACTGCCGAGGCTGGAACGGCCAAGGCCTACACCCTCGATGTCACCGACAAGCACCAGGTCGAGGCGGTGGTCGCGGCGGTAGTGGCCGACTTTGGCAGGCTCGATGTGCTGATCAACAACGCCGGGCTGATGCCGATCCGGCCGATGTCGGAAGTCAACACCGATGAGTGGGACGCCATGATCGACGTCAACCTCAAGGGCACGCTCTACGGTATTGCCGCCGCGCTGCCACGGTTTCTGGCACAAGAGAGCGGGCACATCATCAACTTGAGTTCGGTGGCCGGGGTCAAGGTGTTCGCACCGGGCGGCACCGTGTATTCGGGCACCAAATTCGCCGTCAGCGCCATTTCCGAAGGCTTGCGCCAGGAAGTGGGCGACAAGATTCGCGTGACTTCGATCGCACCGGGCGCGGTGGACAGCGACCTCAAGCACAGCACCTCCGGCACGGCCAAAGACACGGTGCTGGACTTCTATAAGCAGGCGATCCCGGCGGCATCGGTGGCGCGGGCTGTCGCGTTCGCGATCGAGCAGCCCGATGACGTGGATATCAACGAGATCGTATTGCGCCCGACGCATCAGGTGTTTTGATGCCAGGCGATGGCCAGCAGGTCAACCAGAAGCAGGTAGAGCATCAATAACAGTTATCTGATGGGCTCATGAATACTCTTCAGTGGTGCGCTGTAGCATGAGGTCGCGAATAACTATCAGGGAAATATGAATGCGGATTTCAGTGCTGCGCGCCACGCTGGTCATGGGGTGTCTTTGGGCAGGATCAGTGCTTGCCGTAGAGCCGCCAGAAAAGATCGTACGTATTGCGCAACTGGTGATCGATCCGGCGCAACTGGCGGCCTACCACGCTGCAGTCAAAGAAGAGATGGCCGATTCCGTACGTCTTGAACCGGGCGTGCTGGCGATTTATTCGGTGGCGGAAAAGGATCACCCGAACCGTCTGCACTTCTTCGAGATGTATGCCAGCGAGGCGGCGTATCAAAGCCATATTGCATCTGCGCACTTTCAGAAGTACGTGGCCACGACCCGGTCGATGATTGTGTCCAGAGAGCTGATCGAAACCGATCCGGTTCAACTCAGTTCTCAGACCGGTCGAGTGATCGCTTCAGAAGTCCCGGCGGCAACCCGTCCGGCCTATTATGTTGCCGAGTTTGAAATTACCGACCCTGAGGGGATGAAACCTTACAGCGCGCAGGTTGAGTCAACCTTCAAACCCTATGGCGGGCATTTCGTCGTTCGCGGCGGCAAGACGCTTTCGCTTGAAGGGGAGGCGCCAAAGCGTCGACGTGTTGTCATCGAGTTTGCGAGCCTCGAAAAAGCCCAGGCCTGGTACAACTCTGCGCCATACACCGAGTTGAGAAAAATTCGCCAGCGCTCAGCACAGACCGATGTCTATTTGATCGAGGGGGCACCGGCACAATAATCAAGGAGTAGAAACATGCTGCGCGAGAACGCGAACGACCTGCTGGTCTTCATGGCCGTGGCGCGAGAGCGAAGTTTCACCAAAGCGGCTGCACAACTTCGCGTTTCTCAATCTGCGATGAGCCATACCATCAAGGCGTTCGAGGAGCGGTTAGGGCTGAGGCTGCTGACCCGTACCACGCGCAGCGTGACGCTGACCGATACCGGGCAGGCGCTTTACGACAGCATGAGTCCTCATTTCGAGGCGATGGAGGCCAATTTTCAGGCGCTGCTGGGCCTTCGTGAAAAGCCGGCCGGCACTATAAGAATCACCGCCGCCGATTTCAGCTTTCATACGGTGTTATGGCCCGTACTGGAAACGTTTCTGGCCCAGTACCCGGACATCAACGTAGAAGTGAACTGCGACTATCGACTGGTCGACATTGTTGCCGACCGTTATGACGCCGGCGTCCGCTATGGCGACACGGTAGGCGAGGGGATGATCGCTACCCGGATTGCCCCGGATATGCGCATGGCCGTTGTCGCGACGCCGGGCTATTTCGCGGTGCATCCAGTTCCTGGAGAGCCTCATGAGCTTGGTGGCCATAATTGCATCAATATGCGATTCCCTACGCATGGCGGTATCTATACCTGGGAGTTCGAAAAACAAGGGATCACCCGGAACGTTCAGGTCAGTGGGCAACTCGTCGTCAATGGCGTTTATCAGACGCTGGATGCCTGCCGAAGCGGGGCCGGGTTGGGGTACTTGCCGGAAACACTGGTTCAGCAGCACGTCGACAATGGCGACCTGATTCGCGTACTGGAAGACTGGTGCCCGGTGTTTGCCGGTTTTCACCTGTATTACCCCAGTCGCCTGCAATCTTCACCAGCGTTCAGCCTGCTGGTTGATGCATTGCGCTATCCCCGGCGTGCTCAAGGGTTGAAGATTGAATAGAAGGGCCCTGGCCGTTTTTTAGCCTGTTTTTGTCAGAGGGCGCTTGATGTGGGTAGCTACACCTCTACTGCAAATGGCGCTAGACTCGTCATCACGCTGAATCGATTCACCCCGCATCAGCGAACCATAATTCCAAGAAAGGATCCGCCCATGAAACTGCTTCCTGTCACCTGCGCCATTGCCGCCCTTTGCCTCAGTAGTCACGCCCTTGCCTGGGACTTTGTGCTGCTCGACAGCGACAAGCCCGCCAGTAATCTGCGTATCACCAGCGAGCAGCTTGGCGTCAAGGTCGACAAGCCCTTTTCGATCAGCATGCGCACCTTGCACGGCGGCCGTCAGGAAGGCGTGAGCCTGATCGATATCGACAACGGCACGATGAAACTGACGCTGGTGCCGACGCGCGGCATGAACGTGCTCAGTGCTGAAGTCGGCAGTGCGCGGATGGGCTGGGATTCGCCGGTCAAGGAGGTGGTCAACCCGGCGTTCATCGAGCTGAACGGTCGCGGCGGTCTGGGCTGGCTGGAGGGCTTCAACGAGCTGGTGACCCGTTGCGGTTACGAGTGGGTCGGCCATCCGGGCATGGACAACGGCGAGTTGCTGACCTTACATGGCCGCGCGGCGAACATCCCGGCCAGCAAGGTGACGGTGCATATCGACGAAACCCCGCCGTATGCCATTCATGTACGTGGCGAGTTGAAAGAGCAGGCGTTCAAGAAAGTCGACTTCAGCGTGCAAACCGAACTGGTCACCGAACCGGGCGCGGCGCGTTTTGTGCTCAATGACACCTTGACCAACAACGGCGATTACCCGAAAGAATACCAGGCGCTGTACCACAGCAACTTCAGCACGCCGTTTCTGGAGGAGGGCGCCCGCTTTGCGGCAGCGGTCAAGCAGGTGTCGCCCTTCAACGACAAGGCCAAGGCTGACCTGGGTGACTGGCAGACCTATCGCGCGCCGACGCCGGACTACGATGAAACCGTGTACAACGTGGTGCCTTACGGCGATGCCAAAGGCGACACCGTGACTGTGCTGCACAACAAAGCTGGCAGCCTTGGCGTCGCGGTGGGCTTCAATGTCCAGCAATTGCCGGTGTTCTCGCTGTGGAAAAATACCGATACCCGCGGCCAGGGCTATGTCACCGGGCTGGAGCCGGGCACCAGCTTTTCCTACAACCGCCGTTATCAGCGGCCGCTGAACCTGGTGCCGACCATTGGCCCTAAACAACAGCGTCAGTTCAGCATCAGCTACGCCTTGCTGGCCGACAAGCCAGCGGTGGACAAGGCGTTGCAGCAGGTCAAATCGATCCAGGACGGGCGTGCGACAGAAGTGCGGCAGACGCCGTTGGTGGATTTGACCAAGGAGTGATCAGCCCCCGCGCTGTATCTGCTCCAGGATCAGGCTGTCGGTGATATTGATGTCGTCGAGCAACAGAAACATCTTGCTCAGCACCTCGGCCATTTTCTTGTCGGTGTCGGCGAACGGCAGGTAGAACTCCGTAAAGCTGTCGCCGACGGGCACGATGCACAGGTAGTTGCCGGGTTCGATATGGATGGCGGCGCTGCCCAGGTGAATACGGTAGTTGGCACGCTGGCCGGTAATGTGCAGAAAGTGCCCTTCACAGTTGACGTTTTTCAACCCGAGCCCTGCAATCAATTCGCTGACCAGTTCGGTGCGTCGTTGCAGGGTTTCGTTGCTGGTGCTGTAGCCGTCTGCGGCGTGGGCCACGGAGACCAGCAGGTCGGCGTCACGCATGACTTCCGAGAACAGCAGCGGCGGTACGTGCTCAAGCGCGATGGCTTGCTGGTCGCGGTAGAAGGCAATCGTGTCGAAGGTAAAGTGCTCGGTTTCAGAGAGGTAATGGCCGGTATCCAGAAAGTTGAACAGGGCGTAAATGCCGTGCGCTTTGCTCTCGTAATAGATGTCTTCCACGCTTGAGGTCGACCAGTTGCGCACTTGCAGCAAACGGGCCGCGACCTTGGCTTTCAGGCGGTGGCCGGCAAAGCGGTTGGACCACAGGCCGGTGTCGCGCTCGGCCGGTGTTAGCAGGTACAGCTCGCGAAAGACTTGTTTGAATGGCTGCACGCGGCGCTGGCTGACCACCTCTTTTTGCCAGGCCGACAGTTGGCCTGCCGTGAACAGATGATAAGGGTGAGCGATACGCAGAGCCTTTTTTACCCGGTATTGGTTGCCTTCAAGGTCAGTCACCGTCAGCGTGGCGGCATCCAGCCAGCCCAGCGCGGCATCGTCGGCCTGCACGATCAGTTGCTCCAGCAAGAGGCGCACCGCCGGCATGTTCAACAGCGGCTTGAGCTCGTTCAGCGCCAGGGTTTCGCCGCTGCTCATCATCGCTTCCAGGGTGCGGCAGAAACGTGCGATCTGTTCCTTGAGCTGGGTCTGCTGCGCTTTGAGCGCAACGAAGTCGGCGTGTTTGCGAATCGCAGGCGGGGCGGTTTTCAGCGTCTTTCCGGCCTTGCCGATGTGCAACGTGGGCGACAAACCGTCGATCACCAGGGCGATGTCATAGCCCTCGATGCTGACGGCCATCCGGGCGGATTCGGCGATCTCCGATTCCATGGCCCATTCCAGGCGAATTGCCGAAGGGTAACCGGCGACACGCGCCAGGTTTTCCAGCCCGGCCTGTATCGCAGCGTGGGAGTTAGCCTGGCGTTCGGCGCCGTATTTACGCACCTTTTTGTGCAGTTTCTTCAGCGTCAGATAGCGCTGGCGTACGTCTTCCGGCCCGGTGACCGGCAGTACGCCATAGATGCGCATGGCGGCCTGTGCGTGGCGGGTCAATTTCTTTTCCAGGGCGGCTCGGCCGATGCCCTAGTAGGCGTCGAGCAGTACGCGCGTTTCGGGAAATGCCCAGTGTGAGGGTTCAAGCACCGAGAAGTACTCGCGCAGATGCTCCGGATCGGCCTCGGCCAGCGCCTTGTCCAGCAGGTAGCGGTCCACGACACCGACGCTTTCATCCAGCGAATTGGGCAGGTCGGTGCCCCAGCCGGACTGCGGTGCCAAGGCAATGTTCAGGTATTCACGCTGGAAGGCTTGGAGGTCACTCCAGCCGAGTGCGTCGAGTACCACGCGGCTGGCCTGGCCGGTATAAGGCAGTGCGGTCAGCAGGGTATTTCTTGAAAAGCCGGTCAGCGTCGCGAGCAGGGCTGCCGATTGCTGCTTGGGTAACGCCTCAAGCAACAGGAAGCGCTCAAGCACTGCGGCCGTATCGCCGAAGCTGTCGAAGAACTCATCCGGCGTCATGCCCAGTCGTTCGATAACCGCCAGCGCCTTCAGCAGCCAGTGGGTCTGATACACCTCGACCGAGCGGAAGGTGTCGGCCAGCTTCTCGGCGTTATCGGGTAATGCTGCCAGGGCGTCCTCGACATAACGAACGGTGAAGTTCGCCAGTTCAGGGCATACGGCAGCGGGCTCATCATCGGCGTACCGCTCCTGGTCCACATCATCGCTGGCAAGGCCAGATTCGTCTGAATAGAACAGCATGGCGCGGCCCCAGGTATTGGCCGCGCGGACGAATCGAGGGTAATCGAGGCGGCCCGCGCCCAGCAGCCCCAGCGCAATACGCGCGATTTCCTTATGTACGTAAACGTACGAGTCGGCGACCTTTCTTTGCCGGTCATCTGCGGCAGCGTCAGGCTGCACGTGGTTCCAGCTGCCGTCCAGCAACCACTCGGCGAAGGTCTGCCACGCCGCAGTGGGCGGGTAATAGCTCAGGCGATCAATGCAGGCGTTAACGTCAGGGAAGGTCCAGTCCTGGTCGGCACTTTGCAGCATGTGCTGCAATCGCGCGCCAATCTGTTCCAGCGCGTAGGCATCCGGGTGCGCCGTTATCCACGCATCGCACAGTCGATACTGCAGGCCATAGCGCTGTTGGTCGCGGTGGTCTTGCAGATCGTCCCAGAGGGTCGGGAATGCAAAACCATCGGCCAGGGCCTTGGCTCCATCTGCGGGATGCTGCCTGACCCAGTCATCGGCGATGCGCAGCAAATCGATGCCGTCCCAGAAATCGGGCTCGAATTCGTCGTGTCGACTGAGTTCCGGGTAGTCATCCAGCGCGTTATCGCAGAAGGCTCGCAGCGCAGCGAGGCGTGTGGCTTGTTCGGGCACAGGACGGCGTGAGTGCATGACAGTATCCGGGCAAATGAGCGACGAGGATCAACCGCCAACCAGCGGCACCAGGCGGATAAACGCGAGCGTGGAAGGGGGGCTCAAGTCGATGATCTCATCGAGCCTTTGCAACATGACGCCGTTGTGCAGAACGCGAAACGCACGGGTTGCAAAGCCTTTCAGGGCACGCTCGACCTCCGCGTCGACATCCACATCCGGAGCGACGCCTGGCTGCGGCATGACCACCGCGCCTTCACGGGCTTGCTGACGAATGTCGCGCTCGCTCAGGTATTGGCGGTCAAGCACTTCGCGTACCGACAGGTGTTCCAGCCAGTGCTGCACCGACAGCGCGGCGATCTGTTCGGCAACGGTCAGGCGAATGAGTTCGGCGACCGTCAGGGTCGCCGAGGTTGGCGTCAGGCTGACAGGCGGCAGCAAAGGCTCCTGGCGTGCGCCTTTCAGGCAATAGCTATGAACCACGAACTGCATAACACCCCTCACAGGCCGGATTATTCAATCGCCTCGGCCACGCCTTGATCTTCACCCAGAAATCCACCGCTCTGGTGATGCCACAACCGCGCATAAACACCGTTTTTACCGAGCAGTTCGGCGTGGGTGCCTTGTTCGATGATGCGTCCGTCGTCCATGACAATAAGCCTGTCCATGGCGGCAATGGTCGACAGCCGATGAGCGATGGCAATCACCGTCTTGCCCTGCATCATTTCATCGAGGCTTTCCTGAATGGCCACTTCGACTTCCGAGTCGAGTGCGCTGGTGGCTTCGTCCAGCAACAGGATAGGCGCATTCTTGAGCATCACCCGCGCGATCGCGACACGTTGACGCTGGCCGCCCGACAGCTTGATACCGCGCTCGCCCACCAGGGTGTCGTAACCGGAGTGGCCCTGCTTGTCGCTCAGTTGACGGATGAACCCGTCGGCCTGGGCATTGGCGGCGGCGGTGCGGATTTGCTCGTCGGTCGCGTCGGGGCGGCCATAGGCAATGTTGTCGCGAATGGAGCGGTGCAGCAGCGAGGTGTCCTGAGTGACCATGCCGATGGCGCTGCGCAGGCTGTCCTGGGTGACGTGCGCGATGTTTTGTCCGTCGATGCGAATCTCGCCGTTGTCCACATCGTAGAAGCGCAACAGCAGGTTGATAAGTGTCGATTTGCCGGCACCGGAGCGACCCACCAGGCCAATCTTTTCACCCGGGCGAATACTCAGGCTGAGGGCATCGAGCACCTGGCGTTCGCCGTTGTAGTTGAAGCTCACGTTGTCGAAGGTGACCGCGCCACCGGTGGTCACCAGGGTCGTCGCGTTCGGTGCATCCTGGACCTTGGGGCCACGGGTCAGGGTAGCCATACCGTCCTGTACGGTGCCGATGTTCTCGAACAACGAGGTCATCTGCCACATGATCCAGTGCGACATGCCATTGATGCGTAACGCCATGGCAGTAATCGCCGCCACGGCACCGGTGCCGACCTGGCCCTGATGCCACAGCCACAGGGCATAACCGCCTGCGCCCATGATCAGCGCGACCACCAGTGTCTGGTTGACGATCTCGAACTGACTGACCAGGCGCATCTGGCGCAGGCCGGTGAGTTTGAAGTCCTCCATCGCTGCACGCGCGAAGTGCGCCTCGCGTTTGGAGTGGGAAAACAGCTTTACCGTGGTGATGTTGGTGTAGGCATCCGAAACACGCCCGGTCATCGATGAGCGCGCATTGGCCTGTTCCTGCCCGACTTTTCCAAGGCGCGGCACGAAGTAACGCATGGCCAGGCCGAACAACACCACCCAGGCAATGAAGGGCAGCATCAGCCTGAGATCGAAGCCGCCGGCCAGGGCGATGATCGCGATGAAATACACACCGATACCGGGGGCGATCTCGATCAGGGTGAACAGCACTTCGCGCACCGACAAGGCAGTCTGCATCACCTTGGTCGTGACCCTGCCGGAGAACTCATCGGAGAAAAAAGAAAGGCTTTGGCGCAGCATCAGCCGATGGAAATCCCAGCGCAGCCGTAGTGGCAGGTTAATCGCCAATACCTGATGCTGCACCATCGTGCGCAACGCTACCAGGCCAATGCTGGTCAGTAAAATTGCACCGATGCCCCACAGTACGCGGCTTTCCTGAGCGGCCGCTTCGCCGCCGGCCTGCCAGGTCGACAGCAGGTCCACGACCTGCCCAAGGAACGAAAATAGCCAGGCTTCGTAAATCGATACCCCTGCACTGAGCAGCGCGAACGCCAGGATATAACCGCGGGCGCCGCGAGTGCAGGCCCACAGAAATCGCGCCATGCCGTCAGGCGGCGGTGGGACTTCATCAGGCGGGAAGGGGTCGAGCCATTGTTCAAACGCGCGAAGCATGGTGATCTCCAAAACGATCCAGTGCGAAGATTCTGTCATTTAAATGGGTGAGTGGCCCACTATCGAGCGCACGGAAACGCTGATAGCATCCGGCCACTTTGTCGGATGCGATCCCGGCGATGCAGTTTCTGGCTCTGCCCTGGGCATTTTCCGGCGGCACGATTCATGGACGACAATGCTGACCAGCGGTGGTTCAGGTTCTCTGAAAACCTGCCGATATCTCGATTGAATATTTCAGACCTTTTACAGGGACGTAGCGAATGAAGTACGTAGTGTGGTGGGCGGCGTTGGCCCTGTTGAGCGGTACGGCGCAGGCGGCGAGCGAGAGTGACCCGCTGCTTGAGGGTGCTACGTCCACCTCCAGCGAGGTTCGCGGCGTGCTGCGTGCCCGCTATCAGGCGGTACTGGCCAGTGAGTTGTCCGGCCGGGTCACAGACCTGCCTTACGCCGAAGGTCAGTCGTTCAGCAAGGGCGATGTGCTGGTGCGCTTCGATTGCAGTGCCTATCAGGCCCAGGCCAATGCCTCCGGTGCTGCCGTGCGTGCTGCCCGCGAAGAGCTGCGCAACAAGCAGCAACTGGCGGCGCTCAATTCCGTCGGCCGTTTCGAAGTGACACTGGCCGAGGCCCGGCAGGCCCAGGTCCAGGCCGAGTCGCAGGTCTATCAGGTCCAGGTCCAGCGCTGCCAGGTGAAGGCACCGTTCGACGGTCAGGTCGTGGCGCGCCGCGTGCAGGCGCACGAGAGCGTTGCCAGCGGTACGCCGCTGCTGGAAATCGTCGATAACCGCTCGCTCGAAATCCATGTGCTGGTGCCGTCGCGCTGGCTCGGCAGGCTCAAGCCCGATCAGACCTTCAGCTTCGTCCCGGATGAAACCGGCACGCCGATCAATGCCGTGGTCAAGCGCCTGGGGGCGCGTATCGACGAGGGCAGCCAGACGCTACTGCTGATCGGCAGCGTGCCGGCGAACACCAAGGGCCTGCTGGCCGGCATGAGTGGCACGGCGCATTTCGCGGAGTCGCAATGAATGAACGCGCCTGCGCCCGGTCCTCTTGAACAACTGCTTGCCCATTACCTGAAGCTGGAGCGTCAGGCGCGCGCCGCTGCGTCGGTCGAAGTGCTGTCGTTCAGCATGGTCAACGATAGCCAGGCGCTGTTCGGCTTTCGTCACGCGGCCCTGTTGATTACCGGCAAGGTCCGTGCCCTGACCGGCATCAGTGCGGTCGAGCCGAACGCGCCGTTCGTGGTGTTCATCGAACGCATGGCCTCGCGCCTGGCGGCGGGCGAGCGCTTCGCCTTGCCCGGCGTGGTGCCGCCGCAAGACCTGGATCAGGCCAGCCGTGACGACTGGCAGGCGTTGTCGGCCCCGCATGCCTTCTGGTTGCCGTTGAAAAACCGCGAGGACGAAGTGTTCGGTGGCCTGTGGCTGGCCCGTGACACCGCCTGGAATGGCGCCGAGCAGGCCCTGCTGGCGCAACTGGGCGATTGCTACAGTCACGCCTGGCGCGCCTTGCAACCGGGCAAACCGTGGCGCTTGCGCTGGCCGGCGCGGACCCGCTGGGCGATTGCCGCAGCGTTGTTGCTGGTGCTGTTGGTGCCGGTGCGCCAGTCGGTGCTGGCGCCGGCCGAAGTGGTGCCGCGCAACGGTCAGGTGGTGGCGGCGCCGCTGGACGGCGTGGTCGCCGAGTTTCTGGTCAAGCCCAACCAGCCGGTGAAGACCGGGGAGGTGCTGGTGCGCTTCGACGCCACCAGCCTCAAGGCGCAGGCCGATGTAGCCGAGCGTACCCTCGGGGTCGCCGAGGCGGAACTCAAGGCCAACACCCAGCGGGCGTTTTCCGATGCCGATTCCAGTGCCCGGCTCGATCTGCTGGCCGCCCGCGTCGAACAGAAACGCGCCGAACGCGATTACGCCCGTGAGTTGCTGGCACGCAGCGAGGTACGCGCCGAGCGCGACGGCCTCGCGGTGTTCGCCGACGCTCAGCGCTGGACCGGCAAGCCTGTGCGCACTGGCGAGCGCCTGCTGGAAATCGCCGACCCGACCCAGGCCGAACTGCGTATCGAACTGCCGGTGGCTGACGCCATCGGCCTGGAGCAGGGCGCCGAAGTTGCGCTGTTTCTCGACAGCGACCCGCTGAACCGCCACAGCGCCACGCTGGAACGTGCCGCCTACCAGGCGCAGAACACAGCGGCCGGGCAACTGGCGTACCGCCTCGATGCGGCTTTCGAGGCTGCGCCGCCACGTATCGGTTTGCGCGGCACCGCCAAGGTCTTCGGTGACCGTGCACCGCTGGCGCTGTACCTGCTGCGCCGTCCGCTGGCGGCCTTGCGCCAGGCGGTGGGCCTGTGATGCTGCCGGCGCTGCGTGCCGACCTGCAGCTTTCAGCCGGCACGCCGGGGCTGGACGGTTCGCCGCAATGGACGCTCGCCGACCCGCTGCGCGGCAAGTACTTCAAGCTGGGGGCGCCGGCCATGCGTCTGTTGCGCCACTGGGCGCTGGGTGATCCGGGGCGCGTGCTGAAGGCGGCCAATACCGAACCCGGCGCGCCACTGGGGCCGCAAGCGCTGGAGGAACTGCTGCGCTTTTTGCGCGGGCATGACCTGATCAGCGCCAGCGACGCCGAGCAGCGTGCCGGCTACGAGGTCAAGGCGGCCAGCCAGCGCCAGGGGCTGTGGACGCAAGTGCTGCACAAATACCTGTTTTTTCGCATTCCGCTGTGGCGGCCTGACGCGTTCCTCAATCGCACCTGGCCGTGGCTGGAGCGTTTCGGTCCAGACCTGCTGCGTTTTGGTCTGCCGACCGTGTTACTGCTGGGCATCTTTCTGGTGATGCGCGACTGGGAGCGCTTTCTGGCGACCTTTCCGCATTTGCTCAGCCTCGGCGGCATGGCGGCTTTCGCGATTGCCCTGGGTTTTGCCAAACTCTGTCATGAGTTCGGTCATGCCTACATGGCCAAGCGTGCCGGTTGCCGGGTGCCGAGCATGGGCGTGGCGTTCATGGTCTTGCTGCCGATGCTCTACACCGATGTCAGTGATGCCTGGCGCGTACAAGACCGGCGAACCCGGTTATTGATTGGCGCCGGTGGCGTGCTGGCCGAGCTGCTGCTGGCCTGCATGGCCCTGCTGGCATGGTCGCTGTTGCCGGACGGGGCAGGGCGCACGGCGGCGTTCATGCTCGCCAGCGCCACCTGGATCACCACACTGGCGATCAACGTCAACCCACTGATGCGCTTTGACGGCTACTTTCTGCTCAGCGATCTGTGGGGCGTCGACAACCTGCAGAGTCGCGGTTTTGCCCTGGGCCGCTGGCACCTGCGCGAGCGCCTGTTCGGCTATGGCGAGCCGGCACCGGAACGCTGGTCGCCGGCACTGCGCAAGCGCCTGCTGTGCTGGAGCTATGCCGCCTGGATCTGGCGCGCGGTACTGTTCTTTGGTATCGCCCTGGCGGTGTATCACCTGTTCTTCAAGGTGCTCGGCATTTTCCTGATGATGGTCGAGCTGGTTTGGTTCATCGGCCTGCCGATCTGGCGTGAGTGGGGGCACTGGTGGCAACACCGCGACAAGGCGCAGCCACGCAAGGTGCTGTTTCTGGGTCTCGGGCTGCTGGCGTTGCTTGCGGTGCTGGTGGTGCCGTGGCGCAGCGGCGTCGAAGTGCCGGCGATGCTCGAAGCGCAGCGGGTGAGTGCCTTGCATGCACCGACGCCTGCGCGGATTCGCGAGGTACTGGTAAAGGACGGGCAGCCTGTCACGCAGAACCAGGTGCTGGTGACGCTGGAGTCGCCGGACCTTGCGTCGCGCATGAGCATTACCCGGCGCGAGATCGAGATTCTGCAATTGCAACTGCGCCGGCAGTCGAGCCGCAGCGCCACGGCCGTCGACAGCGGCATTCTGGAACAGCGCCTGGCCGAGGCGGTGGCCGAATACCGCGGTCTCACGGCACAGCGCGAGCGCCTGAGCCTGCGCGCGCCGCATGCCGGTGTGGTGCGTGACTTGGCGCAGAATCTGGCGCCGGGCCGTTGGGTCGGTGTGGAGCTGCCACTGGCCCAGGTCGCCGAGGGCGGCTTGCGCTTGCGCGGCTATCTGGCCGAGGCTGATCTGTGGCGGGTAGCGCCAGGCACCAGCGGGCATTTCGTTGCCGATGATGTGCTGCGTGATTCGCTGCCGGTAAGCCTCAAGGATGTGGACGCCAATGGCGTGGCCTTTATCGATCAGGAAGCGCTGGTGTCCGACCAGCACGGACCGATTGCCGTGCGCCGTGACGAAGAGAAAAGGGCGCAGCCGCTGGAGGCGCAATACGGTGTGCGTTTCGAGCTCGAAAGCGCGGCGCCCGAGCACGTTTCACACCCTCAGAGAGGCCTTGTGGTACTGGATGGGGAGGCCATGTCGTTATTGGGATCTGCATGGCGACGACTGGCCGCTTTAGGCGTAAGAGAAAGTGGATTTTAGTCATGCGATTGTCAGACACTTGCGCTAAGCTGCTGGCAATCTGCCGCGCTATCGCATGTGACACTCGTTACAAAGAAAGATTCACCGAATAAAGTCGTTCAAACAGGGAAGTTGCTTTGATGTCGTCGAAGTACGCTGTGACACTCCGTGCCTTGCATTCAGATGATATGGCGTTTATCGAGCGCCTCTTTGCCGGTTCGCGCCTGGCCGAAGTCTCCCGTTGCGGCTGGTCCACCGAGCAGATTGCGGCATTTCTCAGCCAGCAGTTCCACGCCCAGCACACCTATTACCAAGCCCATTATGCCGAGGCCGACTTCTGGATCATCGAGCATGAAGGGCAGCCTATCGGCCGTATTTACCTGTTCTGGGGGCCGAGCATCGTCAACCTTATCGATATCACACTGCTGCCCGAGTATCAGGGGCATGGTATCGGCTCTGCGCTGATCGATGCGCAGTTGCGCCGGGCCGATGAACTCGGATTGCGGATGAACCTGTATGTCGAAGCCTTCAACCCGGCGAAGCGTCTTTATGACCGTCTGGGTTTCATCCAGTGTGGCGACACCGGGGTGTATCTGCAGATGCGCCGCGAACCCATGACCCATTCCAGGAACGTCTCATGACCGACCCGATCATTTCCCTCATCCCCACTCGGGAAGATTTGCACGATGCCGACCCCGAGGGGTTTGCGCTGCAGATCGCGCCTGGCCAGGGTTTGAAAGTCAGCCTGCTGCAGGTCCGTGAGGGGCTACCGATGAGCGCCGGCTACGATTGTTATTCGCTGCTGCTCGCGCTACCCCAAGGGGTAAAGCTGCCACAGGCGGTGTTCAATCTCTTTGGCCCTGGACGCGAGCAACCCTGGGCTTTGCTGATGACGCCTGTCAAACCCGAAGCTGATGGGCGGCATGTGCTTGAAGCCGTTATTCACAGCAGTCGCCAACCCGCTGGCGTTGCGCTGTGACCACAGAATTTCAACCCCGCATGTCTACGTAAGGAAGTGACTGATGTCTGATCAATATCTCGGTGAAATCAGGATGGTGGGCTTCGACTTCGCCCCCTATGGCTGGGCGCAGTGCCAGGGACAGTTGATATCTATTACCCAGAACTCGGCCCTGTTTGCGCTCTTTGGAACCAACTACGGCGGTAATGGGCAGCAAACCTTCGGTGTGCCGGATCTCGTAGGCCGTACCCCGGTCGCTTTTGGTACCAGCGGCAGTGGCGCTCCTTCGTACGTGATCGGACAAAAGGGAGGCAACGCGCAGGTTACCCAAACGACGTTGAACATGCCGGCGCATAACCACCCTCTGGTCAATACCCTGGCGGTACAAGTCGACCCCACCGTGGTGCTCAACGTTGAAGCCAATCTCCAGATTCCAACCCCGGGCGCCTATCTGGCCCTGCCCACGGACAGCAGTGGCGGCGCGATCAACCTCTACCACGCCCCTGACAGCAGCCAAACCACGATTCCCCTGGCGCCGAACGCTGCGAGGCTGAACGGCAGTGTCGTCGAAGGCGTCGTAGGCGGCAGCCAGCCAATCTCGGTTCTCAACCCTTACAGCGCGGTCAACTTCATTGTCGCGATGCAGGGCGTTTACCCAACCCGTCAGTAATAGCGACAACCGGCGGTGCCCTCGGGCACCGCCACTTTTTCGAGCGCATCGCTGGAGCTGGCGATGCGTAGGCACTCCAGGAGGTGCAGCATGAAATTCATCGAACGATTCTCGCGTAAATCCACCCACCAGCCTCAATTGGCCGATGCCGTCGCGTCGCCGCTGTTGGTGGCTCTGGAGCCGCGGATCATGTTCGATGCGTCCGTTGGGGTGGTCGCCCAGGACGCCGCGGCCAACGTCGCCACCGACGCCGCCAGAGACAGCACCTCCTCAGACCAGACCGCGCCTGCGCCAGCCAGTGCCACCAGCAGCGGCGAGCAGAGCGGGCAGCGCCAGGAAGTCGTATTCGTCGATGGCCAGGTAGCCAATGTCGGCGAACTGCTCGAAGGCCTGTCGGGCAACGCCGAGGTAGTGATTCTCGACCCGGACAAGGACGGCCTGCAGCAGATGGCCGACTACCTTCAGGGCCGCGAGGGCCTGGACGCCATTCACCTGCTGTCCCACGGGGCCGACGGCAGCGTGCAGATGGGCAATGTCTGGCTGGCCAGCAATAACCTTGCCGAACACCGCCAGGCACTGGAAAGCATCGGCGCGGCACTCAAGGCCGACGGCGACCTGATGCTGTATGGCTGCAATGTCGTCGAAACCGAAAAGGGCCAGGCCTTCCTTGATGAACTGGCGACTATCACCGGTGCCGACGTCGCCGCTTCCATAGACGACACCGGGGCATCGGCCCTGGGCGGCAACTGGACGCTGGAGCGCAGTGTCGGCTCGATCGAAACCACGGCGCTGGGAGCGCAACTGGAGGGTTACAGCGCCCTGATGGCCGTCAGCTTCAGCGGTGGCGCCGACATGAACGCGCCGGTACTGGCGGCCGGCAACCTGCCCAAAATGGTCATCGGCGACTTCAACAACGACGGGCGTGACGACATTCTGTATCAGACTGGCGCCGCCGGTACTGCATGGAAGTTTGCCATCGGCAATGCCAACGGCACGTTCACCATTGTCGATCAGACCAATGCCCTGTCGCCGTTTCGCAACGTAGCGATGATCGACGCGACCACCACCGGCACCAACTATTACGCCGCCGACTTCGACCGTGACGGTGATATCGATCTGCTGGGCGTGCCGGGCACATCGGGCCAGGCCTTCCTGTACCGCAACGTCAATGGCGTGTTTACTCGTGAAGCCACCACAGGCTTCGGCGGTGCTCAATTCGGTGTGCGCCTGGCGGTCGGCGATTTCGACGGGGACGGTGCTGCCGACATTCTGTACCAGCCAGGCACAGTCGATCCCTCCAATTCCTGGCGCTACGCCAAGAACAATGGCGATGGCACCTTCACCGACGTTCCCCAGAGCGCCTCGCCGTTCGCGGGGTTCACCCTGGCGGCCTACAGCACCTTCAACTACCGGGTGATAGATTTCGACGGTGATGGCGACCTGGACATCATCGCGATGCTCAGCAACAGCACCGGCTCACTGTACCTCAATAATGGCACAGGGGGCTTCAGCCTGGGCTCTACCTCGGGCTTTCCTGCACCGACATTTAGCCCTCGGGCGGTCTGGGGCGATTTCGATGGGGACGGCGACGCCGACATCTTCTGGCAGATTGGCGGCAACGGCACTGACTGGAACTATGGGGAAAACCTCGGCAACGGCAGCTTCAACATCATGACCAGGGCCAACTCACCGTTTGCCGGGCTGACCATGGTCGACTACCCCAGCAACAACTTCCGCATTGGCGACTTTGACGGCGATGGCGATACCGATCTGATCGGTTCTGCCGCAGGCGTAGGTGCCAGCGTGTACTACCAGAGTGGCTCTACGCCCAAACTGGTCAGTGCCACCCCGGCCGACGAGAGCTCAGGCGTCTCGCCAGCCGCCAGCATCGCGCTGACGTTCAGCCAGAGCGTGTCCAGGGGTTCCGGCAACATTTACATCGTGCGCACCAGCGATAACACCGTCATCCAGACCATCGCCGTGGGCAGTTCGCAGGTCTCCGGCTCCGGAACCACCTGGGTCATCGACCCGCTAATGGACTTGGCCCAGGGTACCGCTTACGCAGTGCGCATTGACCCCAAGACCTTTGTCAATGCCGACGGCAAGATCTACAAGGGCATCCTGAACAACACTGCGTTGAACTTCGTCACCTCAAGCAACGCCGCCCCGGTGATCGCCAGCCTCAACGGCGATTCCGGCAACTACACCGAGGGCAGCGCGGGCGTGTTGCTCGATGCCAGCGCCAACGCGACGGTCACCGACACCGACAGCGCCAACTTCAACACTGGCAACGTCACCGTGTCGATCAGCAACGGTGGCGTGTCCAGTGAGGACGTACTGTTGATCCTCAACGAGGGCAGCGGTACCGGGCAGATCGGCGTCAGCGGCAGCAACGTTTCTTTCGAAGGTACTCTGATCGGCACCTACGCTGGCGGTACCCTGGGCAATCCTCTGGTGGTCACCCTTAACAGCTCGGCGACCCCTGCCGCAGTCAGCGGGCTGCTGCACCGCCTGGCGTACAGCAACAGCAATACCGGCGATATCACTGCATCGACGCGCACCGTGCAGGTCACGGTCAGCGATGGCGCTGGCGGCACCAGCACCGCAGCCTCGGTAAGCGTTGCCATTGCCGCAGTGAACGATGCACCGACCCTGACCGCCACCGCGATCAACCCCACCTACACCGAGAATGGCGCGGCGACCGTGCTGTTCAGCGGCACGGCCATCAGCACCGTCGAAGCAGGGCAGAGCATCACCGGGCTGTATGTGCAGGTCACCAACCTGGCCAATGGCAACCTGGAAAAACTGATCATCGACGGCACCGCTGTCACCCTGATCGACCAGACTTCGGTGACCACGTCTACCAATGGCCTGAGCGTGGTGGTGGCTGTCACCGGCACCACCGCCACAGTGACCATCACCCATGCCGGAATATCCACGGCGCTGGCGCAGACCCTCGTCAACGGCATGGCTTACCGTAACGACAGCGAGACCCCGACGGGCGCCTCACGCACCGCCACCCTGACTGGTGTCCGCGATAGCGGCGGTACCAGCAACGGCGGTATCGACACTGCCACGGTCAGCGTGTCCAGCACGGTGACCGTGCTATCGGTCAACGATGCGCCGACCCTCAGCGGCGGCCCTTTTGTGCTGACGTCCGTCAACGAAGACACCACTACCGCAGGCTACGCGGTCAGCACTGTCCTCGGCAGCGTCACCTATGGCGACCTGGATACAAGCGCCCAGGTGGGTATCGCGGTCACCGCTACCAGCGGTCGCGGCACCTGGCAGTTCTCCACCGATGGCAGCATCTGGACCAGCTTCGGCACGGTTTCAAGCAGCAGCGCGCTGTTGCTGACTGCCAGCACCCAGGTCCGCTACATCCCTGATAGTGCCAACAGCGAGAACGTCGGCTTTACCTTCCGTGCCTGGGACCGCACCACCGGTACCGCGTCCACCAACGGTACCCGCAACACGGCCGACACCACCACCAACGGTGGCAGCACTGCGTTCTCCACCGGCACCGCCCAGGCCACGCTGGTCGTAACCACGCTCAACGACGCGCCCGTGATGACCCCGGTCGCGCCGAGCCTGCCGACACTGACCGATACCTCTATCGCCAATACCGGCGCCCTGGTCAGCACCCTCACCGGCGGTATCACCGATGTCGATACCGGTGCAGAGACGGGCATTGTCATCACCGGCCTGACGTCTACCTATGGCACATGGCAGTACTCCACCAACAACGGGACCAGCTGGAACAATGTCGGGGCTGTATCCGTCACTACCGCATTGCTGCTGCGCTCTACCGACCGCGTTCGCTTCATTCCCGACGGCATCCACGGTGAAACCGCGACCGTCACCTACAAGGCCTGGGACCAGACAAACGGCACTGCTGGCTTCCAGGGCTTCAAGATCAACACCGCCACCTCTGGCGGTACCCAGGCCTATTCCACGGCGACCGACACCGCCAGTGTGGTCGTGACCGCGGTCAACGATGCGCCGATCCTCACCGGCACGGGCGGCAGCGTGACCTGGACCGAGGGCAACAACAGCACGTCGATCCCGGTGGTCATCGACAGCGGCCTGACCATCAGCGACGCGGACGGTCCGGGAATCACCTCGGCTACCGTGTTCATCTCGGGCAACTACAGCAACGGCCAGGATTCTCTGGCGCTGGTGTCCAACCCGGCGATCATGGGCAACATCATCGGCTCGTGGGACGCCACCACCGGCACCCTGACCCTGAGCTCCGCCAGCAACCAGGCAAGCCTGGCGCAATTCCAGGCGGCGCTGCGGGCAGTGACTTACACCAACCTGGCGGACGCGCCTTCGACCTTGACCCGCACTGTGCAATTCAAGGTCAGCGACGGCAGCCTGGATTCCTCTGCGTTCAGCCGCACCATTGCCCTTACCGCGGTGGACGACACACCGCTGATCAATGCACCGGCGAGTACTCTGGTGGTCGAAGATGTTGCCTCGGCGATCAGCCAGATCAGCATAAGCGACGTCGATTCAAGCAGTGGCACCCTGACCCTGAGCGTCGGTTCCGGCAGCCTGGCCGCCAACAGTGGTGGCGGTGTGACTGTAGGCGGTACGTCCAGCGCGCTGACCCTGACCGGCACCATCACCGCGATCAACAACTTCATCGCCGGCAGCAACCTGAACTACACCACGGCGGCCGATGCCACCGCCGACGTGACCCTGACCATCAGCGTCGACACCGGCAGCGCGACCACCGCCAGCACCACCATGACCCTCAGCGTCGATCCGGTGAACGATGCCCCGGTAGTTACCGTGCCGGGCAGCATCAGCGCCACCGAGGATGTCGCCAGCGCCATCACCGGGGTCAGTTTCAGCGATGTCGACGCCGGCAGCGGCAATGTGATCGCGACCTTCTCGGTGGCCAGCGGCACCCTCAGCGCTGCCGCAGCCAGTGGCGTTACCATCAGCGGCGATGGCACCGGCACCCTGACCCTGACGGGCACGCTGGCCGATATCAATGCCTTGATCGCCGGCAACAACCTGACCTACCAGACCGCGCAGGATGCCACCGCCAATGTGACCCTGACGGTGAGCATCAACGACGACGGCAATACCGGAGGCGGCGCGCAGACCGACACCAAGACCGTCACCATCAACGTCACGGCGGTAAACGACGCCCCCGTCAATACGGTACCGACCACCCAGACCACGACGCAGGATATCGTCCTGGCATTCAACGATGCCAATGGCAACGCCATCTCGATCAACGATGTGGATGCCGGCAACAGCCTCATGACCGTGACCCTCATCACCACGAACGGTACCGTGTCACTGTCCGGCGCCAGCGGCGTGAGCTTCTTGATCGGCACTGGCGTAGATGACAACACCCTCAGCATTCAGGGCACCCAGACCAATCTGAATGCCGCGCTGCAGAACCTGACTTTCAAGCCGGACAGTGGCTTCCTCGGCACCGCCGGCCTGCTCGTGCGCAGCAACGACCAGGGCAATACCGGCAGCGGCGGGACCAGGCTCGATAACGATAACATCTCAATCAGGGTGGTTCCGGCCAATCCGAGGGTTACCAGCGTTGCCGCGCAGGGCCTGGATCGTACGGTGAAAGTCGGCGACGAAGTGCTGGTCAACATGGTCTTCGACCAGATCGTCAACGTCGATCTCACCGGTGGTACCCCGAGCCTGCTGCTGGAAACCGGCCTGGTCGATCGCAATGCGGTTTACCAGAGCGGGTCGGGCAGCAACACCCTGGTGTTCAAATACACGGTGCTGGCTGGCGACCTCAGCGCTGACCTGGACTTCCAGAGCACCGCAGCGTTGCAACTCAACGGTGCGGTACTGGCCAATGCCACCAGCGACCTGGCGATCCTCACTCTGCCGACTGTGGGCGGTGCGGACTCTCTCGGTGGTCGCAGCAATATCGTGGTCGACGGTGTGGCGCCGGTTGTGGCCAGCGTCAGCGTGCCGCCTGACGGCACCTACATCATCGGCCAGCACCTCGATTTTACGGTCAACTTCAGCGAGAACATGGTGGTCGATACCACCGGTGGCACCCCGCGCATCGCCGTGACCCTCGATACCGGGGGTACCGTGTACGCCGATTACATGTCCGGCTCCGGCAGCAGCGCCCTGGTGTTCCGCCTGACCGCCGCCAGCGGCCAGCTGGACATCAACGGCATCGCACTGGGCGGTTCGATCCAGCCCAACGGCAGCACCCTGCGGGACACCGCCGGCAACGACGCCGTGGTCACCCTGAACAACGTCGCCACTACCGCCAACGTCACTGTCGACGGCGTAGTGCCGACCGTGCTCAGTGTGGCCACACCGGGCGACGGTACCTACAAGGCCGGTGACGTATTGAGCTTCACCGTCAACGCCAGCGAAGCGCTGCGCACTGGCGCGCTGGCGCCACGGCTGGTGCTCGATGTCGGCGGCGTGACCCGCTACGCCACTTATGTCTCCGGCAGCGGCAGCTCGGCGCTGACGTTCCAGTACACGGTGCAGCCCGGCGACAACGACAACAATGGCATCGTGGTCAGCAGCCTCGATTTGCGCAGTGAACCACTGACCGATCTGGCCGGCAACGACCTGAACCTGACGCTGAACAGCGTGGGCAGCACCGCCGGTGTGCTGGTGGACACTGCGGCGCCGAGTGCCAGCGGCATCGTCCGTGTCGGTTCAACGCCGACCAACAGCAGTTCGGTCAGCTTCACCGTGACCTTCAGCGAAAGCGTCAGCGGCGTGGATGCCTCGGACCTCAGCCTGAGCCTGACCGGCACCGCGTCCGGCACTATTGCCAGCGTCACTCAGGTGGATGCCCGGACCTACACCGTGCTGGTCAATGGCATCGGCGGCACCGGCAGTCTGGGCCTGGACCTGAATGCCAGCGGCACTGGCATCGTCGATGCGGCGGGCAACGCAATTACCGGCGGCCTGACCGGCGCGACTTACAGCATCGACCGCGTGGCGCCAAGCGTCACCAGCGTCGGTGTGCCGGCCAACGGCACCTACGTGGCCGGGCAGAACCTGGACTTCACCGTCAACTTCAGTGAAGCCGTGCAGGTGGATACCACAGGCGGCACGGCGCGCATCGCTGTGACCCTCGACACGGGCGGTACCGCTTATGCCAGCTACCTGTCCGGCGCTGGCACCACTGCGCTGGTGTTCCGCCTGACCGTCGCCAGCGGTCAGCTCGACACCGACGGAATCAGCCTTGGCAACAGCATTGAGCTTAACGGCGCCACCCTGCGCGACACGGTAGGCAACGACATCGACACCACCCTCAATGGCCTGGGCAGCACCACGGGTGTGCTGGTCGATGCCGTGGTGCCGGTGGTGGACTCGGTCAGCCCGCCGCTCGACGGCAGCTACAAGGCCGGCGATGTGCTCAGCTTTACCGTCAACACCAGCGAAGGCCTGGTGGTCGATACTTCTACCGGCACGCCACGTCTGGTGCTGACCGTGGGCGGCGCGACCCGCTATGCGAGCTATGTTTCCGGCGCCGCTACCGGCGCGCTGCTGTTCCAGCACACCGTGCAGGCAGGCGACACCGCCGCCAGCGGCCTGGTGGTCGGCAGCACGATCGACCTTAACGGCGGCAGCGTACGCGATCTTGCCGGCAACAACCTTGAACTGAACCTCAACGGCCTGGGCAGCACCGCCGGCGTACTGGTAGACACCACAGCACCCACGGCCAGCGGTATCGTGCGGGTCGATTCGACACCGACCAACAGCAGTTCGGTCAGCTTCACCGTGACCTTCAGCGAAAGCGTCAGCGGCGTGGATGCCTCGGACCTCAGCCTGAGCCTGACCGGCACCGCGTCCGGCACTATTGCCAGCGTCACTCAGGTGGATGCCCGGACCTACACCGTGCTGGTCAATGGCATCGGCGGCACCGGCAGTCTGGGCCTGGACCTGAATGCCACCGGCACTGGCATCGTCGATGCGGCGGGCAACGCAATTACCGGCGGCCTGACTGGCGCGACCTACAGCATCGACCGCGTGGCGCCAAGCGTCACCCGCGTCGATGTACCAGCCAACGGCACTTACGTCGCCGGGCAGGACCTGGACTTCACCGTCAACTTCAGTGAAGCGGTACAGGTGAATACTGCGGGCGGTACGCCGCGTCTCGCCGTGACCCTGGATACTGGCGGCACGGTCTTCGCCGACTATGTGTCCGGCTCCGGCAGCAACGCCCTGGTATTCCGTCTGACCGCCGCCAGCGGCCAGGTGGACAGCAACGGCATCGCCCTGGGCAGTTCGATCCAGCTCAACGGCGGCACCCTGCGCGACAGCGTTGGCAACGACACCGTGCTCACGCTGAACAACGTCGCCAGCACCGCCAACGTCAATGTCGACGGCGTGGTGCCGACCGTGCTCAGCGTGACCACACCGGGCGACGGCAGCTACAAGGCCGGTGACGTGCTGAGCTTCACCGTCAATGCCAGCGAAACCCTGCAGACCGGCGCGCTGGCGCCACGGCTGGTGCTCGATGTCGGTGGCGTGACCCGTTACGCCACTTATGTCTCCGGCAACGGCAGCGCGGCGCTGGTGTTCCAGTACGTGGTGCAGGCCGGTGACAACGACAACAACGGCATCGCGGTCAGCAGCCTCGACCTGCGCGGCGAACAGCTGACCGATCTTGCCGGCAACGACCTGAACCTGACGCTCAATAGCGTCGGTAACACCGCCGGTGTGCTGGTGGATACTGCGGCGCCGAGTGCCAGTGGCATCGTCCGTGTCGATGCAACACCGACCAACAGTGGCGCCGTCAGCTTTACCGTGACCTTCGACGAAAATGTCAGCGGTGTGGATGCCTCGGACCTCACCCTGACCTTGACCGGCACCGCGTCAGGCAGCATTGCCAGCGTTACCCAGGTGGATGGCCGGACCTACACGGTGCTGGTCAATGCCATCGGCGGTAACGGCAGTCTGGGCCTTGACCTGAATGCCAGCGGCACCGGCATCGTCGATGCGGCGGGCAATGCCATTACCGGCGGCCTGACCGGCGCGATCTACACCATCGACCGCGTGGCACCCAGCGTCACCCGCGTCGATGTGCCGGCCAACGGCAGCTATGTCGCCGGGCAGAATCTGGACTTCACCGTAAACCTGGACGAGGCGGCACTGCTCGATACCACAGGCGGCAGCCCGCGCCTGGCAATCACGCTGGACACCGGCGGCACCGTCTATGCGAACTACCTGTCCGGTGCCGGCACCACTGCGCTGGTGTTCCGCCTGACGGTTGCCAGCGGCCAGTTCGACAGCAACGGCATCAGCGTCGGCAACAGCCTTCAGCTTAATGGCGCGACCCTGCGTGACGCGGCCGGCAACGACGTCAACACGACCCTCAATGGCCTGGGCAGCACCACAGGTGTGCTGGTCGATGCCATCGTGCCGGTGGTGAGCTCGGTCGGCCTGCCGGCTGACGGCAGCTACAAGGCCGGCGATGTGCTCAGCTTCACCGTCAACACCAGCGAAGGTGTGCTGGTCGATACCGCCAGCGGTACGCCGCGTCTGGTATTGACCGTGGGCAGTGCGACTCGCTATGCCAGCTATGTCTCCGGCGCCGCCGATGGCGCGCTGGTGTTCGAATACACGGTGCAGGCGGGCGACACCGCCGCCAGCGGCCTGCTGGTCGGCAGCACCCTGGACCTCAATGGCGGCAGCGTACGCGACCCGGCTGGCAACGACCTGACACTGAACCTCACGGGGCTGGGCAGCACCGCGGGTGTACTGGTGGACACCACGGCGCCGGCTGCCAGCGGCATCGTCCGTGTCGATCCGAACCCGACCAACAGTGCAGCGGTCAGCTTCACCGTGACCTTCAGCGAAGACGTCAGCGGTATGGATGCTGCGGACCTCAATCTGCTCTCCACCGGCACCGCGTCCGGCACTATCGCCAGCGTTACCCGGGTGGATGGTCGGACCTACACCGTGCTGGTCAATGCCATCGGCGGCGACGGCAGCCTGCGCCTCGATCTGAATGCCAGCGGCACCGGCATTGTCGACGCCGCCGGCAACGCCATCACCGGCGGCCTGGTCGGCGCCAGCTACACCATCGACCTTGTCGCGCCAAGCGTCACCAGTGTCGATGTGCCGGTCGACGGCACCTATGTCGCCGGGCAGGATCTGGACTTCACCGTCAACTTCAGTGAAGCGGTACTGGTGAATACCGCAGGCGGTACGCCGCGCATTGCCGTGACCCTGAACACCGGCGGTACGGTCTTCGCCGACTATGTGTCCGGCTCCGGCACCAATGCGCTGGTTTTCCGCCTGACGGCTGCCAGCGGTCAGGTAGACAGCGACGGCATCAGCGTCGCTACCAGCATTCAGCTCAATGGCGCCATTGTGCAAGACGCGGTGAGCAACGCGGCCAACCTGACCCTCAATGGTCTGGGCGATACCTCGGGCGTGCTGATCGATGCCGTAGTGCCGGTAGTGGACTCGGTCGACCTGCCGGCCGACGGCAGCTACAAGGCCGGTGATGTGCTGAGCTTTACCGTCAACACCAGCGAAGGCGTGGTGGTCGATACTTCTACCGGCACGCCGCGTCTGGTGCTGACCGTGGGCGGCGCGACCCGCTATGCCAGCTATGTCTCCGGGGCCGCCAGTGGCGCGCTGTTGTTCCAGTACACCGTGCAGGCGGGCGACACCGCCGCCAGCGGCCTGGTGGTCGGCAGCACCCTGGACCTCAACGGCGGCACGGTGCGCGAGTCGGCCGGCAACAATCTGGAACTGAACCTCAATGGCCTGGGCAGCACCGCCGGCGTACTGGTAGACACCACAGCACCCACGGCCAGCGGCATTGTGCGTGTCGATGCAAACCCGACCAACAGCAGTGCAGTCAGCTTTACCGTGACCTTCAGCGAAGACGTCAGCGGCGTGGATGCCTCGGACCTCAGCCTGAGCCTGACCGGCACCGCGTCCGGCAGCATTGCCAGCGTCACCCAGGTGGATGCTCGGACCTACACCGTGCTGGTCAATGGCATCGGCGGTAATGGCAGCCTGGGCCTGGACCTGAACGCCAGTGGCACCGGCATCGTCGACGCGGCGGGCAACGCACTGACCGGCGGCCTGACCGGCGCGACTTACACCATCGACCGCGTGGCGCCGAGTGTCACCCGCGTCGATGTGCCGGCCAACGGCACCTATGTCGCCGGACAGAACCTCGATTTCACCGTCAACTTCAGTGAGAACGTGATAGTCGACACCGCAGGTGGCGTGCCACGCATTGCCGTGACCCTGGACACCGGTGGCACGGTTTACGCCAACTATGTGTCCGGCTCCGGTGGCGGTGCCCTGGTGTTCCGCCTGACTGCCGCCAGCGGCCAGCTGGACAGCAACGGCATCACCCTGGGCAGTTCGATCCAGCTCAACGGCGGTACGTTGCGCGATACCGCTGGCAACGACACCTTGGCCACCCTCAACAACGTCGCCAGCACCGCCAATGTCAATGTCGACGGCGTGGTGCCGACCGTGCTCAGCGTGGCTACGCCAGGCAGCGGCAACTACACGGCCGGCGATGTACTGAGCTTTACCGTCAATGCCAGCGAAGCCCTGCAGACCGGCGCGCTGGCGCCACGGCTGGTGCTCGATGTCGGTGGCGTGACCCGTTACGCCACTTATGTCTCCGGTAACGGCAGCGCGGCGCTGGTGTTCCAGTACGTGGTGCAGGCCGGCGACAACGACAGCAACGGCATTGCGGTCAGCAGCCTCGACCTGCGCGGCGAACCGCTCACCGATCTTGCCGGCAATGACCTGAACCTGACGCTCAACAGCGTCGGCAGTACCGCCGGTGTACTGGTGGATACCGGGGCACCAAGTGCCAGTGGCATCGTCCGTGTCGATACAACACCGACCAACAACGGTGCGGTCAGCTTTACCGTGACCTTCAACGAAGACGTCAGCGGTGTCGATGCCGGCGACTTCAGCCTGGCCCTCACCGGAACTGCCGGTGGCACGATCACCACGGTCACCCAGGTCAACGGTTCTACCTGGACGGTTCTGGTGGATAACCTGAGCGGTGCCGGCAGCCTCGGCTTGAATCTCAATGCCAGCGGTACCGGCATTGTCGACACGGCTGGCAATGCAATTACCGGCGGCCTGACCGGCGCGACTTACACCATCGACAGCGTGGCGCCGAGCGTCACCCGCGTCGATGTGCCGGTCAACGGCAGCTATGTCGCCGGGCAGAACCTGGACTTCACCGTCAACTTCAGCGAAGCGGTGCAGGTGAATACCACCGCCGGCACGCCACGCATCGAAGTGACCCTGGACACCGGCGGTACCGCGTACGCGACCTACCTGTCCGGCGCGGGAACCAATGCGCTGGTGTTCCGCCTGACCGTCACCAGCGGTCAGATCGACAGTGACGGCATCAGCGTCGGCAACAGCATCCAGCTCAACGGCGCCACTGTGCAAGATGCAGTGAACAACGCTGCCAACCTGACCCTCAACGGTCTGGGCGATACCTCGGGTGTACGGGTCGATGCTGTGGTGCCGGTGGTGGACTCGGTCGGCCTGCCGGCTGATGGCAGCTACAAGGCCGGCGATGTATTGAGTTTCACCGTCAACACCAGCGAAGGCGTGGTGGTTGATACCACCAGCGGCACGCCGCGTCTGGTGCTGACCGTAGGCGGCGTGATCCGCTATGCCAGCTATGTCTCCGGCGCCGCCGGTGGCGCACTGCTGTTCCAGTACACCGTGCAGGCGGGCGATACCGCCGCCGGCGGTCTGGTGGTCGGCAGCACGCTGGACCTCAACGGTGGCACGGTGCGCGATCCGGCCGGCAACAATCTGGAACTGAACCTCAATGGCCTGGGCAACGCCGGTAACGTGCTGATCGACACCACGGTGCCGACGGCCAGCGCGCTGGTCGCTTCGCCGAACAGCGACGGTTCGGTCAGTTACACCCTGACGTTCAGCGAGAACGTCAGCGGTGTGGATATCAGCGATTTCAACCTGGTGCTCAGTGGTAATGCGGCGGGCAACATTGCCAGCGTCACCCAGGTGGACGGTCGTACCTACACCGTGCTGGTCAATGGCATCGGCGGCACCGGCAGCCTGCGCCTGGACCTGAACGCCACTGGCACCGGCATCGCCGACGCAGCGGGCAACGCCGTCAGTAGCGGTCTCACGGGTGAAAGCTACACCGTCGATGGGGCGGCGCCGAGCGTCACCACCGTCGATGTGCCGGCAGGTGGCAGCTACAAGGCCGGCGATGTGCTGAGCTTTACCGTTAACACCAGCGAAGGCGTGGTGGTCGATACGTCTACCGGCACACCGCGTCTGGTGCTGACCGTGGGCGGTGTGACCCGTTATGCCAGCTATGTCTCTGGCGCCGCCAATGGCGCGCTGGTGTTCCAGTACACCGTGCAGGCGGGCGACACCGCCGCCAGCGGTCTGGTGGTGGCAAGCACCCTGGACCTCAATGGCGGCAGCGTGCGTGATCCGGCCGGCAACGACCTGGCGCTGGACCTCAATGGACTGGGCAACACCGGCAACGTACTGATCGACACCACGGCGCCGACAGCCGGCAGTCTGCTGCGGGTCGACGCCTCGCCGACCAATAGCGGCTCGGTCAGTTACACCCTGACGTTCAGCGAGAACGTCAGCGGCGTGGATGCCTTGGACCTCAGCCTGTTCTTCACCGGTAGCGCGTCCGGCAGCATCGCCAGCGTCACCCAGGTGGACGGTCGGACCTACACCGTGCTGGTCAACGGCATCGGCGGCACCGGCAGCCTGCGCCTGGACCTGAATGCCAGTGGCACCGGCATCGTCGATGCGGCCGGTAACGCGCTTACCGGCGGCCTGACCGGCGCCAGCTACAGCATCGACCGTGTGCTACCGAGTGTGGTCGACGTCGATGTACCGGCGGGCGGCAGCTACAAGGCCGGCGATGTGCTGAGCTTCACCGTCAACACCAGCGAAGGCGTGGTGGTTGATACGTCCACCGGCACACCGCGTCTGGTGCTGACTGTGGGTGGCGTGACCCGTTATGCCAGCTATGTCTCTGGCGCTACCAGCGGTGCGCTGGTGTTCCAGTACACCGTGCAGGCGGGCGACACTGCCGCCGCCGGTCTGGTGGTCGGCAGCACGCTGGACCTCAATGGCGGCACCGTACGCGATGCGGTCGGCAATAACCTTGTGCTGAACCTCAATGGTCTGGGCAATGTCGGCAACATACTGATCGACAGCACGGCGCCGACCGCCGGCAGCCTGGTACGGGTCGACGCTTCGCCGAACAGCGGTAGCTCGGTCAGCTACACCCTGACGTTCAGCGAGAACGTCAGCGGCGTGGATATCAGCGATTTCAATCTGGTGCTCAGCGGCACCGTCAGCGGCAGCATCGCCGGCATCACTCAAGTGGATGGTCGGACCTATACCGTGCTGGTCAACGGCATCGGCGGCACCGGTAGCCTGCGCCTGGACCTGAATGCCAGTGGCACTGGCATTACCGACGCGGCGGGCAATGCGCTTGCGGGCGGACTGACCGGTGCCAGCTACAGCATCGACCGTGTTGCTCCGAGCGTGGTCGGCGTCACTGTGCCTGCCAACGGCACTTACGTTGCCGGGCAGAACCTGGACTTCACCGTCAACTTCAGTGAAGCGGTGCTGGTGAATACCACTGGCGGCATTCCGCGCATCGAAGTGACGCTGGACACCGGCGGTACCGCGTACGCGACCTACGTGTCGGGTGCCGGTACCAACGCCCTGGTGTTCCGCCTGACCGTTGCCAGCGGCCAGCTGGACGCCACCGGCATCAGTGTCGGCAACAGCATCCAGCTCAATGGCGGTGCCGTCGCAGACAGCATCGGCAACAGTGTTGTTACCGCCCTGAACGGGCTGCCGGACACTTCTCTGGTACGGATCGACGCGATCGTGCCGACCGTCACCACCGTGGGCCTGCCGGCGACAGGCGCCTACAACGCCGGCGACGTGCTGCGCTTCACTGTGAACGTCAGCGAGGCGGTCAACGTCGACACCAGCACCGGCACCCCGCGTGTCGCGCTGAACATCGGCGGCGTGACCCGCTACGCCAGTTATGTGTCCGGCTCCGGTAGCAACGCGCTGGTGTTCGAGTACACCGTGCAGGCAGGCAACAACGCTGCCGGTGGCATCGGCCTGTCAGGCACTCTCGACCTCAACGGCGGTAGAGTACGGGACGTTGCAGGCAATGCGCTGAACCTGGCGCTGAATACCCAGGGCGTGGTCAGCGGTGTGGTGATCGACACCGTGGCGCCGCAGGTCAGCGATATCGTGCGCGTCGACCTGAACCCGACCAACAGCGGATCGGTGCGCTACACCGTGACCTTCGACGAGAGCGTGACCGGTGTCGACAGTGCCGATTTCGCCCTGGTCTTCAGCGGTTCGGCCAGTGGCCGCATCGCCTCGGTAGAGCAGGTCAACGGTCGCACCTACATCATCCTGGTCGATAACCTGAGCGGCGCCGGCAATGTGCGCCTTGACCTGAACAGCAGCGCAACCGGCATCGTCGACGCCGCGGGCAACCCGGTGACCGGCGGCCTGGAAGGCAGCAGCTACAGCATCGATCGCGTGGCGCCGAGCGTCACCGGTATGGATGTCCCTGCCAGTGGCACCTACGTCGCCGGCCAGACCCTGGACTTCACCGTGCGCACCAATGAAGCGGTACTGGTGGACAACGGCGACGGCAATCCGCGACTGGCGATCACTCTGGACAACGGCACGGTGGCTTACGCCAACTACCAGTCGGGCTCCGGCGGCACGGCCCTGGTGTTCCGTCTCAACGTCACCAGCGGCATGGCCGGTAACAGTACCTTCGCCGTTGCGCCGTCCATCGACCTTAATGGCGGCAGCATCCGCGATGCCCGTGGCAACGACGCCAACACCGGTCTGAACAGCATCGGCGACACCAGCGGCATCCTCGTCGATGCCAAGGCACCCTTGCCGACCAGCATCGTGGTGGACGGGCCGGTACGGGTGGGCGACCGTACGCTCAGTTTCACCCTGACCTTCGACGAGGCCGTCAGCGGCGTCGACCTCAGCGACTTCAGCGTGAGCGGTACCGGCAGTGCCAGCGGCACCGTGCAATCGGTGCAGCAGATCGATGCCACCACCTACCGCATCACCGTGGGTAACCTGAGCGGCACGGGCGCGCTGGGCTTGAGCCTGAACGCGCTGAACAGCGGCATCCGCGACCAGGCCGGCAACGACCTGGCACGCAGCCTCACCAGTGCGCTGCAGACCATCCAGTCACAGGATATCGGTGACCTCAACTACCGGCTCAACCCACCCGATACCCTGAGTACGCCACAAACAGTGGTGGTGCAGCCGCAGGTGCCTGGCTTCGTGCCTGCTAACGCGGTGTCGCCACTGGCCCTGCCGGGCTTGTTCGAGGTTCGCACCGTGGGCGGCAATGTGCAGCCTCTGGGCATTATCTTTCTCGGCAACGGCAGCAGCGCACCGAGCTTCATCGCCCAGGTCTTCGGCAGCAGCGGCCTGAGCGACCTCGCTGGCAACCAGAACGGCTTTGGTGGCGGGGAGGGCGGCGTGTTCGGCAGCAGTACCTTCGCCGGCATTTTCAGCCGCGCGATACCGGGTGTCAGCGAGATGAACGTATTCAACGGTTCTCAGTGGAAACAGAGCGACCTCAATCAGGGGCTGCGCGGAATGTTCGGGGCACCGACCCTGGGCCAGCAGCTGCAGCAGATCAACGATGCCGACGAGCGCCATGTACGCGAGTTGGCCATGGCCCTGGCTCAGCCGGCGAAGATCGGGAAGCGGGCATGAAGTACTGCACACAATTACGAAATAAAGCCGTACCAGGGGGCGGCCCAAGGATGAATAAAAGCCAGAAACTGTTCGGTGCCAGCTTGCTGGCGCTGGCCATCAGCGGTTGTGCTGTCACCAGCCAGCCTATCGACCGCAGCGCCAGCGAGGAACGTGCGCGCACCGACCTGGCCACCATGTTCAAGGACCAGGAACCGCTCAACGGTCCGTTGACCGTGCACCAGGCCATGGCCCGCGCGGTGAAGTACAACCTTGAAGCACGCCTGAAAATCATGGAAGAGGCGCTGTCCAAGCGTCAGGTCGACCTGTCCCGCTACGACATGCTGCCGCGCATGGCGCTGGCCGCCGGTTACGCCGGTCGCAACAGCGTCGGCGCTTCCAGCAGCCAGAGCATCGAGACCGGTACCCAGTCCCTCGAACCTTCGACCTCCCAGGATCGCGACCGCGACGTGGCCGACCTGACCATGGTCTGGAACGTGCTGGACTTCGGTGTCAGCTACGTCAGCGCCAAGCAGCAGGCCGACCAGCGCCTGATCCTTGAAGAGCGCCGGCGCAAGGTGATTCACACCATCACCCAAGACGTGCGTTCGGCGTACTGGCGTGCGGTGGCGGCACAACGCCTGCTGAACCAGATCGATGGCCTGATGAGCCGCATCCACCAGGCCCGCGATAATAGCCAGCGCATGGCCACCCAGCGCGTCGGTGATCCGGTGCAGACGCTCAGTTACCAGCGCGCGCTGATCGAAGCCACCCGGCAGCTGGAAGAGCAGCGCCGTGCGCTGTCGCTGGCCAAGACCGAACTGGCGGCGCTGATCAACCTGCCGCTCAATAGCAATTTCACCCTGGCACCGGATGAAGGTTATGTGGTGCCGAAATTCACCGGCGACCTCGCCAGGCTGGAACAGCAGGCCCTGTCGAGCCGTCCGGAACTGCGCGAGCAGGATTACCAGGCGCGCATCAGTGCCGCCGAAACCCGCAAGGCCATGCTGCGCATGCTGCCGGGCCTGGAGTTCTCGCTGGGCGGTCATTACGACAGCAACTCCTTTCTGACCACCCAGAGCTGGGCCGACTACGGGGTCAAGATCACCTGGAACCTGTTCAACGTGCTCTCGGCACCGGCAGCGATCAAGGTGGCCGAGGCCGGCGAAGATGTGGCCGCAGCCCGTCGTCAGGCGATGTCCATGGCGGTGTTGGCACAGTTGTATGTGGCCAACGCCAACTACAACGAGGCCGTGCGTCAGTTTCACACCAGCGAAGAGCTGGCAGGTCTCGACGGCCAGATCGCCGAACAGCTGCGTAACCGCTACCAGACGCAGAACATCGGTGAGCTGGAACTGATTCAGGGTGAGCTGAACAACCTGCAAACCCAGCTCAAGCGCGACCTGTCCTATGCAGAATTGCGCAATGCCTACGCCCAGTTGTACGTCAGTTCCGGCAGCGACCCGCTGCCCGATTCTCTGCCGGACAACAACCTGCAGACCATCGCCACGGCACTGCAGAACAGTGAGGCAAACTGGGGCCGTTGATTGTTTTTTGTATCGCTATCCAGGGAGAAAGGTATCGATGATTGATTCACCACTAGAGTACGGCATCGGCATCAGCGCCAACTCGCTTGCCGGGGAAATCGGGCTCAAGTCGGTGCCTGATACCTTCGGTGGGGTGTGGGACGTGCTGTTGAAGGACCATGGCTACGGGAATTTCTCGCCGGTGGATGCCCTTTTACAGCGCACTCTCGGCCCACTGAACCGGGTCAGCTCAAATATCAGCGGCATCCACCGCCATATCGATCATTACTGCCCCGACATTAGCGCCTACCCGCTGGCCGCTGCAGTCGGCACTATCGAGTCCATCTACCGGGACTACCACGGTTTGCTCGGGATGTTGCAGGCTTCTATTCGCGAGCAGGCGGCGGGCAGTTATCAGGGCGCAGCCGACCGTCTGATCGCGCTGGGTCGTCTCGGTGCATTGGGCAGCCGGGTGGGCAGCGAGATCGGTGCGAATCTGAAAACGCTCCAACGCTTGCTGAACAAGACCGATAGCGGCTTCATCGACCCGTTCTATCAGCAACAGCGCGAGCGCGACTTTGTGTCGTTCTTCTATGCGACCAAGTTCTATTATGCCCGCTTTTATCTGGCGCAGATCAAGGCATTCATGCTGCTGCATCTGGTGGATCGAGACCCGTGCGTCCCCTACAGGCTGACCACTGAACTCAAGGGGTTCGAGGAGGAGCTGCGCAAAGGGGAGTTTCAGATGTTCTGCACCCTGCACCAGCCCGTCAAGGACATGGTCCAGCGGCTGGTGGCCGGGCCGCAGGGGATACAGGGGGGGGTGGCCGTATCCTTGCGCAGTCCTTACGGCAACGGCCTGAAATTTGACCGGGACAACGTATTGCAAGTGTCTCAGGATATTCAGGAGTGGTGGCTTGAACCTGTCGAGCCGCTGGTCTTCAACCCGCACATCGATCACCATTTTCGTCTGCGGCACGCGGCATCTGACAAGTGGCTGTTTCTGGATGGGCCACAGCGCGCGCTGGGCGTCAGGGACGAACACAAGAAGCGGGACAGGCACCACAGGGACGACAAGGCGCTTGCGGGCTGGGCCATTTCTTTCGAGCACGGCCCCATGGCGTTCCGTTTGAAATACCAGGGCCAGCCTGACGACCCCAATAGCGGTAAACATCTGGTGAGCTACGCTGCCGCCAAGCCCGGCGAATACAAGGTCGAGAGTCGATTGTTAAGCAACCCGTTCGACAGGGACCGGCACTTCTACTTCCATTCCCATGAGGTTTCGGTCAAGGAGAAACTGCTGGTCGATGAGTACCTGCGTCCGGGCGATTACCTGCGATCGGCCGAAGATACCTATCGTCTTTATTACCGCCACCAGGGAGCGGTGGAAATGGTCAGAACCCTTGACAACAAAGTGCTCTGGGCGGGTGGAACCCAGGTTGTGCTGACGTCGGGTCGTTTGTTGCTGCAGCCGGACGGTAACTTCGTCGCCTACAACGATGAAGGAATGCCCTACTGGGCGTCCGGCAAGTATTTCAAGGATCAACAGAGCATTTATCGCAATTCAGTGCTGAAACTGCGCCCCGATGGCCGCCTGGAAATCGGCCTGCCGGGCAAGGAAGCTTTCTGGCTCAGCCCCGCCTGAACGCACTGGTTGACCATGGATCTCACGGCCATTACAGGGATTACGCTTCGATGATCAATTCTCCGCTTCATTACGGTATCCGGATTGGCGCCGCAGAACTGGCCGAGGATACCGGCCTTGCGCAGTTGCCCGCCGCTGTCGAAGGCGTCTGGGATGTGCTGTTGCAAGATCACGGCTTCAGTGAGCCTCACCGGGTCAGTGAAATGCTGGAGCGCCGCCTGGCAAAACTGGACAGGGCCCGTTTACGGATCGAGCAGGTCCGCCGTCAGGCCGACCTGTATCGCCTGGATCTCTCGAAGTACCAGATTGCCCCCGCGCTTCATAACATCGAGTCCATCTACCGCGAATACGACAGCCTGATCGCCAGACTGCTCGCGGGTATCAGAGAGCAGGCCGCGGGAGGCTTGCAAGGCGCCGCCGACCGGGTACTGGCGCTGGGACGTCTGGGCTGCCTTGCAAGCCGGATCGTCAGCGAGGTCGGGGCTGATCTCAAAAAGCTCCAGATGCTGCTCAGCAACAACTACCGGCAGTATTTCCTTGAAGATTTTTTCCAGGATCAGTCCCGGCGCGATTTCGTGTCGTTTTTCTACGCCATGAAATTCTCTTATGTCCGCTTCTATCTGGCGCAGGTCAAGGCGCAGTTCCTGTTGCGCATGGTTGACCGTGACCCGTGCACGCCGTTCAGGTTGACCCGGGAGCTGGAGAACTTCCAGACCGAACTGGAAAAACAGCAACGCGAATTCACTCATTGGCTTCCTGAACAGGTCGAGAACCTGCTTCTGGAACTGGCGCAGGAACACCAGGGTATGGCCGGTGGCGCGGCGGTGTCGCTGCATTCCGCGCTCGAAGGCGAGGGCTTCCGGCCTGACGGCAACAAAGGTACCTACATGACCGAGCAACTCCAGGAGTGGCGCCTGGAGCCGATCGAGCCGTTGATTCTCAACCCGCACATTGACCACCGCTTTCGTCTCAAGCACGCCGTATCGGGCCTGATTCTGCAACCGGGTGGCGAGGGTACCCACACAATCAAGGACTGGAAAGAAGCTGACGGCGGATGGAAAGTTACCTGGAACCATAGATTCAAGGTCTTCAACCTGCAGTTCAAGGGACGGGAAAATGACCCCTCCCATGACCTTCGCCTGATTTCTCACTCTGCCCGACAAGGCGCGCCGCGCCGGCTGGATGGCAAGCGGGCGGCGACCCCTTACGATGAAGTCCAGCAATTTCATATCGACGTCTACTCCTCGGCTGTTCGCACGCGCCAGCAATTGCTGGTGGACGAACACCTCACGCCAGACAGCTATTTGAAGTCTGAGGGGGATATTTATCGCCTGTACTACCGCTACGACGGCGCAGTGCAGCTGGTCAGAACCGCTGACAATAAAGTGGTATGGGCGGCAGCGGACCGGGAAAAGGTCAGGGCGGGACGCTTGATGCTGCAACCGGACGGCCATTTCGTTGCATACGATCACGAGGGCCGGGCGTACTGGGCTACGGGCAAGTATTTCAAGGACGAGCAGCAGGTGTACAAAAAGTCGGTACTGAAGGTGCGCAAGGATGGGCGGGTGGCAATCGGGCTGCAAGGCAAGGAGGCGTTCTGGCTCAGCCCGGCTTGAGTCATTCAGCCAGAACTTAACAAGCCTGGGTGAAGTCTCAGCAAGACCTTCCATGATTCAAACGAGCATGCCCATGCACCCGACAGATTCATTCGTAGCCGTACCGCCCATCAGAGGCGGCGGTGAAATGGGCGAACGCTTGCGGGCAACGGATTGGTCGCAAACCCCCTTGGGAGATTACAACGCCTGGCCTCAGTCGCTGCGAGTCGCTTTGTCACTGGTGCTCAACGCCAAAGGCATTGCCGCCTTGTATTGGGGTGAACAGCAATGGCTGCTGTACAACGATGCCTACGGCCTGGCCCTGGGAGAGCGCCATCCGTGGGCGTTCGGCAAACCCATGCCGGATGTGCTCACCGACATTGCACCGATCCTCAGCCCTCAGGTTGCCCGCGTACGGGAGACGGGCGAGGGGTTTGCAATCGAGAATCTGGCAATGGTCATGCGCCGCCATGGCAGAGACGAGGAGACCGTCTGGACTTACAGCTTCTCGCCTATCCAGGGCGAGCAAGGGAATTTTGCCGGCGTGTTACTGCTGGCCACTGAAATGACCCAGCAAGTCATGGCGGACAGGGAAAGAGACAGGGCACAAGCAGAGCGTACGCAGGCTTTCGCGCAGTTATCGGAGTTGAACGCTCGACTCGAAGCCGAAATTACCCAGCGCACTGCAGATCGCAACAGCCTTTGGCTACTGTCTTCGGACATCATGCTGCGGTGCACATTCGACGGTGTCATCACAGCGGTCAATCCTGCCTGGACAGAGGTCCTGGGATGGCAACAGTCCGAACTGCTTGGAACAAGCCTTTTCGAGCTGATTCATCCCGACGACATGGACCATACAAAGAAGGGCGCCAGTGAGTCGGCTACCGGGCATGCGTATTTGCGGTTCGATAATCGTTATCGTCACAAGGACGGTCATTACCGCTGGATTTCCTGGTCGACCAAGCCCGACGCCGAACAGATCAATGCGGTAGGGCGCGATTTCACTGCAGAACATGACGCCGCGATGGCATTGGCCAAGGCTGAAGATGCACTGCATCAGTCCCAGAAGCTCGAAGCTATCGGCCAACTCACGGGGGGCGTGGCTCACGATTTCAATAATCTGCTGACGGTTATCAGATCGTCAGCCGATTTGCTGAAACGCCCCGATCTTTCCCGCGATAGACATGCCCGGTACGTTTCCGTCATTTCTGAAGCGGTCGAGCGGGCTGCCAGGGTGACGTCCCAGCTTCTCGCATTTGCCAGGCGACAAGCACTGACACCTGTGGATTTTGTCGCGGGTGACGGTGTGACGGCGTTGACAGAGCTGATCGCGACCCTGGTGGGCTCTCAGGTCGAGATGGTTATCGATGTGCCGCAAGCCAGACATTTCATCAAGGCCGACCCCAGCCAGTTCGAAACCGCCGTGGTCAACCTGGCCCTCAATGCGCGTGATGCCATGCGAGGCAGTGGCACGCTTACGCTGCGCGTCGAGGCACTGGAGCGGTTGCCGCCCATACGGACACATCCCGCTGTGGAGGCAAGGTATGTTGCCGTCTCGGTCATCGATACCGGCAGCGGCATTGCGGCCGAGCACCTGGAAAAAATCTTTGAGCCGTTTTTTACCACCAAAAGCGTTGGGCACGGTACCGGTCTGGGCCTGTCTCAGGTTTTTGGCTTCGCGAAACAATCAGGCGGCGATATCAGTGTGAAAAGCACCGTTGGTGAAGGCAGTACCTTTACGCTGTTTTTCCCGGAAACGGCACCGCCGTTGGAGCTGCTGAGGCGCTAGCCGTCCTGGCAAGACGTTAAAATTGGGCCATGCCGAGACGGGATGCCCTATATAATCCTTCTTTCACCACATTCATGTTGAACCCGTCCGTGGACAAGAGCCTCTGTGGCAGTCGTTGGGAGATTTGTTTGTCTACAGTTGCGCTAGATCCAGGCGGTGACGAGCGCTTGTCCCGTGTACTGAATGCCAGTGAGCGACTGGTCATGGCAGGGTCGGTGGACGAGGTTGTCGCCGTGCTCCGCGACACGGCACGTGCCACTGTCGGAGCGCAAGGCATCGCGGTCGTCATTGAAAATGACGGGCGCTGTTCTTATGTGGCCGAAGATGCTGTCTCGCCACTCTGGCAAGGCCAGACGTTTGCGGCCGACCACTGCATCTCGGGATGGGTGATGCACCACGGTGAGACCGTCGCCATCGCTGACGTCCGGCTCGATCCGCGCATCCCGCAGGACGCCTATGCGCCAACGTTCGTCCGTAGCCTGGTCATGGTGCCCATAGGCCGGCCTGTACCGGTCGCGGCGCTCGGCGCTTACTGGTCACACGCTAGCCCCCCCGATCACGACACGATCAATTTGCTCGAAAGCCTGGCGCGTCTGGCGACGATTGCCATCGAGAATGCCCGCCTTACCCAGGCACGCAATCGTGCGGCTGCACTGGGGGATGCACAGAACCGCATTCTGAAACTGGCCGTCGAAGAGACCCCCCTCAATGTCGCGCTGGATGCCATCGTCCGCGAGGTCGAAGCGCTGTCCACATCGCGTTTTCTTGGGGCCATCCTGCTGCTGGATGAGGAGGGCCGGGGCCTGGAGTATTGCGCAGCACCTGGCCTGCCGGGCGCCTGCACCGATGCCATCGGGCATGGTCTGCAAGCCTGCTGGTCAATCCCGATCCGTTCGGCCCAGAACACGCTGCTCGGCACGTTTGCCCTGTACCACCCTGAACTGCGCGAGCCGCTGCCGGCGGATATCGAGATCGTCGACTTCGTTGTGCAGACGGTCGGGCTGGTGGTGCACCGTGCCCGGGCGAAGGCTGCGATCCGCATCGGTGAGGCGCGCTACCGCCAGATCATCGAGGGCGCAGAAGACTTCGCGATTATCACCTTCGATGCACAAGGATCGGTGACAAGCTGGAACATCGGTGCCCAACGCATCGTCGGATACCGCGCCGAGGAGGTCGTGGGTCGCAACGGCGACCTCTTCTACACAGACATGGACCAGACCGGGCACGTGTTCCGCAGCGAGCTTGAAACCGCCCGCAATCAGGGTCGGGCCGTCAACGAACGCTGGCACGTACGCAAAAATGGTACGCAGTTCTGGGGCTCCGGGCTGATGATGCCGCTCGCGATGGACCATGGCGGCTTTGTGAAGATCTTCCGCGACAGTACGACCGAGCATCAGGCGCAAGCGGCGCTGCAAGAGAGCGCGGCGCGCCTGCGCTTTTTTGATGAGCTCGACAGCCGGCTTTTCGGCATTCGCCATGCCGAAGATGCAATGCTCGCAGCGACCGGGTTGCTTGGACTGAAACTGAACGTGTCGCGCTGCGCCTATGCGGATGTCGATATCGATCATGACCGGTTCTGGATTCGCAGTGACTACAACGCGCCCGGTATCCAGAGTTCGGTCGGAACCTACAGCCTCGACCTTTTTGGCCCGCGTGCTGCCGCTGACATGCGTGCCGGGCGTGCCTTGATCGTACGCGATGTCAGCGCAGAGTTTGGCCGCGGTGAAGGGCGTGAGACCTTTCAGGCCATCGGCGTCGACGCGATCATCTGCTGCCCGCTGGTAAAGAATGGCCGGCTGACGGCCATGATGGCGGTTCATCAAAACCAGCCGCGTGACTGGTCCCCGTACGAGATCTCGCTGGTCAGGGAAGTCGTCGAGCGTTGCTGGGCGCATGTCGAACGGGTGGGCGCCGAGATGCGTCTGCGCGAGAGCGAAGAGCGGCTGCGCCTGGCTGTCGACCATGCCGATATTGGCTTCTGGGACGTGGATTTCGTTCATGACACGCTGATCTGGCCGTCACAGACCAAGGCGATGTTTGGTATTTCGGCGGATGTACCGGTGACCTTGCACGACTTCTATGGCGGCTTGCATCCAGAGGATCGAGACGCGACGATCAATGCCTTCGCGGCGGCCGTCGACCCGGAGCGCCGCGCACTCTATGAAGTCGACTATCGAACGATTGGCAAGGAAGATGGCGTTGTCCGCTGGGTGGCGGCCAAGGGCCGGGCGGTGTTCGATGCCGCCGATCGTTGCTTGCGCTTCACCGGTACGGCGGTTGATGTGACCCCCCGCAAGGTCGCCGAAGAGGAGCTGCGCGAGCTCAATGCCACACTCGAAGCACGGATCACCCAGGCCATCGCCGAGCGCGAAGAGGTCCAGCAGGCGTTGCGCCAGAGCCAGAAGATGGAGGCCATGGGGCAACTGACCGGCGGCGTAGCCCACGACTTCAACAACCTGCTCACCCCGATCGTCGGCACGCTCGACATGCTGCAACGAAAAGGCGTGGGCGGCGAACGAGAACAGCGCCTGATTTGCGGTGCCGTGCAATCGGCCGATCGCGCCAAGACGCTGGTGCAGCGATTGCTGGCCTTCGCCCGCCGTCAACCGCTGCAGGCGGTTCCGGTCGATGTAGCGAAGCTGGTGAGCGACATGGGCGATCTGGTCGCCAGCACGACCGGTCCGCAAATCAAGGTCGTGGTCGACGCCCCGGAGCATCTGCCGGCGGCGATGGCAGATCCCAACCAGCTCGAAATGGCCCTTCTGAACCTCTCTGTGAACGCGCGCGACGCAATGCTTGAAGGGGGAACGATACGGATATCGGCCAGTGCCGAGCTTATCCGCACCGGTCACCGTTCCAGGCTTCCGGCAGGCGACTATGTCTGCCTGTCTGTCGCAGACACCGGCACGGGTATGGACGCGGCCACGCTCGCCCGGGCGGTGGAACCGTTCTTTTCGACCAAGGGCGTAGGCAAGGGGACCGGGCTCGGCCTCTCGATGGTGCACGGGCTGGCATCCCAGTTGAACGGCGCGCTGACGATCCGCAGCTCGCCCGGTCTGGGGACGAACGTAGAGCTTTGGCTGCCGCGCAGCCTGACAGTGCCGGCAGCGGCCTTGCGCACTGTCGAGGCGGCAGAGCGACAAGGGGCGCACGGAGTCGCGCTGCTGGTCGACGATGAAGAACTGGTACGTGCAAGCACCTCGTACATGCTGGCCGAACTGGGCTACCGGGTGATCGAGGCCGCATCTGGCGAGGAGGCGTTGCAACTGCTCGACACCGGGCAGCCATTCGACCTGCTCGTCACCGACCACCTGATGCCGGGCATGAGCGGAACCGATCTGGCCAGGGTGGTCAGTACTTCCAGGCCGGGTACTGCGATTCTCATTGTCTCTGGCTATGCCGAACGTGAAGGGCTTGACCCGGATCTTCCACGGCTTGCCAAGCCGTTTCGCAAGGACGACCTGGCGGCGAGCCTGTTGCAGCTTGGGGGTGAGTCTTGATAGGGGCCAGAGCAGCTTTGCGTGTTGTCACGCGTGTCTTCGCTGGTCGACACGGACCTGCGACACACCCGAGTCAGGTCTGGCTGCCTTCGCTGCACGCCTCGTTCTGGAGGTAATACGCCGTAGAGTTCTCGACCACCGGCAGCATGCCGCTGAGCGGGCGGGCTGTGTCGAGGCTCTCCAGGCTTTCGCCGGTGCCAAGCAAGGCGACGGTGTGGCTGCTGCAGTTGTAGACATGCCGTGAATACAACACTCCCAGCAAGCCTTCCCGTCGGGTCACTACCACGCGTTGCTGGATATGGCCGGATTTTTCCAGCAAGGCATACCGGGCATAGGGGTCGTGAGGAATGTTGATGGGCGTTTCTGCTGCCTGAGTCAGAGCCGCTTGTGTCACACATGCGGGGATCAATAAGGCCAGCCAGAGTGCTTGAATATTCATCGGTGCTTCCTGCTGATGAGATGGCGCGTCTTGCGAATCCTGAGATTATGGGATCCCAAAAAGCTGGCATAGCGCCATTTATCGGCCTGTGCAGTGCTCTGGCGTAGCCCTCTGAGGGCTGTAGCACATCCTGTTGTGCAACAGCCACTTGGCAACGGTTACTGGCAGGTGTCAGCATCATGACGCTTGCTGTTCTCGGGGTTTGCCGACCAGCGGTGTGCCACTTGCCTTCTTTTTCATCGTATTGGGTGGCGCGCGCATTCAGGCAGATGTGAAGTTGTCCACATATAGCCACTCAGTCGTCGGATTCAAATCGTGGCTTGCGTTGGCGAGCATGCTTTGCGTCAGGTCCTCCGGCAGCTTGGTGAGGTTGCGCCCGCTGCGGATGTCAGCCTCCAGCAAACCCAGGAATGCGCCGATGGCGGGGTCTTCGTGAATGGCTTCCACACGGCTGACCACGACTTCACCTGCGCGCACATCGAATGTGATTTTGCCACCGGTATCCAAGCCCAGTAGCTGGCGAACGGATTTTGGCAGGGTGACCTGGCCTTTTGAAGTCAGCGTGGTGTTGAGTGTTGGCTGGATTTTTAAGCGTTCTATTTGAGTAGGGCCCAGGTGTCATCCGGGTTTTTGGAGCGCTACCGGAATCCTGGCCGTTGAGCGGCTTGGTCGGCTGTCAGGTTCAGCTGGAAAAGCAAGTGCTGTTATCGCCAATGCAGGTTTGACCCAGTTACCGAAACTTCACTGCCCCAGGCTCCTGCCTTGCAAATCATTATCAACGCTGGATATTTACCAGTTGGCGTCGATGCCAACAATCCTGTTTCTCAACACCCTCTATCTATTTGAATATCACCGCGATCTCGTGAAGCTATCCGTGCCGGGCCATTTGCCTTTAAAATGCCACTACGCGAGAAGTTTATTGCAAGGATGCTGTTCAAATGCTTTCACCGGATCAACCCAAAAGCCTTATTTTTGACCTGGAAGTCGTCCCAGGTAAGCTCGATCAAACTGACCGCATCTTCATGGTCGGTGCGATGCGTCCGGATATTGAAGAGGCGCTTGAGCGTAAAGTCGACAAGGACCTCCCTGCAGCCCTCGAGGCCCTTGATCGCCTAGGGCAGGGGGCTGGTTTTGTACTGGGTCATAATGTTATCGGCCATGACTTGCCGATACTGCAAGAGCAAGCCGCGCATCTGGCTTTACACCAATTACCGGTAGTAGACACACTACTCCTGTCGCCTTTGGCTTTTCCGCAAAACCCGTATCATCGGCTGGTCAAAGACTACAAACTCATTCGTGACAGCCTCAATTCACCACTGTCTGATTGCCGTTCAACATTGGCATTGTTCAATGATCAGCGGCGAGCGTTCGAAGATCTGAGTATTAAGCTCCGATCAGAACTGCTCTGCTACCAAGCGCTACTCGCTCCAATACCCAATAGCGACCTGGGGGCGTTCTTCACCTCGATCACCGGTCAGGAGCCTAGCCCCGTCACAGAACTGCGTTACCTGATTCCTGAGCTACTCAGGGAAACTGACCCGGCGTTGACGCGTACTTCCAAGGTTTGCAGTACCCGGTTGAATCAGTTGTTGCAAAGCGATCTCATGGATGACAGCCAGCGTTGGCCACTTGCTTATGCGCTGGCCTGGCTACGCGTCTCGGGCGGCAACTCGGTTCTGGCGCCTTGGGTACGCCACCAATTTCCTGCAACCGGTAAGTTGATTGCCGAATTGCGTGACGTTCCCTGCGGAGAAAACCACTGCGACTATTGCTGTACCACACATGATCCCCGCCACGAGCTCAGGCGTTACTTCGCTCCCATTCAGGATTTTCGGACCGAGCCAGACGGGCGTTCCTTACAGCATGACGTGGTGCTGGCGGGCATGCAGGGCAGGCACGTGCTCGCGATTCTTGCGACAGGGGGCGGAAAATCCTTGTGCTATCAGTTGCCGGCGCTTAACCGCTTTCATCGCAACGGCAGCTTGACGATCATCATTTCGCCGTTGCAGTCGCTGATGAAAGATCAGGTCGACGGGCTACTTGCTCGTAACGTCCAATGCGCTGCAACTTTGAATGGGCTGTTGACCATGCCCGAGCGGGCCGAGGTGCTGGAGAAAATCCAGTTAGGCGATGTGGGAATTCTGCTGGTCTCCCCCGAGCAGTTTCGCAATATGGCTTTTCGCCGCGCGATCTCCCAGCGCCAGGTCGGTGCCTGGATTTTCGACGAGGCGCATTGCTTGTCCAAATGGGGTGCAGATTTTCGCCCGGATTACCTCTATGTCTCGCGTTTCATCAAACAGTTCACGGGTGACGGTCCGCTTGCGGCGATCGGCTGCTTTACGGCTACGGCCAAACCTGATGTGCTTGATGATATCGAGCAGCATTTCAAAGAACAGCTGGGTATCACCTTCAAGCAATTTATTGGTACTCACGAGCGTACCAATCTGCACTTCGAAGTCCTGCCGTGTACTCGGTCAGAGAAACGCCACCATACTCAGGCGTTACTTGAAGAAGAACTAGGCGCCCGCGAGGGGGGCGCGGTGATATTCGTTTCAAGCCGAAAAGGTGCTGAAGAGCTTGCAGACTTTTTGATCGGCCACGGATGGGCTTGCAAGTACTTCCATGCAGGGCTTGAGCCACATGAAAAAAAAGATATTCAGGATGCCTTCAAGGGTGGGGAACTGAAGATTATCGTGGCCACCAACGCTTTTGGCATGGGTGTCGACAAACCCGATATTCGCCTGGTGATACATGCTGATATTCCGGGGTCGCTAGAGAACTACTTACAAGAAGCCGGTCGCGCCGGTCGCGATCAAGGGCAGGCTCGGTGCGTGCTTCTGTATGACGCTCAGGACATCGAAAACCAGTTCGGGATGTGCGAAGGCTCCAAACTGACCCTGCGTGATATCCAGCAAATCCTGCGCAAATTGCGCAAGGAGAGCGACCGACGCAAGGGCAGCAGGCTTGTCATCACGGCCGGTGAGGTACTGATGGATGAGCATGTTGATACTAGCTTTGAAGCCGGAGAGCGCGATGCTGAAACCAAGGTGGTCACGGCAGTGTCCTGGCTTGAGCGAGGGATGTTTTTAAAACGGGAGGAGAACCAAACTCAAATCTTTCCGGCAAGCCTGAAGCTGACCAAGGAGGAGGCCGATAAGCGTCTGGCTACCGCCAGGTTATCGGCCAGGCGGCTCGAAGAGTTCGGGGCCATTCTGAGTTATCTGTACGAGGCGAATGCCGACGAGCGAATCAACACCGACGCCTTGATGGCTCTGACAAGTCTCACGTCCGAAGAAGTCACCGCGACACTGCGGCAGATGGAGGAGTTGGGGCTTTTGGTTAACGACTCTAAGCTGACTTTGTACGTCCGACATGGTGTCGTGTTCCCTTCCACTCAACGTCTGCAAGCCACCTTACAGCTCGAGTCTGCCTTATTCGACCTGCTGCAGGAGCTGGCGCCAGAGGCCGAGAACGGAGAATGGCAGGATCTTAACGTGCCTCTGTTGACCGCGACCCTCAAAACAGCTTCTGGCAACAACGACCTGATACCGCTTCACGTGCTGCGACTGCTGCGCAGCTTGGCCCAGGATCACGATTGCGATAGCCAGCAGCGCAGCAGTTTCGAACTGCGCCAGATCACTCAGGATTTCCTCAAACTGCGCATCCGCGGCGGGCATAACTGGAGAGCTATTCAAGGGCTGGGAGAGCGTCGACGTGCTTTGGCCGCCGTCGTCCTCACGTTTTTAATTGGCAAATTACCGCCGGGCTCACGCAACAAAGATCTGTTGGTGGACACTACGTTCGGCGAACTTATGAGCCTGATTGATCTGGATCTTGAGCTGCGTTCCAGAATCCCGGAGTCGCAGCGTCGCAAGGCAGTTGAGCACGTACTTCTGTACCTGCACAAGCAGGAGGTACTTACGCTGAACCACGGCATGACAGTCATGCGTCGAGCTATGACGATTGAAGTCGAGGGGGAAAAACGCACCGGATTCTTGAAGGATGATTACCAGCGTCTTGATGAGCATTATCGAGAAAAACGTATTCAGGTTCACGTCATGCGCGAGTATGCCGAGGTTGGACTTGGCTCGATGGGAGAGGCTCGGGATCTCGTTCAGCACTATTTCACGCTAGCCAAGCAGGAGTTCATTCGCCGCTACTTCGTAGGCCGTGAGGAGGTACTCAAGCTCGCTACGAGTGAGGAGTCCTGGCGTAGCATTGTCGAGAGGCTTAGTGCGGCCCAACGAGTTATCGTGTCCGATGATGATGATGTGAACCGCTTGATTCTGGCGGGGCCCGGTTCCGGAAAAACGCGTGTGATCGTGCATCGAATCGCTTACCTGTTGCGAGTTCGGCGCGTTCCGGCGCGCTGTATCGTAGCTCTGACGTTCAACCGTCACGCCGCCAATGAAATCAAGCAGCGCCTGATCAAGCTGGTTGGCCCTGATGCCTTTGGGGTCAACGTGATGACGTATCATCGCATGGCGATGCGCTTGACGGGCACTCGCTTCGAGCGAGGTGAGACGCTCGAAGAGGGGCGATTGGCCCAGGTGATGGAAGAAGCTGTTGAGCTGCTTGAAGGCAAGCGTCAGGTCGAAGGCGAAGACGACCTGCGCGAGCAACTGATGCGAGGCTATCGCTACATCCTGGTTGACGAATACCAGGACATTGACGACCTGCAATATCGGCTCGTAAGTGCATTGGCCGGGCGCAAGTCTGAAGAAGAAGGACGTTTGTGCATTTTGGCAGTCGGTGACGATGATCAGAATATCTATGCCTGGCGCGATACCAACAACCGCTACATAGAGCGCTTTCGCGAAGAGTATTCGGCTAAAAAGAACTATCTGGTCGACAACTACCGCTCTAGCGGCAGCATCATTGATGCTGCCAACAGGGTCATTGGTCGCAACCCCGAACGTCTCAAAAAGGACCACCCGATTCAGATCGATACTGTTCGTCGCGCCTTGCCGAAAGGCGGCGACTGGGAAACCCTTGACGTGGAGCGGGCGGGTCGTGTGCTTCGCCTGAGGATAGAAGCCAAGGGCTACGCCCGGGCTAACCTGCAAGCCCAGGCTGCGATGGCGGAACTACAGCGTCTACTCAGTTTGGACAGCGAGGATTGGCAAGGGTGTGCTGTGCTAGCCCGCACCCATCAATATTTGCTACCCATTCAGGCCTGGTGTGAAGCTCACGGCGTTCCATATTGTCTGGCAGCCGACAAAGAAGGTGTCTTACCTCTCACCGCCCAACGTGGCTTTGCGCAGGCTGTTGAAATATTGAGAGGAATCATTGAGCCGCAGAGTGCTTCCGAGACATGGACGTACATAAGTAAGAGGCAGCTTGGGCCAGAATGGTACGACATATTGCTCGTCGCCTTTGATCAGCTCACAGCTGAGTTCGGGCAATGCCCGCTAAGTGTCGATATGCTGATCGATTGGCTCTACGACTATTTCCGGGAGCTGCGTCAGCAACCTAAAAAGGGCCTCTACCTGGGCACTGTCCACTCTGCCAAAGGCTTGGAATTTCGCCACGTAGTCGTGCTTGACGGCGGCTGGTCCATGCAACCTGAAACGCTTAGCGACGAGCGTCGACTCTACTATGTGGGCATGACTCGCGCCGAGCAGACTTTAACCTTGTGTGAATACCCAGAAGGCAATCCTTTTTGCAGCCAACTTACCGAGGAGGTGATGGGGCGAACCTTCCAGGGCGAACACCTTGCAGAGCTGGAGAAACGCTACCTACAGCTATCTTTGAAGGATATTGACCTTGATTATGCGGGGCGTCAAAACCCTGCGGCATCAATACACAAGGTCTTGGCGGCGCTTGAGCCTGGCGACACGCTTTCGTTTCAACCCCATGAAGGCAGGTACCTTATTCAGAATGCCAGCGGTCAGACTGTTGGCCGCACAGCAAAGTCATTCAACCTGTACCTTGAGATTGAGGAATGTGAAGTGGCAGCTGTTCTGGTTCGGCATTCCGATCAGTGTGAAGAGTCCTTCAGAGCTTACCATCGCTCGCAGGAGTGGGAGTTAATCGTGCCGAGAATTGCTGGGCGGGTCTTAACAAATATAGTGGTCTGATGTTTCCGGACACCTCAATAGGTGGGCCAGATGGTAACGACCCTTATCTCGCTCGATCGCTGAGGGCTAGGGTTTGCTCCTGATTTGAGTGCTTGCTGCGGCAGTCAGGTCGTGGCGCCTAATGAAAGAGCTTCCTCTTCAATATGAGGACAACCTTTACCGTAAGCGGATGGCGAACACACCTACCGAACTCCAGCATTAAGGGCGATGGTGTCCGCGTATTTTTAAGCGGACACCATCGCCCTTATCGCCAGGATTTCCATGCGCCAACGAAGCTCTTACCC
>NZ_BAAILM010000021.1:0-53736 GCF_054589175.1 Pseudomonas sp. 3A(2025) | reverse complement strand
CAGGTGCGCGCCTTGCTAAGCAAGGCGCGCAAGCTGGGGATAGAGGTTGTATTGGTGGCTTGAATTGATATTGCAGTGAGGCAGTAGTGATGAATTTTTAATTCAATAAAATCAATAACTTATTTTATGTCTGATGAGAGTGAGACGGATGGCCATCCGCATCATTCCTACGTACTCCGTGCCAGACGAAGTTTCGACGAAAATCGTCTTAACTGATCGGCATCAGGGTTGTTACAACCAGGCCTTGATCTGCCGGCTCACCGCTTCGGTCGAAATCCCGTAGCGATCATGCAGGGTCGGCAGCGCACCGGCATCCAGAAACGCGTCGGGCAAGGCGATCTGGCGGAAGGTCGGGGTCACGCCGTTACGCAGCAACACGCTGGCCACCGCCTCCCCAAGGCCGCCGATGATCGAGTGGTTCTCTGCCGTGACGACAAGACGCCCCGGCTTGCGTGCTTCGGCGAGGAGGGTCTGTTCGTCCAGCGGCTTGATGGTCGGCACGTGCAGCACCGCCACATCCACGCCATCGGCACGCAAGGCCTCGGCGGCCTCAAGCGCACGCATGGTCATCAGGCCGGTGGAGATCACCAGTACGTCGTTACCGGGACGAATCACCTGGGCCTTGCCGATCTGGAATGTATAGTCGTAACGGTCCAGCACCAGCGGCACGTTGCCGCGCAGCAGACGCATGTACACCGGGCCCTGGTGGGCGGCGATGGCCGGCACGGCCTGTTCAATTTCCAGTGCATCGCACGGGTCGACGATCATCAGGTTGGGCATGGCGCGAAAGATCGCCAGGTCGTCGGTGGCCTGGTGGCTGGGGCCGTAGCCGGTGGTCAGGCCCGGCAGGCCGCAGACGATCTTGACGTTGAGGTTCTCTTCGGCAATCGCCATACAGATAAAGTCATAGGCACGGCGTGAAGCAAACACCGCGTAGGTGGTCGCGAACGGCACGAAACCTTCGCGGGCCATGCCGGCGGCGGTGCTCATCAGCAACTGCTCGGCCATGCCCATCTGGTAAAAACGCTCCGGGAAGGCCTTGGCAAAGATGTGCAGGTCGGTGTACTTGGACAAATCCGCCGACAGGCCGACGATCTCCGGGCGTTGCTCGGCCAGTGCGGTCAGCGCGTGGCCGAACGGTGCCGAACGGGTCGCCTGTCCTTCGGAGGCTATCGAGGCGATCATCGCCGAGGTGGTCAGGCGTTTTTTGCCGGGCTCAGTGGCGGCGGTGGTTTTGACAATGCTCATACGGTTCTCCCAGCCTCAAGATTCTGCAATGCGATATCCCATTCGTGCTCATCGACGCGAATGAAGTGGGTCTTTTCGCGGCTTTCCAGAAACGGCACGCCACGGCCCATGCGCGTGTCGCAAATGATCACCCGCGGTTGCGCGCCGGCGTGTTCGCGGGCGGCGTCGAAGGCCTTGACCAATGCATCGAGGTCGTTGCCGTCGACCCGCTGGGTAAACCAGCCAAAGGCCTGCCAGCGGTCGACGATCGGCTCGAAGGCCAGCACTTCGCTGGAGTGGCCGTCGGCTTGCTGGTTGTTCACATCGACGATGGCGATCAGGTTGTCGAGCTTCCAGTGCGAAGCGGACATTACCGCTTCCCAGGTCGAGCCTTCGTTCAATTCGCCGTCGGACAGCAGGTTGTAGACGAACGACTCGCTGGCCTTGCGCTTCAGGCCCAGGCAGGCACCGACCGCAATGCCCAGGCCTTGCCCCAGCGACCCGCCGGTGATTTCCATGCCCGGCGTATAGGCGGCCATGCCCGACATCGGCAGGCGGCTGTCGTCGGCGCCGTAGGTTTCGAGCTCATCCAGCGGGATGATTTGTGCTTCGATCAAGGCCGCGTACAACGCAATGGCGTAGTGACCGATGGACAGGTAGAAACGGTCGCGGCCTTCCCATTCTGGATCCTGCGGGCGCAGCTTCATGGCATGGAAGTACGCCACCGCCAGCAGGTCGGCAGCGCCCAGCGCCTGGCCGACATAGCCCTGACCTTGCACCTGGCCCATCAGCAAGGCATGACGGCGAATGTTGTGGGCGCGTTCGCCCAGGCTTACAGCGGTGTTGATTGAGATTTCAGCGCTCATTGCAATGAACTCCTTGAATTAGCGATTGACCAGGGCAGCCGGGACCCGCAGCACCAGCGTGGCGCCGAAGATCAACACCCCGGTGATCAGGTACATGCCGATGGCACTGGAGCCGGTCTGGGTGGTGATCCAGCCGATCAGGTAGGGCGAGCAGAATCCCGCCAGGTTGGCAAAGCTGTTGACGGCGGCGATACCGGCAGCGGCCGAGACACCGCCAAGCAAGGTGGTCGGCAGCATCCAGAACAGCGAGGACGCCGAGAGAATGCCGGCTGCGGCCAGGCACAGGCTCATGATCGACAGCAGCAGGTTGCCGCCCAGCACGGCCGCCAGGCTCAGGCCCGCCGCCCCGAGGATCATCGGAATCACCAGGTGCCAGCGGCGCTCTTGATGTTTGTCGCCACTGCGCCCGGCCAGCAGCATGGCGACGATGGCGCACATGTACGGCAGGCTGGTGAGCATGCCGATTTTCAGCGGGTCGGAGACCCCGGCATTGCGCACCAGCGTCGGCAGCCAGAAGGTGATGGCGTACTGGCCCATGACCACGCAGAAGTAGATGCCCGCCAGCAGCCACAGGCGCCGGTCGCGGATGAACTCACCCACCGAGGCATGCGTCACCTTCTGACGGTTGTCGTCTTCCAGTTCTTTCTGCACCAGGGCCTTTTCTTCGGCGGTCAGCCAGGTTGCCTGATGCACGCCGTCTTTGAGATACCCCAGCACTGCCAGGCCGACCACCACGGTGGGAATCGCCTCGATGACAAACATCCACTGCCAGCCAGCCCAGCCATGCACGCCGGCAAAGGCATTCATGATCCAGCCCGACAGCGGCCCGCCAACCATGCCCGACAGTGGAATGGCGACGAACCACAGCACGGTCATCTTGGCGCGGCGATAGGACGGGAACCAGTAAGTGAGGTACAGCAGCAGGCCCGGCGCGAGCCCTGCTTCGGCAACGCCGAGCAGAAAGCGCAGCACATAGAACTGCCAGGCGGTTTCGACAAAGGCGAACAGGCCGGAAATGATCCCCCAGGTGATCATGATCCGGGCGATCCAGATCCGTGCGCCGACCCGGTGCAGGATCATGTTGCTGGGCACTTCACAGAGGAAATAGCCGATGAAGAACATGCCAGCGCCCAGGCCGTAGACGGCTTCGCTCAGGGCCAGGTCGTTCATCATCTGCAACTTGGCGAAGCCGACGTTGACCCGGTCCAGGTAGGCACACAGGTAGCACAGCATCAGGAACGGCATCAGCCGCCAGGCGGTCTTGCGGTAGGCGTTGGCACGCACGGACGCCGCCGCTTCAAGGGTCAGGGTTGTCATGAGGGTCTGCTCTATTTGTTGTTATTGACCGCCCATCGTGCACAGGCTGTGTGTCATCGCGCCTGTGCCGAGGGCTGCATCTTCATGGAGCCTGGATCAGTGAATCAGCATGCCGCCGTTGACGTCCAGCGTGACACCGGTCAGGTAGGACGACAGGTCGCAGGCCAGAAACAACGCGGCGTTGGCGACATCCTGTGCCTGGCCCAGGCGGCCCAGCGGGATACCGTCGATGATCGCGTGGCGGCGCTCGTCCTGCAGCAGGCCGCCGGTGATGTCGGTCTGGATCAACCCGGGGGCGATGGAATTGACCCGCACATTGTCCGGCCCCAGTTCGCGAGCCATGGCCTTGCCCAGGCCCAGCACGCCGGCCTTCGCCGCGCTGTAATGCGGGCCGCCGAAGATACCGCCACCACGCTGGGCCGACACCGACGACATGCACACAATGCTGCCCGATTGTTGCTCGCGCATGCTCGGGATCACGGCTTGCGACATGAGCAACGTGCCACGCAGGCTGACGTCGAGCACCTTGTCATAGTCGCTGTGACCGATGTCGAGGGTTTTCAGCGGCTGGGTGATGCCGGCGTTGTTGACCAACACATCGATGCGCCCGAAGCGTTCGAGCACAGCGCTAATGGCGGTTTGTACCTGCGCCTGATCGGCGACGTTGGCGGCCAGACCCAGATGGCCTTCGCCCAGCGCAGCGGCCGCATCGCGGGCAGCGGATTCGTCCAGATCAATAACGACGACGCGGGCGCCGTGAAGAGCGAAGAGTTCGGCGGTGGCCCGACCGATACCGCGTGCCGAGGCAGCACCGGTAATGATGGCGACTTTATCTTGCAGAAGCATGGGCGTTCTCCCGATTGTTTTTATGTGTGGACACAGCTTGTGCCCCGCCCCGGAGCTGAGCAATGACGTGCCTTTCAGCAAGTGCTGAAAAAAATTCAGCACTCAACCGCACTGATTTGCGATATTCCACACACAACAATTATTCAGGACCACAACTGATGCCAACCCCCACCGACGCTGCCTTCAACCTGCCGCCGCTCAAGGCCATTCAGGCTTTCGAGCAGACGGCACGGTTCGGCAATGTGGCGCGTGCCGCCGAGCAACTGAACCTCACCCCGTCGGCCGTCAGCCATCAACTGGCCAATCTCGAAGCCCTGATTGGCCGACAGTTGTTCCTGCGTAACGCCCGTGGCGTGAGCCTGACGCCGGTGGGCGAGCAGTATCTGGCAGAGATTTCCGGCATTTTGCACAGCTTTGCCGTGGCCACCGAGCGAGCCAGCAGCGATGTCAGCCTCGACTGCCTGCGCCTGCACGCCTCGCCCAGCTTCGGCTTTCAGTGGCTGATGCCGCGCCTCGAGAGCTTTCGCCAAAGCCATCCGGACATTCAGATCAACCTGTCGTGCTCTTACGAATCGCTGCACTTCAGCCGCGACAAGATCGATGTCGACATCCGCCACGGCCAGCCCGACTGGCCGACTCTGGAAGTGCGCAGCGTGCGCAACGAGCATCTGGCGGTCATGGCCTCGCCTGCCCTGCTGGAAAAGCGCCCGGTGCGCGAGGCCGCCGATTTGCTCGGCTACCCGCTGATCCTCTCTGAAGCCACACTGATCAACTGGCCACAGTGGTTCGCCATGCACGGCCTGTCGCGCCCCGACAGCCCGTACCCGCTGAGCTTCGATCGTTCCTACATGTCGATGGAGGCGGCGCGTCTGGGCCTGGGTTTTGCCCTGGAAAGCACCTTGCTGGCGCGCAGTTTTATCGAGCGCGGCGAGCTGGTGGTGGTCGAGGCTGAGCACTTGAGCGTGCCGATCAGCGCTCACCATCTGGTGTTCCCCAAGGCGCATGCGGGGTTTCCAAGGGTCAAGCGCTTCCTGGAATGGATGAAGCAGGAGCTGGGCGGGGATTTCAGCTACTGAGCGGCTGCAAGACTTTGGCGGTAGCCGGTTGCGGGCGATACAGCAGCCAGCGGTAACAGCCCAGGCAGATCAACCAGTCCAGCAACAATGTCCAGACGTTATGCGACAAAAAGTGCGCGCCTTGCAGCATACGCCCCAGGGAAAACACCGCCCCCAACGCCAGGGCAAAGCCCAGCGCCAGGCGTGCAGCACGCGGGTAACGGTCACGCAGGGCAAAAAACAATGCCAGCAGCGAAAACCCGGTAGAGGCATGGCCACCCGGCCAGCACAGGCCGGGCTTGAGGGTCGGCGCACGCTCGCTGAGCAGCGGCGTGTGGGTCTCGATGCCGCCAAATTCGGTCAGGCTCCAAGGACATTGCACATGGGTCAGGGCCTTGAGCGGCGTGATAATCGCGGTCGACAACGCCATCGCCAGCACCACATAGCCCAGCGGCCGACGCCAGACACGCAGCGCCGCAACCTTCCAGCTCAATGCAAAGCCCAGCGCCACCAGCAGGACCAACGCAATCACCGCCTGCTTGGCGCGGTCATGCAGGATGTTTTCCAGCCAGTAACTGTGTGCGCCGATGAACCCCTGGCCCGGCACATAGAACTGCCGGGTGATGGCATAATCCAGTGCAGTCGGGTCGAACATCAACAAGAGCAGCATCAGCGCAAGCGGAATACCCACTGCCAGGCGAAAATCAAAAGGACGTGAAGCTGCAACCGGTAATGCCTCGACCATGAACGATGCTCCTTAGTACAGAAATTCACGCGAATGCTACGGACGACAGGCTGAAGCACAGGTGAACGAAACGTGAGAAAAATGTCCTGGCCGTTCGCCCGTACGACTGCTTCAACGCCGCAAATGACACTTTTCTCACATTTCATTGACGCCGTTCAGACGCTTGTTCGACTAGAGTTCATCATGACCGGCGCTTTATGCCGGCAGTACCAATTGCCGTCTGGCCAGCACAAGATCAACAATGAAAATATTAGTGATTGAAGACAACCGCGATATTCATGACAACCTGGTGGAGTTCTTTCAACTTAAAGGGCATGACGTCACCGGCGCACTGGACGGCCTGAGTGGCCTGCATCTGGCCGCCACTCTACCCTTCGACGCCATTGTGCTCGACATCATGTTGCCCGGCATCGACGGCAACAAGATCTGTCATGGCCTGCGTCAGCATTCACGGTCCGAAGTCGCGATTCTGATGCTCAGTGCCCGCGACACGCTGGAAGACCGCCTGGTGGGTTTCTCGGCCGGTGCCGACGACTACGTCACCAAGCCGTTTGCAATGACCGAAGTGCTTGCCCGGCTCGAAGCCATCGTGGCGCGGCGCTTTGGCAACCGTAATAACCGGGTATTGATGGTCGCCGACCTGAAAATGGACCTCGACACCCTTGAGGTGTCTCGCGCCGGCCTGCCGATCAAGCTCAATCCTTCGCATCTGAAACTGCTCGAGCTGCTGATGCGCCGCAGCCCGCACCTGGTCAAACGCAAGGAACTCGAAGAAGCGCTGTGGGGCAATGACATGCCCAAAAGCGCCAGCCTGCGCAGCAACATTCATATTTTAAGGCGCGCACTGGACAGCACTGCCGACAGCGAGCTGCTGCACACCGTACACGGGTTGGGCTACAAGCTGGGCGCCGCTTAGGTGTCACCTGAACCAATGCTTTCATTCACGTAAAAACTACTGCACAACCGGCACAGCGGCCTATCTTTCATTGGTACAGGCTCGACAAGAGCCTGATACTTTCCGCGCCCGCCAACCCTCTCATGCAGTATTCCGACATGCTGACTCTAAAGCCCGTTCGTCCCGAGGTTGTGACGCTGTTCGCCAGCCTTTTTCTGTTAGTGGGGTTCAACTCGACACTCTGGCAGCATGTGTTCAGCATTAACGCTGCCAATGCAAAAGGCCTGTTATTAAGCACAGCTTTTGCGGTACTGATTGCCCTTTTGTTCAATCTGCTGCTCACCCTGGTCGCGTTCCGACGCGTGTTGAAACCGGTGCTGGTGACGCTGTTCATGCTGTCGGCCGGTATTGTTTATTTCATGAACCAGTACGGCGTCATGCTCGATGCCGGCATGTTTCGCAACATGGCCGAAACCAACACCACCGAGGTGCTGGATTTACTGTCGTTCAAGCTGTTTGTCTATCTGGGCCTGCTGGGCGCACTGCCCTCCTGGCTGTTGTATAAGACCCCGGTTCACTACCGCCGCTGGCCCGCCGAATTGCTGATTAAAGGCCTGATCGGCCTGGGCTGTTCGGTACTGATCACTGCCGTGGCCTTGCTCAACTATCAGGGCCTGGCCTCGCTGTTTCGCAATCACCATGAATTGCACCTGCTGGTGGTGCCCAGCAACTTTGTCGGTGCTGCATTCAGCTATGCCCATGAACAAGTGCTGGCCGCCGAATCGACCTTCAACCCTATCGCCACCGATGCACAACGCAGCCCGGCCTGGGCGCAACACACGCGCAAATCGCTGACGGTGCTGGTGATCGGCGAAAGCGCGCGCGCCGAGAATATCGGCCTGCTCGGTTATGCGCGCGATACCACGCCGCAACTGGCGCGCGAAGGCGATGTGATTGCCTTTAGTAATGTGTATTCCTGCGGCACCGAAACGGCGGTGTCGGTACCGTGCATGTTTTCCAATATGGGCCGCAAGCACTACGACGCCGCCACCGCACGCACTCAGGAAGGTCTGCTGGATGTGCTCAAGCGCGCCGGTTTCGATGTGATCTGGCGTGACAACCAGTCCGGCTGCAAGGGCACCTGCGACCGGGTGACGGTGCAGGATGTCAGCGACGACAAGGACGCGACCTTGTGCGCCGACCATGAATGCCGCGATGCCATCCTGCTGCGCGATCTGCAGGCCGATATCGACCACCTGCAACGCGACACCGTGCTGGTGCTGCACCAGATGGGCAGCCACGGCCCGGATTACTTCAAGCGCTACCCTCAAGCATTCGAAAAATTCACCCCGGTCTGCCAGAGCAATGCGCTGAACGACTGCACACGCGAGAGCATCGTCAATGCTTACGACAACACGCTGCTGTACACCGACCACGTACTGGCCAGCCTGATCGATATCCTGCGCAACAATCAGGACAAGGTCGACACCGCCATGCTGTACCTGTCGGACCATGGCGAGTCGCTGGGCGAATACAACCTGTTTCTGCATGGCACGCCGTACATGCTGGCCCCCGAACAACAGCGCCATGTGCCGATGCTGGCGTGGTTTTCCGAGCGTTATAAACAGTCGTTCGGCGTCGACACCGATTGCCTGCGCAAGACCCGCGACGCGGCCTTGAGCCAGGACAACCTGTTTCACTCGATGCTTGGCCTGCTGAACGTTACAACCCGTGCGTATAGTCAGCCGCTGGATATGTTTGCGCAGTGCCGGTTGTAAGCGCACACGGCACTTGCAACGCCGAGCGGCCATAAAAGAACAGGGCCACCAGCAGCGTGCTGAGCCACACGAAAATACCTGCCCACAGGGTGTGCGACATATAGTGCCAGCCTTGCAGTACACGGGTGGTGCCATACACACACCCCAGCACCGTCACGACGATCAGCACGGTATTGGCCCGCGGCCAGCGATGCCGGCGGGCCACGAAGTACAGCGCAAACAGGCTGAACGCGCTGGACGCATGCCCGCCCGGCCAGCAACGGCCGGCGCCGGCTTCTGAAAACCATGTGAAGTTCTCGAACCAGGCCTTGTGCAGTTCCTGACCACCATAAAGCGTGGTTTCGACCGGGCAATACACGCTGGTGTGGCTTTTCAGGTAATGGATGACACCGGTGCTCAGGGCAAAGGCCACGACAATGAAAAAGAAGTCGCGCCGGTGCTGAAAAAACCACTGTAACGGGGCCGACACACGACCGGGCAACTTATCGCTGCGTGATTTCAGCAGCGGCCAGACAAACGATAACAGCGCGCCGATAATCGCAAACTCCCCGGTCCAGTCAGGCAGGATCCTGGCCCAGCGGTGGGTGATGTTCTCGAACAATCGGTCATGCCCGAACACGAACGCGCCTGTGGCAGGGTCATACAGCAGGTCGCTGATCTGGCGGTCCAGTGTGGTCAGGTCAAACGCTATAAAAACCAACAGTGCCAGCAACAAGGGCATGCCCACATAGTTGCGGTAAAACGCGATACGCGATGTAGAGTCTTTCATCAATTGATACTCGTGCCTGTCATACGCGCCCACTGCGAGGCCTCGAGTTCGCCAATGATGCGCGGGGCATGCACACCGTCCACCTGGACAAACAACGCCTGGGCGTACTCACTGGAGCGTTCCCCGGCGCGTACGCCCATCTTGCGCTCGAACTGATCGATGCAACCGCTGTGGGTCATCAGTACCAGGTTTTCATGCGCACTTTTATGGCTGAGCACGGCTTGCCTGAAACCATGATCGCATTCGCCGACCCACCCTTGGGTCAGCACTTGCTGGCCACGAATCAGGTCAGCGGTTTGCCGGGTGCGGGTCATGGGGCTGGCCAGCATTCGGGTATTACTCAGGCCCAACGTCTGCAAGCCCGCACCGACACCTTGCGCGGCCTGCTGGCCCTTGATCGTGATGCCATCAAGCGGGCCAAGGCATGGGTTTGTCGAGCGGTCGCAACGCTCGGCATGGCGGATCATCACCACCACACTGCCTTGCTGCCATTGTTTTTGCAGCCCTGACCAGGCCGCGCCGCCAGCGCTCAAATCGATCACGGTGGTTGAGGCCAGCCACCAGCCAAGTGTGGCCACCATCATTACAACACCGACGGCCAGCGCCATGACAAGACGGCCGGGACGCCAGGCGCGTCGCTGCAAAGGTTCAAACAAAGGACTGTAAGTAATATGCCCGGGCACGGGGTGACTCCTGTTCAAGAGCGGAATGGCCCGCACGTTAAGGCGCCCGCTGTTTCAGGTCGGTAAAGATGATGTGAAAAAAATGTCCTGCATGACGTGATATTTCGTTGGCGGACTTTTCACTTAAATTTGATAAATCCCCCCCTACAGTGCGCGGCATCGCAAACTGAGTCATTCCCCATGCTAATTATCAAACCGGTGCGCCCTGAGCGTGTGACCGCGCTCGCCAGTGTTTTCTTGCTGATCGCCTTTAACCTGCCCTTATGGCGCCATCTTTTCGAGATCACCTCATCCGATATAACCGGGCTGTTATTGCGCGCCTCGTTCGCGGTGATGGTGGCGTGCGTGTTTAATCTCGTGTTGACACTCGTGGCGTTTAAACACGTCTTCAAACCGGTGTTGATCAGCCTGTTTATGATCAGCTCGGCGATTACCTACTTCATGAACCAATACGGCATCGTGATCGATATTGGCATGTTGCGTAATACCGCAGAAACCAATCCCACTGAAGTGCTCGGCCTGGTATCGCCCTGGCTGTTTTTATACATTGTTCTGCTGGGTGTACTGCCCTCGTGGCTGCTGTGGAAAACCCCGGTCAACTATCGCCCGTGGGCCCGGGACCTGATGTTTAAATCATTGGTCGGCATGGGCTGCGCGTTGTTGCTCGGCACCGTCGCCTTGCTCAACTATCAGGGGTTGTCATCGCTGTTTCGTAACCACCATGAATTGCGTCTGCTGGTCACCCCCAGCAACTACCTGGGCGCGGCATTCAGTTACGTGCGCGAACAAGTCAGCAGCGCACAAAAGCCCTTCAGCCGCTTTGGCGAAGATGCTCAACGCAACACGCAATCGGCCGGTCATTCGCGTAAATCCCTGACGGTTCTGGTCGTGGGTGAAAGTGCCCGTGCCGAGAACATTGGCCTGCTCGGTTACTCGCGTGACACTACGCCGCAACTGGCCCGTGAAAACGATGTCATCGCGTTTGGCGATGTGCACTCGTGCGGGACCGAAACCGCCGTCTCCGTGCCGTGCATGTTTTCCGGGATGGGGCGTCAGCAGTACAACGCCGCCACGGCAAAAAACCGCGAAGGTCTGCTCGATATTCTGCAACGTGCCGGTTTCGATGTGATCTGGCGGGACAACCAGTCGGGCTGCAAAGGCACCTGCGACCGGGTTCAGTTCCAGGATGTCAGCAATATGAAAGACGCCTCGCTGTGTGCCGATAACGAGTGCCGGGACGAGATCCTGTTACGCGATGTACAGGCCGATATCGATCACCTGCAACGCGATACCGTGCTGGTGTTGCACCAGATGGGCAGCCACGGCCCTGAATACTACAAGCGCTACCCGAGCGAGTTCGAGAAATTCACCCCGGTGTGCAAGAGCAATGCGTTGAACAACTGCTCGCGTGAAAGCATCGTCAATGCCTACGACAACACGCTGCTGTACACCGACCATGTACTGGCCAGCCTGATCGATGTGTTGCGGCGCAATCAGGACAAGGTCGACACGGCCATGCTCTATCTGTCCGACCATGGCGAATCGCTGGGTGAGTACAACCTGTTCCTGCACGGCACGCCGTACATGCTGGCACCGGAGCAACAACGGCATGTACCGATGCTGGCGTGGTTTTCGGAGAATTATCAGGCGGACTTCAGGCTTGATACCCGCTGCCTGATCAAGGAACGCAACAAGCCGCTGAGCCAGGACAACCTGTTTCATTCGATGCTGGGCTTGCTGGGGGTCCAGACCCAGGTGTATGACCGGGGGCTGGACCTGTTCGCAACGTGCCGTAATTAGGCTTCCAGCGCACGAACCCGTTCGCGGCGGCTTTCTTCTTCGGTCTGTTCGGTCGGTTGCAACTCGAAGTCGAACTCGATTTCGGCGAACTGGCCTTCTACACCGCGTGCGGCGCTGCGCTCGGCATCGTTGATGAAGTCGATCCGGGCGATCAGTTCATCGCGGGTGGCGTAGGCGAAGTCGTCGTGCAGGTACGGGTCGCCGTCCAGGTTGATCTGGGTGGTCAGGTGGCGATGACCCGGTGCCGAGATGAAGAAGTGAATATGCGCCGGGCGCTGGCCGTGACGGCCCAGTTGATCCAGCAGGCCCTGGGTCGGACCGTCCGGTGGGCAGCCGTAGCCCGACGGCACGATGCTCTGGAAGCGGTAGCGACCTTGCTCATCGGTCTGGATACGACGGCGCAGGTTGAACTCCGACTGCGACGGGTCGAAGTACGAGTAGGTGCCGCCGGTATTGGCGTGCCAGACATCGACGATGGCATTGGCCAGTGGCTGACCATCGACGTCGCGCACCTGGCCTTTCATGAACAGCAAGGTACCGGCATCGGTGCCGTCGTCCAGGCGTGCTTCGTGCAGGCTAAGCGGTGCGCCGGCCACGTACAGCGGGCCTTCGATGGTGCGCGGGGTGCCGCCGACATGGCCGGCCTGTTCGTCTTCGGCATCCAGCAACAGATCCAGGTAATGCTCAAGCCCCAGGCCTGCAACCAGCAGACCGGCTTCCTGGCGAGCGCCCAGTTCGTTGAAATAGTGAACCGCTTTCCAGAACTCTTCAGGAGTGATATGCAGGTCTTCGATGATCTTGATCGAGTCGGTGAGGATGCGGTGCACCACGGTTTTCATCCGTGGGTTGCCGGCTTCCTGGTCGAAACCTGACGCGTTTTCAAAGAACTTCTGCACGTCAGCGGTGTGGGAAATACGTACGGTCATGATGGCTTTTCCTCGTCATTATTCTTGTTCAGGCGTGAAGCAGGTAGGTGACTTGAATCAACGGTCGTCGTCATGCACCGAAGACGGATGCCGACACAGCGGCGTGACTTCGATGTCCATGTACGGGTAAAGCGGCAATTGCATCAACAGATCGTGCAGCGCCTGGTTGTCAGCCACGTCGAAAACACTGAAGTTGGCATACAGACCCGCAATGCGCCACAGATGACGCCAGGTGCCTTCGCGTTGCAGACGCTGGGCCAGTTCCTTCTCATCGGCCTTGAGGCGGGCGGCCTGGTCGGCGGGCATGTCGACCGGCAGTTTGACGGTCATGCGCACATGAAAAAGCATGGTTCGGTTCCTTATCGGTCAGGTATTCAACGACGCGCAAAGCGCGCCAGGCGTTGTTCGTCGATTTCCAGGCCCAGGCCCGGTGCGGTCGGGATCAGCAACTGGAAGTCGCGGTACACCGGCGGCTCGACCAGAATGTCTTCGGTCAGCAGCAACGGCCCGAACAGTTCGGTGTGCCATTCCAGCTTGTCGAGGGTGGCAAAGGCATGCGCCGAGGCCAGGGTGCCGATGCTGCCTTCGAGCATGGTGCCGCCGTACAGGCCGATGCCCGCCGCTTCCGCAATCGCTGCGGTGCGCAACACCGCACGCGGGCCGCCGGTCTTGGCGATTTTCAGGGCAAAGATCGAGGCCACGCCCATTTGCGCCAGGGCAAAGCTGTCTTGCACCGACTCGATGGCTTCGTCGGCCATCAACGGGATCGGGCTATGTGCATTGAGGCGCGCCATGCCGGGGCGATCAAAACGTGACAGCGGCTGTTCGATGAGTTCGACACCGGCGTCGGCCAGGCGACGGCTGGCCGAAATCGCCACCGCTTCGCTCCAGGCCTGGTTGATGTCGACGCGCACACTGGCGCGGTCGCCCAAGGCTTTTTTGATCGCGGCCACGTGAGTGATGTCGCGGCTGACGTCGCCTGCACCGATCTTCAGTTTGAAATGCCGATGACGACGACGGTCGAGCATCTGTTCGGCTTCGTCGATATCGCGGCCGGTGTCGCCACTGGCCAGGGTCCAGGCCACTTCGACGCCATCACGCACACGACCGCCGAGCACTTCGGCCACCGGCAGGCCCAGGCGTTTGCCCAGCGCATCGAGCAAGGCGGTTTCGACGGCGCTGCGGGCGAAGGTATTGCCACGGATGGCACGGTCGACGCGTTGCATGGCGGCATTCAGGTTGCTGGCGTCCTGGCCGATCAGCAACGGTGCAAACCAGGTATCGAGGTTGACCTTGATGCTCTCAGGGCTTTCGCCGGCATACGCCAGGCCGCCAATGGTAGTGGCCTCACCAACACCGACGATGCCGTCGCTGCAACGAATGCGCAGGATCACCAGGGTCTGGCCGTGCATGGTGTGCATGGCCAGCTTGTGCGGGCGGATGGTCGGCAGGTCGACGATCAGGGTTTCAAAGCTTTCTATTGTTATTGCGGCGGTCATGGGTCTGTCCGGCTCGTCAGGGTGATCATGGCCTCATGATTGACGCTGCCCGCACGCACGGTCCAATATTGATTAAGTCTCGCTTCATACCCGGGAGGTATCGTGGAGCTGCGTCATTTGCGTTATTTCAGAGTCGTCGCCCAGACCCTGAACTTCACCCGCGCCGCCGAGCAGTTGAACATCGCCCAGCCGCCCCTGAGCCGGCAGATCCAGCAACTGGAAGAAGAACTGGGCGTCGAGCTGCTGGAACGCTCAAGACCGCTGCGCCTGACCGAGGCCGGGCGGTTTTTTCATGAGCATTCCGCGCAACTGCTCGAGCAGCTCAAACGCATCAGCGACGATACCCGCCGGGTTGCCAGCGGCAGCAAGCGCTGGCTGGGCATCGGCTTTGCGCCCTCGACGCTGTATGGCCAGCTACCGGAGCTGATCCGCCGCCTGCGCGGCTATGGCGATGTCGAACTGGGCCTGTCCGAGCTGATCACCCTGCAACAGATCGAAGCGCTGAAAAGCGGCCGTATCGACATCGGCTTTGGCCGCATGCTGTTCGACGACCCGGCGATCACCCAGGAAGTGCTGCGCGAAGACCCGCTGGTCGCCGCCCTGCCCGCCGGCCACCCGCTGCTGGCCGGGCCCGTCAGCCTGGAACGGCTGGCCGCCGAACCCTTCGTGCTTTATCCGGGTAATCCACGGCCCAGTTATGCCGACCATGTGCTGGGCATCTTCAACCGCCAGGGCTTGAAGATTCATGTGGTGCAAACGGTGAATGAACTGCAGACGGCGATTGGTCTGGTGGCGGCCGGGATCGGCATCACTCTGGTCCCGGCCTCGGTGCAGCGTTTGCACCGTGACGATATTGGCTACAGCGAACTGCTCGACAGCAGCGCCACGTCGCCGATCGTGATCAGTTGGCGGGCCGGGGATGGGTCGGAGTTGTTGCGCCAGTGTTTGAGGGAGGTACGGGAGATGTGACGAATTTTGTGGCCTATCGCCTGCAGATCAGGATGTGCGGGAGGCTACTTAGCCTTCGCGAGCTGGCGCTCGCCCTCATCAAACATAAAATAAGTTATTGATTTTTTTATTAAAAACATAAATCTGTAGGAGGCAGCTCTGCTGGCGATTGAGCGCGAAGCGCTCACGGAAATCGTCGAAACGCTGCAAATCTACGACTGCTGCGCAGCCGATCGCGAGCAGAGCTCCCTCCTACATCCAATGTTTGCTGCGCGACAGCGCGGCGCCAAGGCGGCGGGTGATCTACGGATTTTGGGCTGTCCTTCATAGTGAGTACGACACAAATTCTGTAGGAGTGAGCGCTAGCTCGCGAAAGAGCCAGTGAAATCAGCACATTTACGGTGAATCCTACAGAGAAGCACAGATCTGCCCTGCGGATTAGAGCCTCGAAGCTCAGAAAAACAGTTATTTTTCCCTGCTGAATCCTCTCCTTGCGAAAGCCTTTCGCCTCTTGCCTACATCATGCATAAGCCCACCTCACAGCGCTTCAACTAATCAGTTTTTTGCATAATAAAAAATCAGATAATTATTTATTTTCACTATTAGCTTATTCCTAAAAAGAATTTTCCAGAGCTTTTTTATAAATATACGATTCAAGTCATCTCTCCACCGGGCACCTCCCGGACCGTCAGCGACACCCGAGCGAACCCACCACCACCGCATCGCTCCAGAACAATCAGACACGCGCCGCACCGCTCACCGGGCAGGCGCCCAAGCCAATAAGGCCATGCCGCCGCCAACCGGCATTGCCAACGCTGTCATCTGGAAATGCATTCATGAATCAACCGTTATCGATCACTGCGCGCCCCTTCCTGAAAACCGCTCCGGCGCGTGCCGGCATGGCGTTGTCGAGCCTGACGCTCGCCTGCCTGCTGGCGCCTGCGGTGCAGGCTGAAAGCGGCGATGATGCGCGCCTTGATACTGTCACCGTCATTTCCACCGGGGTGCGTGGGGCACAACGGACCGTGGCCGACAGCCCGACGCCGATCGATATAATCAATGCCGACCAACTGCTCAAGACCGGCCGTGCCGAGTTGTCGGAAGCCATTTCCAAGCTACTGCCGTCATTCAACTTCGGTGCCAATACCTCGGGCTTTCAGTCCACCACCCGGCCTTTGACCAACCGCGGCCTGGGCCCGGCCTACACGCTGGTGCTGGTCAACGGCAAGCGCCGCCATAACGGCGCGATGCCTTCGGGCGGCAACGTCGACACCAGCGGCGCCAACGCCGTGGACCTGGACCTGATTCCGGTCAGCGCCGTAGAGCGCATCGAAGTGCTTAAAGACAGCGCTGCGGCGCAGTACGGCTCCGATGCGGTGGCCGGCGTGATCAACGTGATCCTCAAATCGGGTGCGTCCGGCGGTCATTTCGAGACCAGCTACGGCCAGTTGACCGATGGCCAGGGCGAGAACATCAAGTTCGCCGGCAATAAGGGCTTTGCGATTGGCGATAGCGGTTTTCTGCAACTGTCGGGGGACGCGCGCAAACGCAACCAGGCCTTTTTGTATGACAAGGCTGATGCCAATTACCGGGGTTATGCGCCGGGCGATGCGCGCCAAGACACCTGGGACCGCCGCGCCCTGAAAAACGGCGACCCGGACCTTGAAGCCTTCAACCTGGGTTACAACGCCGAGCTGCCGCTGACCGACAGTACCAAGGTGTATTCCTACGCCACCTACGGCGAGCGCGATGCACAGATTTACAACAACAAGCGCCTGGCCTACAGCACCGCGTCGATCCCGGAGCTGTTCCCCGATGGCTACGACCCGCTGAACAACATCAAGGACACCGACTGGCAGTTTCTGGTCGGCGGCAAGGGCGAGATCAGCGAGTGGAACTGGGATTTGTCGACCACTTACGGGCGCAACAAGAACCATCACTCCAGCGACCTGACCATCAACCCCACGTATGGCCCATTGTCGCCGACCTCGTTCGATGACCTGGCGACCCTGCAATTCGACCAGTGGGTCAATAACTTCGACATCACCCGGCATTACGACAGCCTGCCGCTGCTGCCCTTCCCCGTGCAGGTATCGGCCGGCCTCGAGCATCGCTGGGAGCGCTTCCAGACCTTCGCCGGTTCCGCCGACGCTTACACGGTCGGCAGCTACACCTACCCGCAGTTTCTCGCCGATGGCAGCCGCAACCCGCTTTACACCCTCAGCACCAACAGCGGCCTGAGCGGCGGGCCGAGCCGTGGCGCGCAATCGGCACTGGTGATTCGCCCCGAAGACGAAGCGGACCTGGACCGCAACAACTTTGCCGGCTACCTGGACTTCGGTCTGAACCCCAGCGACCGCTGGTACATCGGCCTGGCCGGGCGCGTCGAGCATTACGATGACATCAAGAAAAACACCTTTGCGCTCAAGCTCAATTCGCGTTACGAGCTGACCGACACCGTGGCCGTGCGCGGCACCATCGGCACCGGTTTCCGCGCCCCGTCGCTGACCCAGCTGGGCTACTCGGTGGCCGACAACCGCACCGGCGTCAACGCCGACGGCGTGGTGGTCCCGGCGCTACGCTACACCGCAACACCCGGCAGTGCGCTGGCCAAAGCCTTTGGCGCCAGCGAGCTGGACCCGGAAAAGACCCGCAACATCGGCCTGGGCCTGACCTGGCAACCGGCACGGCGCACCAGCGTGACCCTGGACGCCTACGTGGTCGACATCGACGACCGCATCGTGCTGTCGCAAGACATCTATGACCGTGGCAACGGCACCATCAACAACACCTTGCGCTCGCTGGGCGTGGCTGAAGGTTCATGGGTGACGTACTACACCAACGCCTTCGACACCCGTACCCGTGGCCTGGACCTGGTGTTCGACCACCTGACGCCGCTGGGCGGTTTTGGCGATGTGCGCTGGAGCGCCGCCTTCAACTGGAACAAGACCACGGTCGAAGGCCGCCGCGACACGCCGGCCGACCTGGCGGCCTCCGGCATCGCCGTGGTGGGCCATGCCGCCGAAGGCAACCTGGTCGCCGCCTCGCCGAAAACCAAATGGGTGCTGGGCGCCAACTGGAGCATCGACAGGTTCGTGGTCAACCTGCAAACCACCCGCTACGGCAAGGTCGAGACCTGGGCGCAGAACGCCACGGCTGACCGCAGCTTCGACGCCAAATGGATCACCGACCTCGACATCGCCTACTCGGTCACCGACAACCTGACCGCCAGCATCGGCGGCACCAACATCTTCAACACCTACCCGGAACGTAACGGCGTGGTCGCCCTGCCTTCCAACGGCGGCCAGGGCGTGTACGGCAACCCACCGTTCAGCCCGAACGGCGGCTTCTGGTACACCAAACTGGCTTACGACTTTTAAGGGACGAAACCATGACCAACGCTGTTTTCCCCGGCCGCCTGCTGGCCTCCTTCGCACTGACCCTGGCCCTTGCGGGTTGCTCGCCATCGGGTGATGAAGCGGCCAGCAAGACCCTGAACATCGCCTTCTGGGGCGACAACACCACGCTGGTCAGTGTCGACCCCTTCCAGGTCTACTGGCTGGAACACCGCGTGCTGCTGCGCAACGTCGCAGAATCCCTGACCGACCAGGACCCGGAAACCGGCAAGATCATTCCCTGGCTGGCCAAAAGCTGGGAAGTCAGCAGCGACGCGCTGAGCTACACCTTCACCCTGCGTGACGACGTGACCTTCAGCAATGGCGAGCGCTTTGATGCCAAGGCCGTGAAAGCCGCCTTCGACAGCAACAAGGCCTTTGCCACCGAACTGCCGGCCACCTTTGGCGCGACCTATCTGGCGGGCTTCGACCATGCCGAGGTGGTCGACGACTTCACGGTCAAACTGGTGCTGTCCAAACCCAACGCCGGTTTCTTGCAAGCCACCTCCACCACCAACCTGTCGATCCTCGCGCCTGCCTCTTACAAGCTGAGCGCCAAAGAGCGTTCGCTGGGCAAGATCATCGGCACCGGCCCGTTCACCCTGGAACACTACACGCCGGAAACCGGCGCCAAACTGGTCAAGCGCAAGGGTTACCACTGGGCCTCGGCCAACAACAAGAATCAGGGCGAAGCACACCTGGACACGGTGGAAATCAGCTACATCCCCGAAGAAAGCGTGCGCAACGGCCTGTTCCTGCAAGGCAAGGCCGACATCCTCTGGCCGCGCAACCCGTTCTCGGAAGTCGACCTCAAGCTATTCCAGTCCAAGGGCGCGACCATTCAGAGCCGCTCGCTGCCTGGCCCATCACTCAACCTGTTTCCCAACACCCGTGGCGAGCGTCTGCTGAGCGACAAGCAGATTCGCCTGGCGCTGCAAAAGGCCATCGACCGCAAGACCTACGCCAGCACCGTGTACAACGCGCAATTTCCGGTGGTGACCGGGATCTTCGATGTCACCACCCCGTACTTCAAGGACCAGAGCGCCAAGCTGGCCTACGACCCGGCCGGCGCCGAGAAACTGCTCGACACTGCCGGCTGGGCCAAGGGCACCGACGGCTACCGCTACAAGGATGGCAAGCGCCTGAGCCTGAGCTACAACATCAGCCCGGCCGAAACCGCCGGCGACGTGTTGATTCAGGACCAACTGCGCAAGGTCGGCGTCGAGCTCAAACTCAGTGTGGTCACCCGCGCCGAATGGGTGGCCAACAACTCCTCGGGCAACTACGACCTGAGCATCAACTACATGACCCGCGCCGACCCGATCATCCTGCAAACCATCCTCGACCCACGCGCCGCCAACAGCGCCGCCCTGGCAACCAATATCTACGAGCCGCAAGTCCTGGAAAAAGCCAAGGCCCTGTTCGACGCCGGCATCACCGCCACGCAAAGCGCACAACGCGCCCAGGCCTACGGCGAGCTGCAAGACCTGCTGGTCGACGAGGGCTCGGCGCTGCCGGTCTACGAGCGCGTCTGGCAAGCCGCAACGTCGGCCAAGGTGAAAAACTTCCGCTGGACCGCTGAAGGCTTCGCCCTGCTGGGTGATATCGAACTGGGTGGTAAAAACGAGGCCGGCAAACCATGAACCGCTATCTGATCGGCCGCGTCGGCCAGGCATTACTGGTGCTGTGGGGTGCCTACACCATCACCTACTTCATCCTCTACATGCTGCCGGGCGACACGTTGTCGATCATGCTCAGCGCTTCGGGTCTGGAGGCCGACGCGCTGTCGCCCGAAGACCTGGCCAAGGCCCGCGCCTACTACGGGCTGGATAAAGGCATTTTCGAGCAGTACTTCGACCTGGTGTGGCATGCGCTACAGGGCGACTTCGGTCAGTCGCTGTCGCTCAATCGCCCGGTCGCCGAACTGCTCGGCGAGCGTTTGCCGCAAACCCTGGCGCTGGCCGGCATGGCCATCGTGCTGTCGCTGATCGGCGGCGTGGGCCTGGCTTACCTGACGTCCTACGTGCGCTTTGCGCCGCTGAAAGTTGCCCTGGCGCGCCTGCCGTCGCTGGGCTTTTCGGTGCCGGTGTTCTGGATGGGCCTGCTGCTGATCCAGGTCTTCGCCTTCAGCCTGGGCTGGTTTCCGGCCACCGGCAGCAAGGGCTTTGAAAGCCTGATCCTGCCCGCCGTAACGCTGGCGATTCCGAGTGCCGCGGTGTACGCGCAAGTGCTGCAACGCGGTTTTCAAGGCGTGTGGAAAGAGCCCTACATCACCACCGCCTACGCCAAAGGCCTGAGCCGTGGCCAGGTGCAATTGCGCCACGGCTTCAAGAACGCCGCCTTGCCGATCCTCACCCTGATCGGCTTGCAGGTCGGCAATACGGTGTCGGGTGCGGTGCTGGTCGAGACCATCTTCGCCCGCTCCGGTGTCGGTCGTCTGGCCCAGGAAGCGGTGCTGCGCCAGGACATTCCGGTGGTGCTCGGCATCGTCGCCGTGTCGGCCGCGGCCTTTGTCGTGATCAACCTGATCGTCGATTTGCTCTACCCCTACCTCGACCCCCGAATCACTCACGCGCCAAAGGTGTCGTAACCATGATCCCCACCGATACCCGCCTGTTGCCTGAAAGCACCCTCACCTCCAGCGCTCCGTGGCGCCGGCGCAGCCGCCTGCAACGCATCAGCACCGCGCTGCTGCCGCTGCTGCGCCGCCCGGGCTTCACGGCGGCGGTGCTGATCGTCGCCTTTGCCCTGATCGCCGCCCTGGTGCCGTCGTGGCTGACCAGCTTCGATCCGTACGCGACCTCGCCGGTCGACAAACTCACCGCGCCGAACCTGACCCACTGGTTCGGCACCGACGAGCTGGGCCGCGACCTGTTCACCCGCGTGGTGTACGGCTCCAGTCTGTCGGTGCAAGCCGCCTTGCTGGCGGTAGGCATCGCGCTGGTTGGCGGCCTGGGCCTGGGCGTGTTGTCGGGCTTTGCCGGCGGGCGGGTCGATGCGGTGATCATGCGTTTCGTCGACGTGCTGCTCGCCCTGCCCGGCCTGCTGCTGGCACTGGCGATCGTCACCGCCATCGGCTTTGGCACCGTGCCGGTGGCCATTGCCGTGGGCGTCGGCATTATTCCGGGCTTTGCCCGTACCACCCGCGCCGAAGTGCTACGGGTCAAGACCCTGCCCTACGTCGAGGCCGCGCGCCTGGGTGGTGCCAGTTGGGGCCGCACCTTGTTCCGGCACATCCTGCCCAATGCCTGGGGCCCGGTGGCGGTGCTCGCCACCCTGGATTTCGGCGCCGCGATTCTCGCCACCGCAGGCCTGAGCTTTCTCGGCTTTGGCGCTGCACCACCGGCCGCCGAGTGGGGCACGCTGATCGCCAACGGCCGGCACTTTCTGATCACCGCACCGTGGGTCTCGCTGCTGCCGGGCCTGTTTGTTGTCGCCGTGGTGTTCAGCCTCAACCATATCGCCCGCACCCTTGAGGAGAACCCGCGATGAGCCTTGTGCCAGCCCTGATCGACGTCCGCCAACTGGCCGTGGCCTACGCCTCTGCCGGACAGATTACCCAAGCGGTGCGCGCCGTCTCGTTCAGCGTGGCCCAGGGCGAAACCGTCGCCATCGTCGGCGAGTCCGGCTCGGGCAAATCGACCCTGGCCAACGCCATTCTCGGCCTGCTGCCCGACAGCGCGAGCATCACCGACGGTCAATTGTGGGTCGACGGCACCGACCTGAGCCACGCCAGCGAACGCCAGAAGCGCCAGTTGCGCGGCCGTACCATTGGTCTTGTGCCACAAGATCCGATGGTCAGCCTCAACCCGACCCTGCGCATCGGCCAACAGATCGGCGAAGCGCTGATCCTCGCCCACGGCCGCCGCTATCCGGCGGTCGACGCCGACATCATCGAGCTGCTGCAACAGGTCGGCCTCGATAAACCCGAGCTGCGCGCCCGCCAGTACCCGCACGAACTGTCGGGCGGCATGCGCCAGCGCGTGCTGATCGCCATCGCGCTGGCTGGCAACCCCCGGCTGATCATCGCCGACGAGCCGACCAGCGCGCTGGACGTCACCGTACAACGCAAGATCCTCGACCACCTGCAAGCGCTGGTCAGCGAGCGCGGCATCTCGCTGCTGATCATCACCCACGACCTCGGCGTCGCCACCGACCGCGCCGACCGCATTCTGGTGATGAAACAAGGCCAACTGGTCGAACAAGGCCCGCCCAGGCAGATCGTCGCCAACCCGCAACACGACTACACCCGCGCCCTGCTCGCCGCCGCGCCCGCCTTCGGCCATCGCCGCCAGGCACCGCTGCGTGCATCGACGGGCGTGAACCCGATTCTGAGTTTGCAAGGCGTCGGCAAAGTGTTCGAGCTACCCAAGGTCAAAGGCGAAGACAACCAGTTTGTCGCGCTGCACGACCTCAACCTTGAGGTCTATCCGGGGCAGACGCTGGCCATCGTCGGCGAGTCCGGCTCAGGCAAAAGCACCGCATTGCGCATAGCCCTGGGCCTGGAAAAACCGACCCACGGCCGCGTGCTGTTCGAACAGCAAGACGTCACCGATTTGAGCTGGCGCGAGTTTCGTCCGCTGCGCCGGCGTATTCAGCTGGTGCAGCAAAACCCCTTCGCCGCACTGGACCCGCGCTTCACGATTTTCGACAGCATCGTCGAACCGCTGGTGTCGTTCGGCTTGCTCAAGGGCGAAGCGCTGGAACAGGCGGCGCGCGAATTGATCAGCCGCGTGCACCTGCCGGTGAGTTATCTGGACCGCTTGCCCCGCGAGTTGTCGGGCGGGCAACGGCAAAGGGTCGCGATTGCTAGGGCATTGGCGTTGAAGCCGGACTTGCTGTTGCTGGATGAGCCGGTGAGCGCGCTGGACGTGTCTGTGCAGGCGCAGATTCTGGATTTGCTCGAAGAACTGCAAAGGGAGCTGGGGATTGCGTATGTGCTGGTGTCGCATGACCTAGCGGTGGTGGCCAGCGTGGCGCATCAGGTACTGGTGCTGCGCAATGGCAAAGTGGTGGAGCATGGCGGGGTTGATCGCGTGTTCAACGAGCCGCAGAGTGACTACACCAAAGAGCTGATTGCCGCGATTCCGGGGCGGGGGGTGGAGAGTCTGGTGGCGTGAACATAGATGTAAAGATCACCCCCACTCGTAGGAGCGAGCGTAGAGCTCGCGAAGAGGCCTCAAGAAGGCGTAGAAATGTCTCGATATGCGCTTGTCAACGTATCGACCAAGGCTGACTGGCACGCCTATCACAGGATTCGCCGCCAGGTACTTTGGGAGCAAAGGGGCAGGAATGATTACAACACCGATCTGCCGGATGAACAGGCTACCGCCAACCATCCGTTACTTTTGAAACTGGATGGACACCCTATCGGCACTACTCGGCTGGATAACGACGGTTCAGGCAGAGGGATCGTGCGGTTAGTGGCTATTTCGCTTGCTGCTCAGCGCCAGGGACACGGCCGCGCCTTGTCGACGCTTGTCGAAGGGTATGCGCGCAGCCTTGGCCTGGAAGTCCTGTTGGTCAACGCAGCGCTTGATGCGGTTGGTTTTTACGAAAAAATGGGCTGGAAAATTCAGGTATGGGATAAGGCCGAGCACATGAGCGGCGTACAGGATTGCGTGCAGATGATCAAGTCACTTATCGGCTAGATAAAGCTAAGCTGGCTATCCCTACCCCCTCAACGCCGCAATAATAAAAGCATGCAAACTATTAACCGCCTTCGCCCCACGAGAAGCCCGACTGCGTAACACCGAAACCTCCATCGGCTCAATAGTCCCCACACCATGCTCGCTACCCAACACCTGCAGCGATGCCTGCACCGTGCACTGTGTAATCGCCGCAATCGCCAGCCCGCCCTCCACCGCCGCCACTTGCCCGGCAAGGCTGGAACTGTTGTAGACCACTTTGAACTGGCGCCCCATCTGCGTCAGCGAGTTCACCGCATAACGCCGGGCCAGACTTTCGCTTTCATAGACGGCGATAGGCACCGGGTCTCTGCGCCACAGTTCGAACTGCGGCGAACCGACCCAGACCATGGGCTCTTTAAACAGTAATGTTCCGGTTTGCGGCGAGTCTCTGGACACCAGCGCCAGATCAAGATCGCCACTGCGCACACGTGGAATAAGCGTGGTCGACTGTTCACAGGTAAGTTCTATTTCCACACCGGCATAGCGCGGCGAAAAACGCTTCAGCACCGGCGTCAGATACCGGGCCGCGTAGTCTTCCGCCACACCCAGGCGGATTCGGCCGGTCAGTTCTTCACCATGAAAAGCCGCCTGGGTCTCGGCATGCAGGGCAAGCATGCGCCGGGCGTAGCTCAGCAGGGTCTGGCCGTCATCGGTCAGTTGCAAGTGCCTCGGGCCGCGGTTCAATACCTGCCGTCCAAGCGCAGCCTCCAGTTTCTTCAACTGCATGCTGACCGCAGACTGCGAGCGGTTGACCTCGTGAGCGGCGCCAGAGAGTGAACCGGCATCCACCACCGCCACGAAACACTTGAGCCAATCGATCTGTAAATCGCCGGCGGACATAGCGGCTTCCTCTATTCGTTAATCGAATGATTAAGACGTGAATTATGCGCTTTTCATGACAATGGTTCACTCGCAAGATGCTGGCCTGAATCAACCGACATCTGGATCTGATCCCATGCCATTCGAGACCTGGTTGCTCTATCTGATTACCTGCTGCGGCATCTCGGTCGTGCCAGGGCCCAATGCGTTACTGGTGCTGACTCACGGCGCGATTCATGGCAGCCGCAAAGCGCTGTTCACCATCAGCGGCGGCGTGCTCGGATTTGCTATCGTGCTTGCGCTATGTGCCTTGGGACTGGGAACACTGATCCAGGCTTCGGTCACCTGGTTCACGGTGTTGAAAGTGGTTGGCGGGCTGTATCTGATCTGGCTGGGCCTCGGGCTATGGCGATCGGCACCGGTCAGTCTTGAAGCAAGCGCTACTGCACACTTTCGAGGTTGGTCGTTGTTTCGCCAGGGGCTGGTATCGGCCATTTCAAATCCCAAGGCATTGCTGTTATTTGTCGCACTGATTCCGCCGTTTCTGGACCCTCATAGAAATATCATTGCGCAGACGGCGGCCATCGCCCTGACTTATGCGGTGGTGGAGTTTATCGTTGAGTATTCAGTGGCCAGCGCCGCGCATAAAGTCAGGCCGTGGCTGGCGCGAACCGGGCGGCGGTTCAATAAGGTGTGCGGTGGGTTTTTTGTGTTGTTTGGGGTCGTGTTGCCAATTCATGGTTGAGGGCTGGAGTCATGGCGAACAGAGACGGAATGATTTTAATCGGCTGGGATGTTGGCGGCTGGAACTGCGACAACAATCCGAAAAGTCGTGATGCCTTGGTCGTTCTCAACGCCGAGCGCCAAATAATGGGTAAGCCTTGGCGCGGAAATCTGCGGTCGACCATTAACGCATCCAGCACGACGAAAGCGTTCGTTCACAGCCTGCTGGCCCTATGTCGTATCGACATCCATGACCTGGAAGTCTGTAAGGTCACCTTAGCGATCGACACTCCTTTAGGATTTTCCAGGCCACTGATTGATCTGCTTACCTTGGGTAAGACCGCACCCGCCATCGGAGTAGCCTCTGAAAATCCGTATTTGCATCGCCAGACTGAGCACTTTCTATTCAGGAAGGGCCTGTCACCACTCTCTCCCATCAAAGATATGATCGGCAGTCAGGCTACCAAAGGGATGCATGTGCTGGGACGCTTTGCGTCTATTCGCGAGCACTGTGGCGTATGGACGGACGGCCAGTTACTTCGAGCTATCGAGGCCTATCCCTCAGCGACCAGGACCTCTGCCGCCATGGCAGAACTGCAGGCTTCGTTTTATAGAGAGGCTGTCATCGATGGCGAAACCATCAGGCAGTTTACTGACGGCCTTGAACATATTGACCATCAAGATGCTTTGACTTGCGCCTTGCTGGCATGGATGTTTGTGTTCCAGCCAGAAGCACTTGCACACCCTCTACCCGATGTCGATCCTCTGGAGGGCTGGATATTTGTGCCAGCAGATGGTCTGAAAGAGCGCGTATCTGTCACATCAGAAACGCTTTGCCACGAGTGATCCGCAGACCGCTAAACTGCAGCCCACCTCTCGACACCGGGCACTGAGCGTGGACCGTTTTCAGGAAATGAAAGTCCTTCTGGCCGTCGCCGAGGCGCAAAGCTTTGCCGCCGGCGCCCGGCAGGTGGGCATGTCGCCGCCCAGCGTGACCCGCGTCATTGCGGGTCTTGAGAAACGCCTGGGCACCCTGCTGCTGGCGCGCAGCACGCGCAGCCTGCGCCTGACGGATGCAGGCCGGCGCTATGTCGAGGACTGCAAACGGATTCTTCTCGATCTGGAAGAAGCCGAGGAATTGGCCACCGGTAGCAGCCTGCGCGTGCGCGGCAACCTGAACGTGACAGCGCCGGTGATGTTCGGCGAGCTGTTTCTGATTCCGCTGATCACCGACTATTTAGCGGCGCACCCCGAGGTCAGCATCAACGCACTGTTGGTGGACCGTGTGGTGGACATTCTGGATGAAGGCCAGGACGTCGCCATCCGCATTGGCCGCTTGCCGGACACTGGCCTGCAGGCCGTCAAGGTCGGGGATATTTGCCCGGTCGTGTGCGCCGCGCCGGACTTTCTTGATCGTTTTGGCCGGCTGACAGACCCCAACCAGGTGCTGGCCGCACCCATCGTGATGTCGTCGGCCAGCAGCCTGCTTACCGACTGGCACTTCAACGTCGACGGCAACACCCTCGCCTTGCGCCCCACGCCGCGCCTGATGGTCAGCTCCAATCAGGCGGCGATCAATGCCGCGTGCCTGGGCTGGGGGCTGACGCGGGTGTTGTCTTATCAGGTCGCCGGGCAAGTCGCCAAAGGCGAGCTGGAAATCGTCCTGGGCGAATTTCAAACCGAGGCTTTGCCGGTGCATGTGGTGTATCAGGGCGGCAGGCGGGTGCCAGCCAAGGTGCGCACCTTTGTCGACTTTTGCGCGAGCAGCCTGCTGGCAAATCCGGCCCTGCATCTGAATACGATGGCGTAACCCGTGAGCCGCTATCAGCAAATGCAGACCTTCGAGGCCGTGGTGCAAGCAGGCAGCCTGGCAGCGGCGGCGCGGCAATTGAACCTGTCGCCCGCCACGGTCATACGCAGCATGGCTTCACTCGAAGCGCGCCTGCACAGCACCCTGCTGCACCGCAGCCCGCGCGGCATCAGCCTGAGCCCGGCGGGCGAGCAGTTTGCCGTGAGCTGCCGGTACATTCTTGAGCAAATCGAAATGGCCGAGCGCTCGGCCGCCGGTGTGCAGGCGTGCCCCACAGGATTACTGACCGTGTCGTTGCCGCCGTTGCTCGACCCGCATGTGTTCATGCCCACCGCCCTCGCCTGGCTGACGGCCTTTCCCGATGTGAATTTGATCACCAGAGCCTGCGAAGGCGTGCCGAAACTGCTTGAGGAAGGAATCGATGTGGCTCTGGTGATTGGCCATCTGCCGGACTCGTCCGGGTTCGCCGTGCCGCTGGGGCGGGTCAGGCCGGTGGTTTGTGCGGCTCCCGATTACTTCGCCAAATGGGGCCGGCCACACACGCCCGATGACCTCAAGGCGCATCGCACGGTATTGACCACAGCGACGGGGCTGGAGACTGAATGGCGCTTTCGTAGCGGACGCACGACGCGAGTGGTGAAAACTGTGCCGGTGCTGACCTGCACCACCCAACGTGCGGCTATTCAGGCGGCTACGTTGGGGCTGGGACTGATTCGCTGCATGAGTCATGAGGTGCATCATGAGTTGCACACCGGGTTGCTTCAAGCGGTGCTTGGGGAGTTTGCGGATCAGGATTTGCCGGTCAATTTGATCTACCGCGATGGGCGCAGGGCCGAGGCGCGAGTGCGCAGTTTTATTGGTTTTGCTGTGCCGAGGCTGCGGGGGCATTTGGCGTTTGGCAATAGAACGAAGTCTCTTGATTGACCCCATTCGATACCATCGAGGATTTTCATGGCCCAACGTCGAATCATTCTGATCATGCCTTCCAGCGCCGCTGACGCATTTGAAGCTTTTCATAATCATTCTGTGCGTAAGCAATGGGACACATTGCTGTCCCATGCCAGCGTGGAAGGTGGTGGCAGTTACCCTTACATCGGTGCGATCAGCATGAATGAGGGACGAGGCTGGAAACGGCTTTTTGCCATGCGCACCCGCTTCATCAACTACCGACCCGCGCAGGTTGCCGCAGCGGTGCTGGTGGAGCCGTCGGGTTGCTTCCACGGGTGGGCCGCTTCCATGCGACATCGTGATATTGATGCTGCTTCTTCAGAACTGATTTACACGTTTAGTGTGCAGTTGCGGCCGGTGTGGCTGGGACGCATCCTTGATCCGGTGGTCAATAGAGTATTTGAATGGGAGACGCGGAAGCGCTTTGCCGCGATGGCGGCTTACTTGCGAACCCGATCCGAACAATGACCAAGCCCCTCGAACAAGAAGACTCAATATGAATTCAACAGACGCCACGGCCAAGGGCGAAGACCTCGGCAACCGCATGATGAAGGTTGATCATGCGGGCGAGCATGGTGCGATCTGTATCTATAGCGGGCAATTGTTCATGGCCCGGCTTTTCGTCCCCGCCATGGTGAATGAACTTGAGGAGTTCCTCTCCCACGAGCGCCGTCATCGGGCGGTTTTTCAGCAGGAGCTACAACGCCGCAATTATCCCCGCTGCCGTAGTTATTGGTTGTGTGGCATCGGCGGTTTGGCGCTGGGCCTGGTGACAGGCCTTTGTGGCCGTAAAGCCATTGTCGCGACGACGGTCGCGGTTGAAAGTGTGGTGCTCAAACACCTGGCTCATCAACTTGATGTGCTGGGCGATATCGATCTGCATGCGGTCGCGGCCATCACTTCGATTGTGGCGGAAGAGCAGCACCATCATGACCACTCAGCCGCGCAGATTGATGTGCGCGATCCGTGGTTCAGGGTACTGACACCGATGGTGACTGCATGGACTGAGGCGGTTATCTGGATGGGGATGCGTTCTTGAAACGTCACATCTGAGGCCAGTCATGGTTGAAAAGCGGCTGAACGTGCGCGCTCAGTACTTCGAGTGGATCAGGACGCTGGGAGTATCGCCTCGGATACCGAACCTTGAGTTTTTAGAGGTGCCCATTAGTTTCGCTCTGGGCAATGCCACACGAGCCAGTGCCACATGCTTCCCGATACCGTGAATTGCACCATAAGCATTCGAGACTCTTCATAATCGGGTGCTTCAATGTAGCTAAAAACGAGCTTCGAATAGATATCAGGCCCGAAAGCCAAGAACTCATCAGACGGTACCTTGGATTTAGCCAAGCATTCGATAAGCCGGTGCCAACGGCCTTGGGAGAAGGATTTCAGCCCTCTCCTCCAGCCCAGATATTCTCGCCTCAGAAATAGGTCATTAATGCAGTTTTCTAATTCTTCTTCGGTTTGCTCTTCGGGTTGGTCACACATCGTCAAGCCTTCTGAAAAAGAAAAATGAGATTGAGCCTGCTTCAAGGCTCGCGATAAGCGCTCATCTTGCCCCCAGACAGCGTCTGGTAACATTAAACGCTTCGAACGAGCGGCCAGAGTTCAGGACCTGCTCTCTGGAAAGCATATGCCAGAGGACGCTGCTGCTTGCCCAAGACCTACCACACAGCCGCCCTTGCGGCCCAACTCCACCCCAGAAAACCGGCTGTAAACTCAAGCAGTTCCCGGTTAATCTGCTCGATTGTTCCAAATATCCCGCTTTCAGCCAGACTGTAGGCATCGTCAAAGTACCCGCACAGGCTCAGAGCATCGGAAAAATTACAATTTGCCTTGATCCAGGGCCTCGTTCAAGTACGCGGCCTCAGCGCTCATGGGGTTCGATAACGATTCTGTCACGCGGCCCTCCGGCTACTTCACACGATCTGAGGCGGCTTATTCAGTTTTTGCCAACGTCGAGCAACACTGAAAGCGCTGTGTCGAATGGACTGCGAAAGCACTTTGCGGGATGAGCAGTGAAGCAACAGTTCGGCCAGGTCGTCGTCAACTGGAAATCCCTCATCCAGCCATTTGATCGCACGCTGAAACCAGTAGTCCGAGTCAGACTCCAGTGCTGTTACAAGCACCTGTCGCAGCGACACCTTCGCGGGTAACGCGCTTTTGATTTTCAGAGCCGACAAGGCGACAGGAAGGTCGAGCTTTACGGCGTCGTAGGGTTTTTCAAGCAGTGGCAGCAGCCAGACGTAGCTAAAATGCAGCGTCATTAGGGCCGCTCAACGACGGGACGAAAGACGGGACGAAAGATGGCAAGAGCGATCGCTCATCAACCATGGTTGTCGTCCTCTGCAGATGCGATCGACAAGATAGCGTGATACTTATCGCCTTCAGGTACATATGAAATGAAACCGCCGCCTGCATACTTTTCCAACCAAAGGCGTCCACAAGACTCGCACTCGTAAACAGTTGATAGTTCGCGGGCCTGGATACCGCCTAGCCGATCAACCAAATCGTCAACAGCTTGAGTACCGGGCGCCGGTTCTCCACCAACGCTAGCGACGAGTGCTGAGATGTCTCTCGGCTTGGCAGCCACGACGAAATCTTTGATCTCGCCAAGAAATCCATCCCAGAATGCCTGTTCTGTCTTGTCGCGAAGTAAACCGGCCTTGTAGGGCAAGTCGTCGGTTTGATCGACAATCACATGCCCACAGATGCAACCCAGCTTACTCATATGATCTTCGATCCTGTGCTTTGGACCACTTGACTGACGCTAGGCAGGGTTGGCGCAGAGGGTGCAAATCACGCATCACCCTCTGCCTCAGCAACCCCTCGGTTTATTGAGCCGTTTTCAGCTTGATTACATCACCGGATACAGTCGTGGTGTAGCCGTTCAGGACATAAGCCCAGAACCACTTTTCCTGCACTTGCGTATTGATCAGCGCATCGCCGCCTTTGGCCTGGATGGCAGACGTCTGTGCACGGACAAACCGATCGTTTTGACGAATAGGGATGAAACCGAGCAGCATCAAGCCGGTCGCACTGGCTTCGCTGTGACCCAGGACGGTGTACTGGCTGCTGTCGTATTGCTGAGTCTTCATCGGCGTGCCGGTGCAACCTGCCAAAACCAGACCACAGGCTGCAGACGCCATAATTTTGCTAAAAGACTTCATGTGTAGCTCCATCGAATAACGCCCGGATCCAATTCTCGGGCGGCGAAACTGTACCGGCCGAGCTTGCGTTTATAACCTTCAAGCCCTGCCGTGCTGTTGGCGAAGCGGCAACCCACGCTGCCTGCTCCACACACTTATCTGCCGTGGGTGATAAGGCCACCTTTGAGGGCGTGAATGCCTAAAAGTTCATAATCGAAAATCTTGTTTTTGATGATTTTCTTGTTGGACCTGAGCGTTTCCTTCACCTCATCGTTCACTATCGAAGGATTGCACGCCATGGCGCAGTGAATAAAGGCAGCCGGGTAGGAATAGTCTCTCGGCGAGTAAATAACATCATCGATCGTCCGCTCTCCAGGCAGTATGCAGCCGATAACCAGAGGAACGTAGTACTCCTCAAGTGCACGCCGGATATGTTTACAGACATCGCTTGCATGCTCGGGGCGAGGAACAGCTATATCGCCATAGATACTGGGACTGAATTTTTTATCCTGCCTGCCCGAGGTAATAAACGAAAAGCATGCATCGCTGCCCAGGTTACTCTTATAGGGCATCTCCAGTTTGGACATGGCATCAAAAACGGGACCACCAAAGACATGCCCAAGCAAAATGAAGGCGTGCGATTTTGCCAAATACTGAAAATAGAGCTCAGCGACCAGCTTCTTTTCGAAGCGAAATTTCAGGCTTCTTTTAACGGCGGTGACGGCCAACGCCTTGCGCTCGATATGCTTGAGTTCCTGTTGCAGCGCTTGTTCAAAATAAATCCGGTTTTCTTTGTTCATGGATTTCCACTGCATCAAGCCGATTCGAATAACGCGTAGGCCTTTTGCTGAAGCGCGATCCCGATATCCTCGTATCGCTGAACCTGGTCTTCATCATAAAACGCATCCGCAGAGTTCAACCCGACATAGATATCTACAAAGGCCAATGCGAGTTCTTTAGGAACCGCCTCCTGCCCCCTGTAATAAACAATCAAAAAATCAATAGCGAAAAAAAGCTCATTGACCTCTTCTTCGGACACGTGTTCTCGCGTGCGTATCTTCACCGGAATAGAGTTTTCTCCGAGCAGCCTTGCACACACTAATTTGACAGCGCTTTCTGCGTCCATATTCACCTCTCGACACACGTTAGCCTGATTGCCTGCGTCCGTAGAAGCCCCCCCGTTTCAAGTGAAACACCGACCTTACATGAACCTGAACGTGCTCGCCTGCAACCCTTCAGCAATCCAGCACCGCATCCCCTACCGGCACCGCCGCACACAACAATGCGTGGCCATTCCTGCTTCGGGAAGGTCCGGTCAGAGAAAACACTTTACCTTCAATCAACGCGCACTCGCACGTCTGGCATATCCCCGCACGACAATGCGCAGGCACCACCAGCCCTCTGGATTCGGCGAAGTTAAGCAACGGCCCATCCTGAGGCTGCCATTGGGCAACGATACCGGAGCGCTTGAACGTCACTGTGAACGGACCGCCGTCGGGAATCGGGCGCATTTCGACAGCGGTGTCGGGGGTGGCGAAGCTGTCCATGTGCAGGCGCTGGGCGACGCCGGCCTCGGTAGCAATCGCCAGTACGTGCGCCTGGAACCCTTCGGAGCCACAAACGTGAATGGCCGCGTTGGTGCGCGCCGCCTCGGTGATCAGTGCGGTGATATCCGGGCGGCCGGCCACGGCGTTTTCGACGCCGTCTGCGTCCTGAGTGATGTGCAACATGGTTTCTGCCTTGCCCAGCCGCTGCGCGATGGCGCCGACCTCGCCCCACAGCGCCAGCTCATGGCTGAAACGCACGCTGTGCACGACGCGCACTGGCCTGGTGTAGCGAGCGTCGGCGAGTGCCTGGAGTTTGGTGGTCGTGGGGGTGATGCCGATCCCTGCGCTGAGGATCAGGATGGCGGGGCTGTCGAGGTCGAGGGTGTCCGGACCGAATGGCCCGCTCAGAACCACCGACTGCCCGGCCTTGAGGGCGTGAATCGCCTGGGAGCCCTCGCCCGCTTCGCGCTTTACGGTGATGCGCAAGCGATCACCCTCGCGCCCGGAGACGGTATAGCGACGCCAGACGCCGGTGTCGGTCAGGCCATGCAGCGCGATGTGCTGGCCGGCCTTGATGTCATTCAGCGAGCCCAGCACGGCGAGAGGATCTTGCAGCCATAACGAGCGGATGCCGGTGGCCTCTTCGATCACGTCGACAACTTTGGCCGGTCGCGGCCACAAGACCAGCGCAGGCGCTTTGGGCACCGTTGCCGCAATCGCCAGCTTTGCGGGGAAGCGCTCTGCGCTGGCCCGTACGGTGTCGCCTGGCATCAGCGTGCCGCCGTGCTCGACTTGCGCATAGACCCCGCAATACAGATGCCCGAAGTGCCGGTTCAGTTGCGCGGGGGTGTTCATGTCCACCTCGCCCGTTTGCGGATGTACCGAGGTGGCCCGGCAGCGCTTGATCGGGCGGATGATCGACAGGCAGGTCTCGCCAAACTGCACGCCCTGGCCCAGCCAGCCGAACTCCGAGAACGGTGCGGCTTCGATGTAAATGTTGCCGCGAAAGCGCATGGGGTCCACAGGGACGCCCATTTTCGCGGCGAGGGCCTTGACCGTGTTGACGTTGATGATCGACAGCATCGAGTCATCGAAATCCCAATGCCCCAGGCCATCCTCACGCTTGATCACATCGGCCTGCTCGCCGAAAACCTCGCGCAGGCGCGCCGGATCACTGAGCAAGTCGCTGCTGCGGTAATGCACCAGGTTCTCGTGGGTCGTGAGTTGATAAAACGGTGCGGCATTTTTGGCCACCGGCCCCCGTGAGATACCCGCAACGCGGTCGCCCGGTACCCCTTGCCCGCAGGTCAATGAGACGCTGTCCAGCGCTTCGCCGTGGAATCCCTTTACGGGATAGCGATAAAGCGAAACGACGTGACCCATTTACGTACTCCTCAAAAGACCTTTTTGCCCCTTGGCACGGGGGTGCCAAGGGCATCAGCCGCCTGATCCTGACACGCTTGTGATCAAGGGGAATGTCTGTTGTCGCCGCAAGGCCGCCGGGATGCGACATGGAATGCATGGCCGCCACACACTCTTCCACAAAACGAAATTATCCATTGCCCTGCATGGTGATTCTTCTGCGCCGCGAGTGGGCGCAGCATTGACCCCATCAACGCAGCCCTTCCCCAACCCGCTTCGGAGCCATGACCATGTCGCAACCCGCCATCAAACTCTATCGCCACCCCCTTTCCGGCCACTCGCATCGCGTAGAACTGTTGCTCTCGCTGTTGCAGCTCCCCACCGAACTGGTCTTCGTCGATCTGGCCAAGGGCGAGCACAAACAACCGGCTTTTCTGGCCATCAATGCCTTCGGCCAGGTGCCGGTGATCGATGACAACGGCCTGATCCTCAGCGACTCCAACGCCATTCTGGTGTACCTGGCGAAAAAGTACGGTGATGCACAATGGCAGGCGGATGAGCCCGAAGCGGCGGCGCGTGTTCAGCGCTGGCTCTCGGTGGCGGCAGGCCAGACGGCTTACGGGCCGGCTGCAGCACGGCTGATCACGGTGTTTGGTGCCGCCTTGAATGCCGAGGATGTGATTGCACGTTCGCACGCCCTGCTCAAGGTGCTGGACAGCGAACTGGCCGCCAGCCCCTTTCTGGCGGGCGATACCGTCAGCATCGCCGATGTCGCCAATTACACCTATATCGCCCACGCCCCGGAAGGCAATGTCTCGTTGCAGGACTACCCTAACGTACGCGCCTGGCTGCAACGCATTGAAGCCCTCCCCGGCTTTGTACCAATGCCGCGCACAGCCGTAGGCCTGCAAGCAGATTGATACCTGCCACCTCTCAAGGAGCGCCTTGCCATGGAAACCTTGCCCAAGCACCGTCGTTCGCCCTGGCATGCAGGGGAAAAAATGCTTCAGGAGCTCTACAGCGTCTCCGAGCGCATGGAGGTGGTCGGGCAAAAGGCGATCCGCGACTACATGCCTGATCAGCACCGTGAGTTCTATCAGCAGTTGCCGTTTATGGTGGTCGGCGCGGTGGATGCAGACAATCGGCCCTGGGCGACCTTCCTTGAGGGTGCAGAAGGTTTTGTCACCTCGCCCGATCCGCAGCGGCTGCTGATTGCGGCGCAACCCGATAGCCAGGACCCGGCAGCGTCCGGCCTGCACGCGGGTCAGGCTATAGGCCTGCTGGGCATTGAGTTGCACACCCGCCGGCGTAATCGCATTAATGGTGTGATCGAGCAGGTGTCTGCCGCTGGCCTGGCGGTGTCGGTCGAGCATTCCTATGGCAACTGCCCGAAGTACATTCAAGAGCGCTCTTACACGCGTTTTACCGAGGATGCGCAGGACTGCCCGCCGCGTCAGGACTTCATCGAACTGAATGCGCACACCCGCGAGCTGATTCGTGCCGCTGATACGTTCTTTATCGCCAGCTACTTCGACCATGACGCGCAGAACCGCTCGATTGACGTGTCGCATCGCGGTGGCCGGGCCGGGTTCGTCAAGGTCGAAGGCAATCGCCTGACCATTCCGGATTACGCGGGCAATCTGTTTTTCAACACGCTGGGCAACCTCAAGGTCAATGCCCGCGCCGGGCTGTTGTTTGTCGATTTCACGAACGGCGACATGCTGCAACTCAGCGGGCGCACCGAATTGATTCTGGACAGCCCGATGATTCATGCCTTCGAAGGCGCCGAGCGGCTGTGGGTCTTCGATGTCGAGCAGGTGGTTTTGCGCCCGGCGGCCGTGTCGCTGCGCTGGACGTTTCATGATTACGCACCGACCAGCCTGGGCACCGGCACCTGGGCGCAGGCCGACGAGCACCTGCGCCAGAGCGCGCAGCGCAAGCAGTGGCATCCCTGGCAGGTGGTGAGCATTGCGCAAGAGAGCAAGGACATTCGCTCGTTTGTCATTCAGCCAACCGACAAGACGGCGGTGGTGTTCAGCCCTGGGCAGCACCTTCCGCTGCGCCTTCAGGCTAGCATCGGTGAGGCAGCGTTGATCAGGACCTACAGCGTGTCCAGCGCGCCTTCCGATGGCCATATCCGTATCAGCGTCAAGGCCCAGGGACCGGCCTCCCATCATTTGCACACTGCGGTGCAGGTGGGCGACCTGCTGGAGGTGCGGCCGCCACTGGGCAGTTTTACTCTGGTGCAGGACACCCAGCGCCCAGTGGTGCTGATCGGCGCGGGGGTTGGCATCACGCCGCTGATATCGATGTTCAGAGAACTGGCCGCACAGCATGATCCGTCCCGGCACATCCACCTGTTTCAAAGCGCCAGAAGCCCGGACGACCTGCCCTTTCAGGCGGAACTCAAGGCACTGCAGCAACGCGATAGCGAGCGGCTGCACATTCATCGCGCCTTGAGCCGTCCCGAAGCCCACGCCGTGGCGGGTCGTGATTTCGAGATCGTCGGCCGGCTGGACGTTGCCCATGTCAAGGCACGGCTGCCGCTGGACGATTATGACTTCTACCTGTGCGGGCCGGCGGGCTTGCTGCAAACCCTGTATGACGGGCTGCGCGCCTTGAACATTGCCGATGAGCGCATTCACGCCGAGGCTTTCGGCCCCTCGGCGTTGCAACGCCTGACGGCAGAGCCGCCGGCCAGGCGGATTCAGTTGCCGGCTGCCACGGCGCCTGTGCCGGTGTTTTTCTCATCGTCGGGCAAGCAGGCGCGCTGGACGCCGGGCAGTGGCAGCCTGCTGGAGCTGGCCGAAAACCATGGCCTGAATCCCGACTTCAGTTGCCGGGGCGGTTCATGCGGCACGTGCAAGACGCGACTGATCAGCGGCAGCGTACATTATGCCAATCCGCCAGCGCAGATGCCGCCAGACGATACGGTGCTGATCTGCTGTGCGGTGCCGGCGCAACATGAAGACGGCAACCCGCCGTTGGTGCTGGATCTTTAGAGGTCAACACTACGCCGCAAAACCACCATCGATGGTCAACGCCGCGCCGGTGATCATTGCGGCATCGGGGCCGGCGAGCCAGGCGACCAGAGCGGCGACTTCGCCGCCAGTGGCGTGGCGCTTGATGGCCATGAAGCTGTGCATCATGTCTTTCATCGGGTCGTCGGCGGGGTTCATGTCGGTGTCGGTCGGGCCGGGTTGTACGACATTGACGGTGATGCCCAGCGGCCCGAAATCGCGGGCCAGCCCCTTGGTCATCCCGACCAGCGCTGCCTTGCTGGCGCTGTAGGCCGACAGGCCCTCGACGGGCACGCGGTCGGCATTGGTCGAGCCGATAAAGATGATGCGCCCACCGGCCGGCATGCTGCGTGCGGCCGCGACGGCGGCGTGGTACGGCGCGTGCACATTGATGTAGAACAGACGGTCTATATCGTCGGGGTCGAGGGTCAACGGATCGCCCGCAACCAGAATGCCGGCGTTGATCACCAGCACATCCAGCGGGCCATTGGCGTCCAGGGTGTCGAACAATGCGTCTCGGTCAAGGCTGTCGAGTTGCAGGGCACGGCTGCCGGTTTCCTCTGCCAGTTGCAGGGCGGCGGCTTCAGAGCTGGAGTAAGTAAAACTCAAGGAGGCGGCGCTGGGCGCCATGTAGCGGACGATGGCGGCGCCGATTCCGCGGCTGCCGCCCACTACCATTACGCGTTGTTCGCTGTGCTTGCTCATGGTGATTCCTCAGGTCGTGTCATGGGTGAGGCCAAAGCGGATTGCAGCAGCGTAGCGGCCCCACCGGCGCCCGGCGGGCTAATAGGGGTACCGCTCAGCGGTTAAAACCTCTATCACGCCCATAGTCAGGCTCGATTCGCAGACTGGCGGGCCCGGGCCTAGACTTCAGGCATTGCAGCGCAACCTGAGTCGAGGACCGTCGTATGGCCAAGCGCATTTCCAACTTGCTTATGTGGCATGAAAGCAATCCCAACCAACCGCATGCCACCCTGCAACTGATCGCCGTGCCGATTTTCATTCTGGCGGCGCTGTTGCTGGTCGATAGCGTGATGTCGGCGAGCCTGACCTCGCTGGGTGTGGGTGTTATCGGCATGGTGGCGGCCGTCGCTCTTCAGCGCCACGGCCAGCCTGCCAAGCGTTAACCAAATACCGTAACAGTCTGCCGGCTGATCGCGATCAATGCGCCATCCGGGGCGCGCAGGGTGGCGGCGGTGTGGCCATAACCGTCGCGGGCGTGTTCGATCTCAGCGCGATAGCTGCACCAGTCGTGGGTGGTCAGCGACGGTTGCGGATGAATGAACTCGATGGTCCAGGTCAGGGAGCTGGCCGGAGTCGGTTTGTTCATCCAGGTCAAGAGTCCGGTCGGCCAGGCGTCGACCAGTGCCAACACATGGGCTTCGCTCAATGGTTGCTGTTCGGCATCGCGTAGACGCACATAACCGCCGATCACCGGCGATGGGGTGTTGCTGAATGGCAAGCCGCCCAGACCCCAGTTCACTTGCATGTGCTGAAGAAAGTCAGGCATCGCGCCCTTCACGAATGGCAGGGTGAAGCTCTGCTCCACGGGTTTCAGGTCGCTGTGGGGAATCGGCTGTTCAAAGCTGGCCACCGACTCACGCGGCGCACCGAAACTGCCTTGCACCAACGCGGCCGTTTGACCGTTCTGGGTGGCGCGGCCCAATACCTGGGTCACCGCCGAGCCTTCGCGCAGGATTTCGACCTCGAACGACACCGGCACATCCGGCGCCACCGGCCCGACAAAGGTAATCGCCAGTGAACGCACCGGGCGATCCGGCGCTACCTGCGCGCGCATGGCCAGGTATTGCAAAGCTGCCACCAGCCCGCCAAAGCTTGCGCGGCCCTGCGCCCAATGCGCCGGGATCACAACTGAACGGGGATTATCGTTGACCGCAGCGACCAGTTCGGCAAAGTTCATGATGGCTCCATGGAATGTCGGTGTGTTAGTAACGCGATGTTACCCAGCATGACCGACCCACCATGAAGCCATACACGCCATAAATGCGGCCAAAATGTCTTATTTGCCGAAACAGGCCTTGCCCAGTTGCTGTAAAGCGACCTCGCCCCTCTCCTGGGCATCGACGATACCCAGTTGCCAACCGGCAATGCATGGCGCCAGATCGGCGTATCGGCCAGCGAGCGCCAGCCATTGCAAGTGGTCATGCCAGTCACCCAGCGCACCTTGCGCGGCCTTGAGCCGGGCGCGCATGCCTTTGGGCTGGTGGCTGAGTTCGGGGTAGGCTTCGGCGGCATAGCGCACCCGCTTGATCAGCAGACGCAAGCGGTGCCGGTCGTGCGAAGGGTCGGCCATACCCTCGCGCAGTTGTTTCCACTGTTTGTCCATCTGCTTCTCGATACGCTTGCGCAACCCGCGCAATTGCCCGCCACGCTGCTGTTCGCGCAGGCCTGCTGGCAGTTGTTCGAGCAGCTTGAGCAGTTGCCTGACTTCGGCACTGCCCGCCACTGGAGGACACGCCTGCTCAAGGTACTCGTCACGCGGCAGAGCCAGATCATGCCGGCCTTGCTCGTGCAAGAACGCACTCAGCACCTGCAGGTCGCGCAGCGGTGTGGTCAGTTGCCCGACCTCACGCGCCGCCTGCTCCAGCGCGTCGACGCCGCTCAGCCCGCGCAGTGGCCGCAGCAGGCTGCGCAACCGGCGTACCGTGGTGCGCAGGTCGTGCAGCGCTTCGCTGTCGGTCGACACGGCAAGGCGTGCCTGGCAGGCCAACAGTTTGACCTCCAGCGCCAGCAATTCGGCAATCAGATGCCCTACCATCGATGACATGTGTTCCCCCATCGGCTTATGAATGTTTGTCTCTGACTGGCGCCAGACGCCACGGCAAGTCGCGGCGCAAGCGTTTCAAGGCACGGCGCAGGCCTTGCAGCGCGGTGGTGTCGGCGCCATAGCGCAGCCTCATGAACTGCGCAATGAACGCCTCGATGGCCTCGGCCTGTTGCGGCAACGCCAGCCGCGCACGGTCGCCAAAGGCCTGGGCGCCCTCGCCCGGCTGGCGGCGCAACCCCTGCCGTGCCAGCAAACGTTCGAACGCATTGAACAGACGAAGTTGCGCATCGCTTTCACGCTGCCAGGGCTTGAAGATCCCTAGCGCGATCAGGCCCAGCGCCACGGCCAGCCCGGCGACGAACGCCGGCACCTGCCAGCCGGAGAACCAGCGGTCCAATACCTGCAATTGTTGCTGGCCCTGATAGCCCAGTACCCAGCGCTGCCAGCCATAGTTGAGATTGTCCCAGCTCAGGCGCACGGCATTGATCCACGGCACATGGCGATAACGCAGCGCCGACATCGGCGAGTCGGCCAGAAACGCCTCATCGGCAGACAGCGCTTGCTCCAGGCCTTGCTCGATGCGCTGCGGGGCCACCGCTGCCGTCGGGTCGACACTGCGCCAGCCGGTTTGCGGCTGCCAGTATTCGACCCAGGCGTGCGCATCGAACTGGCGCACGGTCAGGTACTGGCCGTCTGGATTGAACTCGCCGCCCTGATAACCGGCCACGACCCGCGCTGGAATGCCGGCAGCGCGCAGCACAAAGACCATGGCGCCTGCGTAATGCGCACAGAAGCCCTGGCGGCTGGTAAACAGAAAGTCGTCGATGCTGTCAGGCCCCAACGTCGGCGGCTTGAGGGTGTAATGAAACGGCTGCTCGGCGAACCAGCCCAGCAGCGCGTCGACCAGACGGTCCGGTTGCGGGTAGCGGCGCTTCAGGTCCGCCGCCCATTGCCGCGCCTCCGGGTTGCCACGCGCCGGGATTTGCAACGCCTGGTGCTGGATGTTCTCGGTGATCTGCGGGTCGCGCAGCGCTTCAGGCCAGGATTGTGCAGCGTACAGCAGCGCCTGGCTGACCGGGCGGCGGCGTTGCAAGCGAAAATCGCTCATCAGGCGCACGTCTTCGGCGCGGGTTTCGGCTACGTCCAGGCTTGGCAACCACGGCCGGCCACTGGGTTCCAGCACAATGCTGTAGGCCAGCGGCTCGCCGCGCGGGCTCCATTGCGGCAGTTGTACCGACTGGTTGCGCCCCGATTGCGACCAGCGCCGGCCGTCGAACTGATCCAGGGTCAGGCTGCGCCAGTACAGCTGGTTGCGCGCCGGTGCCGGGCCTTCGAAGCTGGCACGAAAAACCAGGGCCGCCGAACGGCTCAACTCGGCTATATCGCCCGGCGCCATGCTGTCGGACAGACCGGTCACGCCCTTGTTGCTCGGTTGCGGCAGTGACCACAGCGGGTCCAGACGTGGAAAAAACAGGAACAGAATGAGCATCAGCGGCAGCGCTTGCAGCATCAGTTTGAGCGACAGGCGCAGGCTCGCGTCGGGTTTGCTGGCCACATCGACCTGCTGCAAGCCGATGAGGGCTGCGAGCAAGGTGCCGATCGGCAACAGGGTAAACAGCGCCCACACCAGGCTGTCTTCGAACAGATAACCCACCACCACGCAAAAGAAGCCGAGAAAGATCAGCACCAGCGCATCGCGGCGGGTGTGCATTTCGAGCATCTTCAGAATAAAGGCGGCGATCAACAGCGCAGCCCCGGCCTCCAGCCCCACCAGGCTGCCGCGCGCCAGGTACACACCGCCGGCGGTGCCCACCAGCAGCCCGGCCTTGACCCAGGTACCGGGCAGGCGCGCGCGCATGCGAAAAATCTGGATGCGCCACAAGGTGCACACCAGCCACAGCATGATCAGTGGCGGCGGAATGTGCAGCGCAAAGGGCACGATGACCAGCGCCTGAGCCAGCAGCAGCCAGGTCAGGCAGATACGTGGAATCGGCAGGGCCTGGCGTGCCTGTTCATTCATGGGCGGCTGCCATACAGCGCCAGCGCGCGCAAGCACACTTCGCGATGCCCGTCGCCGCTGTCCATCGCCACTTCGAAGCCGGGCAAACGCATGGCAAACGCCTGCTGGCGCTGCGACAGCTCCAGCACCCAGTAGCACAGCCGCGACAGGCGCTCTTCGATGTCGCCATCCAGCACCATGAAATCCAGGCACAGGTCATGCCCGCTCAAGTCAGTGAAGTCCTTGACCAACAGGCCCTGGCCCCGCGACCAGGCTTTCCAGTGCACACGGCGGCGGTTATCGCCGGGCTGGTAGTGACGCAGGCCCTGATAGTCGTCGACGCCCTGCCCGCGGGTGGCCTGGCCGTCGTCTTCGGCATGCGGTTGCACGCCGGCCAGCAACGGCATGTTGCCCGGCAACGGCCGCGGGTAAATCAACACGGTCTGTTCCAGATCGAGCCAGGTCCAGGCGCGCAGGATACCCAGCGGAAACACGCTTTCGATGCGCAGGCGCGGTGCATGCAGCCAGCCGCGTACCTCGGCGGGACGGCTCAGTTCGACCTCGCTGTTGCCGGCTGCGGCGACATCGTACTGGTGCATGTGCTGCGCACTCCAGCCCACACCAATGGCCTGATGGGCCGCGCCGATGCTTTCCAGACGCAGGCGCAGTTGCACGGATTCGCCGACAAACACTGCCCGCGTGGTGCCGGCACTGATCACCATGCCGCTGAGGTTGCGATACGTGTGCAGGATGCCCAGCAACCCCACCGAGCCGAGCAAAAACGTCAGGCCATAGGCCAGGCTGTTCTGGTAATTGATCGCCACCAGCAGCATGAGCACCAGCACCAGCAAAAACACCGCGCCGCTGCGGGTCGGCAGAATGAAAATGCGCCGATGGTCCAGGGCAATACTTGCCGCAGGCGGAATACGCCGCACCAGCCAGCGCTGCCAGTGCGGCTTGAACCGGCCGATCACAATACCGCCACGTCGCGTAGCAGGCCCTGCACCAGCGCGCTGCCGCCATGCCCGGTGGGGTCGTTGCGGTCACGCAGGCGATGGCCGATGACCGCAGGCAATACCGCCTGCACGTCTTCGGGAATCACATAATCGCGGCCCAGCAGCATCGCCCAGGCGCGGGCGGCGGCCAGAATCGCCAGGCTGGCCCGTGGCGACAGGCCATAGGCAAACTGCGCCTGGCTGCGCGTGGCATCGACCAGGCGTAGCACGTAGTCGACCAGCGCATCGCTGACCCGAACCTGCCGCGCCTGGGCCTGCAACAGGCCCAATTGCGCATGGTCGAGAACCGGCTTGATCTGCGGCAGCAACTGGCGCCGCGACTGGCCGAGCAGCAGCGCCTTTTCGGCGGCTCGCGCCGGGTAGCCCATGGAAATACGCATCAGAAAGCGGTCAAGCTGCGATTCGGGTAGCGCAAAGGTGCCGCCGGAGCTGAACGGGTTTTGCGTGGCAATCACAAAGAACGGATCGGGCAGCAGCCGCGTCGCGCCCTCGATCGACACCTGCCCTTCTTCCATGGCCTCCAGCAAGGCACTCTGGCTTTTCGGCGTGGCACGGTTGATCTCGTCGGCCAGCACCAGTTCGGCGAAGATCGGCCCCGGATGAAAGGTGAACTGCCCGGTGTCGCGGTCGAACACCGAGGTGCCGAGTATGTCCCCCGGCAACAGGTCAGAGGTGAATTGAATACGCTGGTAGCTCAGGCCCAGCACCCGCGCCAGGGTGTGGCTGAGGGTGGTCTTGCCCATCCCCGGCAAATCTTCGATCAGCAAATGACCGCCCGCCAGCAGGCAGGTCATGGCTTGACGAACCTGTGTCTCCTTGCCCAGTACCACCTCGTTGACCGCACTCAGGCATGCATCCAGCTTTGTGCCCATATCCAAGCCCCTCAGACGACTGCTTCAGGCCACTATCGGGCCACACGTATGAACACTGTAGTTTCAGCGTAGGCTTTTTCGTCAGAGAGATGTCTGTAATTAACGACCCGCGCGCGATTCGCGAATATAGAAGCGTGCCTTTTCGGCTTTTTCGGTGCAGCCTTCAAAGGCTTCGAACTGCTGTTGGGTCTTGGCCCCGGTCAGCAACGACAGCGCCTTGGAGTAGCTGACCGTGCCGGCAAAGCCTTCGGCCTTGGCCAGATCGAGTTCTTTCCAGGCGCTGTCGAGCTGGTTGCCGCAACTGGCGCGATAGCTGGTCTTGCCAGCGCAGCCTGCAAGAACCACGATGATCAATGGCAGACAGATCCAGGCTTTCATGGGTGTTTCCTCAGAAGTAACGGGGGGTATGCGCGTTTGACGACCCAGTGCATTGAAAGTGCCATGATCGCCTGCGGCAAGCGTAACTGTTTTTGTCATCTGTTTTTTGCTTTGCACGCTCAATCAATTGGCACAAGGACTCGCAGATGAGCAAACGAATAGCACTGGTGCTGGGTTCCGGTGGCGCTCGCGGTTATGCGCACATCGGGGTGATCGAAGAGCTGGAGCGGCGCGGCTACGAGATTGCCTGCATCGCCGGCTGTTCCATGGGCGCGGTGGTCGGTGGTGTGTATGCAGCCGGCAAGCTGGATCGCTACCGGGAATGGATCGAAAGCCTGGACTATCTGGATGTGCTGCGTCTGGTTGACGTCAGTTTTCGCCTGGGGGCGATTCGGGGCGAAAAAGTGTTTGGCAAGATTCGCGAAATCGTCGGCGAGATCAATATCGAAGACCTGGCCATTCCTTACACAGCAGTGGCCACCGACCTGACCAACCAGCAGGAAATCTGGTTTCAGGAAGGCTGTTTGCATCAGGCCATGCGCGCCTCGGCGGCGATTCCCAGCCTGTTCACCCCGGTGCTGCAAGGCGGGCGCATGCTGGTCGACGGCGGCCTGCTCAATCCTCTGCCCATTGTGCCGGTGGTGTCCAGCCACTGCGACCTGATCGTGGCGGTCAATCTCAACGCCACCCAGGCACAAAACTACAGCTTGCCCGTGATCGAACGGCCGCCAGCGGTGAAGAAACGTTTTGACCTGCTGATCGATTCGCTCGGGTCGCGCCTGCCGTTCCGGCGCAAGCTTGAGATGGGGGAAGTCAGGCCAGCCAGCGCACCATCCGGTACAGCCCATCTCGATAATCCGTGGCTCAGCGAGCAAGCCGCCGCCAGCCCGCAAAGCCCCGGCGCACCGAAATCGGCCACCGGTGCGGTGATCGTCGATAACGTCGGGCCGGCTTCGTTGCTGGATTTGATCAACCAGAGTTTCGAGGTGATGCAGACCTCACTGGCGCAATACAAGATCGCCGGCTACCCGCCCGACATTCTGATCAATGTGCCCAAGCGGGTGTGCCGGTTTTTCGAATTCTATAAAGCCCCGGAACTGATCGCCCTGGGCCGCGAAATCGCCCGCGACACACTGGACCGCTATGAGAACAGATAGCGTTACAGACCGGAACCGTCGACCAGTGAATCGGCCTCGATGCCTTCAGGGGTGATGAACAACTGCATGTTGGTGCGCGACAACTCCCAGTGTTCAAACACCAGATCGACCACACGGGCCTCATCGTGCCGGCTGATGGCATCGATGAATTGATCGTGATGCTCCACCGCCAGCTCCAGGCGCTGACGCATGTCGCCGTCACGAGGCCGGAAGAAGGTGTGGCCAATACGGGCATGATCGATCAGCAAACGGCCCAGGCTGGGCTCCAGATAAGGGTTGCCCGCCATTTCACCCATGATCTCGTGAAACCGGTTGTTCTCAAGCACCATGGCCATTGGGTCGACACTGAGGCTGGCCTTGCGAAAGCGCTCCTGAGTCTTTTTCAGGTCATTGAGTTGCGCCGTGGTGAAATTCTGTACCGCCAGCCGGCCGATGGCCGCGTAAACCATAGGTGCAACAAGAAAGAAATTGCGCAGTGTGGAGTAATCCATGGGAATCACCCGGGCGCCGCGATTCTCGCGGATGTCCAGATAGCCCTCACCGGCCAGGCGCCTGAAGATTTCGCGCACTGGCGTACGGGACAGCCCGTAGCGCTCGCTGAGCGACGCCTCGTCCAATACCTGGTCGGGGCGCAGCTCCATGGTCAGGATCTGCCGCTTCAAATCTTCGTAAAGCCCGCTTTTGCCGCTTTTCACCAGGGACCTCCGCTGTATTCATGAAGTACATAAAAAGAATTTCGCGATTTTCATCGACGATTCACAGATGCACCATCATGCCTTTGTACATCGTTAATTTCTTCGCTGAATTTGCTTGTCTCATTGGCCTGACACAGCGTTATTGGTAACTTTCTGATACCGTGCGTAACACAAATCCTGCGCCAGAGCTTACAGCCTCGATAGCAGGGCCCCTTCAGGAGCACTCTCTTGTCTATTGCCGACATCACATTGACGCAAGCCATCGAGCGCTGCAGCCAGGAACCGATCCAGATTCCGGGCAGCATTCAGCCGCATGGTTTTCTGTTGGTGGTCGACGAAGCCAGCCTGCGTATCCTGCAGGCCAGCGAAAATGCCGAACAGTGGCTGGGGGTTCCTGCGGTCGAGTTGCCGGGGCGTGATTTCGCACGGCTGGTGGATGAAGACTTCGACCTGAGCCAACACCTGCACCACCTGCCCGATCAGGAGATCTTTCCTTTTCATATAGGTGACGTGCACCTGCGCCAGGGACCGCATACCGAACAGCGCATGACCGTGCTGGTGCACCGTCACGATCAGGTACTGATCGTCGAATTCGAACCGATACGTGCCGATCACGGTGCCAGGCGTAGCGATTTCTATCCGCTGATAAGGGCCTTTGTCAGCGGCCTGCAACAGATCGACAGCATCGATGAACTGCTGCAGCGCTCGGTTCAGCAGATCAAGAACATCACCGGGTTTGGCCGGGTCAAGGCTTACCGTTTTGACGCTGAAGGCAACGGTCTGGTGCTGGCCGAAGAGGCCGACCCCGGTTACCCGCACTATCTGGGCCTGAGTTTTCCGGCCTCGGACATTCCGAGCCAGGCGCGCGAGCTGTACCGCATCAACCGTATCCGGCTGATTCAGGACGCCGACTATCAGCCTTCGCCGCTGGTGCCGACCCTCAATCCGCACACCGGCAAGCCGCTGGACATGACCTTTACCTCGCTGCGCAGCGTCTCGCCGGTGCACCTGCAATACATGCGCAACATGGGCACGCAGGCGTCGATGTCACTGTCGATCGTGGTCGGCGGCAAGCTGTGGGGCCTGATTTCCTGCCACCACGAACAGCCGCGCCCGGTCGATTTCCAGACCCGCACCGCCTGTGAGTTGCTCAGCAGCGTGTTGTCGTTGCAGATCGAGTCGCATGAAGCGCACGCCAGCACCCGCCAGTTGCTCGATCAGCGCCGGCGCATCGTGCAAATGCTGTCTTCGATGGCCGACCATGACAGTGTCAGCGACGGTCTGCTGCAACTGCCCGAGGTGCTGCTGGCCTTTGCCGGTGCCCAGGGCGCGGCGATCATTTCTGCCGAGCGCTGCGAATTGATCGGCAGCACACCGCCAGAGTCGATGGTCAATGCCCTGGTGCACTGGCTGGCGCATCGCGGCGACGAGACGGTCTTTCACACCGATAACGTGCAGCGCGATATCGACGAACTGCCGGAGCTGGCTCGACATTCGGCCGGCGTACTGGCGGTGGCCATTTCGCAGATTCACTCGCACTACCTGGTGTGGTTTCGCCCCGAGCAAACGCGTACGGTCAACTGGGCCGGGCGCCCCGAGAAAGATATCGATGCCCAGGGCAGCCTCAGCCCACGGCACAGTTTCGAAAGCTGGCAGCAGGAAGTAAGCGGTTTTGCAGCGCCCTGGAATCCGTGGGTCATCGAAGGCGTGAGCGAACTGCGCAGCGCCGTACTGGGCATCGTGTTGCGCAAGGCCGAAGAGCTGGCGCAACTGACGGGTGAGCTGCAACGCTCCAATAAAGAGCTGGAGGCGTTCTCTTACAGTGTGTCCCACGACTTGCGCGCCCCGCTGCGGCATATCGCCGGCTACACCGAGTTGCTCGGCGAAATCGAAGGCGCGGTGTTGTCCGAGCGCGGCTTGCGCTTTCTCAAGCACATCGAAGAAGCGGCGCGCTTTGCCGGCTCCCTGGTCGACAACCTGCTGAATTTCTCGCAGATGGGCCGCTCGGCGCTGCGCATGTCCGATGTCGACCTCAACGCCCTGGTCGAAACCCTGCGCACCCATCTCGAACCTGACTATGAAGGCCGCGAGATTATCTGGAACATCGCCCCCCTGCCCAAGGTGATCGGCGACCCGGCCTTTATCAATCTGGCGCTGAACAACCTGATCGCCAACGCCATCAAGTACACCCGTGGTCGCACGCCAGCGCGCATCGAAATCGGCGCGCAACAGAGCAACGACGAAACCGTGGTGTACATTCGCGACAACGGTGTGGGGTTCGACATGACTTACGCCAACAAACTGTTCGGTGTGTTCCAGCGCCTGCACCGGATGGAAGATTTCGAAGGCACCGGTATTGGTCTTGCCAGCGTGCGGCGTATTATCGAGCGGCATGACGGCCGGGTTTGGGCCGAAGGCCAGGTCGATCAAGGCGCCACGTTTTACTTTGCCCTGCCCCGCCACATTTCACTTCGTTGATGGAAGTTGTTGAATATGCTCAAACCCATTCTGTTGGTCGAAGACAACCCCAGGGACCTGGAGTTGACGCTTGTCGCGCTGGAGCGCAGCCAGTTGGCCAACGAAGTCATCGTGCTGCGCGACGGTGCCGATGCTCTGGATTACCTGTTGCGCCGCAATGCCTTCGCCGCCCGCGACGACGGCAATCCGGCGGTCTTGCTGCTTGACCTCAAGCTGCCCAAGGTCGATGGCCTGGAAGTTCTGAAAGTGGTCCGCGACACGCCCGAGCTGCGCAGTATTCCGACGGTGATGCTGACCTCTTCACGCGAAGAGCCCGACCTGCTGCGCGCCTATGAACTGGGCGTCAACGCTTATGTGGTCAAACCGGTCGAGTTCAAGGAATTCGTTGCGGCGATTTCCGATCTCGGGATTTTTTGGGCCGTGCTGAATGAACCTCCACCGGGGTCGTTGCGTCTGAATCGTCGACGCAATAACTGACGGAGCCTGGAAGTTGTCCAAGCCGATAAAACTACTGATAGTCGAAGACAGCTCGATGGACGCCGAGCTGACTCTGTTACGCCTGGAACGCAGCGACCTGCTGATTCAGGCGCGGCAGGTCTACGACCATGTCGGCGCACAGCAGGCCCTGCAGGAACACCACTTCGATGTAATCCTCTGCGATTGCGTATTGCCCGGCTCTTCCGGCAGCGATGTGCTGGCGATTGCGCAATGCCTCGCTCCGGACACGCCGTTTATCTTTCTGTCGGGCGTGTATGGCGAAGAACACGCGGTCGAAATGATCCGCCTGGGCGCCACCGACTACATCCTGAAAAAGAACCTGTCGTTGCTGCCCAAGGCCGTCAAGCGTGCCCTGACCGAAGTTCAGGAGCGCCAGCGTCGACGCCGCGCCGAAGAAGCCCTGGCCGATGTCGAAGCCCGTGCCCGCATCGCCATCGATGCCGCCGGCATGGGCACCTGGGATTTCAGGCCCCAGGAAGACCTGCTTCTGTGGGACGACCGTGCCAAGGCCCTGTTCGGCTTGCCGCCGGACACCGAAATGAGCCTTGAGCTGTTCTATGCCGGCATTCATCCCGACGATCTGCCACAGGTGCGCCAAGGTGTCGAGCAGGCCATGGCGCCCGACAGCGACGGCCGCTACCGCATCGAGTTTCGTTGTGTGAGCGCAGGCGAAGAGCCGCGCTGGCTGCTTAGCAGCGGTCAGGCGCGGATCGTTGACGGCAAGTGCATGCGTTTTTCCGGGGTGCTGCAGGATATTCACCAGCAGCGCCAGACGACTTTAGCGCTCAAGCAACTCAATGAAATGCTCGGCGAGCGGGTCGAGCGACGCACCCGCGAGCGCGACCGCGCCTGGGAGCTGTCTCATGATTTGCTCGGTGTCCTGAACAAGGACCTGACCCCGGTGGCCCTTAACCCGGCCTGGGAGCAGGCGCTGGGTTTCAGCCGCCGCGAGCTGGCACAGATTTCGTTGCTGCAATTGCTGCCCGACGAAGACCGCCAGGCTTTGCTCGCCGAGCTGGCGGCACTGGCGCAACACCACGGCAGCGTGCGCTTTACCGGGCGCATTCGCCACGCCAGCGGCCGCCAGCGCTGGTTATCGTGGGTGGTGGTGCCCGAAGATACGCTGCTGTATGTCGTCGCCCGCGACATCACCAGCGAGCGTGAGGCCACACAAGAGCTTGCGCAGGCCAACACCCGTCTGCGCGACCAGATCGCCGAACGCGAACGTATCGAGGCAGCGCTGCAGCAGATGCAGCGCCTGGAAGCGGTCGGTCAACTCACGGCCGGCGTCGCCCACGACTTCAACAATTTGCTGACGGTGATCATCACCGGCGCCAGCTTTCTCGAACGCGACCTGAACAAACAGGACCTGGAAAAAGCCACCCGCCGTCTCAAACACATCCGCGAAGCCGGCGAGCGCGGCGCCAAGCTGACCTCGCAGTTGCTGGCCTTCTCGCGGCGCCAGCGTCTGGAACCGGTCGCGTTGCACCTCAACGAGACCTTGCGCGGCCTTGAAGAACTGCTGCGGCGTACCTTGGGTGGCAGTATTCGCGTACGCCTGGACCTTGACGAACAGCTCTGGCAAGCGCTGACCGACCCGACCCAGACCGAGATGATCATTCTCAACCTGGCGATCAACGCCCGCGACGCCATGCCCGATGGCGGGCAGTTGACCCTGAGCACACGCAATATCCACGTCAGCGAAGCGCCCAGACGGCCAGAAGATCCCGAACGTGGCGACTACGTGGTGCTGTCGATCCGCGACACGGGTTCGGGTATGAGCGACGAGGTGCTGGCCAAGGTTTTCGAACCCTTCTTCACCACCAAAGACATCGGCAAGGGCTCAGGCCTTGGTCTGGCGCAAGTATTCGGTTTTGCCAAACAATCGGGCGGTGGCGTAAGCATCGACACCGCGCCCGGGCGTGGCACTGAAGTCAGTGTTTATCTGCCGGCAGTGCAGCGCACGCCTGAGGTGCAACTCCAGCAACAACAGCACGCCGGCCGCCCTGCCCTGGCGCTTGCCAGCGGGGATGACCGTCTGATCCTGCTGGTCGACGACGACGAACCGGTTCGCGAACTGGTCGGCGAAATGCTCCGCGCCCAAGGCTTTCAGGTGCGCGAGGCCAGCAATGGCGAAGAAGCACTGGACCGACTCGACGAGCAGATCGACCTGCTGTTCACCGACTTCGCCATGCCCGGCTTCAACGGTGCGCAAATGGCCCACGCCGCCCGTGAACGGTTTCCCGCTCTGCCGGTGATCTTCCTGACCGGCTACGCCGAACTGCAAGGCCTCGACCTGCCCGGCAGCCTGGTGCTGCAGAAGCCGGTCAACCCGCAGGATTTGTTCCAGGCGCTGAATCAGTTGCTGAAGTTGCCGTAAGCCTGCCGTACCTGCATCAATGACCCACAAAAGGAAGCTTCAATGAGTCTCTGGGACGACCTGAAAAAGAAAGCCGTGGACGCCAATCCCGAACTGGCCGCCAAGGCCACACAGGCGTTGAACAAGGCCAGGGACATGGCCATTGAGGCCGGGCAAAAGGCTGCACCGCTGATCAAGGAAGCCAGCGACAAGGCCTCGGCCTATGCTCAGGAAAAGACCCCGATCCTCAAGGCCCAGGCGCTCAAGGCCATCGATGATGCCAAGGTGCGCCGCGCCGCACTGCAAGAACGCGCCCGCCACGACAAGGCGGCGCGCGAAGAGATGGTACGTACCATGTACGACATCAGCCTGAGTCCGGATGACGCCAACTTCATCGAAGAGCCCTTCAACCACTATGACCGTCAACTGCGCTTTTTCGTGGTCAGCGGCGAAGTGCTCGACACCCAGAAGCGTAACCAGACGCACTTGCACGCCAGCCACTCGCACAGCTCGGGCGGCGGTTATCTGTATGAAGGCACCGGCTCCGTGCGCGGCAGTTCGTCCTCGATGCACGTCAGCAGCCACACGACTCAGGAACACGAGTTCTGGGTCAGGCTGCGCGATGGCACCGAAGCCTGCTTCCAACTGGCCAACAGCACCGTACGCATCCGCGAAGGGCAGCAGGTCAGCCTGCTGTTCCTGCGCCCGGCCGACAACCAGAACGGCAAGCTGGTGGCGCTGTACAACCACAGCTCACGGCAGAACCACGTCATCATGAATCCGGCCACGATCAACCAGACATTCGATATCTATACGAACGAGCCTGGTTTTTTCAACGGCAAGGAAGTGACCAACACCCGCAACCGGCTGTTGCTGGAACTGGAGCGCCGGTTGGAGCAATTGGCCAACTGGTCGGCGGTGCATGAAGCACCGCGTGGTGATGCGCGGGTGATCGAAGGCGAAGGCGCCACACACCGCGCTGTCGCGCAGCAAACATTGGACTTGTAGGAGGGGCCGGTCGGCGTCCCGATCTGCCGGAATGCCGGACCATCGCGATCGGCTGCACAGCAGTCGTAGATTTGCAGCGTTTCGACGATTTCTGTGAGCGCTTCGCGCTCAGTCGCCAGCAGAGCTGCCTCCTACAAGTGATATTTTCAAGTTCAATAAAATCAATAAGTTATTTTATGTTTGATGAGAGATTACCCGTCGCCACGGCGCCGCGCTGTCGCGCAGCAAACATGGACCTGTAGGAGGGAGCTCTGCTCGCGATCGGCTGCGCAGCAGTCGTAGATTTGTAGCGTTTCGACGATTTCTGTGAGCGCTTTGCGCTCAATCGCCAGCAGAGCTGCCTCCTACATCAGTTTTTTAAATTTAATAAAATCAATAAGTTATTTTATGTTTGATGAGAGATTACCCGCCGCCTTGGCGCCGCGCTGTCGCGCAGCAAACATGGGATCGTAGGAGGGGCCGGTCGGCGTCCCGATCTGCCGGAATGCCGGACCATCGCGATCGGCTGCGCAGCAGTCGTAGATTTGCAGCGTTTCGACGATTTCTATGAGCGCTTTGCGCTCAATCGCCAGCAGAGCTGCCTCCTACAAATTTGTGTTTTTAATTCATTAAAATCAATAAGTTATTTTATGTTTGATGAGAGATCGCCCGTCGCCATGGCGCCGCGCTGT
>NZ_BAAILM010000020.1:34187-61030 GCF_054589175.1 Pseudomonas sp. 3A(2025) | reverse complement strand
GGGGTAAGAGCTTCGTTGGCGCATGGAAATCCTGGCGATAAGGGCGATGGTGTCCGCTTAAAAATACGCGGACACCATCGCCCTTAATGCTGGAGTTCGGTAGGTGTGTTCGCCATCCGCTTACAGCTGATTTACAAGGCGAGCCGACTATCGTCAAAGAGCATGTTCAGAACAACCTGAGTGTGCGTGACATGCTGGAGCAGCGTGGTATAAGGCCCGAAGAACTACCCGCCGAAGAGGACATTCGTAAGCTTGAGCGTCGCGTGAAATCGGAAGAGAAGAAAATCGCAAAACAGGCGCCCAAGCTGCCGGCCGACGATTCGAAGTGATCCGGTGCTCACGAAGATTATCTGCTGAAGAATATTCAGGCTGTGCAGCGGCGACAGAACCTGCCGCTTCTTCTGGATTGGAGCAGAGCACCAAAACTGGCTGCTCGTTTAACCTCAATGTAAAGAAGTCATAATCAGTGAAACGAGCGACTAAAGAAAAATAAGAGTAGGCCCCCGCATCGCGGGGCCATCACACAACCTGATTTCATCACCGTTTCAGTGGCACGGGAATGGAGTTGCCAGGGCAGCGGAGCTGCTCTATCACACCCTGAAGGACCAGCAACGCCAGCCCCTTAATACTTGCGCAAGCCCTACAACCCCTTCAACAACCGCTCCACCTGCTGCTTCTCCCACGCACTGAGAAACGCCACCGGATCGGTACCCGCACGATGCCAGTCGTCAATCGTGCCAAGCCGACCATCAGGTGCGCGGCACAGCTGACACAGTGCCAGCCCCTGTTCGTCACTGGCGAGTATCAACAGCCAGTCATCAACCTCGACGACTACCGACGCATCGGCGGTTTGATCGACCGGCTGCACATCGGCCTTGCGCAGGCTGCGTTGTTCCAGTGCAAGGTCCTTGAGCACTTGATACACCTCACGGGCGTCCAGAGGGTTGAACTGTTTCAGCCACTCATTGGTGTCTTGCAGATCGAACAGCGACGGATCGAAACCTTTGAAGATCCCGGCCACCGATTCATGCTCCGGATGCTCTGGATCGGCCAAGGCCTCAAGCATGAAGTAATAGCCCGGCACACCGCCGATATCTTCCAGCGGGCAGGCATTGGCGCCTTCGACGCAATAAATCCTCTGCGGAAAATCACTGGCTGGCAAACCTCTTTTCTCGACCGTGACCTTGTGCTGCCAGTCATCGCCAAAATCATAGAGGTAGGTGAAGGTTTTTTTTCTGCCTACCGCATCGCCCAAGGTATGTTGCGACTCAGGTTCGCCGTCGCTTTCGAACGCGTCATCGTCCATCCCGTAAACCACATTGCCGATTCTGAACGCGTGCAGGTGCTCGTCTTCCCAGCCCATCACGCCCTGAAGGACTTCGTGCAGATCATCCAGGTACAGATCGGACGGCACGGCAACCCGGCGCCAGATGGACGGCTCGGTGTCGAGCAATTCGATATGCAATAACCAGTAATCGGCGGTGGATCTGGAGGAGGAGGCTGCTTTGGCCATGAATCGTGATCGCCCTGCAAGATTGGAAAGAATCGAACCCGTCGAACTATAACGCGGTTCGCATGACGCTTGAGCCTGCAAAATTTTCCTGAACCAGAACCTGCGCCACACGCGATAGTCTTAGCCCGGCAGTCTTTGCCTTGTATAGTTGCCCTTCTTCACTACAGGAGTTTCCCCATGCGCCTTGCTTCGCGTTTGATCGGCGGTGTTCTGGCCGCCACCTTGCTGACCCAGCTTTCCGCTTGTGGCAGCATTTTCTACCCTGATCGCCGTGGCCAGATCGACGGCAAGGTCGACCCGGCGATTGTCGTGCTCGATGCGTTGGGGCTGTTGTTCTATGTGATTCCTGGCGTGATCGCGCTGGGCGTGGACTTCGCCACCGGCGCCATTTATTACGCGCCCAACGAGCAGGCACATGTCGATCCGCACAAACTGCAACCGGCCGTTAACGCCGATGGCAGTGTCGATACACAAAAGCTCCAGGTCATCCTTGAAGACGAGCTGGGCCGCAAATTTCCGCTCGACGATCCGCGTCTGATCCAGCACAAGGGCAGCATCGAGCAACTGGCCGGCCTGGGTTTGCGCCCGGCCGCCTGATTCTGACCTGAAGAGCCTGTATGCAAGTAAACGTTGAACACAACCGCCTGCTGCGTCTGGCGACCCGGGCCTCGCTGGCGGTGGCGGTCATTCTGATCGTCACCAAGGGCGTGGCCTGGTGGATGAGTGGCTCATTGAGCCTGCTGGCCGGACTCACCGACTCGCTGCTCGATGGCGCCGCTTCGTTGCTTAACCTGCTGGCGGTGCATTATGCGCTGCGCCCGGCCGATGAAGACCACCGCTATGGGCATGGCAAGGCGCAAGCGTTGTCGGGGATGGCGCAGGCGCTGTTCATCACGGTGAGTGGTGTGCTGATCGGCATTCAGGCCATCGAGCGCATCCAGAACCCCGAACCGCTGCTGGCGGCGTTGCCGGGGATTATCGTGACGCTGTTGGCGCTGGCGCTGACCGTGGCCTTGCTAGGGTTTGAGCACAAGGTGATCAAGATCACCGGCTCCAGTGCGATCAAGGCCGACTCGCTGCATTACCGGTCAGACCTGTTGCTTAACGTCAGTATTCTGGTCGCACTGGTGTTGAGCGGGCTGGGCTGGCAGCAGGCCGATGCCTGGTTCGGTCTGGCGATTGCCGGTTATATCGTCTGGAGTGCAGTGCAGATCGCCCGTGAGACGTTCTCGGTGCTGATGGATGAAGAGCTGCCGCTTGAGGTCAGCGCACAGATGCTTGAACTGGCGCGTGGTGTACCCGGCGTATTGGGCGCACACGACTTGCGTACGCGGATTTCCGGGCAGGTCTGGTTTGTGCAACTGCATCTGGAATTGCCCGGTTCCCTGACCCTGTCGGTCGCCCATGAGCTGTGCGACCGCGTCGCGGCCGCCATTCATGCGCAGTATCCGCTGGCCGAAGTGCTGGTGCATGCCGACCCACAGGAAGTGGTCAAGCAGACCAGCGCCTGATCGACTACGCTACTCGACGCGATAACCGCGCTCATACAGGCACGAGCCCATGGCGCGGCGGTACACGTCCACGACTTGATCGGCCGGTGGATAGGTCACGTTCGCAGGGTCGAAACCACTCTGGTCAGCGGCCCAGCGGTAGCATTGGTAACGGTCATACTCGACCCGCTCTGGCGTTTGCCCGGCAATGGGTGAAAACACCGGGTCGTACTCGGTGCCCGAAGGCGGCGAGCCCTGGCTGTCGACCTGCGCTTGTGGCGGGCTGACTACTACATAGTCCTGGGTGTCCGGCTGCCAGGCGTAATAACTGCCCGCCGCCAGAAACAGCAACGAGCCCCCGACCCACAGTTCTTGCGAGTACGCCGGCAGGCGGCTCACGCGTACGCCCTGCGGTGGCGTTACGACCACGTAGCGCTCGCCTTGCGGGCGGTACCAGTAACCTTCGGCATAGTAGTAATCCTGGCCGCGCCACGGAATGCGCGAATAGCCGCGCGGCACCTGGTTGATGCTATTGCCGGGGCGGTAGCGTGGCCCTGTTCCCCAGCCATCGCCATGCCCGTCGGGACGTCCGGCCCAGTTCTGGCGCGGGCGCTGCTCGCGCGGCAGGTCCTGATAAGTGCCCTGGCGCGGCGGCTGGGTTTGCCATGCTTCGCGAGGACCGCTTTGAATCGGCAGGTTGTCCTGGCGTTGCTGCAACTGTTGACGCTCGTCCTGACGCTGCTGGGTCTGGTACTGGCGCTGCTGTTGCTGTTGCTGTTGCTGCTGTTGTTGGTACTGGTATTGCTGCTGTTGCTGCTGACGTTCGGTATTACGCAGCTGGTTCTGTTGTTGCTGGACCTGGCGATCCTGCTGACGCTCGACCTGGCGCTGCTGGTTCTGCTGGTCCTGAATCTGCCGTTGCTGGTTGTATTGCTGCTGTTGGATCTGCTGTTGTTGCTGTTGCTCGACAGTGCGCATCTGTTGCTGCTGTTGCTGAATCTGCCGCTGCTGCTGACGCTCGGCCTGGTTCACCTGATTCTGCTGGTTGCGTAAATCGGCATTGGCATCGCGCTGCCCGTCCGGGAATTGCGCGCCTGCGTGAACCTGGCCGGCCAGGCTCAGGCACAACAGACTGGGAACCGCGAGCTGCCAGAAGCCGGTTTTCATGCTTTGCCCACCAGGAAAATGAATTGACGTTATTAAGACTGTACCGCCGCCATCTGGTTCTGTGCAGCGGCTTTTCGTGCTCTTTATTAAAGGCATTAAAAAAGGGGACCTTAAGGCCCCCTTGGGATACTTCGTCCTGGCTCGACGCTTGTGGCGCCGGCTCACGTCATCCCGTCTTCTGGAGGGGATGCAGCCCGGGGGCCTGGTCCACCCGGTTGGGTGGGAGGCCGCGGCTGGCCTGATTCGGTGAGCCGCAGTGGACGCTATGTCCGGGCAGTGATTGGTGTTGAAAAGAATAGGCCTTTAGCGGCGACAAGAGATTGCGAAGATTGCCCAATAAAAGCCCACTTGCGCAATTTTTAGCTTCAGATCAATAATTCAGCGCAATAGAACTCAGAAAGGTGAACATCGTGAGCAAGCTCGATAGATACGACCTGAGCATTTTGGCTGAACTGCAGCGCGATGCGCGTATTTCCAACCAGGAACTGGCAGAGCGCATCGGCCTGTCGCCTTCGCCCTGCTCGCGGCGGGTCAAGCAGCTTGAGGACGACGGTTACATCGTGCGCCAGGTCGCGCTGCTGGACCGCAAGAAACTCGGCCTGAGCCTGACCGCCTACGTGCTGATCGGCATGGACCGCCACACGCCCGAACGCTTCGAGAACTTCGAACAGCATATCCGCAACCTGCCACAGGTGCTGGAATGCAGCCTGGTGACCGGAATGGACGCCGACTATCAGCTCAAAGTCGTGGTACCGGACATGGACCACTACCAGAAACTGCTGCTGGGGCACCTGACCCGTATCGATGGCGTGACCAGCGTCAAATCAAGCTTCGTGCTTAATCAGGTGTTAGCCAGCACCGAAATGCCCCTGACCCACCTGCGCAATTGAAGCAGTCGCAAGCTTGAAGCTTCAAGCGGCAAGTGTTCTGCGGTGCCGGTGATGATGAGGTTTCTCCAGCTTGTAGCTTGAAGCTCACCACTTGAAGCTTGTGGTTCACAACTTGAAGCTTGCAGCTTCCCGGTATTGGCCTTGTTCAAGGCCTTCGAGTGTCCACGGGCCGATGCGGACCCGCACCAGGCGCAAGGTCGGCAAGCCGACGGCGGCGGTCATGCGCCGGACCTGACGGTTGCGCCCTTCCTTGATCACCAGTTCCAGCCAGCGGGTCGGGATACTCTGGCGAAAGCGCACCGGCGGATTACGCGGCCATAGCGCCGGCTCTTCGATAGCACGGGCCTCGGCGGGCAAGGTCGGGCCGTCGTTGAGCGTCACACCGTCGCGCAGTTGCTGGATTTGCGCCTCGCTCGGCTCGCCCTCGACCTGCACCCAGTAAGTCTTGGCCAGTTTGTGCCTGGGATCGGCGATTTTCGCCTGCAACTGACCGTCGTTGGTCAGCAGCAGCAAGCCTTCACTGTCACGGTCCAGACGGCCGGCCGGATAAACCCCCGGGATATCGATAAAGTCCTTGAGCGTGGCGCGGCCCTGATCGTCGCTGAACTGGGTCAGCACATCGAAGGGCTTGTTGAACAGGATCAGCTTCGGCTCGGCCGGCGGCGCCTTGGCGACACGCCGGGGAGCAGGACGTTGGATACGGGACATGACAGTGACCGGAAAAACAAAGCGCCACTTTAACAGACTGGTGTGGCGCCCTGCGCGATCACCGGAACGGTGGTTCGTCGAAGCTGCGCAATTTGCGTGAGTGCAGCGAGTTGAGTTCGGCGCGCAGCAGATCCAGGGCAGCGATGCCGATTTTCAGGTGCTGGCTGACGGCGCGGTTGTAGAAGGCGTTGGCCGAGCCCGGCAGTTTGATCTCGCTGTGCAGCGGTTTGTCGGAGACGCACAGCAAGGTGCCGTACGGCACGCGCAGGCGGTAGCCTTGGGCGGCGATGGTGCCGCTTTCCATGTCGACGGCCACGGCGCGAGACAGGTTGATCAACGGCCGCTCCTGCGCCCAGCGCAGTTCCCAGTTGCGGTCGTCGTAGGTCAGGACGGTGCCGGTGCGCAGGCGCTTCTTGAGGTCTTCGCCACGTTCGCCGGTGACTTGCGCGGCCGCTTCCTGCAGGGCCAACTGCACCTCGGCCAGCGCCGGGATCGGGATGTGCGGTGGCAGTACGCGGTCGAGAATGCCGTCGCGGCGCATGTAGGCGTGGGCCAGCACGTAGTCACCGATGGTCTGCGACTGACGCAGGCCGCCGCAATGGCCAATCATCAGCCAGCAGTGGGGGCGCAGGACCGCCAGGTGGTCGGTGATGTTCTTGGCGTTGGACGGGCCGACGCCGATATTGACCAGGGTCACGCCATGGCCGTCCTCGGCCACCAGGTGATAGGCCGGCATCTGATAGCGGTGCCAGACCACGCTGGCGACCACGCTTTGTGCTTCTTCGGCGTCCATCTGCTTGTCGACGATGACGTTGCCCGGCAGCACCAGACGCACGAAACGCGGGTCGTCACGCAGGGTTTCCAGGCCATGCATGATGAACTGGTCGACATAACGGTGGTAGTTGGTCAGCAGGATCCACGGCTGCACATGGCGCCAGTCGCTGCCGGTGTAATGCACCAGGCGGCGCAGCGAGAAGTCGGTGCGGGCGGCGTCGAACAGCGCTAGCGGCAGCGGGTCGGCGTTGGCCCAGTCATGCAGGCCGTCGGCGATGCCGTCGGTGGTGGCCGACAAATCAGTGCTCGGGAATACCCGCGCCAATGCGGCGGCGGTGATGCCGGTACCGGCCAGTTCGTCGCCCTGCTCGACCACGTACGGGTAAGGAATGGTCTTTTCGCTAAAACCGACTTCCAGGGTGACGTTGAAATCACGGATCAGCGGGCCGAGCTGTTCGAGCAGGTATTTGCGAAACGACGCCGGCTGGGTCACGGTCACCGTGTAGGTGCCGGGCAACTGGACCTTGGCGTAGGCGCGCGTGGTGGTCGGCACTTCGCCGTTGGAGGTGTAGGTCAGACGCAGTTCAGGGTAGCGAAACAGCGCACGCTGCTCGGCATCGGGCTCGATGCGCTCCTTGAGGTAACGCTTGAGGGCCTGGCTTAGCGCACTGGTGGCGCGCTCGTGCAGCTCGGCCAGTTGCTGGACAGCTTGTTCGGCGGTTTCTACGACAACAAAAGCATGGCTCACGGTAAAGATCCTGTCTGACGTGCAGTGCTGCATCGTACCCGGCTCATGCCACCTGTGGCGATGCGCGCGCCAACAATGTTTCGCAGTCCACCCCGCGCGGCAGCGCGCCGTAGGCTCTGGCCGGCGTGCGCAAGCGGCCAGCGATGAACCCGTCGCTGACCGCGCTGACACCGGCATCGAGCAACAACCGCGCCTGCAGAGCCACAGCGATGTCTTCGGTCAGTTGCCGCGCCCGGTACGGCAGGTCTTCGCGGTCGGCCAACTGATGCTTGAGCTGTTGCACGTGGCGGCTCAGGTCGGCATCGCCGCGGCCGTCGTCAAGTTCGTCGAACAGGGCATCGAGCACGCCGGGCTCACGCGCCAGCGCGCGCAGCACATCCAGGCACTGAACGTTGCCCGAGCCTTCCCAGATCGAGTTGACCGGCGCTTCGCGGTACAGGCGCGGCAGAATGCTGTCTTCGATATAGCCGGCGCCGCCCAGGCATTCGGCGGCCTCGTTGATCATCGCCGGGGCGCGTTTGCAAATCCAGTATTTGCCCACCGCCGTGACCAGACGGATGAAGCGCGCCTGATGATCGTCACCTGCGTTGTCCAGCGCATGGGCCATGCGCAAGGTCAGCGCCAGCGCCGCTTCGCTTTCCAGCGCCAGGTCGGCCAGTACGTTCTGCATCAACGGCTGTTGGTTGAGCACCTGCCCGCCGACCTTGCGGTGCGCGCAGTGGTGAGTGGCCTGGGTCAGGGCCTGACGCATCAGGGCGCTGGAGCCGATCATGCAGTCGAAGCGGGTCATGGCGACCATTTCGATGATGGTCGCCACGCCGCGCCCCTCTTCGCCCAGCATCCAGGCCAGCGCGCCGCGAAACTCGACTTCGCAGGAGGCGTTCGAGCTGTTGCCCAGCTTGTCTTTAAGGCGCTGGATCTGGAAAGCGTTGAGGGTGTCGTCCGGGCGATGGCGTGGCAGCAGAAAGCAGCTCAGGCCCTTGTCGGTCTGCGCCAGGGTCAGAAAGGCATCGCACATCGGTGCCGAGCAGAACCACTTGTGGCCGACCAGTTCATAGGCCTGCCCCGGCCCGCCAGCCCCAACCGGGTAAGCACGGGTAGTGTTGGCGCGCACGTCGGTGCCGCCCTGTTTCTCGGTCATTGCCATGCCGATCGTGACACCGGGCTTGTGGGCCATGCCGACGTTACGCGGGTCGTATTCGGTGGCCAGCACCTTGGGCAACCAGACCTGCGCCAGATCGGGCTGCACCTTGAGCGCCGGTACGCTGGCGAAAGTCATGGTCAACGGGCAACCGCTGCCGGGCTCGGCCTGGGTGTGCAGGTAACTCATGGCCGCACGCGCAACATGCGCGCCGGGTTGCGGCTCGCGCCATGGCAAGGACGGAATGCCGTGCTCGATGGCGGTGCGCATCAGCAAGTGCCAGGCCGGATGAAATTCGATCAGGTCGATGCGCTGCCCATAGCGGTCATGGCTGTGGAACACCGGCTTGTGCCGGTTGGCCAGAAAGCCTGCTTCCATCAGCGGCCCGCCGGCCAGCGCGCCGTAGGCGTCGATGCGCGGGTCTGCCCAAGCAGCGCCGAAGTGGCGGACCCAGGCTTGCAGCGGCAGGTCGCAGCGGTACAGATTGAGGCCGTCGAGCGGCGGCGGCTGATTGGTGACTTCGTGGGTCTGGGCCAATGAATGCGGGTTCATGATGGCGTCCTCGGGTCAGCGAACAATGCTCAGTGAATCACGCTCCCCGCAGCTTAAACAGCGCCATACCGGACGAACTGTCGGCGCATTTGCCTTGTTGTTCACAGACGGTCGTCAGCACCACCGGCAAGGGCAGGCTCAAGGTGAAGCAACTGCCCCGGCCGGGCTCGGAATGATGGCTGAGACGCCCGCCCTGTAATTCGATCAGTTGCCGGCAAATCGCCAGGCCAATGCCCAGGCCGCCGTACTCACGGGTCATCGAGCTGTCGACCTGGAAGAAGCGTTGGTACAACACGGCCTCGTCGAGCCGCTTGAAGCCGATGCCGGTGTCGACCACATCGATCTGTAGATGGCATTTATCAGGGTCGCGCCGCTGCGCACGCAAACGCAGGGTGACAGCGCCGTGACGGGTGAACTTGATCGCGTTATCGATCAGGCATTCGACGCACTGATACAGCTTGTCGGGGTCGCCACGCAGGCAACGCGGCAACCGCGAGTCCATGTCCAGACGCAGTTGCAAGCCCTTGGCCTGCGCCTGGCCAATGAAGCGCGTATGCAGGCGGCGGGTCAGGTTATTTAATTCGAAGGCTTCGCTTTGGGCATACAGCACACCGGCCTGCAATTCGGTCAGGGTCAGCATGCCATTGATCAGGTGCATCATGTCCCGGGAAGAACTGGCGGCCGTCTGCTGGTACATCTGCATTTCACCGTCCATCGGCACGGTGCGCATCAGTTCAAGAGAACCGATGATGCCGTTCATGGGCGTGCGCAATTCGTGGGTGAGCGTGGCGAGAAATTCGTCTTTAAGGCGGTTGCTGGTCGCCAGTTGCTGGTTCAGGCGCTCCAGATCCTTGCCGGCCTCCAGCAGGTTCTGCGCCTGTAGTTCGCGGGCATGGTTGATGCGGTCGGCCAGGGCCAGCGACAGCAGGCACACTTCGAGCACCGAGCCGATCTGGCTGGCATACATGGTCAGGAAAGTGTTGGGCAAATAGCCCATGAGCATCACGGCATTGATCAGCCCGCCAAACAGGAATGTCGACCAGGCCACCAGAAAATAGCGTGCTACCCGCACCCGCCGGAACGAGGCGATGATGCCGGTGGTGAACACCAGTACCGTGAACGCCATGACCAGCAAAGTGACCGTTCGCAGCGCCAGCCCATAGTCGGCACATAACGCCAGGCCCATCACCAGCACCGCACTGCCCATCATCCAGATCAACAGATTGTCCAGCCAGCGCCCCAACAGCGCCGTTTGCAGGAAACTGCGGGTGAACTGACTGGCGAACAGTACCGAGGCACCCATCAGAAACGGAGTGGCAGTGTTGGCCCACCATGGATTGTCGGGCCACAGGTATTCGATGGCCGCACCATTGACCGACACCTGATACAGGCCGAACGAGGCGATGTACAGGATGTAGTACAGGTAACTGGTGTCGCGCACGCTGACGTAGATGAACAGGTTGTAGACCAGCATGCCCAGCAGCACGCCGTAGATCAGCCCGAGGGTATAGATGCGCGACGGCTGTTCTTCGAGATAAGCATGGCTGGACCACAGGTTCAGCGGCGCCTGCACCGAGCCGTTGCTGGACACGCGCACGTAGGCGGTCATCGTCTCGCCGGCTTTGAGCGGCAGCTCGAAAACAAAATTGTTCTGGCGGATCTGGCGGCTGGCGAACGGCAGCATGTCGCCGGTTTGCCAGCTCATTTGCTGGCGACCGCTGGCGTCGAGCAGGTAGACATCGACATGGTCCATCGGCGGATAGGCCAGTTCCAGCAACCAGTCGGAGTGACGGGCCGGGTTGCGCGGCAGATAGGCCAGGTCGATCTTCATCCAGAACGCCGAACGCGAATAGCCGGCATTCAGGGTTTTCTCGCCCAGCGGGCGGAAGGCCTTGGCCATGTCGGCACGGCTGACCTGATCGATGCCCACAGTGCCGCTGGTGTCTTCGAACACTTCGGTCCAGCGACCCAGCGAGAGACTGCGGGTGCTTTCGTCGAACTCGACGGCATGCGCCAACAACGGCAGGCAAGCAACCAGCAACATCAGCAAGTAGCGCATGAAAGCCCCAAGGTAGTCCGTCGCGATCACTCAATCCCTGAAGCGACGCCCTGCAGTTTTCCATCCGTGAAGCAGGTTCAATAGGTTCCGTAAACCTGTGCCGGATGATGCTACAAGCCGCCAGTGGCGGGCCCTGTACGTGCATCCGTGCGCAGACTGACAAGGATAGCTGCTAATCATTCAAAGTCACCATGCCTTTGATTTCACAGCAAAGGCTCTAGCACGGGCAGTTAGACGCCGCACACCAGGAATGCGACACACTGCACAAAATTGCAGCGCCGAAATTTTCAGGCCCTGGCAGCGGCCCCCGCAAAGTTAATGATAAGCTCGCGCACCATGAACACACTCTATAGCACCCGCCCCGTAGTTCTCTGCCTGTCCGGTCACGACCCCAGTGGTGGCGCCGGTTTGCAGGCCGATATCGAAGCCCTGCTTGCCCAGGGTTGCCATGCTGCTCCTGCCGTGACTGCACTGACGGTGCAGGACACAGTGAATGTCAGCGATTTCCGCGTTCTGGATCGTGAGTGGGTGCTGGCCCAGGCCAATGCCGTGCTCAACGACTCGCAGGTCGAGGCCGTCAAGCTGGGCATGCTCGGTTCACTGGAGATGGTCGACACCGTGGTCGGTCTGCTCAGCGCTCACCCGCACTTGCCGGTGGTGTGCGACCCGGTGCTGCGGGCCGGCGGCGGTGGACGGCTGGGCAAGGACGAAGTCGGTTATGCGATGCGCGAGCGCTTGTTGCCGCTGTCGACGATCGCCACGCCCAACCTGCCCGAAGCACGCATCCTCGCCGAACTGCCCGAAGGCACGGCCGACGAGTGCGCGGCACGCTTGCTGGAATACTGCCAACACCTGTTGATCACCGGCGGCCATGGCGATGAAGAACAGGTGCACAACCGCCTGTACATTCGTGACAGCCAGCCGCTGACTTTTACCTGCCAGCGCCTGCCGGGCAGCTATCATGGTTCAGGTTGCACACTGGCCAGCGCCCTGGCCGGGCGCCTGGCACTGGGCCAGGAACTGGTCAGCGCCGTCGAGTCGGCACTGGACTACACCTGGCGCACCCTGCGCGATGCCGACCTGCTGGGTCGGGGTCAGTTCGTACCGCGCCGCCTGCCGCTGGACTTCTGTTCGTGATCACCCTATCGAGGCCACTTTCATGAAGCTACGCGGCCTGTACGCCATCACCGACGGCCAGTTACTGGCCGGCAGGTTTCTGTCCTATGTCGAGGCTGCCCTGGAGGGCGGCGTCACGTTGCTGCAATACCGCGACAAGACCCATGACGAATCGCGCCGCCTGCGCGAAGCCAGCGAACTGCTCAAGTTGTGCGAGCGCTACAAGACCCGCCTGATCATCAACGACGACGCCGAGCTGGCGGCGCGCCTCGGCGTTGGCGTGCATCTGGGCCAGACCGATGGCTCGCTGTCCAATGCCCGCGCCCTGCTGGGCCACAAGGCGATTGTCGGCGCCACCTGCCACGGCCGGCTGGAGCTGGCCGAACAGGCCAAGGCCGACGGCGCTACCTATGTGGCGTTCGGGCGCTTTTTCACGTCGCAGACCAAACCCGATGCGCCAGCAGTGCCGCTGGAGTTGCTTGAGCAGGTTCGCGCCCGCATCAACCTGCCGATTGCGGTGATTGGCGGGATTACCCTGGAAAACGCAGCCCCTCTGGTGGAGCACGGTGCCGATCTGCTGGCGGTGGTCAATGGCCTGTTTGGCGCTGACAGCGCAGCCGAAGTGACCCGCCGGGCGAAGGCGTTCAATGCGTTGCTGGGTCGTTAACCCAGCTTGAAGCCCTGCGCGCACTCCAGTGCCAGCAGGGCGCGCTTGCGGTCGACGCCGCCTGCGTAGCCGGTCAGGTCGCCGCTGGCGCCTACCACCCGGTGGCACGGCACGATGATCGAGATCGGGTTGCGGCCATTGGCGGTGCCCACCGCTCGCGAGTGCCCTGCACTCAGCCCCATCTTGCGCGCCATGGCGCCATACGACAGCACCTCGCCATACGGTATGCGTGCCAGTTCCTGCCAGACCTGCTCCTGAAACGGCGTGCCCTTGGCGCGCAACGGCAGATCGAAGACCTGACGCTCGCCACTGAAAAACTCCTGCAACTGTTCACGGGCCTGCGCGATGATGCGCGGCACGTTTGCCTCATCAGTGATCAACAGTTCGGGGTAGTGCTTCTGACCGACGAAAAACACACCGGTCAGGGCCTCGTCTTCGGCACGCAGGACGATATCGCCCAGGGCGCTGCTCAACAGATAGCCTGTGTTCATTGTTTTGCCTCCTCACTTAAACGCCACAGATGCACTACCGCATAAGCCCGCCAGGGCGCCCAACGGTCGGCCTGCTCATCGAGCTGCGCAGCACGGGTGCAGCCAAGGTACTTCTTGAGCACCGCATCGCCGTGCGGGAACGCATTGGGCCAGCCCAGCGCGCGCATGGCAATGTATTGCACAGTCCATTCGCCAATGCCGCGAATCTGCCGCAGCGCCGCCAGGGTTTGCTCCAGCGGCACGAGCGGTTCTAGCACGATACGGCCGGCAGCCACCTCTTTGGCGACCAGAATGATCGCCTCGGCGCGAATGCCGATCAGCCCGGTGGCAATCAGCGCCTCAGGCTCAAGCCGGGCAAGCGCCTCGGCGCTCGGGAAGGCCTGCAGCAATCCCTCGGGAGCTTGCACCATCGGCGTGCCGTAGCGCTCGGCGATGCGTGCGAGAATCTGCCGGGCGCGCAGCACCGAAATCTGCTGCCCGACCACTGCACGCACGGCAATTTCAAAGCCATCGAAAGCACCCGGCACGCGCATGCCCGGCAAGCCTTCGGCCAGCGCGCCGAGGTGCGCATCGACCAGATCGGGCCGGCAGCCGGTATCGAACACCCGCCGCAGCAAGCCGAGCACCTGAGCAATCGCTGGCTGCAAGGTGCTGCAAATCTCTACCTGCAAAACGTGCCGAGGTGCGTTGTGACGCACACGAACCCAGCCGGTCAGTTGTGCGCCTGCATGTTCCACTTCGATAGCCCGGCTGTAACTGTCGGCGTCGACGCGCTCGACGCCGGCAATACACCGATGAGCCAGAAAGGCCAGGACGCCGGGCCAGGAAAACGGCGGTCGGTACGCCAGTTCAAGATTGAGGGTCTGCGCCGCCGGCATGTGCCGGGCCTTACGCAGGCGCGACGGGTTAAGCGCGTAGCGCGCCTGAAATACATCGTTGAAGCGTCGTACGCTGCCAAAGCCTGAAACCAGTGCCACCTCGGTCATGGGCAGGCCGGTTTCGGTGAGCAAGCGCTTGGCGATCAGCAGCCGCTGGGTCTGGGCAAACCCGATCAGGCTCACGCCGAAATGCGCCTCGAAGATGCGCCGTAAATGGCGGGCGGTGACGCCCACCCTTTGCGCCAGATCTTCCAGATTGCGGCCGGTGAGGTAGCCCTCTTCGATCAATCGCGCCGCCGCCTGAGCCAGTCGCTCGGACGCCTCCAGCGCCGCATGCCCCGGTGCCAGTTCCGGGCGGCAACGCAGGCACGGCCGAAAACCGGCCTGTTCGGCGGCCGCCGCCGAGGTGAAAAACGTGCAGTTGCGCGCCAGCGGTGCACGCACCGGGCACACCGGCCGACAGTAGATGCCGGTCGAGGACACGCCCATGAAGAACCAGCCGTCAAAACGACGGTCGCGGGCGGCAAAGGCGGCGTAGCAGACTTGCGGGTCGAGGGTTTTCATAGGCCAGACTCTAAGCCAGCACCGGGCAATTGTCTGGCTGAAATCGGACATCGACAGCCGCCAGTCAAGTGGCTTTTGCTATAGTGCCGCCTGCTGCGCCGTATGGCCCCGCCTCGCCCGCGCAGACACGACTTCCCGTTTCAAAAGCAGAGACCCGATCATGTCCCGTTCCGAAACACTGTTCGCCAACGCCCAAAAACACATCCCCGGCGGAGTCAACTCCCCGGTCCGCGCCTTCAAGAGCGTCGGCGGTACGCCGTTGTTCTTCAAGCACGCTGAAGGCGCCTACGTGACGGACGAAGACGACAAACGCTACGTTGACTATGTCGGTTCCTGGGGCCCGATGATCCTCGGCCACAGCCACCCCGAAGTCCTCGACGCCGTGCGTGCCCAACTGGCACACGGCCTGTCGTATGGCGCCCCGACCGCGATGGAAACCGAGATGGCGGACCTTGTCTGCTCGCTGGTGCCGTCGATGGAAATGGTGCGCATGGTCAGCTCCGGTACCGAAGCGACCATGAGCGCGATTCGCCTGGCCCGTGGTTACACCGGCCGCGACAGCATCATCAAGTTCGAGGGCTGCTACCACGGCCACTCCGACAGCCTGCTGGTCAAGGCCGGCTCCGGCGCACTGACCCTCGGGGTGCCCAGCTCGCCCGGCGTGCCGGCAGCCTTTGCCAAACACACCCTGACCGTACCGTTCAACGATCTGGAAGCGGTGCGCAGCATGCTCGCCGAAGTGGGCCAGGAAGTGGCATGCATCATCGTCGAGCCGGTGGCCGGCAACATGAACTGCGTGCCGCCGGCACCGGGTTATCTGCAAGGCCTGCGCGATCTGTGCGACGAGCACGGCGTGGTGCTGATTTTCGACGAAGTGATGACCGGCTTTCGTGTTGCCCTCGGTGGCGCCCAGGCGTACTACGGCGTAACCCCGGACCTGTCGACCTTTGGCAAGATCATCGGCGGCGGCATGCCGGTCGGCTGCTTTGGCGGCAAGCGCGAGATCATGTCGCACATCGCCCCGCTGGGCCCGGTCTATCAGGCTGGCACGCTGTCGGGCAACCCGCTGGCCATGGCCGCCGGCCTGACCACCTTGCGCCTGATCTGCCGCCCCGGCTTCCATGCCGAGCTGGAGGCCTACACCTCTCGCCTGCTGGCAGGCTTGCAGGAACGAGCCGATGCGGCCGGTATCGCCTTCACCACCACACAGGCAGGTGGCATGTTCGGCCTGTATTTCACCGAGACCAAAGCCATCGTCACCTTTCAGGACGTGATGACCAGCGATGCCGAGCGCTTCAAGCGCTTCTTCCACCTGATGCTCGACGGCGGCGTGTACCTGGCGCCGAGCGCCTTCGAGGCAGGCTTTACCTCCATCGCCCATGGCGAGGCGGAGTTGCAGTTGACCCTGAATGCCGCTGAAAAGGCGTTTGCTGCACTCAAGTAAGGGTATTACGCCCGCTGACCCCGTTTACAAAAGCAGCGGGCGTAAATGCCTTAGTGCTCTACCCTCTAAAAACAAGGCTTTTAAAAGCCGTGCAGCAGAAAATCCGTAAACACTTTGTAAGGTGGCCTCCGCTTATTTCATAATGCGCAGCCAGCACCTTCTGCTGCACAGTACGCCCGCATCTTTTTCAGAGGCAAGTCGACTCCCATGAACCGCACCGGCCGCACCCTTGCATTGGGCTGCCTGTTGCTTGTCTATCCCCTGCTGACCCAGGCAGCAGGCGGCAACTCGTTGTTGATCCCAGCGATGGGTCGTTGCACCCTCAATACGCTGCCGGAAAACCTGCCCGATGCCTTGAGCGCATGCCAGCAGGCGGCGCAGTCGGGGGATGCACAGGCGCAATACGAGTTGGGCGAGTTCTACTACGAAGGCAAGCAGACCGAGCGCGACCTGAGCCAGGCGCTGAATTATTTCGAGAAAGCCTCGTTGCAGGGCCATGCCCAGGCGCAATACCGGCTGGGCTCGATGTTCGCTGCCGGCGAAGGTGTGCCGGTGAACAATATCCAGGCTTACGTGGTGCTGAAGATGGCCGCGGTCAACGGCTCGGAAGACGCCCTGGACGCCGCCGACGAGGTGTCGGCGAAGATGCAGCGCAACGAGCTTGAAATCGCCACCCAGGTGCTGGGGCAGATTTTCCGCAAATACCTGCTTGAGTTGCAGACGGCTGAAGGGCGTACGCCCTTCTCGCCATTACCGTAATTACTTCTCTGGCATCGGCACCGGGAACGGCATGACATTGCTGCCGCCCTTCGCTTCGCTGATCTTCGGTGTGCCCATGCGCTCGACTTCGTCGATGCGCACGATCGAATGCATTGGCACAAAGCTGCGCACCACGCCTTCGAACTGAGCCTTGAGTTTTTCTTCGCTGGGGTCCACGACCACGGTCGTGCGCTCGCCAAAGACAAACTCCTCGACTTCAAGAAACCCCCACAGATCGCTCTGATAGATCTGCTTGGCGTACATTTCGAACACTTGGCCCTGGTTGAGGAAAATCACTTTGTAGATGGGAGATTCGCGTTTGGTCATGGTCAGCAGGCAATGATCACAGTGGTGAAAAAGAGCGGAACTATAGCATGCCCGCCGGACAGGCAATGCTAGAACCCAACGGCCATCGCCCCTATAATGCGCGGTTCTTTGAATCAGCAGATTAGTGAGCATGGCCAAGAAGCTTTACATCGAAACCCACGGTTGCCAGATGAACGAGTACGACAGCTCGCGCATGGTCGACCTGCTGGGCGAACATCAAGCCCTGGAAGTCACTGCACGCGCCGAAGATGCCGACGTGATCCTGCTCAATACCTGCTCGATTCGCGAACGTGCCCAGGACCGTGTGTATTCCCAGCTCGGCCGCTGGCGCGAGTTGAAGCTGGCCAACCCCGAAATGGTCATTGCCGTCGGTGGTTGCGTGGCCAGCCAGGAAGGCGCCGCCATTCGTGACCGCGCGCCCTATGTCGACGTGGTCTTCGGCCCCCAGACCCTGCACCGCCTGCCGGAAATGATCGATGCCGCGCGCGTCAGCGGTCTGCCGCAGGTCGATGTCTCGTTTCCGGAAATCGAAAAGTTCGACCATTTGCCCGAACCTCGGGTCGATGGCCCGACCGCCTACGTGTCGGTGATGGAAGGCTGCAGCAAGTACTGCACGTTCTGCGTGGTGCCTTATACCCGCGGCGAAGAAGTCAGCCGGCCGTTCGACGATGTGCTGAGCGAGGTCTTTCACCTGGCAGAAAACGGCGTGCGTGAAGTCACCTTGCTGGGGCAGAACGTCAACGGTTATCGCAGCACCCACCCCGATGGCAGCGTCGCCGACCTGGCCGACCTGATTCGGGTGGTGGCCGCCATCGATGGCATCGACCGCATTCGCTACACCACCTCGCACCCGCTGGAGTTCTCCGACAGCCTGATCCAGGCCCATGCCGAGGTGCCGGAGCTGGTCAAGCACCTGCACTTGCCGGTGCAATCGGGCTCTGACCGGGTGCTGGCGGCGATGAAACGCAACCACACGGTGCTGGAATACAAGTCGCGACTGCGCAAGCTCAAGGCCGCCGTGCCGGACATCTGCATCAGTTCGGACTTCATCATCGGCTTTCCGGGGGAAACCGAGAAAGACTTCGAAAACACCATGAAGCTGGTACAGGACGTGGGTTTCGACTTCTCGTTCTCCTTCGTCTACAGCCCGCGCCCCGGCACGCCGGCAGCCGACCTGAAGGACGAAACGCCGGAAGAGGTGAAAAAGCAGCGCCTGGCGGCCTTGCAGCATCGCCTGAACCAGCAGGGTTTCGAGATCAGTCGACAGATGGTCGGCTCGACCCAACGGATTCTGGTCACCGACTATTCGCGAAAAGACCCCGGGCAGTTGCAGGGACGTACCGAAAACAACCGGATCGTCAACTTCAGTTGCGACAACCCGAGCCTGATCGGCCAGTTCGTCGATGTGCATATCGATGCGGCGCAACCGCACTCGTTGCGTGGTTCGCTGCTGCAATCGTAAAGCCGGATCGTCAGCGAAAGGCTCAACACCGTGCCTTTCGCAGTCGTTCGCGGCCAAAGCCGCTCCTGCGATATAAGGTCATTACAAGTCAGAGCTTTCGCACAGGCAACGCTGGGGTTATTCTTCAGTTCAACCCCCACAGCCGTCAGGCGGCCAAAAAGAAGACCTTGAACGCACCTATAGAACCCCATCGTTTTACCCTCGAACCTTTCGAGGCCCATCGTTTCGCCAACCTGTGCGGACAACTCGACGAGCACCTGCGCCTGATCGAACAGCGCCTGGACATCGAGATTCGCAACCGTGGCAATCAGTTCGAACTGATCGGCGAACCCAGGCTCACCTCCTCGGCCGAAAACCTGTTGCGCCGTCTGTATCGCGAAGCCAAGGCTGCCGAACTGACCCCCGACATGGTTCACCTGTTCCTGCAGGAAACCGGCATCGATGACGCCGGGCACAACCCGGTTGCCGAAGCCAGCGTGGGCCTGCGCACCAAGAAGGGCATGATTCGCCCGCGCGGTGTCAATCAGCAGCGCTACGTCAAGGCCGTACTGGGCAACGACATCAACTTCGGCATTGGCCCTGCCGGCACCGGCAAGACCTGGCTGGCCGTGGCCTGTGCGGTCGATGCCCTGGAGCGCGAGCAGATCCGCCGCATCCTGCTGGTTCGCCCGGCAGTCGAGGCCGGTGAAAAGCTCGGCTTCCTGCCCGGCGACCTGGCCCAGAAGATCGACCCGTACCTGCGCCCGCTCTACGACGCGCTGTACGAGATGCTCGGTTTCGAATACGTGGCCAAGCTGATCGAGAAGCAGGTGATCGAGATTGCCCCGCTGGCGTACATGCGCGGTCGCACCCTTAATAACAGCTTCATCATTCTCGACGAAAGTCAGAACACCACCGTCGAGCAGATGAAGATGTTCCTGACCCGTATTGGCTTTGGCTCCACTGCCGTGATCACCGGCGACATCACCCAGGTCGACCTGCCGCGCGGCACCAAGTCGGGCCTGGCGCACGTCATCGACGTGCTCAAGGATGTACCGGGCATCAGCTTTACCCATTTCCAGCCAAAAGATGTGGTGCGTCACCCGCTGGTGCAGCGCATTGTCGAAGCCTACGAGCGCTTCGAGGCGCGTTCCGACGAAGGCCACCGCAATGCTTGAGCTGGACCTGCAGATCGCCAGCAAAACCTGCGCACCCACCGAAGCCCAGTTTCGCCTGTGGTGCGAAATGGGCTTGCGTGCGCGCACGGCCGATTCGGAAATGACCATCCGGCTGGTGGATGAAACCGAAGGCCGCGAGCTCAATCACACCTGGCGGCACAAGGATTACGCCACCAACGTGCTGTCGTTCCCGGCCGACGTTCCCGATGACCTGCTGGATATCCCGCTGCTGGGCGACCTGGTCATCTGCGTACCGGTGGTCAACCGTGAAGCGCAGGAGCAGGGCAAACAGCCCGAGGCTCACTGGGCGCACATGGTGATCCACGGCTGCCTGCATTTGCTCGGCTTCGATCATATAGACGATGAAGAAGCCGAAGAAATGGAAGCGCTGGAACGAACGTTGCTTGAGGAACTGGGCTATCCGGATCCTTACGCAGACGACGACAGCGAAGAACCTCAACATTCAGAGACACCAAGCAAGGACCACGAGTAAGGGCCATGAGCGAAGATCGATCGAGCAACGGGCAAAAGTCATGGCTGGGCAAATTGACCCAGGCTTTTGCCCACGAGCCCAAGAACCGCCAGGAGCTGCTGGAGCTGCTGCGCGAAGCCCATCAGAACAAGCTGCTGGACAGCGAGGCACTGGCCATCGTTGAAGGCGCTATCCAGGTTGCCGACCTGCAAGTACGCGACATCATGGTGCCGCGCTCGCAGATGATCAGCATCCGCGCCACGCAGACGCCGCGCGAATTCCTGCCCGCCGTCATCGATGCCGCCCACTCGCGCTACCCGGTGATCGGCGAAAGCCACGACGACGTGCTCGGCGTGCTGCTGGCCAAGGACCTGCTGCCGCTGATCCTGCAAGCCGACAGCGACCAGCAGGACATCAAGAAACTGCTGCGCCCGGCCACCTTCGTGCCGGAATCCAAGCGCCTGAACGTGCTGCTGCGCGAGTTTCGCGCCAACCACAATCACATGGCCATCGTCATCGACGAATACGGCGGTGTGGCGGGCCTGGTGACCATTGAGGACGTGCTGGAGCAGATCGTCGGTGATATCGAAGACGAGCACGATGTCGAGGAAGACAGCTACATCAAGCCGCTGCCCAGCGGTGACTTCCTGGTCAAGGCGCTGACGCCGATCGAAAGCTTCAACGAGTTTTTCGACAGCGAGTTCTCCGATGACGAGTTCGACACCGTTGGCGGTCTGGTCATGAATGCCTTTGGCCATCTGCCCAAGCGCAACGAAACCACCGAGATCGGCGCGTATCGCTTCCGTATCCTCAACGCTGACAGCCGCCGTATTCACCTGCTGCGCCTGAGCCCGTTGTCTCGGACATAAATCGTCTTACGCCGTATTAAGGATTTTTGATGCGCTGGATCACCCGCCCCGGCTGGCCCGGTAACCTGCTGGCCGTGGCGGCCGGTGGTCTCACCACCCTGGCCCTGGCGCCATTCGATATCTGGCCACTGGCATTGCTGGCCGCTGCGCTGTTCTACCTGGGCCTGCGCGACTTGAGTCCGCGTCAGGCCCTATGGCGCGGCTGGTGCTTTGGCTTTGGCCTGTACGGTGCCGGCACCAGCTGGATCTACGTCAGCATCAACACCTACGGCGGCGCTTCGGCGCTGTTGGCGGGCCTGTTGATGCTGTCGTTCATCGCCGCCATTGCCTGGTTCTTTGCCCTGCCCGCCTGGGCCTGGGCGCGCTGGCTACGGCGCACGGGGCAACCGCTGGCCGACGCGCTGGCGTTTGCGGCGTTGTGGGTGGCGCAGGAAGCCTTTCGCGGCTGGTTCCTGACCGGTTTTCCGTGGCTGTATTCCGGTTACAGCCAGCTCGACGGTCCGCTGGCCGGGCTCGCACCGCTGGGCGGTGTGTGGCTGGTGTCCTTCGCCCTGGCGTTGACGGCGGCGGTACTGTGCAACCTGCCGCGCCTGTGGCCGAATCGCTCAAGGCTGGCAGCAGGCGTAGCGCTGCTGCTCGCCCCATGGGTGATCGGTCTGGCCCTGAAGGATCACGCCTGGACCTCGCCGGCCGGCAAGCCGCTGACGGTTGCTGCCCTGCAAGGCAATGTCGAACAAACATTGAAGTGGGACCCTGAGCACCTCAATGCGCAACTGGCGTTGTACCGCGACATGACCTTTCGCTCAAAGCAGGCCGACCTGATCATCTGGCCGGAAACAGCGGTGCCGGTGCTCAAGGAAATGGCCGAAGGCTACCTGAGCATGATGGGCCGCTTTGCGGCCGAGCGAAACTCGGCGCTGATTACCGGCGTTCCGATACGCGAAGCCAACCATGCCGGCGAATACCGTTATTACAACGGCATCACGGTGACCGGCGTCGGCGACGGCACTTATCTGAAGCAAAAGCTGGTGCCGTTCGGCGAGTACGTGCCGTTGCAGGACCTGCTGCGCGGCCTGATCACGTTCTTCAACCTGCCGATGTCCGACTTTGCTCGCGGACCGCACGATCAGCCGTTGCTGCAGGCGCAGGGTTATCAGATCGCGCCCTATATCTGCTATGAAGTGGTCTACCCGGAGTTTGCCGCAGGACTGGCCGCCAGAAGCGACCTGCTGCTGACGGTCAGTAACGACACCTGGTTCGGCACCTCGATCGGCCCGTTGCAGCACCTGCAAATGGCGCAGATGCGTGCGCTGGAAGCCGGGCGCTGGATGATTCGTGCCACCAACAACGGCGTCACCGCGCTGATCGATCCGTTCGGCCAGATCACCACCCGCCTGCCCTCGTTCGAACGCGGCGTGTTGTATGGCGAAGTGGTGCCCATGCATGAACTGACCCCGTACCTGCGCTGGCGCTCGTGGCCATTGGGCGTGGTGTGTTTTGTGTTGTTGGGCTGGGCCTTCCTGACGGTGCGCACATCCAAAAACCGTTAAGAATCAGGGTAGACCCACGGGTACACCAGCAAGCCCGCGGCTTCGTTCAGTAGCAATGCGCTCTGGCCGAAGGCGCGGCTTTCCGGTAGCCAGCCGCCGAAAGGCCGGGCGTTGTCGACGCCAAGAAAGCCCACCGGCGCGCCGATGACGGTGAAGCCGGCCTGCTCGAAACTCCAGCGTGCACGCGGCATGTGCCAGGCCTGGGTCACCAGCACCACACGCTTGAGCCCCAGCGGCGCCAGTTGTTCGGCGCTCAGGGTCGCGTTCTCCCATGTGGTGCGGCTTTGTTCTTCCAGCCAGCGTACGTTGACAGCAAAATCGTCACGCAGCGTGTCGCTCATGATCCGCGCTTCGCTGGGCGGCTCGCCATAATGCAGGCCACCACTCACCAATACCGGCAACCCGGAGACCTTCGCCAGGCGCGCCGCCAGTTGCAGGCGTTCAAGACCCAGCGCCGTCGGCGCATCGGTGCCCCATGTCGGCGAATGCCGCTCCCGGCCATTGCCCAACACCACTATCACATCGGCCTGCTGCGCAAGATGTGCCCACTGCGCGCTGGGCAAAGGCGGCACGTGCTCCAGACTACGGGCCGCGTGTTCGACCACCGCAGGCAGGCTCATCAGCCACAACCCGCCCAGCCCCAGAGCAAAACAGGCAAAGGCCAGGCGCGGTCGTAAGCGCCGCCACCACCAGGCCAGCAACAACAGCACGAACAGAATGCCAGGCGGTAACAACAGGGTTTTGAACAGATAGCGTAAAGGCATCGGACATCTCCAGAGATGTCCGAAGCCTAAAAGCAATGGTGCCAAGCGACAATGCTTGAAAGACGGGCCCGCAGCCCGCGATGGTCAGAACCTGAATGTAGTCTTTGAGTGACCGCTTGACCGGCTGGCGCTACCGGCACGGCGCTTGTCCTTGAGCCAGATAACCTTGACCGGGTCGCGCGATGCTGGCAGTGCACCGGATGATTCCGGTGCTGCCTTGAAACCGTCCTCGTCTTTATCTTTAACAGCCCCGTTTGCAGCCTTCGATCCTTTTTCAAGGTAGGCCTCAATCAGCTCGAACTCGGCATTGGTCAGGCCGTTGAATTCGAGTTCTACCAGCAGTTCGTTGCGAAGACGAACCGCCGTACTTGCCGTTTCCAGCGCAAGCTCCATGCGATTGATCAAACGTTCATACAGCTCAGGAGTGCCTGATAGGTGCTGCAACTCTGTCATCCGCTCACCTCGTCGAAGATAGAACATACCCTCGTTCTTGAGCTTAGCGCTGCTGCTGAAACAGGCGGGAAACTGCGACCAACGGCGGGAACTATCCGTGGATCACGTCACTCATCGGGGCTTTTGCCGCCTGGCTGCGCAATCAGGGTTTCCCTCGGCCGACAGCGCTCATGTATGCTACGGCGTTTCCTTAACCCCACTTGCGCTCACTCCAGTCCCGACGCACCGCCCAGGCCATTGCCCCCGGTGCGGGCTGACCAGGGGATGCGATGAAGAGGCCAAGGGTCACCCATCCTTAGTAAAAAAAGCCATGCACGAACTCTATCAGCCCCGCGAAATCGAAGCCGCCGCCCAGTCGTTCTGGGACGAGCAAAAATCCTTTGAAGTCAGTGAACAGCCAGGCAAGGAGACCTACTACTGCCTGTCGATGTTTCCTTACCCCAGCGGCAAGCTACACATGGGTCATGTGCGCAACTACACGATCGGTGATGTAATTTCCCGCTACCAGCGCATGCTCGGCAAGAACGTTCTGCAGCCGCTGGGCTGGGACGCCTTCGGCATGCCGGCAGAAAACGCCGCCATCGACAACAATGTCGCGCCGGCCAAGTGGACCTACGAAAACATCGCCTACATGAAGGACCAGCTGAAAAGCCTGGGCCTGGCGGTCGACTGGTCACGTGAAGTCACCACCTGCAAGCCGGATTACTACCGTTGGGAACAGTGGCTGTTCACTCGCCTGTTCGAAAAGGGTGTGATCTACCGCAAGAACGGCACCGTCAACTGGGACCCGATTGACCAGACTGTTCTGGCCAACGAGCAGGTCATCGACGGCCGTGGCTGGCGTTCGGGCGCGCTGATCGAGAAGCGCGAAATCCCGATGTACTATTTCAAGATCACCGCTTACGCCGATGAACTGCTGACCAGCCTCGACGATTTGCCGGGCTGGCCCGAGCAGGTCAAGACCATGCAGCGCAACTGGATCGGCAAGTCGCGCGGCATGGAGGTGCAGTTCCCGTACGATCAGGCCAGCATCGGCACCGCCGGCGCCCTGAAAGTCTTCACCACCCGCCCCGACACCCTGATGGGCGCGACGTACGTCGCCGTGGCCGCCGAGCACCCGCTGGCCACACAAGCTGCTCAGGGCAACCCGGCGCTGCAAGCGTTCATCGATGAGTGCAAGGGCGGCAGCGTTGCCGAAGCCGACGTCGCCACCCAGCAAAAGAAGGGCCTGCCGACCTCGCTGTTCGTCGAGCACCCGCTGACCGGCGAGAAACTGCCGGTGTGGGTCGCCAACTATGTGCTGATGCACTACGGCGACGGTGCGGTCATGGCGGTCCCTGCCCACGACGAGCGCGACTTCGAATTCGCCACCCAGTACAACCTGCCGATCAAGGCCGTGGTGCGTACCAGCGTGGGCGACGAAGTCGGCAGCGAATGGCAGGCTGCCTATGGCGAGCACGGCACGCTGATCAATTCCGGCGAGTTCGACGGCCTGGACTTCCAGGGCGCGTTCGACGCTATTGAAGTCGCACTGATCAAGAAAGACCTCGGTCAGTCGCGTACCCAGTTCCGCCTGCGCGACTGGGGCATTAGCCGCCAGCGTTACTGGGGCTGCCCGATCCCGATCGTGCATTGCGAGCAATGCGGCGATGTACCGGTACCTGAAGATCAGTTGCCGGTCGTGCTGCCCGAAGACGTGGTGCCGGACGGCGCCGGTTCGCCGCTGGCGCGCATGCCTGAGTTCTACGAGTGCAACTGCCCGAAATGCGGTGCACCGGCCAAGCGTGAAACCGACACCATGGACACTTTCGTCGAGTCGTCGTGGTATTACGCCCGCTACGCCTCACCGCACTATGAAGGTGGCCTGGTCGAGCCGAACGCCGCCAACCACTGGCTGCCGGTGGATCAGTACATCGGTGGTATCGAACACGCGATCCTGCACCTGCTGTACGCGCGCTTCTTCCACAAGCTGATGCGCGACGAAGGCCTGGTGACCTCGAACGAACCGTTCAAGAACCTGCTGACCCAGGGCATGGTCAACGCCGAAACCTATTTCCGCATGGAAGCCAGCGGCAAGAAGACCTGGATCAACCCGGCCGACGTGACGCTGGAGCGTGACGCCAAGGCCAAGGTAATCAGCGCCAGACTGACCAGCGATGGCCTGCCGGTCGAGATCGGCGGCACCGAGAAGATGTCGAAGTCGAAGAAAAACGGCATCGACCCGCAGACCATGATCGACCAGTACGGCGCCGACACTTGCCGCCTGTTCATGATGTTCGCCTCGCCGCCCGACCAGAGCCTGGAGTGGTCCGATTCCGGCGTCGAAGGTTCGAGCCGCTTCCTGCGCCGCGTCTGGCGTCTGGCCCAGGCCCATGTGGCTCAGGGCCTGCCGGGCAGCCTTGATCTGGCCACACTGAGCGACGAGCAGAAAGTCATTCGCCGTGCGATCCACCAGGCCATCAGGCAAGCCAGCCAGGATATTGGCCAGAACCAGAAATTCAACACGGTCGTCGCCCAGGTCATGACCTTGATGAACGTGCTGGAAAAGGCCCCGCAAGCGACAGAGCAAGACCGCGCCCTGTTGCAGGAAGGTCTGCAGACCGTCGCCCTGTTGCTCGCGCCGATCACGCCGCACATCAGCCATGAACTGTGGCAGCATCTGGGCCACAGCACGCCGATCATCGATGCCGGCTGGCCGGTGCTGGATGAAAGCGCGCTGGTGCAGGACAGCCTGCAACTGGTGATTCAGGTCAACGGTAAACTGCGCGGTCATATCGAAATGCCGGCCAGCGCCAGCCGTGAAGAAATCGAAGCGGCAGCCCGGGTCA